>JAXJET010000001.1:0-34768 GCA_036301285.1 Collinsella aerofaciens
AGACCCCCGCGAACTTCGCGGCGGCGGTCGGCCCCATGCCGTCCTCCGTCGCCAGGAGGAAGAGCTCGACCTTCTCCCTGCTGTACATGCGAACCTCCAGTCCGGACCGCTTCACGGTCCAACTTTCTGTCCGCACCCCCTTATTCACAAAATACCAGCTAGTACGTATAGATGTAGCCGCCCGTATCGCCACGATTGAAGGACTTTACATACTCGATAGCCTGACCGCTCGCGTCATAGCTCACGCATTCCAAAAGCAAAACAAGATCGCCCTGTTCCAGTCCAAGGAGGCCGGCATCTCGTGCGCCCAGCGCTTCGATATCGAGCTTTTCCTGTGCCATGACTGGCTTTCGGCCCAGCATCTCATAGGTCTCGTACAAACTGAAGACCGACACGTCAATATCTTCGATGGTTGGGAACAGCAGGCAGGGAATCAGCGCCGTCTCAATCGATACGGGGCTACCGTTTATGCAGTTCAGGCGTCGAACGGAATAGAGCAGGTCGTCCTCGGCGATGCCAAACAGGTCGGCGTAATATGGCCCCGCATAACGCTTGGAACGCGCGAGAATACGGACGGACGGCTCGCCGCCCGAAGCACGGACCGATTCACGGAAACCGACCGTGCGTTCAAAAAAAGCAGGTACTTTCTGCGCCACAAAGGCACCTTTTCCCCGAACACGGCGAATCTGCCCGCGCCGAACCAGCTCATCGACAGCGCTTCGGATGGTCAAGCGTGTCGTACCAAATTCCTCGGCGAGGTCTTTTTCGGACGGAATCATGGAACCCGTGGGATATGCACCGCGCTCGATACGTTCCTCGATGCAGCGTCGAATGCGCATATAAACCGGGGTGGCATCTACTGTTTCAGCCATTGTTCACCTGCCACGCTCCTCATGCCGTTCTCTTCGCCGTTATCGGCAAAGCGGAACTTTGTGGGCAAAATCACCGATTTGCAATGCTCCACAAAACGCATGTCCTTATCAAATTCGATCGAGCTCTCATAGAACACCGGCGTTCCCTCTTCTTGCTGGAGCAGCTCGGCCTCTTCGACGTTCAAACGCGAGATGGAGATATGCTCACGTCCATGCTCAACGCGCACGCCACCTTCTTTGAGCAAGACATCGTAAAGGCTCTCACACTCAAAATCGTGCTCGGGAAGCGATGGGCACAGGGACAGGTTAACGTGAGCGGTCTCGATTGACGCCGGCTCGCCCTCAATAAGTCGAACGCGCTGCATGCGGAGCAAGGGAGCGCCTACAGCCACCCCAAGCTTGTCGGCAAGCGCCTCATCCGCCTCGATGGTCCCGGTGGAAACCAGACGAGAAGAGAGGTGCAGGCCGGCAGTCCGCACAGCATCGGAAAAGTTATACGTTTCCTGGAAGATGTTCAGCGGCTTGGGAGGACACACATACGTGCCCGATCCGCGACGGCTCTCGAGCGTTCCACACGAGATAAGCCGCGTGATACCGGCACGCAACGCCGTACGCGAAACGCCAATCTCTTCGCACAGCACGCGCTCGGCCGGCAGGCGATCGCCGCCGGCAAGCTGATGGTGCTGGATATACCAAAGAATTCCCTCAACAGCATGATCTTTGGGGGGAATTGCATAAGATTCGCCTGCCATTGCACAGACTCCTCATTCAGAAACGTATGCCGCCAAAATTAGGCCAGCCCTCCCATGGCATCAAATTCTGCCTTGATCTTCTCGGCGACATTCCGATACGACTTATATAGACTTGAATCGCGTTTGACTTCGTCGGTCATAACGGGAATCTCTAATTTGGAAACCTCGTCTTTTCCCGTCTGAACCGCCACAACAACGCCCATACCAAGACACATATTACGCTTGGCAGCGTTTATTTTCGCCGCCTTGGCAGGATTTGCCAGGATACGCTGGGCAAATTCCTGTTTAGAGACCGCTTCTTCGGCCTCCGGATCGCCCGCCTCGGCCACTTCGCACTGCAACACGTCCGCATAGTCAAAAATCTTCGGCTCGCCGCCGCGCTGATGCACGGCCCACTTGCGGCGCGTGGCGTCCTGGTAGATAGCCGGCAAAAATGTAAACCGCGGCGGGTCCAAAATCGTATCCGTGATGGTAAACACATCGGGATCAAAGGCATCCTGCGGGTTTTTCTTCTTGAACAGCCCCATATCAGCCTCCCGTACTAGCATTAAACAACTCAAGCTGAATATAGCACCAATTTCAAGCCGCCGCCTTACCCTATCGGTGCGCGGCGTCTATGGCTCGCCCAGCGGAAGAGTTCACGGACGAGGGCCGGGGTGCCTGCCTTGTTTTGAGAAGTGGGCTCCGCGAACTTCTCAAAACAAGGCAGGCACCCCGGCCCCGCCGGCAAATAGCGGACACTCCGCATGCAATCTATGCAAACAAACAAGTACGCTTAGCTACATTCGGTAAGATCGAGCACGCTGCCCTTAACGATAAGCGCCGGCTCCAGGACGACCTCTTCGGCACGTCTACCGCCCCTACCGGCAAGACGCTTGGACATGCAGCCAAAAGCATGCTCCGCGAGGATACCTGGATCCTGCTCAATCGCGGTCAGCGCCGGCTCAAAGAGAACGTCGGCGGCCGAGTTGTCGTAACTCACCACCGAAATGTCGCCCGGAATGCTCTTCCCCATCTCGTGTAAGCGCTTGAGCAGACCGAGGGCAATGTTGTCCGAACTTGCGAACACAGCGGTGGCATCAGTTGCGAGCACCGCCTCCGAGGCCTCGTAGGCACTCGGAATGTAGTACTCGCTCTCAAACTCCAAACGTGCGTCGATAGGCAGGCCAACCTCGCGCAGCGCGCGCTCATAGCCGGCAAGTCGCTTACGCCCCGTATTGGAACGGCGCGCGTTAACCAAGCAGGCAATGCGACGGTGGCCCTGCTCGATCAGATAGCGAGTGGCCATGTAGCCACCCATCTCGTGGTCGAACATCACCTTGTCGCACTCGAGCCCCTCAATGGCACGGTCGACCATCACGGCAGGGATAGGCAGATGGCTGACTTCTTCGCGCAGGGCGCGGTCGTCGGAGAACTCGTCGCCCACGACCAGGAAGACGCCATCAACGCCGCGCGTTACCAGCTGGCGCAGCAGCTCCAGATCGTCGTCGGCACTTCCACCCGAGCTGGTAATGAAGAGCGCATAGCCGTCCTCGCGGCAGCGCTTTTCCAGGCTACCGGCGAGCGAGGCAAAAAAGCGGCTCTCGATGTTAGGGACGATAAGGCCCAGCGTGCGCGACTCGCGCATGACCAGACTACGCGCAATCTGGTTGGGGACATAGTGGTTGCGCGCCGCGACCTCCTTGATGAGCTTGCGGTTTTCTTCCGAGATGCGACAGGGCCGATTATTGAGAACAAGCGAGACCGACGAGGGGGAAAGCCCCACCTCCTGGGCGATCTGCTTGAGGGTGACTTTGTTGGCCATCTCGCTCCTTCCAGGTTTACGCGCAATCTCTTGAAAGTATAGCGACCGACCCTCTACCTCGGTGATAAACACTTTACCAATCCGGTAGACGGCTGTTTTATCGCCGCCAGCGCACCAAATCCGTCCGGGTGGGGTATATTGCAATCGATTGATGACAACGACCACCAAAAGGCGGCTATTAGTATGCACGAAAACGATTTTTTTAACGAGGACCTGCTGTGCGCGCTTGCTGGCGTTGCCGGCGAGGACAACGTACTGATGAGCGAGCCCATGCGCGAGCACACCACGTTTAAGATCGGCGGCCCGGCCGACGTCTTTGTCACGCCCGATACCGAGCAGGGCCTCGTCGCCACGCTCGATACCTGCTATCGCTGCGACCTGCCGCTCACCATCGTGGGCAACGGCTCCGACCTGCTCGTCGGCGACAAGGGCATCCGCGGCGTCGTCGTAGCGCTGGGCGAAGGTCTCTCCAACATCACCGTCGACGGCACGCACGTCACGGCGGCAGCCGGCGCGCTGCTTTCCGATGTCGCCGCGGCGGCAGCCGAGGCCGGCCTCACCGGCATGGAGCCCATCTCGGGCATCCCCGGATCGGTCGGCGGCGCCTGCTACATGAACGCCGGTGCCTACGGTGCCTGCATGGCCGATGTGCTGGAGTCCGTGCGCGTCTACAAACCCGCTCGCCAGCTCGACGACGGCACCCGCGGCAGCGGCAATATCATTGAGTTCGATGTCGATGAGCTCAACCTGGGCTATCGCAAGAGCCGCATCGCCGACGACGGCTTCATCGTGCTTTCGGCCACCTTCAATCTCGCTCCGGGCAACGCCGCGATGATCAAGGCCGACATGGACGACTACCGCCAGCGCCGCGAGGACAAGCAGCCGCTCGACATGCCGAGTGCCGGCTCCACTTTCAAGCGCCCCGAGGGCTACTTTGCCGGCAAGCTCATCATGGACGCCGGCCTGCGAGGACACGCCGTTGGCGGCGCGCAGGTAAGCGAAAAGCACTGCGGTTTTATCGTCAACGCCGACCACGCCACCGCCGCCGACGTTGACGAACTCATCCGCCACATCCAAACAACCGTCAAAGGCCAATTCGACGTAGACCTAGAACCCGAAGTCCACCGAGTAGGCGAATTTTTATAAAAAGAAGGCCCCGAAAGGGGCCTTCACCATATTCATTCAGATAACCCAGTCCGGTGTGTCGCGCTCAGGACCCGAGAGGGCCGGGACAGTCCGAGAGGCATAAGGTTGATCGCGAGTTCCGCACGAGCCGGAGAGCACTTAATGTGCTCTCCGTGCGAGCAGGACTGCCCGAGCAGGCAACCTTATGCCTCTCGGACTGTCCCGGACCAAGCCGCAGTTACGACAGCGCAATACCGCCAAGCCAGCCCCAACGCACGCCAGAGCCAGTGCCGTAGAACCCAATGAACGAGTCAAGCGACCTCGACGTGATGGCGCCCTCGTTACTCATAACGATGCCGCCGCCAACGTAGATGCCCACGTGGCCATAGATCAGGCCCGGTATGCCGGTGCCGCTATGCGATGAGTCGGCAACAATCATGCCCACCTGCAGCGCCGAGCGGTCGGAGCTATAGCACCAGGCGTTAAACATATCGCACGCGTTACCGCCAAAGTAGCCAACGCCGGCGTTACGGAAGACATTGGTAACCCACGCCGCGCACCAGTTCTGGCCCGGCGAAGGCGTGGAGTAGCACGCGTTGACGACGGCCTGTTGCTTGCCCGAGCCGGCATTCTGCTGCGGAGTTCCGGGCGCATACGATCCGCCACCCGAGCTCGAACCACCCGAGTAGGAATTGTTCTTGTTCGCGGCGGCCGCGGCAGCGGCGGCCTTCCTAGCGGCCTCCTCGGCCTGGGCGGCAGCGAGAATCTCGGAATCACGCTGAGCCATGAGCTCCTTGACATCGTCAGAGAGGCCGTTCAGAACCGTCTGGACTTCCTGCTGCTTGGCCTGCATGTCCTGCATCTGGGCAGTCTGCTGGTCCTTGAGCTTCTCTAAGTCGGCCTTCTGCGACTCGAGCTCGGTCTTTTGCGCATCGAGCTCTTCCTGGATGGTCTGAATGTCCTCGATGGCGTCGCGGTCGCTCTTGTTGATCTTCTCAACGTAATGCGCGTTGGCGACGAGTTCCTCAAACGAGCCAGAGGCCAGCAGCAGCGACAGGATGTTCGTGCCGCCGGACTTGTAGCTGGCGGCCACGCGATCGGAAAGGTCGTTGCGCTTCTTCTTGAGCTCGGCCTTCTTTTCATCGATCTGGGCCTGCGTGTCGTCAATCTTGCCCTGGACATTCTCGATGTCGTTGAGGGTCTGGGCATTCTTGTTGGCCAGCGCCGCATACTCATTTGCGATGCTGTCGAGCTGGGCCTGAACCTCGTCGAGCTGGGCCTGGGCGGCATTCAGTTTATCGGTGGTTTCTTTGGAAGCCTCCGCCGCATGGGCGCGAGCGGGCAGGCCAAAAAGAACTGCCGCAGAAGCGGCGCCGAACAGGGCCTTGAGGGCAGTGCGGCGCGAGAGCCCCTGGGAAAGGATGGAATCGCTGTTTGGTGACATATGTACTCCGTTACATGCTTATTTATATGTCGCTCAACTCATACATATTAGCGTACATATGGCGCGTCCCAACGATTTCCACGAACGGCAGGAAACTGCAAGGTCAGCGGCTCGTAAGCAAATGCCAAAGATCAGGTTATGCGTACGCAAGCTCTTCTATGAGTACGTTAGCACAATCCTCTGCTTTTCCTACAGCGCACGATTTGGGCGTCCCTGCCTGCGCTATACTCCCCTGAAGAAGTGTTCCTGATTCGATAGGAGACTACATGTCCAAAGCACTCGACCCCAAAGACACCTGTGTCCTCGTTACCGGTGGCGCCGGCTTTATCGGCTCGCACACCGTCGTTCAGCTGCTCGAGGGTGGTTACCAGGTCGTCATCGTCGATGATCTCTCCAACTCCAGCGCCGTCGCCGTCGACCGCGTCAAGACCATCGTGGGCGACGAGGCCGCCAAGAACCTCACCTTCTACGAGGCCAACGTGCTCGACCGCGATGCGATGAACAAGATCTTCGATACCCATCAGATCGACCGCGTCATCCACTTTGCCGGCTTTAAGGCCGTCGGCGAGTCGGTGAGCAAGCCCGTCGAGTACTACCACAACAACATCGAGAACACCCTGGTGCTCATCGACGTCATGCGCAACCATGGCTGCAAGTCCATCATCTTCTCGAGCTCCTCGACCGTCTACGGCGACCCGGACAACCCGCCCGTCACCGAGGAGGATCCTAAGAAGCCCGCGACCAACCCCTATGGTTGGACCAAGTGGATGATCGAGCAGATCCTTATGGACGTCCACACCGCCGACCCCGAGTGGGACGTCGTGCTGCTCCGTTACTTCAACCCCATTGGCGCTCATCCGTCGGGCCTGATCGGCGAGGACCCCAAGGGCATCCCCAACAACCTGGTGCCCTATGTCGCCCAGGTTGCCGTGGGCAAGCTCGAGGCCGTTCAGGTCTTTGGCAACGACTACCCCACCCCCGACGGCACCGGCGTGCGCGACTACATCCACGTGTGCGATCTGGCCTCTGGTCACGTTGCCGCCCTTAATTGGATGAACGGCAAGACCGGCGTCGAGATCTTTAACCTGGGCACCGGCACCGGCACCTCGGTACTCGAGGTCGTCGCCGCCTTCTCCAAGGCTTGTGGCAAGGAGCTGCCCTACGTGATCCGCGAGCGCCGCGCCGGCGACATCGCTGCCAACTGGTGCGATGCCTCCAAGGCCGAGCGCATGATGGGCTGGAAGGCCCAGTACGACATCGCGGACATGTGCCGCGATAGCTGGAACTGGCAGAGCCACAACCCCAACGGCTTCGCCGACGCCGAGTAGCAAAAACCTACATACCGCTCTTGCCCCGATCTCACGTTGTGAGGTCGGGGCTTTTTCATGGCATGTAACCATTCGCCGAAAATCGACCAACTTTTTTATCTTGCCTGTACATGTTTAAACAACATGTTTTACAATAGGCGTACCGAATCAGAACATCGGAGGCGGACTGCACACCCATCGGCAGGCCGACCCCACAACAAGAAGGTTGGTGAGCGCATTCATGGAGCGTGCAAGCGGCGTCCTCATGCCCGTCTCATCTCTGCCCGGACCATACGGAATCGGCGGCTTTGGCTGGAATGCCTACGACTTCGTCGATTTTCTCGCCTCGTGCAAACAACATTACTGGCAGATTCTGCCCCTTACGACGACCAGCTATGGCGATTCGCCCTATCAGTCGTTCTCGGCCCGCGCAGGCAACCCCAACTTTATCGACTTTGCCGAGCTTATCGAGGCAGGGTATCTGGAGCAGCGCGATATCGATGGCGTGTATCTGGGATCCGACCCCAGCAATGTCGACTACGGTGCTATCTTTGACGGCCGCCGTCAGATTCTCGACCGCGCCGCTGAGCGCTTTGCTGCCGACAAGCCGGCCGATTTCGATGACTTTATCCAGGCCAACGAGGACTGGCTCATCCCCTACTGTGAGTTCATGACCGTCAAAGAGGAGTGCGGTCTCAAGGCGTTTTGGGAGTGGCCCGCGGAGCTCCGCACCCGCGGCGAGGCTTCCGCCAAGGTCTGCGCCGACCATCCGGCGCATATGCTCTACCACCAGATGACGCAGTACTTTTTCGATCGCCAGTGGAGCCGCCTCAAGGCCTATGCCAACGAGCGCGACATTCTCATCATCGGCGACCTGCCCATCTATGTCTCGCGTGACTCCGTCGAGATGTGGGCGACACCTGAGCTCTTTAAGATCGACGCCGCCGGCAATCCGGTGAGCGTCGCCGGCACGCCGCCCGACCAGTTCTCGGCCACCGGCCAGTACTGGGGCAACCCCATCTACGACTGGGACGCCATGGAGTCCGACGGCTTCTCCTGGTGGGAGGGCCGCATTCGCGCCGCCCTCGACATGTACGACGTCATCCGCCTGGATCACTTCCGCGGCTTCGAGGCCTATTGGGAGGTGCCGTTCTCCTCACCCGATTCGTCCTACGGTTCGTGGACGCAGGGTCCCGGCCTCAAGTTCTTCAAGACGCTCGAGGAAAAGCTCGGCACGCTGTCCATCATTGCCGAGGACCTGGGCTTCCTCACCCCCGGCGTCATCGACATGCGCGACAACTCGGGCTTCCCCGGCATGAAGATCCTGCAGTTTGCCTTTGAGGGCACCAACTCGTACTACCTGCCGCATAACTACATCGCCAACACCGTCGCCTATGTGGGCACCCACGACAACGAGACGGCGCGCGGTTGGTTTGAGGGAACGGCCACCCCGCGTCAGCGTGAGCAGGCAGCCCTGTACACCCATCAGCAGGCCGGCGAACCCATGGCAGATGCACTCAATCGCACCATCGCCGCCAGCGTGAGCGACACGTGCATCTACACCATGCAGGATCTGCTCAACTTGGGCAACGAGGCGCGCATCAACACCCCTGCCACGCTGGGCGGCAACTGGACCTGGCGCATGCTCGACGGCGCCATCACCCGCGAGCTCGAGCACAAACTCACCGACTGGACCGAGACCTACTTCCGCATCCCGTCGGAAGCCGAAATCGAGCTTCCTCAATAGGAGCTACCGCGCCCGACCCCTCCCCACCGTGCGGACGCGCTTGCTTTTCCCGCGCGAGGCCACCCCAATCCCCTCGCGCGGGCTTCTTATGAATTGCAGACATGAAACAACCCATCACAGGAGAAAACATGCCCCAAATTAACCTCATGGAACTCGCCGAGCAGTCTTTTGGCACCTCGCTCGAGCAGCTCGACGACCGTCGCATTTACAAGCTGCTGGTCAAACTCGTGCAGGAGCGCTCCGCCGCCTGCCCACTCAACAACGGCAAGAAAAAGCTCTATTACATTTCCGCCGAATTTTTGATTGGCAAACTGCTGATCAACAACATGATCGACCTTGGCATCTATGCCGAGGTCAAAGACCAGCTCACCGCTGCCGGCCACGACCTCAACAAGATTGAGGAATTTGAGGTCGAACCGTCGCTGGGCAACGGCGGCCTGGGTCGCCTGGCCGCGTGCTTCCTGGATTCCATTGCCACGCTGGGCCTTACCGGTGACGGTGTGGGCCTCAATTACCATTACGGCCTGTTCCGTCAGCGCTTTTCCGACAACCAGCAAAAGGCCGTCCCCGACGAGTGGCTTGGCGAGCAGGACATCCTGATCGATGACGACCGCTCCTACACCGTCGAGTTTGGCGATTTTGCCGTCACCTCCAAGCTCGTCAACATCGATGTGCCCGGTTACGGCCAGCCCACCAAGAACCGCCTGCGTCTGTTTGACCTGGCAAGTGTCGACGACGGCCTGGTCCCCGGCAGCTCCATCGACTTCGATAAGACGAAGATCGCCAAGAACCTCACCTTGTTCCTCTATCCGGATGATTCCGACGAGCAGGGCCGCCTGCTTCGTATCTACCAGGAATACTTCATGGTGAGCAACGCCGCCCAACTCCTGATCGACGAGGCCGTCGAGCGCGGCAGCAACCTGCACGATCTGGCCGATTACGCCGTGGTCCAGATCAACGACACGCACCCCACCATGGTCATTCCCGAGCTCATCCGCCTGCTCACCACCGAGCACGACATCGAGTTTGACGAGGCCGTTACCATCGTGCGCTCCATGGTCGCCTACACCAACCATACGATCCTTGCCGAGGCACTCGAGAAGTGGCCGCTCGCCAGCCTGCAGAAGGTCTCGCCCGCCATCGCCGACATCGTCGTCAAGCTCGACGAGGTTGCCAAGGCCGAGCACGATGATCCGCGCGTCGCCATCATCGACGAGCACGACACCGTCCACATGGCTCACATGGACATCCACTTTGGCTTCTCCATCAACGGCGTCGCCGCGCTCCACACCAAGATTCTGGAGGACACCGAGCTTCACCCGTTCTACGAGATCTATCCCGAGAAGTTCTCCAACAAGACCAACGGCATCACCTTCCGCCGTTGGATCCACGGCGCCAACCCCGCGCTCGCCAGCCTGCTCGACGATGTAATCGGCACCGATTGGCGCAGCACCGGCGACCTGAGCAAGCTTGCCGAGTTCGTTGACGACAAGGATGTTCTTGAGCGCCTGGCTGCCACCAAGACCGAAGCCAAGGCCATCATGCGCCAGTTCATGGCGCTCGAGCAGGGTGTGACCATTCCCTCCAACGCCATCATCGATGTTCAGGTCAAGCGAATCCACGAGTACAAGCGCCAGCAGATGCTCGCGCTCTACATCATCTGGAAGTACCTCGACATCAAGAACGGTAACAGACCTAAACACCCCGTCACCATCATCTTTGGCGGCAAGGCGGCACCTGCCTACACCATCGCACAGGACATCATCCATTTGATCCTGACGCTTTCCCAGTGGATCGCAAACGATCCCGATGTGGCCCCCTACCTGCAGGTTGTCATGATCGAGAACTACAACGTCACTGCTGCCGAGCGCGTGATCCCCGCCGCCGACATCTCCGAGCAGATCAGCCTGGCCTCCAAGGAGGCGAGCGGAACCTCCAACATGAAGTTCATGCTCAACGGCGCTTTGACCCTGTGCACGCTTGACGGTGCCAACGTGGAGATTGCCGAGCTCGTGGGTGACGAGAACATCTACACCTTCGGCGCTTCCTCCAAGCAGGTCGAACAGCTCTACGCCGACGGCAGCTATGACGCCGGCGCGCTCTATCGCAAGCCCGGCATCAAGCTGCTGGTGGACTTCATCACCAACCCCGCCTTTATGGCGACCGGCAACGCCGAGCGCCTGCAGCGTCTGCACGACGACATCAAGGGCAAGGACTGGTTTATGGCCCTGCTCGACATTGAGGAGTACATCCAGACCAAGGAGCGCGTGCTGGCAGACTACGAGGACCAGGACGCTTGGATGCGCAAGGCGCTGATCAACATCGCCAACGCCGGCACCTTCTCGTCTGACCGCACGATCTCACAGTACAACGACGAGATTTGGCACCTGAGCTAATTTCGTTTTCTTTACCCATCCTCTTGAAAGCGGAGTCGCGGCAACGCGGCTCCGCTTTTTGTGCCGATACGCCGGCCCGTGATTTGTCTCGACCAAACAATCTCGTTCTGTAACAGGTAGCTGCCGAAATCAGCCTCCCGTGTTACAGATCGAGATGAAAGGATAGGCAGCTCGATGCTGTCTCAATCTGTAACATCTAGACCCAATTTGGCCCTCCTCCTGTTACAGATTGAGACAAACTGACAGACGAACGGTCCCAACACAAAGAAAGGCTCCCCTCTCGCCCAGTGGACGGGAGGGGAGTCTTATATGTGACCGCGGCAAAAGGATGGCAATACCGCAGTCGCCCAAAGGGAGGGCCTGGATGCACCGGGCCTAGATAAGGTTCTTGCCAGACACCTTATCGAAGAGATGGGTCGCGTTCTTCTCGAACTTGAACCAGATGGAGTCGCCCGCCTTGAGCGCACCCTTGGCCTCAAGGTCGACAACGGGAATGATCAGGACGAACTGGCCATCGGGAGCGGTCACGTGGACATGCTCGGTCGAACCCATGAGCTCGGTGACCTCGATGGTGCCCTGAAGCGCACCCTCCTCGCCCTTTTCGGCAAGCAGAATCTGCTCGGGACGTACGCCGGCCGTGATCTCCTTCACGTCGCCGCCGTCCCAATTAAGGGCGAGCTGAGCGCAGGTCTCGGGGGCCAGCGCGACATTCATGTCGTCGGTCTTGACGGTAAAGCCGTCGCCCGAGCGCACCAGCTGGGCATCGAAGAAGTTCATCTGCGGCACGCCGATGAAACCGGCGACGAAGATGTTCGCGGGATGGTTGAAGACCTCCTGCGGCGTGGCGATCTGCTGGACGACGCCGTCCTTCATGACCACGATACGGTCGCCAAGGGTCATGGCCTCGGTCTGGTCGTGAGTAACATAAATGAACGTGCCCTTGATCTCGTGGCGCAGCTTAATGAGCTCGGCACGCATCTGGTTACGAAGCTTGGCGTCCAGGTTGGACAGCGGCTCGTCCATCAGGAAAACCTTGGGGTCACGCACGATGGCGCGGCCGATAGCGACACGCTGGCGCTGGCCGCCGGAGAGCGCCTTGGGCTTACGGTCGAGGTACTCGGTAATGCCCAGAATCTCGGCAGCAGAGCGAACCTTGCGGTCGATCTCGTCCTTGGGAACCTTCTTGAGCTCGAGCGTAAATGCCATGTTCTCGTACACCGTCATATTGGGGTACAGAGCGTAGCTCTGGAACACCATGGCGATGTCGCGGTCCTTGGGCGCCACGTCGTTGACACGCTTGCCATCGATGAGCACATCGCCCGAGGTAATGTCCTCCAGGCCGGCGACCATGCGCATCGTCGTGGACTTACCGCAGCCAGAGGGGCCAACGAGGACGACGAACTCCTGGTCGTGAACGGTGAGGTTGAAGTCCTCTACAGCGAGCACACCGTCCTCGGTAACCTTGAGGTTGTGCTTCTTCTCCTCGGTCTTCTTCTTTTTGCCAAAGAAGCCCTTCTTTTTTGACTCGTTGTTGGGATACACCTTCTGAACATGTTTGAGAACAATCTCGGCCATGTCTTTACCTTTCGATACGCGGCGCCGCGCTGAGGGACGCCGCCAAAACTTGCAAAACAGTTACGGCATCAGCCCTTGACGGCACCTGCCACCACACCGTCGATGATGTACTTCTGGCAGAGGATGTACATGATGACGATGGGGATAACGACCATCATGATGCAGGCCATCATGGGGCCGAGCTCGACGTGGCCGTAGCCGCCGCGGAAGTACTGGATCAAGATAGGAATGGTCTTGTACTTGGTGGAGTCGAGCGTAAGGTAGGGCAGCAGGTAGTCGTTCCAGACCCACATGGTCTCGAGAATGCCGACCGAAAGATAGGTGGGCTTCATGATGGGAAGGACAATCTTAAAGAACACCTGGACCGGGTTGCAGCCGTCGATCATGGCCGCCTCCTCGATCTCGAGCGGGATGTTCTTTACAAAGCCGGCGAACATAAAGACCGCCAGGCCCGCGCCAAAGCCCAGATAGATAAAGCAGATGTTGAACGGCGTGTTAAAGCCGATGCGGTCCGCCAAATTGGACAGCGTGAACATGAGCATCTGGAACGGCACGACCATCGAGAACACGAACAGGTAATAGAAGAAGTTCGAGATCTTGTTGTTGACACGAACCACGTACCAAGCGCACATGGAGCAGCACACCAAGATCAGCACGACCGACGTGACCGTGATGATGAGCGAGTACATAAATGCCGAGGCAAAGCCCTGCTCGTTAAGGGCGTGCATGTAGTTTGCGAGGCCGTTGAACGTCTCGGGCGTGAGCAGATCGAATGCCGTGGTGGTGCTGATTGCGGTCGCTTTCTTAAAAGAATTAAGCGCAATCATGAACACGGGGTAGATCCACGCGAGCGACAGGATCGTAAAGAAAATCGAGAGCGCGCGGTTGATAACCTTATCGCGTTTCATTACTGCTGCACCTCCTTGGACCTCGTGGCCTTAAGCTGGATCATGGAGATGGCCACGACCAGGATGCAGAAGATAACCGCCTTGGCCTGACCAATGCCCTGCCATGCGATACCGGCACGCGAATAGAACGTGTTGTAGATGTTCAGGGCGAGCATCTCGGTGGAGTGCGCGGGAGCGCCGCCGGTAAGGGCGAGGTTCTGGTCGAACAGCTTAAAGCCGTTGGTGATGGACAGGAACAGGCAGATGGTGATGGTCGGCATCAGGTTAGGGATCTTAACCTTCCAAAACGTCTGCCATGCCGTAGCGCCGTCGACCTTGGCGGCCTCGATGTAGTCGGACGGAATGGACTGCAGACCAGCGATGTAGATGATCATCATGTAGCCGACCTGCTGCCACAGGGTCAGGATGATAAGGCCCCAGAAGCCAGCAGCAGAGTTAAGAGCGATGAGCTGGGCGCCCACGTTGGAGAGCAGGCAGTTGATCAGAATCTGCCAAATGTAGCCCAGCACGATGCCGCCGATCAGGTTAGGCATAAAGAAGATCGTACGGAAGATGTTGGTGCCTTTGAGCGCCTTGCGGGTGAGCGCCTGCGCAATGGCCAGGGCGATCACGTTGATGAGCACCGTCGACAGGAAGGCAAACGCCACGGTAAAGAAGAACGACGTGGAGAACTGCGGATCGGACAGCGCGCGCACGTAGTTCTCGATACCGACAAAGTGCGCGTTACTAATGATAATAAACTGGCAGAACGAGAGATAGAAGCCCTGGATAAAAGGGATCACGAACCCGATCATAAACGCCAGGCACGTGGGCAGCATAAAGAGCGGCCACCAGCGCTTGAGTGCTTTGCCCATAAAAGGGTCCTTTCAATATGCAGGGGGCGGGCAAACCAACGTCTGCCCGCCCCCTGTCGCTAATCAGATAGCTTGGGCAGCAACTGCTTACTCGGAAGCGGCCTTCTCGGTCTTCCAGCCATCGACGAAGGCGTTCTTGACGCCGTCCCACTTGGTGTTATCGGCAGCGTAGGCAATCAGAGCCTGCTTGAGGTTCTTCTTCCACTCCTCGGAGGGAATGTAGACGAAGTCCCAAGCGACGGTCTTCTTGCCGTCCTTGGCCATGGCAACGGCCTGCTGCGAGAAGACGTTGGTAGTCTCCTTGGCGCTCTTGAACGGAGCGGTCAGACCCATCTTGTCGGCGATGATGCTGGTCGGGGTGTCAGCGGTGACGCACCAATACATGAAGTCCTCGGTGGCCTTCTGGGCATCCTCGGAAGCCTGGGAACTGACGCACCAGTAGTTCTCGCCGCCGGAGCACAGGCCCTGGTTCTCCTCGCCGTCAACACCGATGTAGATCGGCATCATGCCAATCTGATCGTCGGTCATGCCGGCCTTGACGAGGTCAGAGTAGGCCCAAGAGCCGTTCTGGTAGAAGACGGCCTTGCCGGTTGCGAACTCGTTGGTGGCGTCGTCGCCGGTCTTGGAAGCAAGCTGCGAAGGATCGCAGGTGGAGTCGGTGATGTACAGGTCGAAGATCTGCTTGTAGTTGTCGAGGAACTCACCCTTGATCTCGTCGTCCTCCTGGTTGTGCTCCTTCTCAAACTCGTAGTAGAGCGGCATGTTGGCAAGGTGAGTGGTGTAGCGCCAGCTGGAGGAGTCGTCCATGCCGGCGGAAGTGAAGGCACCCTCGACACCAAGCTCGTCCTTGCGGGCCTGGATGTCATCGGCACAAGCCTTCAGCTTGTCGAAGGAGTTGATGTCCTCGGCCTTGTAGCCAGCCTTCTCGAGCAGCTGCTTGTTGTAGATGATGCCGAAGCTCTCCTGGACCCAGTCGATGCACACATCCTTGCCGTCGGACTGCAGAGCCAGGGAGTCGTCAATGAGCTCACCGCGGAGCTTGGTATCGGACAGGTCGGCGCAGTAATCCTTCCAGTTCTTAAGACCGGTGGGGCCGTTGACCTGGAACAGGGTCGGAGCGGAGCTCTTGGACATCTCGGACTTAAGCTTCTCCTCGTAGGTGTTGGAAGCGGCGGTCACGATCTTGACCTCGACGCCCTTCTCCTTCTTATAGGCCTTGGCGATCTCCTTCCACTCCTTGTCGACCTCGGGCTTGAATTGGAGGAAGTAGACCTCGGCAGCGTCACCAGAAGCAGAGGAGCCGGAGCCGGCAGAACCACCGCAACCCACGAGGCCCAGACCAAGAACTGCAGCCGCGGAACCAGCAAAGCCCAGGAACTGCCTTCTGCTCATTTCGTTCTTCATTACAATCCACCCTTTCACACCGTGGCGGCACCCTTTGCCGCCGCCTTCGGAGATTGGCTCGGGGACTTTGCCCCTTTTGCTGATTTGAACGATACGCTATTTGGCTAGTTGTTTGAACAAGTATTACTAGAGCGGTAGAAAAACTTCGGTGAACGGTAATTTCAACTTGATACTTGACAAGTTTTGTATAAACAATTATTTGTTATCTAATGCAGAGAAAACGCCCGGTCAAGCCGATGTACCGTCGGTTTGACCGGGCGTTTTCTCTTTGAGGCCATGAGTCTCGTCAGGCTGCGAGCTAGCCGGCTATCGCTTGGAATTGACGCGGTAATGGAAGATCTCGGGGTGTGTGCGAGTGTGCGTCACCTCAAACAAGATGCCATCCGAGGTGTACGACTGACTCTCCATGACGGCAACGCAGTTGTATTTGCCGAGGTCAAGATAGCTGCAGTCCTCATCGTTGGCGAGCTCGACACTCACCGTACGACGGCTCGCCATCACTTTGACACCGCGCTTGTGCTCCAGATAGCCGTAAATAGAATCTGCCGCGATCTCGGGAGTCAGGCCCTTGGCGATCGACGCCAAAAAATAGCCATGGTCCACTTGGCGCGCGTTGCCGTTGAGGCTTCGGACACGCACTACGCGAATCAACTCCTCGCCCACCTTAAAGCCCAGGTGACGAGAGAGTTGCTCGGTGCAAACCAGATGTTCGAAAGACTTAACGTCCGTCGATGCAACGGCATTGTTGCGCTTTGCAAACTCGCCAAACGACTCAACCTCTTCGAGTGCGCCCAACATGTCGGTTTCGCCCTTAAGCCAAATAACGCGCACGCCCTTGCCGTGTATGGGCTGCACAAACATCCCGTCGGCCAGCATACCCAAGGCGCGACGGACGGTATTGCGCGTGCAGCCAAATTCCGCGGTCAGCTCGGCTTCGGTTGGCAGCATCTCCTGAAACGCATAGGTCCCATTAATGATGCGCGAGCGTATTTCTCGGTAGATTCCTTCGTATATCGCTTTTGGCATTGTTTCACCTCTAATGAATATGTATGGCTAGGCACGATAGCATTTCTTGGGGTTGTTTAAACCGTCTATCGGCAAAGCACGGATTATTTACCGTCGACGGTTCCCCCGACACCCAAATCGGACCGAATCAAAACCGTTAATGCGGCAAGCAGCCAGTCCTCTACAATGAGTTCATTGTTTAAACGTTCTTGCTTGCACAGCATGTTGCATCCGGAAGGCATATTATGCTGCAAAAAATCCAACGCTTTGGCGGGGCAATGTTCGCGCCCGCCATGCTTTTTTCTATATCAGGCCTTATGGTCGGCATCTCCGCCCTCGCAACGTCTGCGGATATCGTCGGCGATCTCGCCGTATACGGAACCCCTTGGTACGTTTTCTGGGCTATCATCCAGCGTGGCTCGTGGACGGTCTTTAAGCGCCTTCCGCTCCTTTTTGCCGTAGCGCTGCCCATCGGCCTTGCCCAAAAGCAGCCGGCACGTTGCTGCCTCGAGGCACTCGTGGCCTATTTTGCCTATTGCTTCTTTTTGAGCGAGATCATCAAGCTGAGCGGAGACAACCTTGGACTTAAGTACCCGTCGTCTTTGACCTCCGCTAGTGGCATCACCATCATCGACGGCATTAAGACGCTCGACACCGGCATTATCGGCCCGCTAGCGGTATCGGCAACCGTCGTCGCCATCCATGACCGCTTCTACGATGCCAAGGTTCCCGATTGGCTCGGCACCTTCTCGGGCTCATCGCTGGTCTACCTCATCAGCTTTTTTGCCGTGTTCGCCCTTGCCGCTATCTCGGCCGCCATCGTGCCCTCCGTATACGCAATGACCGAAACGCTGCGCCATGCACTTACGAGCGTCGGCCCCTTTGGCGTGGGCATCTTTGTGTTTTTGGAGCGAGCGCTCGAGGCCATGGGGCTGCACCACCTGCTCTACATGCCGATCTACTACGACAACCTGGTCATTAACGACGGCATCTACGCCACGTGGAGCAGCTTGCTCCCTATCCTCTCCCATAGCACGCGCCCCCTTAATGAACTTGCGCCGTGGGCCGGTTTTACCGCCACCGGCTGGGTCAAGCTCTTTGGCCTTCCTGCCATCGCGGCTGCGTTCTACTCCACCGCAAAACCAGAACGCCGCGCCGGCCTCAGGGTCATCCTTGTTCCCGCCATCATCGCCTCGGTGGTTTGCGGCGTTACCGAGCCACTCGAGTTTCTCTTTATGTTCACCCACCCCGGGCTCTTTTTTCTCTACGCCGTCTTATCGTCTTGCCTTGCCACAACCATGAATCTCTTTGGCATCGTCGGCATCTTCTCGGGCGGCCTCATGGAGATGGCAGCCTTCAACTTTATTCCGCTCATGCGCACGCATGCCGGCGCCTATCTTTTGGCGCTCGGTATCGGCCTTGCCTTTAGCCTCATCTTTTTTGTTAGTTTTCGAGCACTCATCTTGGTCTATGACCTTAAGACGCCGGGCCGCGAGGATCATGTTGCCAATCGCGCGGCAATCGATCGTTTAACGGAAAGCGGCTTTGCCAAAGAACAATCTCCCAATGACGAGGTCAATAGTCGATCCGATCAAGATCACGTCCTCGCTGAGCGGGTAATTCAGCTTTTAGGTGGCGTTGGCAATATCGTGGGCGCAACCAACTGCGCCACGCGCCTGCGCGTCGAGGTCGCAGACCCTTCCATCGTTGCAGATAACGCGTCGTTTGTCACGGTGGGCGCCAAGGGCCTCATCATTACGGGCAAGACCGCCCAGGTGATCATCGGCATCTCCGTTCCCCGCGTTAAAGAGCATTTTGACCAGATCATGGGCCTCGAGCCGGAATTTGTGCCCACCACCTCGGCCTCCCCTGCCGCCAGCGCAGCCCATAAGCGCGGCGATATTTGCTTCTTCGATATCGACGGAACGCTCGCCTGGCAAGACCCCAGGCTCGCCCAAGACCTTCCCGAAGACGAGCGGGACCTCTCCCCCTATCCCAACGAGGCGGTTTCGCAGGCAATCCGCGAGTTTGTCGCCAACGGCAACATGGCCTTTATCTGCACGGGACGCACCCTGAGCTGCATCCACCCCAAACTTCTTGAGCTGCCTTGGACCGGCATCGTCTGTCTTGCGGGCGGTTACGCCGAGATCAACGGACACGCAATTCGCGATCTGTCGATGACGCCCAGTATGCTGCAGCGTCTTGCCCCCTACCTTGAGCAATCGGGCGAGGTCATCCGCTTTGAGGGCCTCAACGGCGTCGTGCGCATGAGTGCCGATGCGCCCGATGCTCCCGGATACGCGCGCACCCTGGGCGACGCAGTCACGCAGCTGCAACATTACAGTGTCTACAAGATCTTGATGTCTACATCGCTCGCCAACCACATCGCTCAAGATAAGGCACTTGAGCCGCTGCTGTGCTTTAACGAGCTCGAACTCGAGGTAACCGAAATCTCGCCCCGCGAATGCACGAAGCGCGGGGGCATCCAGTCTGTACTCGACGCCCTCGATCCCCACCACGGAACCGTATATGGCATCGGCGACGCCAGCAATGACGTCTCGCTGATGAACGCCGTCGATGTCGGTATCGCCATGGGCAATGCGCCAGACTATCTCAAGGATAAAGCCGATTACGTGACCGACACCGTCGATCACGACGGTGTCGTTGCGGCGCTCGAGCATTTTAGGCTGATTTAGGCGCGCTCCATCAAACGCACGCCCGTTGTCCTAAATCGCCAAAACTGCCGCGCCAAACGCCCTGATGTGGCAATATGTTGTCTGCATATTGCACCAATGCAACCTCAGAAAGAATGCGAGAACCCGTGTCCAGTCCGTTTACCAGCTTTTTAGCCCAGCACTTTGGCCAGATTAACGACTATCTGGCCACATTCTTTGACGGACAGGCGACCTCTGCCGATATCGAGCGCTACCTGTACGCGCCGCTCTCGGCTTTTACGGCCAACGCCGGCAAGCGCCACCGCCCGCTCATCTGCATGCTCGCCGCAACCGCAGTGGGCGGTAGCTTTGAGAGCGCCCGCAGCGCCGCGGCAGCCATCGAGCATTTCCAGTCGGGCGCGCTGATCCACGACGACATCGCCGACAACGGACAGCTTCGTCGAGGCAAGCCCTGCATGCACCTTACCGAGGGCACGGGCCTTGCCATCAATTGTGGCGACCTGGCGCTCACCATGGTCACCAAGACGGTTCTCGACGACCCTACGCTGGAGTCCGACGTGAAGCTGCGCGTGCTCCACGAGCTTACCGAGATGATCGTCCGCACCATTGAGGGTCAAGCACTCGACCTGGGTTGGGTCCGCGACGGGCGCTTTGATATCTCGGTTGATGACTACCTGGACATGGCGACGCACAAGACCGCGTTTTACAGCGGAGCCACGCCGCTTGCCGCCGGAGCCATTATCGGCGGCGGCAACGATGAGCAAATCGAAGCGCTGCGCGCCTTTGGCCTGCACACGGGCCTTGCCTTTCAGATTCAGGACGACCTGCTCAACCTTGTCGGCACTAAGGAAGCCGCCAACAAGGACTTCCGCACCGACATCACCGAGGGCAAGCGCACGCTTGTCGCCGTACACGCCCTCTCTGATGAGCGCCACCACGACGAGGTCGAGGCGATTCTTTCCTCGGGCACCGATGATCCCGCGCAGCTCGCACGCGCCGTGGAGATCTTCCAGGAGACCGGCTCCATCGATTACGCCCACGCTTACGCGCTCGACCTGACCGCTAAGGCCAAAGCGGCCATCGAGAACGTTGAGCTTGATCCGCACGCACGCGAGCTGTTCCTCTCCATGGCAGATTTCTTTGTGGAGCGCCTTAACTAACGGGGGTTATAAAACCTGTCAGCAGCGTATTTAGGCACAACTTGCTACACTGTTGAGTGCATGTTTATGCATCCCTTTGCGTTGTCTATCCGACAGACGCTCAAATAGTACGAATGGTACGCCGAAAGGGGTTCGTTCATGGAACCTATTACAACGGGCATGCAAGGAGCAGCCGTCGAAGACGTGCAGTCTCGTCTCCTGCAGCTCGGCTACACGATTGATGCCGCCGAAGTCACCGACAAGTACTTTGGAGCCACCACTGAGCAGGCCGTCAGCACCTTCAGGCTCGACAGCGGCCTTGCTGCCGGTCATGCCGTCGATATCCCCTGCTGGAGCGCCCTTGTAGACGCTTCGTATAAGCTGGGCGACCGCACTCTCTATCTGCGCATGCCCAATTTCCATGGCGCCGATGTGCAGGCCCTGCAGCGCGCTCTCAACGTTTTGGGCTTTGCCTGTGGCGAAGACGACGGCTACTTTGGTCCGCATACCGAGGCCGCCCTGCAGCAGTTCCAGGAAAATGTCGGCCTGTTTGCCGACGGCATGGCCTTCCAGGACACCTACGCCTACATCAACCGCCTGCACCATGTGTGGGAGGGCAAGCCCTCGGTCACCGAAGCCGAGTCCCGCATCGGTTTTGCTCGCGCCGCCAACGTGCTCGAGTGCTTCCAGATTGCCGTTATCGGCGAGGACCCCATCGCACGCAGTGTTGCGTCGCGCATGTGGAATATCGCCACGGCAACGACCGACAACAGCGGCATGATGCTCTGCGACTCCGAGGTCCCAACCGACGTTGACCTGGTGCTCGAGATCGCAAGCGACGAGCTGCCCGCCGACGCCGCACCGCGCGCCACGATTGCCCTCGCCGAGTGCCACAACCTGGCCCAGCGCATCCGCACTGCCAATGTCGCCGCACAGCAGAAGCCGGCACGCATTCGCATTGAGCTCACGGGCATGACGCGCTACAACGGCACCTTCACGGCCAGCGACGCGCAGACACTCGCCGTACGCCTGCTCGATGGCGTTTGCGATGCCCTCGCAGATTAGGTAAACTAAACGAGTTGCTTTTGGGCAACACCACACATTGGGACGTAGTTCAACGGTAGAACTCCGGTTTTTGGTGCCGGCTGTTGGGGGTTCGAATCCCTCCGTCCCAGCCAAAGAAACAAGCCTCTCGAACGCATAACCGATCGGGAGGCTTTTCTTGTGAGCAAGCGGAGGGATTCGAACCCGCAAGGAATCTACCTATATAAGACAGACGCCCCAGGCCCATAACGACCAAGAGCGCCTTGCATCTAGAATTATCAGCCCTGTTCCGAAAAGCGAGCCGCATGCAACAACCAAGTAACCACAGGCCCCGGGAGAGCGGGGACACCGGCTTAGGTTTATCGCGAGTTCCGCACGAACAGGAGGCCACTTAACCTCGATGTTTTGGACGTGACAGCGAGAGGGGCCCTGGTATGGCAAGGTGACGTGAAACAAGGCGGCGCTGACCTTCTGGTCGCGCCGCCGAAGTTGAACGTCAGATTGCCGTGCCAGGGCCCCTCGCAGCGTCAAGAAGACCGCCGTTCGGTAGAACGGCGGAGCTAATTGTTCAGCATGCGGTCGAAGCTTCCCGAGTCGCCATCCCGATAGTCTGCGGTCATCAGAATCTCCTGCGGAATGCGCCCGCCCTCGCGCAGCACGTTGCGGAACTGCACGCGCGTGACCATGGGCAGATCTTTGATCGTCGCAGCCAGGTTCTGCGGCACACCCTGGTTGGCAGCTGCGGGCTCGCACTCGCCGCCAGCTTTCACGCGACGCTTGTGCTCGGCGAGCATGGCGCGATACATACCGGCATGCAGGCGAATCTCAACCACATTGGCGTTACGGGTCTGCTCGACAATGCGCGCACCCTCTCGGTCAATGTCGCCCACGTAGTAGACATAGTTAAAGCGATAGCCGATCTCGGCCAGATAATCATCCAGTGCGTGTGAAACGCTCGCCTTGCAGCCGCCGCCAAAGATCACGCCACCCACCTTGGTGCCAAAAAGCTTGGCGTGCTTGCGGCCGCGCAGGAGCTTGACGATCTCGTCATAGGTGTCCAGGTTCTCAACCATAATGAACGGCTTGTCGGCGCCCAGCGTAAAGAAGCCCGTAAAGTGCACAGGACGGTTGGGAGCAACCTTGATTGCCTGCATGCTGATGCCCTTTTCGGTCATACGCCGAATCAGGCGCTCGCCGTGTTTGCCGTCAAAGGCCTTCTCATCGTTAAAAATCTGGTAGGCGCGCTGGCGACGCGAAGCGACCGGCGTGTCGGCGCCGCGATTCTGCTCTATCCAAGCCTGGATGATCGCAATCTCCTCGGCAATCTTGCGGTTGGACATCTCGTTGTGCTGAGTGCGCTGCGGAGCCTTATTGCCGTCCTTGCCCTCGACCTTAACGATTTGAGTCTGCTGCTCCTTAATCTTGGAGAGCGCCGTAGGCGTGGGAACGACCTTGAGCAGCTGCCTGCCCAGGACACGGGCCAGAGCAAACGCCGAAACCTCGCCATGAGCGGGCAGCTCAGGCTGCTGGGCGGCCGCATCGTTTGCAGTCGGTTTGGGCTGCGCCTGGGATTTGCGCTTGGAATCCGCCTGAGCTTTGCGCTCTTGCTTTGGCGCGGACGGACCCTTTTGCGAGCGCTCGGGCTTGTCCCCCTTCGCCGGCTGGCGCTTGGGCTGCTCCACCAGGGCCTCAGCCTTCGCATCCTTGCTTTGCATCGCTGCCTTCTCGGCCACGGCCTCGGCATTTGAGCCACGACCGCCGCGGTGACGACGGCGGCGGGGCTTGCTTGAGGCGCTCTCCCCTGTCTGCTTATCAGCGGACTGTTGAGCTTTGACCTCGGTGTCAGCCGCAGACTGCGACTCGGAAGGTTGCTGCTCGCAAGCCACCGGCTCAACGGTTTTCTCAGTTTGTTCGGCCTTATCGGCCTGAGCGGTCGAAGCCGGCTCGCCCTTCTCCTGACGCTTTATGGGATACGCGCGCCCCGCAAAACCGCGGCCGGGACGACACGAACCCGAAACCCTCTTGGCAGACTCCTCAGCATCGCCTGCAACCTCGGAAGGCTCTTCAGCCTCATGCGCGACATCCTGCTGCACAGCCTTAAAGTGAGCACCGCGACGACGCTTGGGCTCTTGGGCCTCCACGGGTTTTTGCTCCTCCACGGGCTTTTGCGACTCAGCGGCAACCTCGGTCACAACAGTCTCGGTATCGAGTTCATCCTTTTGAGCCACGGCACGACGGAAGCGCTCCTGCTGGGCACGGCGCTGAGCATCGCGCTTTCCGCCCCCACCAAAACCGCCGCGGCCGGCCTTGGCCGTAAAGGCGCGAACGACGTTCTCATCGAGCAGCTCGTCGGTATCGACATGCTCGCGCGGGGCCGTTTCCACCGAAGCGGGCGCCTCGACAACGTCCTCGACGGCCTCTTCGACAGCCTCGGCAAGCTGCTCCTGAGCATCACTTATCTCGGCATGAATGGTATAGAACGCCGGACGTCCGTTAATGCCGCTGCCCTCGATCTTGGTAACGATCTTTGCCGCGATGAGTTCGTCGCGAATCGCCTTGGTGTCGCATTCCTTATCGACGGAGCGGAAAATCTGCGCCAGCGCGCTCGACTTGATCTTGAGTGCCTTGCGGCAGAGCAGGTCGTAGGCAACTAGCTTGGCGCGCTCGGCAGAAAGCGACGTCTGGCTGCTCAGACGCTCAGCCAGGGCATCGACACTATTTTGGTTATCGGAATATACCGTCTTGGCCACGGGGCCCCTTTCATATGTACACATATACGTCTATATGGTACAACGCGCGCCCTTATCCACGCAAAACATCTGCTAGAACACTCGGGCATCGCCCGCTTTTGCATGAAAAAAGACCGAGCCCGCGCAGCCGCGGACCCGGTCTTATCGAGTTGTATAGATGTGACGTTCAACTCGTCAGGTCGATTACGCCTTGGCAGCCTCGGCGTCGGCGGGAGCCTCGGCGGCAGCGGCGCGGCCATACTCGACTTTGCCCATCTCGGACCACTCGGGCTCCTCGTCGGGCATGGAACCGGCCTCCTTGCCGAAGAACTCCTTGAGGCAGTTGACGGCAACGATGAGGCCCAGGACCATCAGCAGGACGGCAAAGACGAGCTGCAGGCCCTTGGTGGCGGCGACGGAAACGGCAGCCGTGGTGGCGGTAGCCGGGATGGTGCCGAAGAAACCGTAGGCCTGGACGGCGGTCATGCAGCCCATGGCGCTCTGGACCAGCGAGGTGAAGGTGCAGCAGAGCAGGAAGGCGACGGGCACGTAGAGCATCCAACCCTTGCGGCCGGTGCACTTACAGAACACGGCGAGGGTGATCATGGTCATACCGCCGAGCAGCTGGTTAGAAGCACCAAAGAGCGGCCAGATGTTGGCATAGCCGCCAAAGGCGAGGGCGAGGCCAGGAAGCAGGGTAACGACCGTGGCGAACCAGGGGTTGCCGAGAACCTTCATGTAGCCGGCCTTGGACTCGATGGCCAGGGCGTCGTTGGTCTGGGCAAAGAACTCGGAGAACGAGGTGCGAGCGATGCGGGCGACGGCATCGAGCGAGGTCAGGGCCAGAGCGGAAACGTTCATGGTCATGAAGACGGTTGCGAGCGTGCCGTCAACGCCGAAGGCCTGCATACCGCGGGAGATGCCAGCGGCGAAGATCTGGAACGGGGTGGAAGCGACGCCGGCGTTAAGGGCGCCGGTACCGGCGGTGTTCATGTCGGAGAACATGATGCCGGCGACGATGATGGCAAGGATACCGACGAAGGACTCGACGATCATGGCGCCGTAACCGACCTTGACGGCGTCCTGCTCCTTCTCGACCTGCTTGGAGGAGGTACCAGAAGAAACGAGGCTGTGGAAACCGGAGAGAGCACCGCAGGCAACGGAGACGAACAGGACCGGAAACATCATGCCCGAGGCATTGCTAAAGCCGGTGAAGACCGGAGCGGTGATGGTGGCCTGGCCGTTAGCGCCCAGGACGACGATACCGAGGACAGCGCAGACGATCATGACGATCATCATGATGGAAGTGAGGTAGTCGCGAGGGGTCTTGAGCATCTGGATGGGCATGGCACCGGCAAAGACCAGGTAGACCATGACGACGGCGAACCACTGGAACTTGTCCAGGTAGACCGGGAACTGCATGCCGACGGCGAACATGAGGACCATGAGTACCACGCCGGTGACGAACTCGGCAGCGCCGGTGAGGTTGAACTTCTTCTGGGCCCAACCAAAGGCCATGGCGACGAAGGTGAACAGGATGGAGATGGTGCCAGCGCAGCCAGCGGCATAGGACTTGGTGAAGTCGATGGCACCGGTAGCAGCACCAGAAGCGTCAACGGCCGGGGTGAACATGAACGTCTTGCAGACCATGTCGGTGAAAGCGGCGATGACGATGATGCAGAACAGCCAGCAGAACAGCAGGAACAGGCGACGGCCGGTCTTGCCGATGTACTTCTCGATGAGCTGGGCCAGGGACTTGCCGTTGTTCTTCATCGAGGCGTACAGGGCGCCAAAGTCGTGGACGGCGCCAAAGAAGATGCCACCGACGAGGACCCAGAGCACGACGGGAAGCCAGCCGAAGGCCATGGCGACGATCGTACCCGTAACAGGGCCAGCACCGCAGATCGAGCTGAACTGGTGCGAGAACGCGGTGAAGGCGGAGACGGGCGAGAAGCTGTTGCCGTCTTTCATGCGCTTGGCCGGCGTGAGGGCCTCTTTGTCAACGCCCCACTTGTTGGCCAGCCATCGGCCATAGCCCAGATAGCCGCAGGCGAGCACCGCCGCGGCCACAACCATGAGCAAAACTCCGTTCATTACATTTCCTCCTCTAAAAAGAACTTCATAGACATAGAAAATGAGGGCCGTCGGTTGCGCTCGACGGCCCTCATCTTCATCAGCCGCCCGTTATCGTACGGGCTAGCTGTATGTGCTAACCCGCATCAGATAATTACTACGCTGATAATGTTTAGCTGATGCGTGAACATGTCTAAGAAATCCTCTTCGATCATGATGCGAACGATCCGTGCGTGTTCACATCCCCCAGTTGTTGAAAAGGAGTATGAAACTTTAGTTACCTAAAGTCAACGCAAATTTGTAATGAATTTTCAACTTTTTTGGATTTCTCGGTATAAAACGCCACTGACCTCGGACTTTACCCGACAAAAGTTTTTGCATGAGAGATGCCCCTGAGAGCCGCGGGAGCCGGGCGGCGCATATGAACTTTCCTGCTCTACAGTCCTGCGCAAGACGGAAAGCACATTAAGTGCTTTCCTTTGCGTGCGGAACTCGCGATAAAGTTCATATGCGCCGCCCGGCTCCCGCGGCTCTCAGGGGCTCCCATCCCAAATGCGGAGCAAAGCTCCGCACACTATCTTTTTCTTTCAGCTAAAGCACGCCGGAAATTCGACGCAGCTGGCTAACCTTGCCGGACGTTGTCGACGCCAATCCGGCTCAGAAGCCGCATCGATACAGAAAGGTCCCCGGCGCTGCCCGGGCGCCAGCGGCCGCATATGAACTTTATCGCGAGTTCCGCACGAACAGGAGGCCACTTAATGTGGCCTCCGTCGTGAGCAGGACTGTAGAGCAGGAAAGTTCATATGCGGCCGCTGGCGCCCGGGCAGCGCCGGGGACCGCACCCGTACGACTACAGCGTCATGTTTGGATCGGCGTCGACGTCGAACGGCGAGATTTCGCCTCGGTCGAATTTACGGCGGGCGACCTCCGCGATCATGGCTGCGTTATCGGTACAGGCAGACAAGGGCGGCACCGTTACGCGAATCCCCTGGCGCCCGAGCTTCTTGATCATCATCTCGCGCAGATGCGGGTTGGCCGAGACGCCGCCACCGATGCAGTATTCCTTGCATCCGGTAGCGTGCAATGCGTTTTTGGCCTTCTTGTACTGCACGTCAAAGACAGCTGCCTCAAACGAAGCCGCCAGATCGGACAAGTGAATCGTGCGCCCGGCCTTGGTCTCCTGCTCGATGTAGAGCGTCACGGCCGTTTTAAGACCAGAAAGCGAGAAACGATAGTCTCCCCTGCTGTTAAGCGCGCGAGGAAAATCGATCGCGCGGGGGTTACCCGTCTCGGCCAGCTTGGAGATGATGGGGCCACCGGGATAGCCCAGACCCAACGCCTTGGCTACCTTGTCGAAGGCCTCGCCCACAGCATCGTCGAGTGTCTCACCAAGCACCTCGTAGTCGCCCCATGCCTTCACGTGCACGAGCATGGTGTGCCCGCCCGAGACAAGCGTGAAGATGAACGGCGGCTTGAGGTCGGGCTGCGCCAGCAAGTTGGCAAACAGATGACCCTCAAGATGGTTGACGCACACGAGCGGCTTGCCAGCAGCGTAGGCAAAGCCTTTGGCGAAGGCGACGCCAACCACGAGCGCGCCCACCAGGCCCGGACCCTGCGTCACGCCCACGGCGGCAAGCTCACTTGGTGCAATGGCTCCGCCCGTAAGGCCCAGCGATGCTGCGGCATCCTCGAGCGCCGCATCCACGACACTCACAATCACCTCAACGTGCTTGCGCGAGGCGATTTCGGGCACCACGCCGCCAAAGCGGGCGTGAAAATCAATCTGCGTCGACACCTGGTTGGCCAGCATATTGCCATCCGCATCGATAATCGCCACGGCCGTCTCGTCGCAGGAACTCTCGATAGCGAGCACTAGGCGGCGGCGTTCAATTTCGGCACGCTCCCCCTCGGAGCGCCCGGACGCAGGCAGCGGCCATACGCGCTGCTCTGCCGCCGTCGGCTCGGGCGAAGCATTGTCGACCGGAAGCACCAGGGGCAGCGGAGCCGTCATGACGATGGCATCCTTGCCGACACCGTAGTAGCCGCGGCGACGGCCAGCCTCGGTAAAGCCCAGAGCGTTATAAAGCGCGATCGCCCCCTCGTTACCGTCCTCGACCTCGAGCGAAGCCGTGGTGCAGCCGAGCATCTGGGCATCATAGCTCACGTGCGACAGCAGCTTGCGGGCAATGCCCTCGCGGCGATGTGCCGGGTCGACGGCGACATCCAGAATCTGCACATCACCGTCCACGACCATACCGCCGGCAAGGCCCAGCAGCTTGCCGTCGTCGTGTGCCACCCACCAACTACGCGGCGCAGCGACGTCCTCGCCCAGTTCGGACAGGAACATGCCCGGCGTCCACGCCTCGTGTCCGGCACCTTCAAAGCAGGCAGCCTCCAGCGCGCTCGTGCCCTCGGCATCCGCCGCGCCCATGGGACGGAACTGCAGATGACGACCGGCGAGCTCATCGGCAACACCCGTAATTTCGCTCTGCGCACTCTCGGCAAGACCAAGACGCTTGCGCTCGTTTTCCTCGGCATCCGAAAGGCGCGTGTAAATCGGCAAGACGCGGGCCGGATCGCCGTCACCCGCAGCGTGCGCGAGCAGCAAGCCCTCGCCCGAAGGCCACCACAGGTCGCGCTCCACGCAGCGGGCGGTCTCGTCCTCACCCAGCAGCTTGTCATAGCGCACGAGACCGTCACCGGTCAGCTGAACCTGGTCCCAGTCCGCTGCTTGGCGCCACTCATCGAGCGCCACGGCGGCCTTGACCACGTGTTCGCGCTCAAATTGACGCTCGGGACCCTCATCAACCAGCATATACAGCGCCGGATATACCTCACCGCGCATAGCATCGGCCAAGATACCAAGCTTGCCGCGCACGCCAGCCTTCCACGCCGTCCAAGCGCAAGCGTCGAGCGTCGACACGCCCAGCAGCGGAACATTGGCACCACGCGCGAGGCCCTTGGCAGTGGAGATGCCGATGCGCACACCCGTAAAGGACCCCGGGCCGCGGCCGACCACATAGCAACCAACATCGCTGCGATCCAGACCGGCTTGAGCCAGCACGCCATCAACGGTATTCACGAGCTCAACGTTGGCGTGACGGCGACACATGTGGTCGCCACTCACGAGCTTCGTCTCGCCCGTCTGCCCATCAATCCAGCTTGCCGCGCAGGCAAGCATGTCGGTCGAAGTATCGAGCGCCACCACCAGCGCGTTGTCGTTATGCAAGCTCATCTTGTACAGCCTTATCAATCAAATGGGAAAGCTCCATTGCGCGGTCACCGTGCGCCTCGAGCGTTATCGTTCGCACATCACTGTCGCCCTCATCACGCTTGAGCGTCACCGAAAGATACTCATCCGTCAGCTCGTCTTGGAATTGTTCGCCCCATTCCAGCAGGCAAGCACCCTCATAGCCCAGCACATCGAAAATGCCCGTATCCTCGAGCTCGTAGGCATGCTCCAGGCGGTATAGATCAAAGTGAAACAGAGGAATACGACCTTGATCGTGAACGGCCATGAGCGCAAACGTAGGGCTCGTAACCATATGCTCATCGCCCAGCCCGCGCGAGACGCCCTTGGTAAAGTGAGTTTTGCCCACTCCCAGGCCACCGGTCAGGATGAGCACATCGCCGTCCTCAAGGCACGGTGCAATTAGCTCGCCAAAGTACTCCGTATCGGCAGCGCAAGTCGTTTTGTAAGTACCTACCCCCAGGCGCTCCAGGGACATATATGCTCCTTATTATTCCGAGGCGTCCTCTGGTGCGGGATGTCGCTCCAGATAATCGCCCAGCATCTTAAAGTCTTCCTCCAGCAGCTCCTGCCACGCCGGATTGCGTAGCGCTGCTGCCGGATGGAAAGTGGGCATTACTACAAAATGCCCCATCTGGTGGAACCTGCCGCGCAGCTTAGTAATGCCAATCTCGGTCTTAAGCACAAAGTGCGTCGCGGGGTTGCCGAGCGTCACGATAATATCGGGCCAGATGCTTCGAATCTGCTCGCGCAAAAACGGCGAGCAAGCCAGCACTTCCTCGGGACGTGGATTGCGGTTTCCCGGCGGGCGGCACTTAAGCACGTTGGCAATGTAGACGTCTTCGCGTTTGAGCCCCGCCAGCGACAAAATGCCGTTGAGGTCCTCGCCTGCCGCCCCCACAAAGGGCTCGCCCTGCAAATCCTCATTGCGGCCCGGCGCCTCGCCAATAAACATCACACGAGCGCGGGGGTTTCCCACGCCAAACACGATATTGTGACGCGACTGGTAGAGCTGGCAGAGGTGACAATCGCCCAGAACGGCCTCAATTTCCTCGAGTGCGACCTCACGTGGTGCCTGATGGGTATGGCCGGGGATGTGCATGACGCCCATGGCGACTCCTACACGTAGACCTTGTCGAGGCGCATGCCAAAGCCGCAGGCGACCTCGTAGTTAATCGTTCCGCGCAGTCGGGCCATCTCGTCCATAGTGATCTCGACATCGCCATCGCGGCCGACAATAATCATCTCGTCACCATACTCGGCCTCGGGAATCTCGTGTGCCGGGTTGGACTGAATGGCGACCATAAACTGGTCCATGCAGATATTGCCAACCTGATGCACGCGCTCGCCGCGATACAGCACATCCATACGATTGGAAAGCGTACGCGATAGGCCGTCGGCATAACCGATCGGCAGCGTGCAGATCTGAACGCGCGTGCGCGGTACGCGGTAGGTAAAACCGTAGCCCACGCCCTCACCCATCGCAGGGTGTGCCACGCGCGTCACGCGCGCATGGACGCTCATAACGGGATCAAGCTGCATCACGCGGCCACTCAGCTCGCACGGCTGCATGCCATACAAGCCAACGCCGGCGCGAATCATATCAAAATGCATCGAGGGGTCGAGCATCGAGGACGGCGTGTTGGCGCAGTGCACGATACCGCACTCAAAACCCGCATCCTTAATGGCTTGAACGGCCTCGGTAAAGCGCTGACACTGCAGCTTGTAGTCCCAGCCCGAAGGTTCATCGGCCGTGGCGAAGTGCGTAAATACGCCGTCGCACTGAATACCGCGATGGAAATTAATACCGCGGACAAAGTCGAGCACCTGTGTGTAGTGTACGCCGATACGATTCATACCTGTCTCGATGGCGAGATGATACTTGCCCACCTTGCCCGCCGCGACGGCACATTCGCCATACGCAAGAGCAAAGTCAGACGTATAGACCGAGGGCATGATATCAAACTCGAGCAACGTCGGAATGGCCTCGATAGGCGGCTCGCTTAGGATGAGGATGGGTTTCGTAATCCCGCCCTGTCGGAGCTCAACGCCCTCGTTAACCGTCGCCACGGCAAACATGTCGGCACCGGCCGAATACATGATCTTGGCGCACTCAACAGCTCCATGACCATAAGCATCGGCCTTGACCACGCAGCACAGGCGCTGACGTGGATTCAACAAGTTCTTATAGGCCCTCGTGTTGCGACGGAGCGCCCCGCGGTCGATCTCGACCCAGGACCAGCGCGTCAAATCGGCTTTATTCATGATTAGTCATCCGACCCTTCGTCCATGATTCCCAGATCTTCGAGCGCATCCTTTGCTGCCAGCTCCATGGCAGGACCAATCAAGTCGATAAGATCGGTCGCGATAACGCTCTTCTCACCATACTCCGTCGCCGCGGCAAAACCGGCGTAGCTGTGAAGTGCGACGGCGTACGAATACAGCAACTCCCAACGATCCATCTCGTCGCGCATGGTGGCAAGCGTGCCGGCCAAAATACCCGCGAGAACATCACCCGAACCGGCAGTTGCCAGAGAAGCCGGACCCGAAAGTGGCAGCAGCACACGCTCAACGCCACAGATAGCCGTCGTCGGCCCCTTGGCAATGACCACCAGATTGTCGGAGCCTGCAGCCCAGACAACCTTCTGCGCGGCTGCAATCGCGGTACCAAGGTCGTTCACCTCGTCACCGGCAACCAGACGCGAAAGCTCACGATAGTGCGGCGTCATAACCAACGGCTGCTCGCGACGATACATCTCGGGGTTACTATCAATACCGTCAATGGCAATCTTAGCAAGGCAGTTGAGTGCATCGGCATCCAAAATAAGCGGTACATCAAGCTCGAGCAAGCCCGAAACCACCTGCATAGCGCCGGCAGACGTCGTCATACCGGGACCGCACAGTACGCAGCTGTACTTCTTTGCAATCTCGCACACCGTCATGCGCGCAGCGGCGCCAAAGGAGCCGCGGGAATCAGACGGAATAGCAAAAACGGGAATCGAAGGAAGTGCCATGCGAATAAGATTAGCGCAGGCGTCAGGAGCCGCGACTGCCACGTAACCAGCACCCGCGCGAGCTGCAGACTTGGCCGCCATAATGGCAGCACCAGGATATTGCGCAGATCCGGCGACAATAAGCACAGAGCCACGGGAATACTTATCGATATTCGTAGGAAGTGGAGCAAAGTAATCAACTAAGTCACCGGGCTCGACAATCTCGGCGGCGTGGTCGACATCATCGATGACCTCGTCAAGACGGTCGTAAAGATTGCCGCAGATCAAATCGCCAGCATACTCAGGACCATCAGCGCTATACAGACCAATCTTGGGCGCAATCATCGTCACCGTATGCTCGGCACGAATGCAGTCGTCATCAACAACGCCCGTCTCGGCATTCAGGCCCGAGGGAACATCAATGGATACGACACAATCGGCGCATTCATTGACCGTAGGAATCCAGATGGAGAACGGCGCACGCAGATTTCCGTGGAAACCGGTACCAAAAATGGCATCGACAACAACATCGGCCTTATCGATCAAAACCTCGAGTTCGTCACGCGAGGGGCCGACGCAAACGTGCACATCGCGGCCGGCAGTACGACGAGCAACATGACGTGCCAGAGCAGCAGGAATCTCATCCGGCTCAACCGGAGAAACGATATCCACGTCCACACCCTTATGGCTCAGGATATCGGCGGCAACCCAACCGTCGCCGCCATTATTACCAAAACCGACCAGAACGAGAACCCGATCGGGATTGAGCTTCAAGACCTCGTTGGCGGCAAACTCACCCGCTAGCTCCATAAGCTCGGCCTTCGAAGTCCCTTCGCGTTCGATGATATCCTCGAGACGAACGACTTCTTCGGTACTCAAAACCGGTTTCATCTATGCTCCTAGCGTATCTTGCGAAGCATCGCCCAGGTGCTCCGTCAATGCTGAATTCTGCAGCTGCTCAAGCTCATCTAAAACAGAGCGAGCCTCTTTAAATGTCTGCGCTACGCGTTTCTTGGTGCTCACCTTTTCCTCTTTTGGCTTAGGCCGAGCATCTTCGGTAATCGCGATGGCATTCGCAACGGCCAAGTCTCCTGTAAGCGTAATGGAAAGAGCGACCTCAACAACACCCAGTTCTTGAGCGATCTCGAGAGCACGGCCCGAAAGCAGCGCCTTCGGTTTGCCGAGTTTATCACGCGTAACCGAAACATCCTTGCGACCCACGCCTTGACTAAAACCCGTGCCGAGAGCTTTAAGTACCGCCTCGCGCGAAGCAAAGCGGCTCGCATAGTGAGCAGCGGGACGCGATGATGCATCGCAATACGCACGCTCTTCTTCGGTAAACACACGCCGAGCAAACGACGGCGTCTTTTCAAGAATTGATTTCATGCGGGAAATCTCGACGATATCAACGCCGATGCCAGCTTCAGCCATGTTCACCTCCATATCGCACAGACTAAGTTATTGTAGCCCGTTCGCAGAAGATGCGACAAACGAGGGTTATAAAACACAGCTACTATGTGAGACAAAAGCCCGTAAACGCAAAAAAGGGGGAGGCCGCGAGGCCTCCCCCTTCTCCAGTTTCGGATGACGGCTCGGTGCCGTCCACCGGTCAGCGGCGCCCTGGCCTCCCACGGGCTGACCCCGCAGTACTCTCGGCGCGATGGGGCTTAGC
>JAXJET010000002.1:0-115121 GCA_036301285.1 Collinsella aerofaciens
ACGACGCCCTGCGCTCCAGCATCCTCTGGACCGTGTCCCGCTCGTGCCTCGTGAGCCTTCCGTAGGCCCTCGGGACCGCCCTCGCGGAGCCCCTTTTCTTCTTTCCGGACATGCCGTCCTCCGATCTCCCGGGGCCGGCCGGTCCGGCCCTCAGGGTATCGGGTTCCCACATTCATCCGTACATGTGCGGATGAATGTGGGAGGTGTTCGGATGAAGTTGATAATCAAGGAACAGCTTTGTTGCGCAACACCTGTTCTACGAGACAGGGGGTTAGGTTATACTAAATTGCACTGTGCGCCGCATCTGATGCATTTCGCTCCAAGCGCGGCACTCAGTGGATATCCGATTTACCATTTGGATGTCCTGGCGGTCATTTAGCGTCTCGACACAAGCTCGGCCCCGGAGCTCGTTCGAGCTGTTCGTATTCCTTGAAAGGGGAAAAATGGACATATCGAGGAAGACTGATTACGCCCTTCGCATGCTGGCGATGCTTGCCGAGGATCCGGAGCGTTTGCTTTCTGTTCGCACCGCTGCCGAAGAGGTCAATGTCCCGTATTCGTTTGCCCGCTCGATTCAGCACGGTTTGGTCCAGGCCGGTATTGTGGAGAGCCTGCGTGGCGTCCACGGTGGCATGCGTCTCAAGGTCAGTCTGGACGACGTCACTATCCGCCAGGTCGTCGAGGCCGTTCAGGGTCCTATGGTTATGAACGATTGCACCGCGCCCGATGGTGACTGTGCGCGCATGGGCGCGTGCTGCTATCATCCCCTGTGGGCCGGAGCCCAGGCGTTGATGCGCGACTACCTCGATTCCGTTTCGCTCGGCGACATCGTCGCTCACCGCCAGTTCCCGGCCGTCGATCCCAAGTTCGCCGACCGCGAAGCGTTTCCCGAGTACGCCACCTGCGCGTGCGCTTACCGGGAGGAATAGCGCCGCATAAGGAGCATAGCCATGATTCAGGACCCCTTTCGTTCGATGATTCGTTCGGAAGGGGTCCTGCGTTATCGCGACCTTCCGTGGCGCCGCACACGCGATCCGTACATCATTTGGCTTTCTGAGGTCATGCTGCAGCAAACGCAGGTGCCGCGTGTGGAGGCGCGCATGCCGGTGTGGCTCGATCGTTTTCCGACTGTGCAGGCGCTTGCCCAGGCCGCGCCTTCCGATGTTTTGGACGCTTGGCAGGGCATGGGCTACAACCGACGCGCTCTGGCGCTTCATGGGGCCGCTCAGCGCGTTGTAGAGGACTGGGACGGGGAGTTTCCGCGTGAGACGCGTGACTTGGTCGCTCTGCCCGGCATTGGCCCGGCAACGGCGCAGGGCATCCGTTCGTTTGCGTTTGATCTTCCAGGCGTGTATCTAGAGACCAATGTGCGCACGGTCTTTTTGCATCATTTCTTTCCCGATGTGCCGGCCGTTCCCGATCGCGAGCTGGTGCCGCTGATTCAAGCCGCCTGTCCGGCGGCCCCTGGTGCGGCGGCGGATGAGATTGCGCCCTTTGCCGTGCCTCAAGACGATGCCGACACGCCGCGCGCATGGTATTACGCGTTGCTGGATTACGGCGCGTATCTTAAAAAGACGCTGCCCAATCCGTCCAGGCGGTCGGCGGGCTATAGTCGTCAGTCCAAGTTTGAGGGCTCGCGTCGCCAAAAGCGCGCCCACATTGTGCGCATGCTGCTGGCGGCGCGCGATGGACAACCGGCAGGTATTACGCTCGATGAAGCCGTTGCAGGCGTTAACGAGATGGAGACGGCAGCCGGCCGAGAGCCGGTCGAGCGCGAGCTGGTCGCAAGCATTCTTGCCGATCTGGAGCGCGAGGGCTTTTGCGGCTCCGAGGGCGATCGTTGGCTGAGTGTGTAGCTCACTCGAATCTGAAGAACGGGATTGTAAGGTTTAAATTCTCGGCATGAGGGCATCCTTAAAGCAAGGCCGCTCAAAGTCTGTGGGCGGCATGCGTTGAAGGGAAGTACACCTATGGATTTTGAGAATTCCCAAACCAAGAAGAACCTCGAGACCGCTTTTGCCGGTGAGTCCCAGGCACACACCAAGTATCGCTACTATGCATCCAAGGCCAAAAAGGACGGCTACGTTCAGATCTCGAATATTTTTGCCGAGACGGCGGGCAACGAGTCCGAGCACGCCAAGCTGTGGTTTAAGTATCTGCACGACGGCGCCGTTCCGGGCACTCTGGACAACCTGCGCGACGCCGCTGCGGGCGAGAACTACGAGTGGACCACGATGTACGACGAGTTCGCCAAGACCGCCGAGGAGGAGGGCTTTGTCGAGATCGCCGAGAAGTTCCGTGGCGTCGCCGCCGTCGAGAAGGCCCACGAGGAGCGCTACAACAAACTCGTCGAGCGCATCGAGTCGGGCGAGGTGTTTGAGCGTGAGGGCGTGAAGGTGTGGAAGTGCCTGAACTGCGGGCACCTGCACGTTGGTGCCGAGGCGCCTGAGGTGTGCCCGGTGTGTAACCACCCGAAGGCGTACTTTGAGGAGCAGGTGGTGAACTACTAGCGCTTGGCGCTGGCGTGAGCTGGGCCGGGAGGGCCGGACTACCTTCCCTCCTCGCTCACGGCTTCGCAGGGTCGCGTTGAGGGAAGGTAGTCCGGCCCTCCCGGCCCGCTTTGGTTCGTTGCGTGCTCGCTACAGAAAAGCTGATAAAAAAGTTTGTGTGCCGCCCCTTATGGGGCGGCACGTTTTTGTGGGGGCCGGTTGGGGCGGTGACGTTGCTTAGAGGGTACACTGGGTAGCGTTGGCTATTCGTTTCCTCTTGTGAGGTGTTGGTTATGGGTAAGAAGTCTCGGGCTCGGGTTGCTGCGGCGGGAACTCGCAAGGATCCTGGTCGTCGGGTTGCCGAGGGTGAAAAGGCCAATCATGCTGAGAAGGGCAAGAAGGTCGGTGCGCATGCTCATCCTGAGTGGGCGCCCCATTTGAATTCGGCTAGTGAGGACTTGACCGCCAAGCTGTTTACGATGGTCGAGGTCATCTTGGGCGTGGTACCTGTGGTGGTCATTGGCCTGTTCCTGGCCTCTAAGGATGCCACGAGCGTGGATAAGCTCACCGAGGTCTTTTCGCAGGAGCCCTCGATGGTGGTCACGTTTATTTCTGCGTGCCTGCAGCCGTTTGTGGCGTACATGCTGTACATGATTTATCGCAAATACTGCGAGGGCGATGCGGGCTTTGCCGCCGGCAACCTGATCGGTCTTTTGTGCTCCGAGATCCTACTGCTCAATATCCCGGGCGTCATCGGTATGGGCATCTTGCTGTGGCGTGTTTGGCGCAACGTTGCCCCGCACTTTGAGAGTTGGCTGTTTGAGCGCCGCGTAATGGGCGTGCTGGCAGACATCGCCGAGTCGCTCGTGATTCTCGTCTTGGCATTTATGTGCGCCACCGCCGCCCGCGGTCTCGCGGGCATGTAGTCTGTTCTCACCGACCACGGGGCGCAGGGCGGGGAAACCTTCCCCTCTCGCTCACGGCTTCGCAGGGTCGCGCGAGGCAAAGGTTTCCCCGCCCTGCGCCCCGGCGTTGAGTCGTCGCATGCTCGTTACAGAAAAGCTGATAATAAGTTTGTGTGCCGCCCCTTTGGGGCGGCACTTTTTGTGTGGGGTCCCGGTCTCCACAATTTTCGTCAAGCTATTGGTTAGATTTTGGTCAGTTGGCGTAAGGGTGGAAGGCCAAAAGATTGTTGGCGAAAAAAGCTCAGAGAAAGTGCTGGTAGGGGAGTTGTTGAGCTTTTCGACAGCTTTTGAGCAGAAGAAACTTTGTGGCTATTGCCGGCGATTGCGTTGTCGCGGTCATGGCGGTGCGGGATGCTGGTCGTAAGCGTCGAATGCTCCGATTTTGGAGGCCAGCATGGATCTGTTTCTTGAGACTCCGCAGCAACAAGCCGAGCGCATGTTGCGCCAACAGCAACGGCTTATAGAGATGCAAATGCAAGGGGCGGCAGCCCAGCCCTTTGCGCAAAATGTCGTGCCCGCTGCTGTACCTGCAGCTGTGCCCGGGTGTAAATCGGCGCCAGAGGCCTATTCCGTACAGCAAGATTCATATGCGCAGGAGCTCGCGTTCGACAAGCGTCGTGCGCGTCGTCGCCGTGTGGGCCAGCGCTTGCGCATATTGGCGATGATCGTGCTCATCCCGTTAGGGCTTGCGGCCATCTTTCTGGCGTCGTATGCCCTCACGTGCATCCTCAACGGCGCATCGCCCAACGAGGTGCTCCAACATCTGTCAGCCCTCGGCCAGCGCCTAGGCGATGTCATAACAACAATCCGCGCCGGCTGGGAGAGTTAGCGTTTGTCACATTAGGACTTCTAGGGTGTAGGGATTATCGCCATGAGTAGAATCCTCGCATCCTGTGGGTCCTGTCATGCGACTTAATAGTATTATTGAAGATGAATAATAATAGGATTTGTTATGTATAAGCAGGATTTAGAACAGACTCTTTTGGGCATTGACGAAGAGGCGGAGCTGGAAATAGGTCCAAGAGACGACAGGCCGAACGTTGTATTGGTGGGAGGAAGCGCCTTCATGCTAAACGATGTGACGAATCGTTCGGTTACACATGACATTGATGTGTTTGAGGCAGATAGGTGCCTCCGCGAGATCATAGCTCGATACCCCGAGGTGAATGGTATGGCGGTGGCATATTGTAATCAGATGCCGTTCAATTACGAAGATCGTTTGATTCCCTTGGATATTGGGGCGCGTTTTATCAGGTACTTTACGCCATCCTTGGAGGACCTGGCGGTAATGAAGCTCTATGCCTGTCGTCCGAACGACATCATCGATCTTCATAGTCAGGCATTCGTCGACCGACTTGATTGGGGGTTGCTCGAACGGCTTATATTCGACGAGGGAGAGGCGCTGGCGTCGTCGCCTTCGGAGCGGAGTTATCAAGAGATGGTCTGTGCATACAGGCAATACAAAAAGGAGGTGCTCGGTTGAATCTGACCTTTGAGGGATTCTTAAAAGGCTATTGCCGAGAGCTATCCGGACAGCGGTCGCTGAGTTTTAGAAAATTGGTTGAGCAGGCGACGACGGATGCGCCGCGCGTGGCGGAGCCTCTGTTTTTGCTCGCTTTGGCGCAAGGAAAAGCCGAATACGTTCTGGGTTTATCCGAGGGCTCGTGGATGGAACGGGATTACCGAGACGTTTTATCCTTGTACGGTCAAGCGGGTAGCATGGCGTCTCTATGCGCCAAAAGTGAGCTCCCAAATCGTTATGCCAACGTTTGGCGTGCGTATAGAGCGGTGAAGGAAAAGCCGGCGGCCGATAGAAGGGTGAACGCCCTGATGAGAAAGAAAACGCTGGAAGCATTGGAGGAATCGGGTGTAACGCGCTATGGCCTCTGCCGTGCTCTGCGCCTGAATAAAGGAAACGTATACGCATACTTGGCCGGCGATGACTCAAAGGTGAGCAGGAAAACGGCGCGCCGCATTATGGAATATGCGGAGGAGAGGGGCACCCAAGAAGGGGCCGGGCGCCCGGTGTGTGTGGCGGGGTAAGATTGATCGCGGTTTTGATTGGTGCTCGATTGGGTTTGTTGGGCGGAGATTATGTCTGCTATTGATATTGTGCTTGTTGCGATCGCCTTGGTGGCGGTGGGGGTTGCTGCGGCTTGCGCCCTTCAGCTCAAGAGCCTGCGTGCCGAGTTGCGGGAGCGTGGCGACGGTGGCGCGGAAACGCTGGCAGCACTCGAGCAGGCCGACAACGCGCTCGATGCCCTGAACGTCGCGCTGGCCGAAACCCGCCGCACGGCCAATGCCATCGCGCAGCAGCAGACGACCGATGCGGCCGTGGAGCAGCAACGTTACCTGACCATCGCACGCGAGTTCTCGCAAGCTGGTGACCGGATGGATGACCTGCGCCGCGAGACGGCCCAACAGCTCGGCGCCAATCGCGAGGGCATCGAGCATCGCCTGGACAAGGTGCGCGAGACGGTCGATGCTCAGCTGGGCGCCATCCGCAAAGACAACAACGTGCAGCTCGATCAGATGCGCGCGACGGTGGACGAGAAGCTCTCCCGCACGCTCAACGACCGACTGTCGGCATCGTTTAAGCAGGTGAGCGACCAGCTCGAGGCCGTGTATAAGGGCCTGGGCGATATGCAATCTATCGCCACCGGCGTAGGCGACCTCAAGCGTGTGCTGGGCAATGTAAAAGCGCGCGGCATTTTGGGCGAGGTGCAGCTGGGTGCAATTCTGGCGGACATCCTTACACCCGACCAGTATCTGGAAAACGTCGCCACCAAGCCCGGTGCCTCGGAGCGCGTTGAGTTTGCCGTCAAGCTGCCGGTAGACGAGGGCGATCCCGTGCTGCTGCCGATCGATTCCAAATTCCCGGGCGACGCGTACGAGCATCTGATCGACGCCCAGGAGTCGGGCGATGCGGAGGCCGTTGCCGCAGCGCGCAAGACGCTCGATATGATGGTGAAACGCGAGGCAAAGGACATCTGCGAAAAGTACCTGAGTGTGCCGGCAACGACCAACTTTGGCATCATGTTCGTGCCGTTTGAAGGACTGTACGCCGAGGTCGTCAGCCGCCCCGGGCTTATCGAGACCCTGGGCCGCGACTATCACGTCAACGTAGCCGGTCCCAGCACCATGGCGGCCATCCTCAACAGTCTGCAGATGAGCTATCAGACGTTTAAGTTGCAAAAACGTACCGACGACGTGCTGCGCGTGCTCTCCGCCGTCAAGGCCGAGCTGCCGCGCTATCAAAAGGCGCTGCGCCGCGCCCAGCAGCAGATCGAGACCGCGGGCAAAACGGTCGAGGGCATCATCACCACGCGCACCAACGTCATGGAGCGCAAGCTCAAGGACATTGACGTGCTGGAAGATGCCGAGGAGGCCGACGAGATTTTGGGGCTTACGTCCGTGGAGCTGCTCGCAGACCAAAAAGACGAGGACTAATTGCAACAAGACGGTGGGGCGCCGGCGTAAACGCGGGTGCCCCGCTGCTTTTCGCATCGCGCTTGCCTGAAGTGCGCTTTAGTGTGCAACAATGGCGTTTCGCCCTATCAGACGCGAAAGGAAGCCCATGTCCCAGAGAAGCACCAGCCCGCTCAGCCGCTCCACCGTGCGTCGCACGCTGCAGCGTTTTTGGGACGTCACGCGCACGCAGCCGCTGATTGTCTTTCTCTCGGTGCTCTCGTCGGCGGGCTACATCTTTTTGCTGACGTTTGCCAATACCTATGTGATGGCCCTTATTGTCGACCGCGTTCAAGCCGCTCCCGTGGTGGGCGACCAGGTGTTTGAGGTCTTCGGCCCCTATATCCTGGCGCTCGTACTCGTTAACCTGGTGGGTCAGATCCTCTCCAAACTGCAAGACTACACCGTCTACAAGCTTGAGATTGCGGGCAACTATCACCTGGCGCGTCTATGCTTCGACACGCTCTCCAACCAATCCATGACATTCCATACTAGCCGCTTTGGCGGATCGCTTGTGAGCCAGACGAGCCGTTTTATGAGCGGCTACACGGGTCTGGTCGACGTGACGGTGTATTCGCTCATCCCCACCATCACCTCGGTCATCTGCACCGTGGCCGCACTCGCCCCGGTGGTGCCGACGTTTACCGTGATCCTAGTGTGCATCATGGTCGTCTACATCGCGTTTGTCTGGCTTATGTACAAGCGCATCATGCCGCTTTCAGCCGCGACGTCCGCCGCGCAGAACAAGCTGTCGGGCGTGCTGTCCGACGCGGTCACGAACATCTTGGCCGTCAAGACTTGCGGGCGCGAGGACTTTGAACGCGATCTGTTCGACGCCGCCGATCGTGCCGCGCGCGATGCCGAGACGGTCTCGATGCACGCCATGATGCAGCGCAACTTTACGACCTCGGGTCTTATCGTCATCACTATGGCCGTGGTGAGTGTGTTCGTGGCGGGCGGCAACGCGTGGTTTGGCATCTCGGCCGGCTCGCTCGTCATGATCTTTACCTACACCTATAACCTCACCATGCGCCTGAACTACGTAAGCTCCATGATGCAGCGCATCAACCGCGCGCTCGGCGATGCGGCCGAGACGACGCGCGTGCTGGACGAGCCGCGTCTGGTGGCAGACGACGAGAACGCTCCCGAGCTTAAAGTGACCGAGGGCGCGATTGATTTTGAGCACCTGAGCTTTGCATATCGTGACGCTGCGGCGGGCGAGAACGTGTTCGACGACCTGACGCTTCACGTGGTGGCGGGCCAGCGCGTGGGCCTGGTGGGTAAATCGGGCTCGGGCAAGACGACGCTCGCCAAGCTGCTGCTGCGCCTGGACGATGTGCAGGGCGGTCGCGTGCTCGTGGACGGCCAGGACGTCTCGCGCTGCACGCAGCAGAGCCTGCGCCGCCAGGTTGCCTATGTGCCGCAGGAGGCGCTGCTGTTCCATCGCTCCATTCGCGAGAATATCGCCTACGGCCGGCCTGACGCCACCGACGAGCAGATCCGCGAGGCCGCGCGCCTGGCCAATGCCCTGGAGTTTATCGAGCGCCTGCCCCGTGGCTTTGACACCATGGTGGGCGAGCGCGGCGTTAAGCTTTCGGGCGGCCAACGCCAGCGCGTGGCCATCGCCCGCGCCATTCTGACCGACGCGCCGATTCTGGTGCTCGACGAGGCGACGTCTGCCCTCGACAGCGAGTCCGAGGCGCTGGTGCAGGAGGCGCTCGAGAACCTGATGCGCGGTCGCACCTCCATTGTGGTGGCACATCGCCTGTCCACCGTGGCGGCGCTCGACCGCATCGTGGTACTGGCGGACGGCGAGATTGTCGAGGACGGTACGCATGCGCAGCTTGTCGAGGCGGGCGGCGAGTACGCGAGCCTGTGGAGCCGTCAGACCGGCGCATTCTTGGAGGCGTAAGCGTCTCGGACGTGGGACAATTGTGCCCATAAGTTTATTGTGCCGTTGAGCCGAGGAGTCGTTATGCCACGCGAGACCAATGCCGCCAAGCGCGAGCGCGCCATCGAGGTGTGTGAGCGCCTCAACCGTCGCTATGGCCCGGTCGAGTGCTTTTTGGACCACGAGAATCCCTTCCGCCTGCTGATCGCGGTGCTGCTCTCGGCGCAAACGACCGATGCGCAGGTCAACAAGGTGACGCCGCGGCTGTTTGCCCAGTGGCCCACGCCCGAGGCCATGGCCGGGGCGAGCGTGGCTGACGTGGCAGACACTATCAAGTCACTCGGCTTCTACAAGAGCAAAGCCAAGCATGCCGTCGAGGCCGCGCAGATGATCGTCGCCGACTATGGCGGCGAGGTGCCGGCCGACATGAAGGAACTCGTGAAGCTGCCGGGCGTGGGACGCAAGACGGCGAACATCGTGCTCAACGTGGGGTATGGCATCGTAGAGGGCATTGCGGTGGACACGCACGTCAACCGCATTGCGCACCGCCTGATGCTGAGTCCCAAGACGCATGCAAAGGAGCCGCTCAAGACCGAGCAGGATTTGCTCAAGATTTTGCCGCACGAGTATTGGGAGTCGGTCAACCATCAGTGGATCACCTTCGGTCGCGAGATCTGCGACGCCCGCAAACCAAAGTGTGACGAGTGTCCGCTGGCGGATTTGTGCCCCAGCGTGCGCGTAGCGGGATAGGGCGGAACGCATCTTCGTCTGGCGTTTTTTGCGGGGCTGGGTTTGCCCTTGAGCCGGAGTCCTCTCCATGCGCTACCATGACAGACAATGTATTTGACGTACGACCCGCCGAGCTTGCCCCGGCGGGCTTTTGGCGTTGCAATGCCGGAGGAACAGCATGCTCATTCACCGTATAGCCGTGCAGCTCTACACTGCCGAGGCGCTGCAGACCGTCGAGGCCGGACTCGATGCCGGCGAGGACGTGACGCTGGCTGTGTCGCAGTCGGGCCGCACGCTTATGGCGGCCGCCCAGTTTGCGCGCCGCCCGCGTCCCACGGTCTACATTGTGAGTGGCGAGGATGCGGCCGATCGCGCCGCGCGCAGCCTTGCCGCCTACGTGGGCCTAGCGCACGTGTGCCGTTTTCCCGAGCGCAAGGACTATCCGTGGCGCGAGCAGGCGCCCGACGACGCCGTGGTAGCGCAGCGATGCGAGGCCCTGGGGCGCATCGTGCGCGGGGACAACTGCATCATGGTTGCCTCGGCTCGCGCGTTGCTGCGCTGCGTGCCGCCAGTCGAGAGCCGCTACTGGGAGTCCACGATCTTTGCGGTGGGCGAGGAGATTCCCTTTGACGAGGTGCCGCATCGCCTGGTGGGCATGGGCTACACCAATGCCGGCGCCGCCGACGCGCCCGGTCTGTTCCGCATTCACGGCGACACCGTAGAGGTATTCCCTGCGCAGGAAAAGGCGCCCGTGCGCATCGAGTTTTTCGGCGACGAGATTGACCGCATCCGCCGCATGGTGAGTTCAACGGGGCAGACCATCGGTAACGAGGACAGTATCGAGATCTTCCCCTGCCGTGAGCTGGCGCTTACCGACGAGGCCGTCCACAACATGCATGTGGCGCTCTATCGCGCCAGCCAGGACGACAGCAAGTTGGCGGCGCTGCTCGAGATGGTGGATGCGCGCATCGTCACGCCCGAGCTCGATCGCTTTTTGCCGGTGATGTACGGCCAGACCGTGAGTCCGCTGTCGCATGTGAGCGGCAAGGCGCTCGTGGTGCTGTCCGAGCCGCGCTCGCTGTTCGATGACTGCCTGCGCGCCTACGAGGATATCGAGGCACGTGCCGGCGAGGCGGGGGTCGACCGTCTGGACGGCCTGTACGTGCGTGCCCAGCAGCTCGACTTTGGTTCCCAGCAACGCCTGAACTACGTGAGCCTGATCCGTGCCGGCGGTGCGGTGACGGCCGAGCTCAAGATTGAGCAGCCTGCCATCGCAGGCTCGGATAACCGTTTTATGACGCGCATCCAGGAGGTTGTGGGCAAGCGCTACGCCTGCGTGTTTGCCATTCCCGACCGCGGCGCGCGCGAGTCGATGGAGCTCACCTTTGGCGATGAGGGCATTACCTTTGAGGAATCGCTGACCGCGGCGCCCGAAAATGCCGGCGCTATCGGCGACCGCGTGCGCGTGGCAGCAGCGGATTCCGCCGACCGTACCGCACGCCAGGAGGCCCATGCTTCCATTCGCGAGCGTAAGGCCGACGCGCTCAACGCCCGCTCGCTCGAGGCGGGCGCGGCCCAGGCCGCCGCCGGTGCCGCCGTGCCCACCATCTCGCGCGGACGCGTGACCTTTGTCGATGCCGCCCTGCCGCAGGGCGTGGTGGTGCCCGATGCCAACCTGGCCGTGTTTTCGATCGCCGACCTCAACGCCCGCATGGACGCCAACCGCGCGCGCAGCCGCCGCAAGGTGGACATTACGCAGATTACCTTTCCGTTTAAGCCGGGCGACTACGTGGTGCACGCTACTCACGGCATCGCGCTCTTTAGCGAGATCGCGCGCCAGGAAGTGGGCGGCAAGGAGCGCGACTACTTTTTGCTGGAATATGCCGACGGCGACAAGCTCTACGTGCCGCTGGAGCAGGTCGACCGCATTACGCGCTACGTTGGTCCCGACGGCGACAAGCCGCGCCTGACCAGGCTCAACACCGCCGACTGGACGCGCGCCACCAACAAGGCGCGCAAGAACGCCAAAAAGCTGGCGTTTGACCTGGTCGACCTGTATACGCGCCGATCTTCGATTGCCGGTATCGCCTGCCCGCCCGACACGCCCGAGCAGATCGAGATGGAGGAGAGTTTCCCCTACGACGAGACGCGCGACCAGCTGGAGGCCATCGCCGATATCAAGGCCGACATGGAGGCGCCCAAGCCCATGGACCGCCTGCTGTGCGGCGACGTGGGCTTTGGCAAGACTGAGGTCGCTCTACGCGCGGCGTTCAAGTGCGTTGACTCCGGCCGCCAGGTCATGGTGCTCTGCCCCACGACCATTCTGGCCCAGCAGCACTACGAGACATTCTTTGAGCGCTTTGCCCCGTTTGGCCTGGAGGTCGAGGTGCTCAGCCGCTTCCGCACCCCGGCGCAGCAAAAGCGCGCGCTCAAGGCGTTTGCCGAGGGCACGATCGACGTGCTTATCGGCACGCATCGTCTGCTTTCGGCCGATGTGAACCCCAAGAACCTGGGCCTGGTGATCATCGACGAGGAACAGCGCTTTGGTGTGCAGCACAAGGAGCAGCTCAAGAACCTGCGCGAGCAGATCGATGTGCTCACGCTCTCGGCAACGCCGATTCCGCGAACCATGCAGATGGCCACGAGTGGCGTGCGTGACATGAGCCTGATCACTACGCCGCCGACCGGGCGCCGCCCCGTGATCGTGCACGTGGGGGAGTACGACCCCGACGTGGTGAGCGCGGCGATTCGTCTGGAAGTGGGCCGCGGTGGCCAGGTGTACTACGTGTCCAACCGTGTCAAGACCATCGACGACGCCGTGGCGCGCGTGCACGAGGCCGCGCCCGAGGCGCGCGTGGGTGTGGCGCACGGCAAGATGAGCCCGCGCGAGGTCGAGGATGTGATGATCGAGTTCGCGACCAAAAAGATCGACGTGCTCATCGCCACGACCATCGTGGAGAGCGGCATCGATAACGCGACCGCCAACACGCTCATCATCGAGGACTCGCAGCGCCTTGGCCTGGCGCAGCTCTACCAGCTCAAGGGCCGTGTGGGTCGCTCTGCCACGCAGGCCTATGCGTACTTTATGTTCCCGGGCGAGCTGCCGCTCACCGAGGAGGCAACGGCGCGCCTGACCGCGCTTTCCGAGTTCCAGGACCTGGGCAGCGGCATGCGCATCGCCATGCGCGACCTGGAGATCCGTGGTGCCGGCTCGCTTATGGGCGCCGAGCAGCACGGCAACCTGTCGAGCGTGGGCTTTGACCTGTTTACGCAGATGCTGGGCCAGGCAGTGGCCGAGGCGCGCGGCGATGACGACGCCGGCGTGGAGGCGGCGAGCGTGGGCATCAACCTGCCGGCCGATTACTTCTTGTCCGAGGAGTACCTGCCGGCGGTGGATCAGCGCGTGCTGGTGTACCGTAAGCTCGCAGCGGCCGAGGACCTGGAGAGCATCGATGGGGTGCAGGAAGAGACCGAGGCCGCGCATGGCGAGCTGCCGTTGGCGGGACTCAACCTGTTCAATCGCGCACGCATCCGCATTCGCGGCGAGCGTCTGGGGCTCGAGAGCGTCACGCTCAGTGGCGGTCGCATCACGTTTTTGGGCGTCGACGTGCCCAAGAAGGTGGCCTTTGAGCTTAAGACCCGCTATGGCGCGGTGAACTTTCCCAAGAGCCGCAAGCTGTCGGTACCCTACAAGGCAGGCGCCGGTGCGGGCAGCGGCCTGGGTCGCGGTCTCGACGCCAACGACGGCACCGGCCCGGTGGCCGCGGCGCTCATGCTGCTGCAGCAGCTGGGTGCTAGCGACGACGACTAACGGGTCGACGCTGCAATCACCCCATTTGGGCACTCTGGTTCCATCGAAAGGAAAGCATGTTCGGATACATCTATAAGAAAGATGTCGCCATGATCGCGGTTGCCCTGTGCCTTTGTCTGGGCGTAGGCAGTTTCTTCGATTATCAGATCTCGAGCGCGCTGTTCAACATCGGCAGCATGTACGGCCGCTTTATCGAGGCTGCCGGCGAGCTTCCGTTCGAGCTGACGGCAAGCGTCGCGGGCGTTATGCTCGTGCGCGCGGTGCGTCCCGACTCCAGGGGGAGCAAATGGCTCGCCGTGCTCGGCATCCTCGTCAACGTTGGCCTGGCCGGCTACGAGATCGTCTCGTCCCTGAAGGTTGGCGGCAAACTCATCGCTGTTCAGTTGGTGCTGACATTTGTGCTGGTTATCGTCGCCAACCTTATCGTCTATCGCCTCACGCGCACGACCGAGTCCGACGAGCTCACGCGCTGGGCGTTGATGGTACTTGCCGTGTGGGTCGCTCAGGCCATTATCCTCAACGTGATCGTCAAGCCGCTGTGGTCGCGCCCGCGCATGCGCGTGATCGAGGCCACGCCGGGGCTCAATTTTCAGCCGTGGTGGGTGATCGGCAACCCCGACAAGTGGGCCTTCATTGCCGCCGGCGTGATTAAGGACGGCTTCAAGTCGTTTGCGAGCGGGCACACCGCGCACGCGGCGATCGGTCTTATGCTCGCCGGGCTTCCCGCGGCGGCCTTTAAGGAAAAACCGTCGCGCCGCCGCGTGGCCTTTTGGACGGCGGCTGCGGTCGCGGCGCTCGTCGCCTTTGGCCGCATCGTGATCGGAGCGCACTTTTTGAGTGACGTGAGCTGCGGTTTTGCTCTGGTACTGGCGCTTGAGTGTCTTGCCGCGCGCATTGCCTATCCCAACGGCGTACAATAGCTCCGTTTGAATCATCGGGCCCGTGCCCGGCTAGAGAGGATTGCCATGCTCGCGTTTAACAACGACTATTCCCACGGTGCACATCCGGCAGTGCTGCAGGCGCTCGTCGACACCAACATGGAACCGCAGCCCGGCTACGGTACCGATGCGCACACCGAGCGTGCCAAGCAGCTTATCCGCGAGGCCTGCCAGGCCCCCGATGCCGACGTGTTTTTTCTGGTGGGCGGCACGCAGGCCAACGCGACGGTGATCGACATGCTGCTTGCGCCCTACGAGGGCGTCGTTGCCGCCGAGACTGGCCACGTCGCCTGTCACGAGGCGGGCGCCATCGAGTTTGGCGGCCACAAGGTGCTCACCATCCCCGGCTACGAGGGCAAGATGCACGCCGAGGACCTCGAGAACTATATCCAGGTGTTCTACGAAAACGAGAGCTACGAGCACACGGTGTTCCCGGGCGCCGTGTACGTGAGCCTATCGACTGAGTACGGCACGCTGTACTCCAAGGCCGAGCTCGCGGCGATCCATGCAGTGTGCCAGAAGCGCGAGATTCCGCTGTTTGTGGACGGTGCCCGCCTGGCCTATGCGCTGGCGGCCGATGAGTGCGACATTACCCTGCCCGAGCTGGCGCAGCTGTGCGACGTGTTCTACATCGGTGGTACCAAGTGCGGCGCGCTCTGCGGCGAGGCCGTGGTGTTTTGCGGCATGCACGCCCCGGCGCACCCCATTCCGCGCATTAAGCAGCACGGCGCACTGCTTGCCAAGGGCCGCCTGACGGGCGTCCAGTTTGAGGCGCTCTTTACCGATGGCCTGTATTTTGAGATTGGTCGACAGGCGATTGAGACGGCCCGGGCGCTACGTCGCGTGCTGCACGAGCGCGGTTACCAGTTCTTTTTGGAGACGCCCACGAACCAGCAGTTTGTGATTCTGCCCAACGAGGACATGGCTCGCATTCGCGAGCATGCCTCGATCGAGTACTGGGAAAAGTACGACGAGACCCACACGGTGGTGCGCTTTTGCACCAGCTGGGCCACGACACAGGAGGACATCGACGCGCTGGCGGCTGTCCTGTAGCCTGATGTAATGACGAGGGGCCGCCTTGCGCTGGGTTTGGCGCAGGGTGGCCTTTGCTTTTGGGGAGAAGGGTTGTATGACCGAGATGTCCGAGCCGACGATTCGCCTGGCGACGCCCGAAGACGCGCCGGCGTTGCTTGCCATCTATGAGCCGTATGTGCGCCAGACGGCGATTACCTGCGAATACGAGGTGCCGAGCGTTGAGGAGTTCGCCGGGCGTATCGAGCGCACGCTCAAGCGCTATCCGTATCTGGTGATGGAGCTGGACGGGCGTCCGGTAGGCTATGCCTATGTGAGTCCGCTCAACAGCCGCGAGGCATACGACTGGTCGGTCGAGACATCGATCTACCTGGCGCGCGACGTGCGCCACGGCGGGCTGGGCCGCAAGTTGCACGATGCGCTCAAACAATGCCTGATCGCGATGGGCATCACCAACATGTGCGCCCTCATCGCCGTACCGCACGACAAGGACGACGAGTATCTGACGCACAACAGTCAGGACTTCCATGCCCATATGGGCTACCGCCTGGTGGGTACGTTTGACCGCTGTGCCCAAAAGTTCGGTCGCTGGTACGACATGTGCTGGATGGAGCTGGTCCTAGCCGAGCGCGTCCCTAACCAACCCAAACCAACCTGGTTCCCCAACCTTCCCAAACCTACCATTTAGGGACAGGTTTATTTTGGCAGGTTAGCCGATGGGCTCGGTGTATTTGGCGCGGTCGGTGCGTTGGATGCGCTTGGAGACATGGAGCGGGCGGCCGTCGGTGTCGTAGACGTAGTCGGTGATTAGGATCAGCGCCTGTCCGCGCTTAACGTTGAGCAAAAACGCCTCGTTTTGCGAGGCATAGCACACTTCAAAGGTCTTATGCCCCTGTGCCGGCGCGCGATGGAATTCTTGACGTAGCGTGGCGTAGAGTGAACCGTTGATATCGCGATCGATGAGTGCCTCAAAGCTCGGTGGTAGATAGGTGGTTTCCAGGCACAGTGGCGCATCGTCCAGATAACGCAGACGGACAAGTTTGACGAGCTTGCTGCCCACGGCGGCGTCAAAGAACTTAGCTATGCTGCCGCCCGCCTTGGTAAAGCCCGAGTCCACCGTGCGCGTGGTGGGCTTCATTCCCTGGCCTTCGACCTGCTTGGTATAGCTCGAAAACACCAGGTTGTTCTCGTGGAGCGCGGGCGTGTCGGCCACAAAGGCGCCACGCCCGCGCTCGGTGCGCACCAGGCCCTCATCAACGAGCACCTTAAGGGCGTGGCGCACGGTGCTGCGCGACAGACCCGATTCGTCCATGAGTTCCATCTCGGACGGCAGCTTGTCTCCGCGCGCGTAGGTGCCGGCGGCGATGCGGTCGCGCAGCATGCCCGCCAAGCGCTCGTATTGGGCCAGTTTCTTTTTAGACGAAGCATTCATGCAATCAACCTGTATCTAACCTGTATGCGAATCAAATTAAGCATGTATCCAATACAACAACAAAACCGCTGGTAGCTAGTTATCGAAAACAGCATCAGCAAAATTTCTAAGACAAATATAGCATACAACTAGTCGACATAACCAAAACATGTATGTAACTTGTATGCCATCGAGAGCATCAAACGAGAAGAAAGGCTGATGCACGATGACTACTCAGGAACAGGTTAAGGATGTCGTCTCCCAGGTTTTGGCTGACAAGGCAGACAAGGGCGGCATCAAGCGCGTCGTGTGGATTGGCGCTGGCGGATCCAACGGCGGCAACTATCCTGCCCAGTACTTTATGGAGCACGAGGCCACGCAGGTCGTGAGCTCCAGCTACACCAGCAACGAGTTCGTGCACGCCACTCCGGCCTACGTCAACGAGAACACCTTGGCCGTCGTCGTGTCCATGCGCGGCACCAAGGAGACCATCGTCGCCGCCCAGGTCGCCAAGGACCACGGCGCCAGCACCATCGCCATCTATGTTGACGAGTCCGGCCTCACCGAGGTCTGCGACTACAAGATCCAGTATGACAGCCTGGCCGTCGACGAGTCCTGCATGGGCCGTACCAACTCCGCCGTCGTGACCATGATCGCCATGGAGCTCACGCAGCAGACCGAGGGCTATGCCGAGTACGAGACCGCTATGGCCGCGTTCGACTTGGTCGACCCCATCTATCGCAAGGCCGTCGAGTACACCCGTCCGCTCGCTGCCAAGTGGGCCGAGCAGAACGCCGACAAGCCCTGCATCAACGTGATGGCTCAGGGCCCGCTCTTTGGTGCCGCCTACGTCTTTAGCATCTGCAACGTGCAGGAGATGCTGCAGATCGACTCCTGCACCATCAACACCTGCGACTTCTTCCACGGCCCCTTCGAGATCCTGGACAAGCGCACCTCGCTGTTCCAGCTCATCAGCGTCGGTCGCAGCCGCTGCAACGACGAGCGCGGCATCCGCTTCGTCAACCAGTACGGTGGCGAGCGCGTCTATCAGCTCGACGCCAAGGAGCTCGGCCTCAACGACATCAAGGACAGCGTGAGCGAGTACTTCAACCACCTGATCTTTGCCCCGATCCTCAACAACGTGTACATGCGTGCGCTCTCTGCCGTCACCCACAAGGACTACATGACGCGCCGCTACATGTGGAAGCTGGACTACTAGGGGATATTGGTTCCGCCGTTCTACCGAACGGCGGACCGGCCGACGCTGCGCACCCGGCATTTGGCCAATCTGCCGTTCAATTTCAAAGGCGCGACCAGAAGGTCAGCGCCTTTTCATTTCACGGCGCCTTGGCTCAAATGACGGGCGCTCGCTGACATTGCCAAAACGTCGGCGTTGCCGTGGTTGGCACTTGGGGACGTTCCTTTTGTGCCGGCACTTGGGGACACTCCTGGGAATCATTTCCTCGTTCGCCGATTTGTGTCTTGAAAAATGTATATAACGACTATAACGTAGTGTGAAACATATTGGAAACAATATCGAGGAGGCTGCGTTGAAGAAAAGCAATTTGGGCTATGTGCTGGTACTGATCGCCGCGCTTATGTGGGGCAGCATCGGAATCTTTGTAAACGGCATCTCGGCCATGGGCGTTTCGTCCCAGAGCATGGCTGCCTTTCGCTTGTTGGTCGGAGCGCTTATCTTGGCGCCGGTCCTGATGTTTATGGGCTGCCGTCCGGGTGAGGGGTCTACCGTGGCTCAGGGCCCGCTGGCCCTGTTCAAGGCAAGCCCTAAAGAGCTTGTTCCCTGCGCGCTTGTCGGTATCGTCGGTCTGGCCGCCGCCAACACCTGCTATTACGAGTGCATGGGCGAGGTGGGCATGTCCACGGCCTCGGTGCTGCTCTACACCTCGCCGGTGTTTGGCGTCATGCTCGGCCGCGTGCTTTATCGCGAGGACGTGACCCCCAACAAGCTCGTTGCCATTGTCTTTAACATCGTTGGCTGCGTGCTTGCGGTGACCAATGGCGACCTTTCCGGTTTTCATTTTTCGGTTTGGGGCGTCACGTCGGGCGTGATTGCAGGCTTTTGCGGTGCGTCGCTCGCGGTGTTTAGCCGAATAGCAACCAAGACAGTCCACCCGCTGGCTGTCACGTTTTGGGGCTTTGTTTTTGGCGGTGCGGTTATGGCGGCTATCGCGGCTCCGTGGCCGGATGTCGCCGCGGCAATGTCGCCACAGCTGCTGCTGCTGTTCCTTGGCTTTGGACTCATCCCCACGGCCGTGGCTTATATCTTATATATGCAGGGTCTATCCATGGGGCTCGAGACGTCGAAAGTTCCCGTCGTAATGTCATTCGAGACGGTCGTCACCGTACTGGTGGGCATTGGTGTCTATGCCGAGCCCGCCGGCGCGATCAAAGTCCTGGGCATCGTGCTGGTGCTCGCGTCCATCCTGATTATGAACACCGACTTCTCCAAGCTGCGCAACAGTGTGTTTGTCGGTCATGTCATTGAGAGCATGACCTTTAAGCCCAATGCGTGGTGGACCGAAAAATCGCAGGACATGGATCTGTTTAAGGAGCGCACCGGCATCGCGCTGGAGCCCACCGTGCAGGAAAGCCCCTGGTACTTCGTGCGATAAGGGATTGGCGCGGCGTCTGATCGGGCACCGCCTGGCCAGCGCCGGCCTTCCCTGCGCCAACGTTACGAGTACGTTAAACCCGTCAACGGTCGTTTTTCACCCGCGAACGGTCTTTATACTAATTAGCAATATCCGCAACGTATAAGACGTTATAATGACCATAACGAAAAGGAGGAGGCAAGATGAATCAGATCATTCTCGCATCTCATGGCGGCCTGGCCGCAGGCGCCAAAGACACGCTCGAGATGGTTCTCGGCGACGTGTCGAACGTCCACGTCGTGTCGCTTGCTCGTGACGACAAGGAGCCCATCACCAATAAGGTGGACGCCATGATCGCCACGTTCAACGCGGACGACACCGTCTATGTGCTGACCGATATGCTCGGCAGCTCGGTCAACAACAACATGGTCGAGCTTTCCAAGAACGGCACGAAGTTCACGGTTGTCAGCGGTTTCAACATCCCGCTGGCGCTCACGCTTGCTATGAGACACGTCCCCGTCAAGGGTGCCGAGCTCGCAGCCCTCATCAACGAGGCCCGCACCGGTCTGACCAACCCCAACGCACCGGTCGAGGCCGCCGCGGCTCCCGCCAAGAAGGCCAAGGCATCCCGTCACAGCTCCGGTCCCGCCAAGATCGTCCTCGCACGTCTTGACTACCGTCTGCTGCACGGCCAGGTCGTCTTTACCTGGACCACCAAGGTTCAGGCCGAGCGCATCATCGTCGTCGACAACGCTGCCGCCAACGATGACATCAAGAAGGGCGCTCTTAAGCTGGCCAAGCCCCAGGGCGTGCGCCTGAACGTCTTCACCGTCGAGCGTGCCCTCGCCAAGATGGACAAGCTCAACACCCTCGGTGAGCGCGTCATGTTCGTCTTTGGCAACACGGCCGAGATGCTGCAGTTCTGCCAGGGCTACAAGCTCGACGCCATCAACCTGGGCGCCACCGCCAACCACGACGGTGCCGATCAGATTGGCGGCAAGGACAGCTCCGTCTTCCTCGACGCCACCCAGAAGGCCGACGTCAACCAGCTGCTCGACATGGGCATCAAGCTCTATGTCCAGCAGACCCCTACGTATCAGAGCGTCGACATCGACGCCAAGCTGTAATCAACCAGGCTTTTGCCTGACTGAAAGGAGAAGGGTATGAATACGTTCATCAGTGCGGTGCTCGTCGGCCTCGTCGGCGTGTTCTGCATGTGGGACTCCCGCCTGCTCGGTCGTCTTAACTTCGAGCAGCCCCTCGTTGGCGCTACGCTCGTCGGTCTGCTGCTGGGCGATGTGCCCACCGGCCTTGCCGTCGGTGCCGCCGTCGAGCTCGTGTCCATGGGCCTGGTGCAGGTCGGCGCTGCCGTTCCGCCCGATATGGTCCTGGGCGGCATCGTGGCCGCTGCCTTTGCGTGCCTGACCGATGCTTCCGCCGAGACCGCCATGACGATCGCCATCCCGGTCGCCGTCCTGGGTCAGCTCCTCGGCATCGTGTTCCGTTCCATCATCGCCGCCCTCACCCATGTGGCAGATAACGCGATCGATAACGGAAAGTTCAAGACCGCCTACCGTATGCACATCTGCGCCGGCTCCGGTCTGTACGCCGTCATGTACTTCCTGCCGATCTTCCTCGCCGTCTTTGTTGGCACCGACCTGGTTCAGGCCATCGTCAACATGGTTCCCGAGTGGCTGTCCACTGGTCTTAACGTTTCGACCAAGATCATGACCGCCTACGGCTTGGCCCTGCTGCTCACCATGATGATCAAGAAGGGTATGACTCCGTTCCTGTTCATCGGTTTCCTGCTCGCCGCTTACCTCAACCTGTCCGTCATCGCGGTCGCTCTGATCGGTGTGTGCCTGGCTGTCGTCTTCATGGGCTTCAAGTTCAACGGTTCCCATGCAGCCGCCGGTGTCGATTCCGACTACGATCCGCTCGAAGACGACGAAGACTAAGGAGGAACACACTATGGCAACCGCAACCAAGGACGTGTCCCTGAACAAGAAGGTCAGCCAGTTCTTCTGGCGCTCCTGGGCCATCCAGGCCTCTTGGAACTACGAGCGTCAGATGAACATGGGCTTCCTCTACGGCATGGTTCCCACGCTCGATCGCCTCTATCCGGATGAGTCCGACCCCAAGCAGCTCGCTGCTAAGAAAGAGGCTTACCACCGTCACATGGCGTTCTACAACTGCACCCCGCAGACGAGCGCTTTCATCCTGGGCCTCTCCGCCTCCATGGAGGAGGAGTACGCCAAGGATCCCGAGAACTTCGATCCCGATTCGATCAACGCGGTCAAGACCTCCCTCATGGGTCCGCTTTCCGGCATCGGTGACTCCTTCTTCCAGGGCACCATCCGCGTTATCGCCTTTGGCCTGGGCGTTCAGCTGGCTCAGCAGGGCTCCATCATGGGCCCGATCCTGGCTATGCTCATCTCCATCGTCCCCTCTGTGCTGATCACTTGGTTCGCAGCCAAGATGGGTTATCAGGGCGGCCACGAGTACCTGAGCAAGCTTCAGGGCGGCGACCTCATGGAGAAGCTCATGTATGTCTGCGGCATCGTGGGTCTTATGTCCGTGGGCGGCATGATCGCTACGCTGATCGGCGCCACCACCCCGCTGCAGTTCGCTGAGGGCACCGTCGTGATCCAGGACATCCTGGACGGCATGATGCCCCAGATGATCTCCCTCGGCCTCACTGGCCTTATGTACTGGCTCATCAAGAAGAACGTCAACACCGGTTGGCTTCTCGTGATCGCCATTGTGGGCGGCATCGCCCTCTCCGCGGTCGGCATCCTGGCTTAGTCGCGACTAAGCGCCTAACCGCTTTCCCCCGGGGGCCTGCCTGGCATCCCATACCCCAGGCAGGCTTCCATCCCCAACATGCGACAATGGGACAGTCCCTTTGTCGCATCCTCAACGGGCCGGCGACTCGGTCCAAACCACAGTAACCCTGCGAGCGCCCGGCAATGTGGCGCCGCAAAAATTGAAAGGAATGTGTCAGATGTACGAGATCGACCTTAACCTCCCTAAGCAGATCGTCGCTGACGTCCTGTCCAACCACGAGATCCACAGCGTCGCTTTCGTCGGCTGCGGCGCCTCCATGTCCGACCTTTACCCCGCCAAGTACTTCCTGGCCAACAACACGGACAAGCTGAACGTTCAGATCTTCACTGCTAACGAGTTCAACTACGACACGCCTTCCTGGGTCAACGAGCACACCTTCGTGATCACCTGCTCCCTCGGTGGCTCCACGCCCGAGACCGTCGAGGCCAACAAGACCGCCAAGAAGCACAACTGCCCGGTCGTCTCCCTCACCAACAAGGCTGGCTCCGCTCTGACCGTCGACGCTGACTACGTCATCGTTCACGGCTTCCACGCCAACTTCGCTGCCAAGTGCGAGAAGCCCGGCTACGCCATCGCTCTTGCTGTCGAGATCCTTCAGCAGACCGAGGGCTATGACCACTACGAGGACATGATCACCGGCCTCACCAACGTCTTTGAGCTCTGCGAGAACGCTGCTCAGTCCTGCAAGAAGCTCGCCAAGAAGTTCGCCGAGGACTTCAAGGACGACAAGATGATCTACTTCATGGCTTCCGGTGCCTCCGAGAAGATGGCTTATTCTCACGCCGCCTTCCTGTTCACCGAGATGCAGTGGATCGACGCCGCCGCCTACAACACCGGTGAGTACTTCCACGGCCCGTTCGAGGTTTCCACCGAGGGTAAGCCCTACGTCTTCTTCATGTCCGATGGCGCTACCCGTCCGATGGACGCCCGCGCCCTCACCTTCCTTAAGCGCATGGGCGCCAAGGTCGCTCTGATCGACTCCAAGGACTACGGCCTGGCTGACGCCGTGCCCGCGAGCGTCGTCACCTACTTCAACCCGCTGCTGCACCTCGCCGTTATGCGCGAGTACGGCAACCAGATCGCCGAGGCCCGTCAGCACCCGCTGACCATGCGTCGCTACATGTGGAAGCTTTCCTACTAATCACAAGTAAGTAGATCTTACGGGTTGATTGAGAGGGGATGGGGTTTGCGCCCCGTCCCCTTTTTTGCTATCGAAAGGAGATGCGTATGATCAAGGCAGTGCTGTTTGACATGGACGGCGTGCTGGTCGATACCGAGTGGTTCTACAACCGTCGCCGCGTGGCATTTATGGAAGAGAAGGGCTTCCACTTTGACGAGATCCCCGATCTTTCGGGGTCTAACGAGCCTGCCATCTGGAAGGCGCTGGTGCCCGACGATGTTGAGCTGCGCGAGCGCCTGCGCGTGGAGTACAAGCAGGTCTACAGCCCGGACCACCCCGTTCCGTATGCCGAGCTTCTCAACGAGCAGACGGAGCCGGTGATGCGTGAGCTGCACGAGCGCGGCGTGAAGTGTGCCATCGCAAGCTCGTCCTATCGCGAGCTTATTGACGAGCTGGTGGAGATTGCCGGTATCGCCGACGTGCTGGACTACACCATCAGCGGTCACGAGTGCAGTGCGTTTAAGCCCGACCCCGAGATCTACCTGCGTGCCATGGAGGCGCTGGGGGTGGAGCCTACCGAGTGCCTGGTTATCGAGGACTCGCCTTTGGGCATCGAGGCCGGCAAGCGCTCCGGCGCCCGCGTCCTGGCACTGCGTTCGCACGAGGGCGTCAACCTCGATCAATCGCGAGCCGATGCCGTTATTGATAATCTGACCGACATTTTGGCCGCTTTGTAGTGTCAATCCGCCGCGAGAAGCACGGGTTCAAACGTTTTTTGCGGTGGACTGGCTCAATTTGGTTTCGATTTTGATCCGTTTGGCTTCGATTCGGACTAAGTGAGTAGACTTTTTGGCGCAGGCCGAGCACAATGCATATCTTCCTTTGTAAAACCGCAGGTCACAGGGGTGGCGGTTTTGGGTGTGCTCGGCAGATCGTAAAAAGTCTACTCACTTGGAATTTTGCCCTTTGGTCGTGGGGGTTGCTGGTCCCGTTTTGGTTGTCGAGGGAGGTTGAATTGAAGCGCCCCCGCACGCTCCATGCTACAATCGCGGGCATGCCCCACAACCACATCTGCCTTCGAAAGGAGCCTACGTGGCGAACGCCATCGATCAGCTCACGGACCGCGTGCTCATGCTCGGCCGCCTCACCATCGTCCGCCGTGCCATTACTGCCGTGGCGGTCACAATTTCTGCCGTCCTCCAGACATTCCTGATCCAGGCGTTCATTCAGCCCGCCGACCTGCTTCCGAGCGGCCTCACCGGCGTTGCGGTCCTGCTCGATCGCGTTACCTCGCTGGGCGGCGTTCACATCGACATTTCGCTCGGTATGCTCGCGCTCAACATCCCCGTGGCGCTCCTATGCTGGAGCGGCATTAGCAAGCGCTTCGTCATCTTCTCGATGATGCAGGTCGTGCTCTCGTCGCTGTTCCTCAACGTCTTTCACTTCGCTCCATTTTTGGGCGACAAGATCATGCTCATCATTTTTGGCGGCGTGGTCTCGGGTCTGGGCGCTGCCATCGCACTTAAATCCGGCGCATCCACCGGCGGCACCGACTTTATCGCGCTGTGGGTTTCCAACCACACGGGCAAGACCATCTGGGGCGTCATCTTTGGTTTCAACTGCTTTATCCTGGCGATCTTTGGCTTTATGTTTGGCTGGGACAAGGCGGCGTATTCCATCGTGTTCCAGTTTATTTCGACCAAGACCATCGACAGTTTCTATCGTCGCTACGATCGCGTGACGCTGCAGATTACGACGCGCAAGGCAGACGAGGTCATGACTGCCTACGTAAACCATTTTCAGCACGGCATTAGCTGCGCCGAGGTCGTCGGCGGATACAGCCGCGAAAAGATGTACCTGCTGAACACCGTTGTTTCGACCTACGAGAGCCAGGACATTATCAAGTTGGTGTGCGACGTTGATCCCGGCGCCGTGATCAACGTGTTCCACACGCTCAACTTTGTGGGCGGCTGGTGGGGCGGTCATGTCGACGAGCCCATGCCCACGGCCGTTCCCGATCCCGACAAGCCCGCACGCATGGCCAGCAGGCAGGCGCGCCTCAGCGAACAGGACAGCCTGCAGCAGGACGACGGCAAGTAGGGTATTGGCATTTTGCCGGTCCTGCGCAACCCATCCGAACGAGCCCCCCGAAAGCCCCGTTGCTTTCGAGGGCTCTCGTTTGCCCAGATAAAACCTACCAAAATGAAGCTGTCGCTTTTTGGTAGGGAGGGTGTATCGTTTTATCAATATGGGGTAACATGAAACTAGACGTTATATACGTATTAGAAATTTAGCTATTTTGATAAGAATGATCAGATATGCCTGCGCCCAAAAATGCACCGCTTTACCAGCAGATTTATGACGAAATCAAGGATGCGATCGAGAAAGGTGTTTATGCACCCAAGGAGCGTATTCCGTCCGAGCTTGAACTAGCCGAGCAGTACGAGGTGAGCCGTATTACGGTGCGCCGCGCTGTCGAGGAGCTGTGTTCCGATGGTTACCTGGTTAAGCAGCAGGGCCGCGGCACCTTTGTCTCCACGCCGCACATCAACCGCCAGTTTCACGCCTCGACGCTGCAGACGTTTACCGCGCTGTGTGCCGGCAACGGCATGAAGGCCGGTGCGCACGTGATCGATCGCCAGATCGTTCCGGCGCGCCAAAACGAGATGGAGTTCTTTGGCCTGCAGAAGGATGCGCTGCTGCTGCATATCAAGCGCGTGCGTACGGCCGACGGCGAGCCCATCTTTGAGGAGAACATCTTTGTGCCGTTTGACGCCTACCGTGAGCTGTTGACGGCCGATCTTGAGGACAAGTCGATTTTTGCCGAGGTCGAGCGTGTTGGCGGAACGCCGATTGTCTCGGTTGGCTACCGTACGGTCGAGGCCGTTCGAGCTAACGCCGAGCAGGCGGCCGAGCTGGGCATTGCTCCGCACGATCCGCTGCTCAACCTGCGTGCCGGCTTTACCGGTCCCGATGACGAGCCGGTTTTGATGGGTAAGCAGTACTACGTGGGATCGCGCTACGTTATGGTCATGTAAGTTACGCGGTTTTACCAAACCGCGTAACGGCTCGACGCTGCAAACGCCCCTAAGCGGCAATCTGACGTTCAATCGTCGGTCGCGTACCCAAAGTACGCTTCCCTCCTCTTTCACGTCACCTTGCTCGCTTAGGGGCGTTTTCGCTGACTTATGCTCAACCAGCGACGTTTGCGCGCTTGTCAAGAGATTAGCCGTTGGGAAAGTGTCCAAAAATCCCACGCTCGTTCCTTTTGGATTGCGTTGCCCGTGGCCGACAGCCGTGCGGCACCGGTCCGCGTGGCGGCGTATAATCGGCGGCAGATGACTTGGACGTTAGGAAACCATGACCGATAGCATGCAGCAGATGGCGCTCGACACGCTCGGCGCCTATTTTGGCTACACCTCGTTTCGCCCGGGACAGGACCGCATGGTCGATGCGATCCTTGCCGGTCGCGATGCGCTGGGTGTTATGCCCACGGGTGCCGGCAAGTCCATTTGCTACCAGGTGCCCGCGCTCATGCTGCCCGGCATCACCTTTGTGGTGAGTCCGCTGCTGTCGCTTATGGAGGACCAGACCCGTGCGTTGCTCGCGGCGGGTGCGCGACCCAGCTATCTCAACTCCAGCCTTACTCCGGCCCAGCAAAACACCGTGCTCAAGCGGGCGCGCGAGGGCCGCTACCAGCTTATGTACGTGGCGCCCGAGCGCTTGCTCGAGCCGCGTTTTTTGGCCTTTGCGCAGGAGGCTGCGGGTTCCGCCGGCATTGGCGTGCCGCTCGTGGCCATTGACGAGGCCCACTGCGTAAGCCAATGGGGTCAGGATTTCCGCCCCGCCTATCTGCAGATTCGTGAGTTCATCGATTCCCTGCCGCAGCGCCCCATCGTGGCGGCGTTTACCGCCACGGCGACCGAACGCGTGCGTGCGGATATTCAGCAGATGCTCGGCCTGCAAAACCCTGCGACGGTGGTGACGGGCTTCGATCGCAAGAATCTCTACTTTGGTTGCGAGGAGATGGGCGACAAGGCCAAGACTGCCTGGGTGCGCGACTATGTGATCGCGCATTCGAGCGAGAGCGGTATCGTGTATTGCTCGACCCGCAAGACGGTCGATGCGCTGGCGGGCGAGCTTGCCGAGGCGCTGGGCCCCAGCGGCATTCGCGTTGGCCGCTACCATGCCGGCATGGGCAACGACGCCCGTCGCCAAAGCCAGCGCGCCTTTATCGACGACGATATCCAGGTGATGGTTGCCACCAACGCCTTTGGCATGGGCATCGACAAGCCCAACGTGCGCTACGTGATCCACAACAACGTGCCCGAGAGCATCGAAGCCTACTACCAGGAGGCGGGCCGCGCCGGCCGCGATGGCGACCCGGCCAGCTGCTACTTGCTGTGGAACGGCAACGATTTTCGCATGCGCCGCTTTCTGATCGACCGCGGCGATGCTGCCGATGAGGCGCTCGACGACGAGCAGCGCGCGTGGGCGCTCCAGAATCGATATCGTCTGCTCAGCCAGATGGAGGGCTACTGCAATACCACCGGCTGCCTGCGCGAATACATGCTACGCTACTTTGGCGACGAGGCCGCGGCCGAGCATGCCGCGGCCAGTACGGGCGGCACCGCCGCGGACGACGTCGAGAGCTGCGGCAACTGCAGCAACTGCCTCACGCAGTTCGAGGTCGAGGACGTCACCGATATGGCCCGCGCCGCCGTGCGCTACGTGGCCACGCGTCCCATGCGCTTTGGCAAGTCGCTCATCGCCGATGTGCTCCACGGCGGCAACACCGAGCGCATTCGCCAGATGCATCTGGACGAGGACCGCGGCTACGGTGAGCTGTCGAGCGAATCGGTCGGGCGCATCAAGGACATCATCGGCCAGCTGTGCGGCCGCGGTTATCTGGCCACCTCGCAGGGGCAGTACCCGGTCGTGGGGCTGGGTCCGCGTGCCGTCGAGGTCGAGGATGAGGCGTTCGCCTTTACCGTTAAGCGTCGTGCGTCCAAGCGCAAAGCTTCGGCCCGCGCCCGCCGCGCCGTCGATCTGCTGCGCGAGGAGGCCGAGCTGGATCAGCGCCCGCGTGTTGGCGACGATGCCGAGCTGTTCGAGCGCCTGCGTGCCCTGCGCAAGGAGATCTCGACGGAGCTGGAGATGGCGCCGTACATGGTCTTTTCCGACAAGGCCCTGCGCGGCCTGTGCCGCCTACGCCCACAGACGCGCGACGAGCTTATCCAGGTCAACGGCATCGGCGAGAAAAAGGCCGACGCCTTTGGCGAGCAGTTTATGGCGGCGATTGAAGAATTTGAGTCCGAGCATGCGCGGGATGGAGTGTAACGATGGCATTCGACGATAAAACCGACCGCACTGACGTGCCCGCCGTGCCGCTGTACCAGCAGGTCATGGACGACCTAAAGGGCGAGATCGCGCGCGGCGTGTACGTGGCCGGCTCGCGCATCCCTGCCGAGATGGAGCTCGCGAAGTCCTACGGCGTGGGGCGCATCACCGTGCGCCGTGCCATCGAGGAGCTGTCGCGCGCGGGGTATCTCAACCGCCAGCAGGGGAGGGGCACGTTTGTGTGCGCCCCCAAGCTCAAGCGCAAGATTCGCCAGAAGGGTGACGTCCAGAGCTTTACTGAGGGTTGTGCTGCCAACGACATGGTGCCGGGTGCGCGTCTGGTGTCGCGCACGGTGGTCGCGGCGACGCACGAGGATGCGGCGTTCTTTGGCGTGGAGCCCGGCTGCGAGCTTATCGTGGTCGAGCGCGTGCGCACGGCCGACGGCATCCCCGTCATGCTCGAGAACAACGCCTTTGTGCTCGCCGACCATCCCTACCTGCAGACGCTGGCCGACGAGGACCTCACCGATAACTCAATCTTTGCGCTCGTTGCCGAGCATTCGGGTCGCGCGCCGCTCAAGTCCGACCCCTGCACCGTGGAGATTGCGCTTGCCGATACTCAGACGGCCCCGCTGCTGGAGGTGCCGGTCGGCGAGCCTCTCTTCTATATGGAGGCCTACTTTACCGACGCCGGCGGGCGCCCTCTACTGCTCGGCCGCCAAAAGATCGTGGGCTCGCGCTACGTCTTCGACATCTAACGTCCACAGATAGAACAATATAGAACAAATTTGCTGAGATGACTTCACGGGCGTTGTTACACGTGCTATAAATAGGACAACATAGAACGACAGCAGGTATGAGCTGTCGTCGTTCAAAGCCGCCCCACAAGGAGGAGCATCAGCATGAACGCACATGATCTGGTTCAGGAAATCATCGAGCGCAAGGGCAAGGTCGAGAACGTCTTTTGGATCGCCTGTGGCGGTTCGATGATCGACCTCATGCCGGCTAACGAACTGCTCAAGCGCGAGGCCACCACGTTTACCTCGACGGTCTATACGGCGCGCGAGTTTTGCCTGATGGCTCCCAAGAGTCTTGGCGAGAAGTCGCTCGTCATCGCCTGCAGCCACAGCGGCAACACGCAGGAGGTCGTCGACGGCTGCGAGATGGCGCTGACCGCCGGTGCCGAAGTCGTTGCCCTCACCGACTGCGAGGGCTCAAAGATCGACAACGGCAAGTGGACTACCTGGGTCTATCCGTGGGGCGAGGGCGTGTCGCAGGCCGAGGTGCCGCAGGGTATCGGCGCTCTGATCGCCGCCGAACTGCTCGACCAGCAGGAGGGCTACGAAGCGCTCGCCGACATGTACGAAGGCCTTAAGCAGATGGACGCGCTGCTGCCCGCCGCCCGTGAGAAGGTCAACGCCGAGCTGGGCGCCCGCTTTGCCGAGCTCTGCCAGCAGCACAAGTTCTTCTATATCCTGGGCTCCGGCCCCAACTTTAGCCAGACCTATGCCATGGCGATCTGCTCGCTCATGGAGATGCAGTGGCAGCACTGCTGCTACATCCACTCCGGCGAGTACTTCCACGGCCCGTTCGAAGCCACCGAGCCCGGCGTGTTCTACTTTGTGCAGCTCGGATCGGGCGAGTGCCGCCCCATGGAGGAGCGCGCGCTGGCGTTCCTCAACACGCACACCGATACAGTCATGGTGCTCGATGCGCTCGAGTACGGCGTGGGCGAGGTGCCTGCCAGCGTGCGTTCGTTCCTGGAGCCGATCTTCTTCTACAACATGAGCTGCGAGCTGCGCGCCGCCCGCGGCAAGGTGTTCGACCACAGCCCCGAGATTCGTCGCTACATGGGCATCGAGCAGTACTAGGCACCGGGAAAAGTATTCACCTTCGATTCGCAAACGTGTTGCATGAGCAAAAAAGCGGGCCGTGCCGGTAGTATTCCGGCGCGGCCCGCTTGGTATCGCGTTTAGATTCGCGAGATTGCGGCGATTGACGGTCTACTTGCCGACAACGCCTTCGGCGTCCCACCAGTCGAGCTGGGCGATGTTATCGCGGATGTGCTGACAGCTCTTGTGGAAGCCCTCGAGCTCATACTCGGACAGGTCGAGCGTGTAGACTTCCTCGACGCCCTCGGCACCGATCACGCACGGCAGGGAGGTAAAGATGCCCTCCTCGCCATACTGGCCGGTCATGAGCGTGGAGGCCGAAAGCACGGCGTGCTCGTTGTGCAGCACGGCGGCGCAGACGCGCGCGGCGGAGTTGGCGACGGCGTACTCGGTGCACTGCTTGCCGGCGTAGGTCACATAGCCGCCCTTGCGTGCGAGCTCCTCGACCTCCATGTGGTCGAAGGCGTACTTGTCGGGGTTTTCGGCCTGAAGCTCGTTGAGGCTCTTGCCGGCGATGGTTGCTGCCTTAAAGGCGGCCAGCTGGCTAAAGCCGTGCTCGCCGATCATGTAGGCGTCGATGGACTTGGGGCTCACGCCGACCTTCTTGGAGATCTCGGTGCGCAGGCGGGCGGAGTCCAGGCCGCAGCCCGAGCCGATGATCTTCTTGGGATCGTAGCCGGTCAGGTGCCACAGCTCGGTACACACGACGTCGCAGGGGTTGGAGATGCTTACAAAGATGCCGTCAAAGCCGGCGTCGACGATGCGCTTGGCAAAGGTGCGGGCGGCGTCGGTGGTAAAGAATAGCTCACCGTCGCGGTTGCCGGCGGCCAGCGCAACCTTGCCGGCGGCGTTGACGATGACGTCGCAGCAGGCCAGCTCCTCGTAGTGGTCGTAGCAGTTGACGATCTTGGTGTTGTACGGGACAAACGAAAGGGAGTCGCGCAGGTCCTGGACCTCGGACGTCACCTTGGCCTCGTTGATATCGCACAGGTACAGCTCATCGGCAATGCCCTGCATGAGCAGGCTGTTGGCGACATGTGCTCCTACGTGGCCCTGGCCGACCACACCGATCTTACGCGTCTGGTACATATATGTATCCTTTCGGCCGAGTTTTTCGCGTCGAACCATTGTAGCGTCCTGCTGTCACTTTGCTAGACTAAAGCGCCGTAGATTTTTGGGACATGCCTTAATCTCTACTTTTGGCTGTTTTGAACCACTGGCGGTGTCTCGGGGCGATACGCTCGCGCGGATGGGGCCGGTCGTTGTACCATAACTGCAACTGACTCGTAAGGAGCATCCATGCCCATTCGTATCCCCGATGCCCTCCCTGCCGCCGCGCAGCTCGAGAGCGAGAACATCTTTGTCATGACCGAGTACCGCGCACTGCACCAGGACATCCGTCCGCTGCGCGTGCTCATCCTCAACCTCATGCCCACCAAGATTGCCACCGAGACGCAGATCATGCGCAAGCTCTCCAACACGCCGCTGCAGGTGGAGGTGGACCTGCTGCGCACCAAAACGCACGAGGCCACGCACGTGAGCGCCGGCCATCTGGAGACGTTTTACCGCACGTTCGACGACATCTGCGACATCCACTACGACGGCCTGATCATCACGGGCGCGCCGGTGGAACAGATGCCGTTCGAGGAGGTCGACTACTGGCCCGAGCTCTGCCAGATCATGGATTGGTCCACCACGCACGTGCACTCTACGCTGCACATTTGTTGGGGCGCGCAGGCCGGCCTGTACCATCATTACGGTATCCAGAAGTACGATCTGCCGGCAAAGGCGAGCGGCGTGTTCGAGCATTATCTAGTGAAGCCGAAAAGCCCGCTGGTCCGCGGCTTTGACGACCGCTTCTATGCCGTACATTCGCGCAACACCGACGTGCGCCGCGAGGACGTGGAGGCCGAGCCGCAGCTTGAGGTCGTGGCCGTGTCCGACGAGGTGGGCCTGTACATCGTCAAGTCGACCGACAGCCGTCGCTTCTTTGTCTTTGGCCATCCCGAGTACGACACCGATACGCTGCGCCTGGAGTACGAGCGCGATGTGAAGCGCGGGCTCAACCCGGAGGTGCCGGCGCATTACTTCCCGGGCGACGACCCCTCCGCCGAGCCGCGCAACGTCTGGCGCAGCCAAGCTCAGCTGTTCTACACCAACTGGCTCAACTACTACGTCTACCAGACCACGCCCTACGACCTGGCCCGCGCCGGCGAGGAGCACTAGGCTGCGATGGTACTGCTGTAGCCGTGGCTGATATGGCGGCGATTAGGCGCTGATGATGTGGGGTAGCGGCAGGTCGTGAGCGTCGGTGGGAACGCGGTCGACACGCTGCTCGTCAAAGGCGATGCCGATGATTTGGCATGCGGGCGAGAGCATGGGCAGGTAGCGGTCGTAGCAACCGCCGCCGTAGCCCAGGCGCGCGCCGGTTTGGTCGAAGGCCACGAGCGGCACGACGATCATGTCGAGAGCTTCGGCAGGCACGATAGGGAAGTGGTTGCTGTCGATGTCCGTGGCCGCAAAGGCCCGCGTAGGGTGGGCGATAAACGGAGCCGCGGACGCATCGTCGGCGGCAACTGCCCGCATACACATGCGCTGGCCACAAGCTGCGGCATCAATTGCCGAGAGCATGCACGGATAGGCTACGCGCCAGCCGCGCACGGCGGCCGCAGCGGCAAACGCGGCAGGGTCTGCCTCGGAACCCATCGCGGCATAGACGGCAACGGTGCGCGGCGCCGCGGCATCCAAGCGGCCCAGCAGCTCAACCAGCCGCGCACAGATATCAGCAGACTTCGCCGCCCGTACATCCAAATCAAGATCGTCGCGCCGAGCAATCATTGCCCGCCGCAACTCAGCCTTGTCCATCCCAGCCTCCTCTAGCAAACCTGCCAAAAAGGGACAGGTTTATTTTGGCGGGTTTTATCTGGGCAAACGTCGAAGCCGCCACAAAGGCGCCCTGTGTGGCGGCTTCGACTCGACGTTGGCTTCACAGCGCCGCAGCGATCGCTTCAGTCACAAACTTATTGAGTGACTCACCCTTCTTTGCCGCTGCCAGCGCTGCTTGCTTGTGGAGCTCAGAGCCCGTTCTTACGTTGAACGAGCCCTTAAAAGCCCGCTCGGGTTCCTTGCCCTTCTCGGCGCAAAACTCAAGGTAATCGTCGACGGCGTCGTGGAAGCATTGCTCCACTTCTTCAGCCGTGGAGCCTTCAAATACGATTGCGTCCCTAATGCCGGCGACCATACCTGTTAGCACATGCTGTTCGGCATTGAACTCGACCGGGGCGAAATAACCTTTGTATGCCAAAACGTTACTCATGACTACCTCCGACATCTTGCAGAAAGCGAACGATGTTTCGAATGGTCCCCGCTGTCAATTCGTCAGATGGATGAGGCGCGTGCATTACGAACATCCTGCCATCTGATGGCCTGTAGAAGCGAACGCGCGATCCGGATGTCTTGCCTTTGCTGTCCATTTCAAAGCCATATGAAGCCATGACTTTTAAAAAATCCGCATACCGATAAGTTGAAGGGCAGCTAAACAGTTGGGCGATGAGTTTATCGGATCGAGTCATCCCGCCTCACATTCTGCAACTATATTCTAGTTGCAATTTCAGGTCGTTGCAAGCACCTCTACTATAGAACATGTGTGCGTATAGAACAAGTGTTCGAACTACCACGAAGGGCGCCTGTGAACTGCGCCCTTCGTGGTAGTTTTGCTTGCCGCGCCTTAGCCCAGCAGGTCGACTACGTTAAAGCCGGCGTTGCTCTTGGCGATGACGTCTCGGCCGCCAAAGACGCAGGTGGGCGACTCGGCTGCGATGCGCGTCACGTCGGCGCCGAGCGAGCGCAGCTTACCGGGCGTGGCGGCGAGCATCTGGGCGCGGCGCTCCTCGCGTGCATGTGGATCGAGCCCGGCCAGGTAGGTCGTGTTGCGGCGCTTGGTGAGCGCGTACGGCTTCACCGGCGCGTCCATGCCGCTCACGCAGCTCACGATAAAGCCCTCAAAGGCGGCCTCGTCGGGCCCAAAGCTGCCAAGCCATGCACCCGCGCGCTCCACGCGCTCAATCGAAGGATCGATCGCCGGGTCGCGGTAGGTGTAGAACGCCGTCTGACGCTCGCCGGCTGCGCGGAATCCGCAGCCGTATGCACCGCCCTTCACGCGAATCTCGTTCCACAGGTAGTCGTAGGAGAGCGCGTTGGCAGCCACGGCCCAGGCGCCTGTCACGTCAATGCCCAGGCGACGCGGATCGCACGCACGCGCGGCAAAGCAGATGTCGCTGGGGATGACAAAAGCCTCGTGGCGGTCGCACGGCGTCGGCACCACGAGCGCGTCGCGGCCGGCATCGGCGCCGTCGCCAGCTCCCAGTCCCAAGTCGCCCGCGGCGGCCCAGTACGCGTCAAAGTCCTCATCGCTGCCGGTAAAGCTCGCCAGGCAGTCGTCGGCCACAAAGATACGACCTGCCAGCTCGGTAAGCTTGGCGCGCAGGCCGTCCAGGCGCTCGTCAAAGTGTTCGAGCAAATCGCGCAGGAACAGATAGAAATCAACGCCCGAAAGCTGCTCGCGCACCACGGCCGAAGGCGAGCTGTAACTCATCGCGCGACCGAGCGCCGCCGAGTGGCCGTTGTTGATAAAGCCCTGTTCAAGCCCAATGCGAATCTGTGTGAGCACGTCGCGGACGCGGTCGGCGTCGGCATCCGCCAGCAGCGTGTTCGACCACACCTCGCGCGGCAGGCTCGCCAGCGCATCGATCTTCTCGGACAGGGCGCCGGCGCTCACCAGCAGATAGGGGCGCACGCCGTCCACGTCGGGCTGGGTCATGACCTCGGTCGTAAAGCTCAAAAAGCCCAGCTTGCCGGCAAGCAAGTTGTCGAGTTCCTCGGCCGAGTGCTCGCTCGTGGGCAGCTGTTTGAACAGGCGGCAGAGCAGCGTCACGTAGGGCAGGTCTTCAAACGCGACGCAGCTCAGGTCGAAATACTGCATGGCGTAGGCCAGACGGTTGGTGGGGATGCCGTGGCGCAGGCAGGGGATGGGCGCGGTCGTGTCCACGACCAGCGGCGGCTCGGGGCGCGCCTCGCCAATGTCGGACACGCGCAGGCGCGGCAGCGTGGCCTTGGCCTCGGGCGTGTCTTCCGCCTCCTGCGCGGCACGCAGCGCGGCCGTGCGCTCGACCACGTCGGCCAGCTCGGTATCGGTCATGGCATCGCGCTTGGCTACCAGCTCGGCGGCCTCGGCACCCTCCGAACCCTCGGCGGCGTCCACCGGCACCAGCTCGACCAGAGCCATATGGTCGTTCTGGAGCACGAGCTCGCGCAGCAGGTCCTCAAAGTAAGTGCCGTTCAGCTCGCCGCGCAGCTCCTCGTACACCGGGCCATACTTGAGCGCCAACGTCGCGGCGTCGTCATCGTAGAGCCACGTGCTCAGCGCGTCGCACGCAATGGCCACGCCGTCGGCGATGCCATAGTCGCGCTGGCGCAGGTCGTATTCGTTGCTGCTGATGATGGCTTCCAGACGCTCGCGCGGAACGCCGTGCTCGCACAGGTCGCGGCAGGCGTCCTGGAACACGCGGCGCAGCTCGCGCGCCACGCCGGGCTGCGCGTTTTGCAGCATGATGAGCTCGTAGGGCTGCAGACTCTCGGCCGCGGTGTAGCTCACCACGTTGCCGCCCAGGCCGGCGGCCAGAATGGCCTTCTTAACCGGCGCCTCGTTGGAGCCCAGCAGTGCCTCAAACAGGATATCCGCCGCGATCGTGCGTTTGCGGTCGAGCGCGCTGCCCAGCACCAGGCCCAGGCCCACCAGGGCGTTCTCGGGCGTGGTGACCATCTCGACGCGCTTGTACTCGCAGGTCACGGGTGCCTGCACGCCCAGCGGATTGGGCGCCAGCGTGGACGGGTCCTCGCCGGCGGCGACGGCAGCGTCCATGCGGCGGCTCGCGGCACTCGGCTGCGACAGATAACGCTCGTCCAAAAACGCCAGCGCGCGGTCCACGTCCAGGTCGCCGTAGAGCGTGATGTAGGAGTTGGAAGGATTGTAGTGGCGCGCGTGCGTGTCCAGGAACTGCTCGTAGGTGAGCGCGGGAATCGCGCGCGGGTCGCCGCCGCTCTCGTGCGCATAGGCGGTGTCGGGATAGAGCGCGGCGTTGACGGCGTCGTCCAGCACACTCATGGGGTCGGACAGCGCGCCCTTCATCTCGTTGAACACCACGCCGTTATAGCGCAGCGTGCCCTCGCACAGGCTGGCGGGGCTGCCGTCGCCCTCGCCCGCGGCGCTCTCCGGCAGGTCCAGCTCGTAATGCCAGCCCTCCTGCTCAAAAATGGTGGGCTTGGTATAGATGGCCGGGTTGAACACCGCGTCCAGGTACACGTCCATCAGGTTGTACAGGTCCTGCTCGTTGGTGGTGGCAACGGGGTAGATAGTCTTGTCGGGGTAGGTCATGGCGTTGAGGAACGTCTGCATGGAGCTCTTGATCAGGTCGACAAACGGCTCCTTGACGGGGAATTTGGCCGATCCGCACAGCACTGAGTGCTCAAGAATATGGAACACGCCGGTGGAATCGGCCGGCGGCGTCTTAAAGCCAATGGCAAAGGCTTTGTTCTCATCGTCGCATGCCAGGTACAGCAGGCGAGCGCCCGAGGCGGTGTGGCGCAGCACGTAGGCGTCCGAGTCGAGCTCGGGCACGGTCTCGCAGCGCTCGACGGCAAAGCCATGGCAGGTGGTGCCGGGCACCAGCAGTGCGGCGGCAGCGGCGCGCGGGTCGGTTGAGGTGGTGGGCATATGCAGTCTCCTTTGACGCCCCAGCGGGGGCGAATCGAGTCGAATCCTCGAGAGTATACCCATATGGGGCCGCGGCTCTGCGGCGAACTGAAGACGATGCTGGCTGATCGTCGACCACCCTCGTTATCCGACCGTCCGAAAATCCTCGCTCGTCCATCACTCGCGTATCTCTCGTCTCTCATTCGTCTCTAATATGAGAGATGACAGGAAGATGAGAGAAAAATATGAGAGATAACTGAGCAGCAAAGAGACAGGCAATCGTGGTATTGTCTCAATACCGATTGTTCTACCAGCAAAAATATGTATAAATGAAGCAAATGGTAGACATTCCATCTCTATCTAACTCTTATCTCTAAGCCGAGAGACAGAGAGATAAATGAGAGATAATTACGAGAGATAATTGAGAGACGAGGGAAATCTATCCGCGGCATTCTCCGCAGGACCGAGCGAAAGGACGTGCAGATGAACGAAAACGAGCTGACCGGTCTGCTTGAGTCTTTAAGGCGTATGGGCTCGGATGATCTTAACGTCGAAGTGAAGGAGAGCGCCACGACGCTTTCCCGCGACGTGTGGGAAACGGTGAGCGCATTCGCGAACACTGCCGGCGGAATCATCGTGCTCGGAGTGAGTGAGCGCGCGGGTTTTGTTCCAGTTGCAAACTTTGAGACCGAGAAAGTGCTCAACCAATTCGTGGCGGGCATGGGCGATGCCGGCGGTCGCGGAAAGCTGGCCAATCCGCCCAAATACACCATTGAGCGCGTGGAGCTCCAGGGCACCGTGGTTCTGGTCATCACGATTGAGGAGCTCGACCCGTCGAGCAAGCCTTGCTATGTCATAGAGCGGGGCGCTCAAGGTGGCAGCTACAAACGCATCGATGACAAAGATGTCCCGCTTTCGTCGACCGAGGTGCTCGCATTGGCGTCATACGGTCGAGCGACTCCGAGCGATCGCGATGCGGTGCCCGGCACGTGTGTGGGCGATCTCGACGAGTCGCTGGTCGACCGCACGATAGAACGCGCCTATTCGTTGACGCCTCGAGCGATGCGTGGTGCGACGGACAAGAAGACAAAGATGGAGCGCCTGAATCTCCTCGACTTCCAGGGCAATGTTACCAAGGCCGGCCTCCTTGCCGCGGGCGTTTACCCTCAGCAGTTCTATCCCAAGCTCTTCATTGACGTGGCTGTCCATGCGGGAACTCAGAAGGGCATGGCGGGGTCGCTGAGATTCATGGACCGCACAATCTGTGAGGGAACGTTGGGCGAGATGATCTCGGATGCTGTCGCGGCCGTCGCCAAGAATTTGCGGCGAACCTCGACCGTCCAAGGTGTCTCGCGTGTCGACTCGCTGGAGATTCCCGAGGAGGTTCTGCGCGAGGCAATCGCCAACGCCGTAATCCATCGAGAATACGGGGATCGGTTCTGTGGACAATCGATTGCCGTCGACGTCTTTGACAATCGTGTCGAGGTGACGAATCCTGGCGGCCTTTACGGGGGAAAGACTCGCGAGAACTTGTTTGACGGCAGCTCCCGATGCCGTAACGCGACGCTCGTGAAACTCATGTCGATTGTCCCGCTGCCGGATGGCGCAGGTTCGCCGGCTGAGGGCAATGGCTCGGGCATCCCGATGATGATCGATGCCATGCGCGCGCATGGTCTGGCCGAGCCCCTGTTCTGCCCGGGGCTCGATCGGTTCAAGGTCGTACTTTACCGTTCAAAGATCGAGCCGGTCGATCATGGCGGGGGCTTAATTGTGACGGCACTCAAACACTACGGCGAGCTGGGGACGCGTGAGCTGGCAGAACGCACGGGGCTTACAATTTCCCAGGTTAGGTCGCGCGTCAACGCGCTCATTGCTCAAGGCGAGCTTGAGCCCACGGCGCCGTCGACAAGCCGCAACCGCAAATATCGACTGTCAGAGCGCATGGAATAAATGCGTTAGTGGACGAGGCGACTCAATAATCGACCCTCGATTGGCGCCCACTAAGGTAAAGCGGTTGTTGCCCAGTCGACGGTGATGCTAAAGACTCGGCTTACGCCGGCATGGCCCCGAACCCGTCCATCAAGAACAGCCTAAGAACCAGCTTGATGACATATCCCGGTTTGACTTCAGCCGTGCCAAAGACGCTGCGTTCGGCGAGCTCGCTGCAGTATGCGTAGATATCGCGGATAAGGTCCGCGCCCGAAAGCGTAAACATGTAGCCTGCGTCCGAAAGCGCATTGGGCGCGGCGGGCAACTTGGCCATGTGGCAGAACGTTTGCAGGTCGGGCGCCATAACATTCTGGTAGTCGAGGTGGCCGCTGGTATCCTGTGCGGCAAGCTCCAATTGGCGCGCAAAATCCAGCGCCGCCGCTAACACAAAGCTCGGCGTAGGCGCATTGACGTCCTGAGTGGTCGCCACAAGCCTGCCCGCTGCCTGCGTGACAAGCCAAGCGACCTCGCGCTGGCAACGCACGGCCTTGCGCGTAACCGGCTTGATGGACGAAGAAGAAACGCTTCCCCTAGGCGGATTCGAAACAGCCACAAGAACCTCCCATGAACAATCCGGCCCAACAAGCCCGGATGAAACACGTGCTACATCAGTATACAGGGGAGTGGGATGGAAAAAACGGAGTCGACAGCGTGAACTGCCGGCTCCGGATTGCTTGCCTTAGAGGCCGTACACTTCGACCATAGCTTCGCCAATGCGATGGGGCACGCCGGTGACGAGTGCGTTGCCCATGCAGAAGGCTCGATGGCCGTCAGTCATGCCCGTATCGGTCCAGCCTTTCGGGAATCCCTGAAGCTGATCGAGCTCGTCGGGAACAAGACGGCGGAAACGGCCATCGGGACATTCGATGACGTGCTTGAAGCGGCTCGCTCCCGTGCCGCCTTCTCCTGTGAGGATGGTGCGGCTCGGCTTGTCGGTGGCATCCGGGAAGCTCATGGCTCCCTCGGAATACGTGTACGTAAAGCCTGTTTTTTTGTTAGTGCGCTCTTCGCGCTTGCTGCCCTTAAGGTAGCGCCAGTCGGGAAGCTTTTCGTCGGAGATGTAGAACTGCTCCGGGACATCAGCCTCGTCGACAAGCACGTCGCCAAGCACGTGGCGCTCACCGTGATAGTTCTCGGCAAAGTCGCAGGTCAGAATATGACAGCCCTGCAGGACGCCAGCATTCTTGAATTGAGAGGTCTTTTGGCCGACGCCAAAACGAGTTGAGTTCTCGTAGGGGTCGGGCAAAACGTCGAGCTCGGACATCTCGTCGGGATAGATGGCGGGGAAGGCTTTAGCCATGACGCCGTTGTGCATGCGATCAACGAGATCAACCTTGCCAGCGTTCTTCTCGCAGAAGATGTAAACGCGCTTGCGACGCTGGGGAAAACCGTATTCTGCAGAGTTAACGACGCGCCATTCGACGGTGTAGTCGAGGTCGGCAAGGCAGCTCAAGATGATGGCGAAATCGCGACCGCGCTGTGACGCGGGCGACTTGAGCAGGCGGTCGACGTTCTCAAAGAGACCGAACTTGGGCTTCTTCATTTCGAGGAAGTGATAGATGTCCCACCAAAGGACGCCCTTCTTGCCCTCGATGCCGTGTGCCTGATTGAGCGGACGCGCGACAGAGTAGTCTTGGCAGGGGAAACCGCCAACAACCATTTGGACATCGGGGATTTCGATTTCTTTCGCCTCGGCCTGCTCCAGGACCTTATTGATGTCTTCGTTGACGACGGAATCATTGCCGAAGCGATCCATGTAGCAACGGGCCGCGAACTGACGCGCCTTGGTTCCGGGCGGCTCCCACTGATTGGCCCAAATGGTGCGGAAGGGGCCGGCGGGCTTCATATAAAACTCGGGATGTCGAGGGTCGGCATAGCCCTCGAGACCCAAACGAAATCCACCGACGCCCGCAAAAAGCTCGGCAATATTAATCTCAGACACGTTTCTCCAATCGCTACTGTGTCCGTTTATGGTGCTCACAACAATAGCCGATCGAGCGGACAAGATCAAGACCTCAATTTCATGGAGGAATATGCTGCCCTGAACTACCATGAGGTTAACTGCGACGTTCGGAGGTACCCTATGTCCAAGAAGCACCTCGATTTCAAACGCATGCTTGACGATACTGATTTTTCTGACCCCTCTAGCATCGAGCGGTATGCTGCCAATCTCGACGGGATGACGTTTCGCGATATTCTTGAGCTTGGTATTGCGCCGGAGGGGGAGAGCGCGCCCAAGGACTTTGGCTCCAAAAAGTACAAGGGCGGTATGGGGACCCTGATCGAGGAGCGTTACTTTGGCTACAAGGCCAACAGCGACGACCGGCCGGACTTTCCCGAGGCGGGTGTCGAGCTCAAGGCAACGTGTTTTGACGTACTTAAAGACGGTCGTAAATCTGCCGGTGAACGTCTTGTCCTGACCATGATTCCTTACGACCGTCCCGTTTCGCTCGACTATGACAATTCGCACCTCAAGACCAAGCTCAGCAATATCCTGTTGATTTACTATGGCCGCGATCGTTCCATCGATAAATACGACCAACGCATTGAGCGTGCGGTCATGGTTCGTCTGCCCGAAGAGGATATGAAGATCATCCGCGCTGACTACGAGAAAATCATTTCGTACATTCAGGATGGTCGCGCAGACGAGCTGTCGGAGGGCATGACCACCTACTTGGGCGCCTGCACAAAGGGCGCAACCGAAGCGACAATGTGGGTCGACCAGTACTACGAGTACTTCAATACCGATACGGGCGAGATCGAACGCCGTCGCGCGAAGCGCCGCGCCTTTTCTCTCAAACGCTCGTACATGGACTATGTGCTTCACGCCTATGTTCTCGGTGCCCCGCGTATCGGCGAGAGCATCGTTCGAGGCGACGACGAGTCCATTGATTTCGAAAGTTACGTAACTGGACTTATCGAGCAACACTATGGCGAAACTGATCGCCAGATTGCGGAGCAATACGGGTTGGAGTACACGGGCAATAAGGCGCAGTGGACAACGCTCGTCTATCGTATGCTCGGAATCAAAAACAATGCTGCCGAGGAATTCGTCAAGGCAGGCATTTCCGTCCGAACCGTTCGAGTTAACAACAGGGGGCACATCGAACAGGCTATGTCGTTCCCACCGTTTGAGTTCAAGCGTTTGATCGAGGAAGACTGGGAAACGTCGCCTTTTCATGCGTGCCTTGAGACCAATCGCTTCTTCTTCGTTGTGTTTCGCGAGGACCACGATGGCGTGCTGCGTCTCGACCGTTGTTTGTTCTGGGCGATGGGAGAAAACGAAATCGAAGGCCCTGCGAAAGCTTGTTGGGATGAGACGCGAAAGGTAATACGTGAGGGCGTTGAGCTCAATCCGTATCGGGATGCAAGCGGAAAGCTCAAAGTGACTAACAATCTGCCCGGTATGGCGGACAACCCAATTGTTCACGTTCGCCCGCATACGTCAAAAGCGGCTTACAAGTTTGCCGATGGAACAGAGATCGGTGACATCGCAAGGAATGCTTGCGAACTGCCCGATGGGCGCTGGATGACGAAGCAATCGTTCTGGTTCAACAAGGGCTATCTGGAGCACATTCTGGGGCTGTAGCGTTTTGGGATTGTTTAACGATCGAGCTCCTGCTCCTCAATGCCTCGATGTCATCTCTACAAATAAATCCCCTCACCGAGTTGCTTGTGGAACTCGGCGTGATGGTCGCGTGCCCAGGTAAAGAGCGCCTGGTCAAAGTCGGTACGCGTGGCCGGGACGCCAAAGACGCCGGCAACTTCGACGCGTATAAACTCCAGTGCCGGCAGCTTGTTGATGGCAGTGAGGGCAAACGGGGACGAGGGCTCCTCGAACAGATAGCGGCTGCCTTGCAGCGCGTCGCAACTGGTGCACGTGTTGCCGAGCGACGGGGCTTTGGAGGCTCGCGCGCCTACGGGCTTGTAGCCGCAGCGCTTATGAAGGTAGTCGCGGATCTCGCCCGGCACGCAGCCAAGAGCGGGCACGATGGCGAGTGCGTTGGCGTTGGCCGTGTCGATGGCAATGTGCCCGGCTTCGTTGGGCGCGTGCGCGATGGCGATGCTCTCGTCGTTATCGGTTCGATAGGGAATGCCGAAGGCCGCGACCGAGGTCTCTTTGTGACACTTCCAGCACTCGCGCTTGCCCAGTACTAGATATATACGGCGCTGAGGGGTCGGATCGGTCAACACCGGGCAGCCACTCGGCAAAGGGCTCTGGGTTGACGCCGCTGGGCACATACCAGATCTTCTTGGTCCGGTCCCATTTGGCGCCCAGCGCCTTGGCTTCTTCTTTGTGCGAAAAGGGGACATCGAGCTCGGTGCGCATGGCGGCTCCTTGGTGCTGCAGGTGCAAGTGGCTCAAGGATACCGCAGGGCGCAGACATCGCGGCGTTTTGCTGAGAAGTTGCGGTGCGGACTGATTGGTTATGCCGATGAATAGATCGGCAAGTAGATGGTCTGCTTTTGGCCAGTTGGGCGGCTGGAGCTGCCAGCTGATTTGGCGACATAAAACAAAACAGCCCAGAGGACATAGCCTCTGAGCTGCGAACATTTGGTGGGCGTTAGAAGATTTGAACTTCTGACCTCTTCCGTGTCAGGGAAGCGCTCTCCCCCTGAGCTAAACGCCCGATCAAGGGTGCGCAAGCGCGCAAGGGATAATATAACGGAGCCTGAACTCGGTGGCAAGAACATTTTTAAAAATCGCTTACATTGTGGAATTCGGGGGCTTTGTCGTATCCATTTCAAAAGAGCCTGCTGCCGCGATTTGGCTGTCGCATAATGCAAGGCCATTGCGGTATCGAGCTATGGAAAGACGCCTGCGGAATTGTCCTACCGATAAGCGGACAAGCCTCCAGCTGGTGACTTCGCCGTGGTAAGGTAAGCCGAATTGTTTCCAGGCTGTTTCGGGGGAGTGGAATGAGCAAAGAGTGTGTCGAGCAGGTCGAAGGCGCAGGGGCTTCGGTGCCGATGACCGATATATCGAACATTGATGTGCCCGAGGGCACCGACGAGCTCAGCCGTAGCACCCGCCGCGCCTGGCGCGACCGCCTTAACGATGCGTCGTCGCGCAAGATGATCACGGGCGTCTTGGCTACGCTGGTGGGCGGTTCGTTTTGGGGCTTCTCGGGCACCAGCGCGAGCTTTCTGTTCGATATCTACCACGTCGACACCTTGTGGCTTATGAGCGTGCGTCAGATTCTCGCCGGTCTACTCTTTATGGCCGTGGTTGTTACGCGCGACCGCGAGCGCCTGATTAAGCTCTGGACCACACCCGCCGATCGCAAGCAGCTGCTGCTCTTTACCGCCTTTGGCCTGCTGTTCAACCAGTTTTGCTATCTTTCGGCCGTGCGCCTGACGAACGCCGGAACCGCGACGGTGCTCCAGTGCCTGCAGCTCGTTATCATCATGGGCTACGCCTGCGTGATCGACCATCGCATGCCTCGCGTGCGTGAGGCCGTTGGCATTGGGTTGGCCCTGGGCGGCACCTTTTTAATCGCTACCGGCGGCGACCCTACCAATCTGAGCATATCGCCGCTTGGCCTGGTCGCAGGCCTCATGTGCGCGGTGAGCGCCGCCTGCATGGCGGTGATTCCCGCCAAGATTCTGCCCGAATACGGCAGCCCCATCGTTACGGGCTCAGCCATGCTCACGGCTGGTATCGTCACCTGCACTATCGTGCAGCCTTGGGCTCATATGCCGGCGCTCGATGCCGCCGGCGTCGAGGCGCTCGCGGTGTTTGTGGTCGTGGGCTCGTTTTTGGCGTACATGCTCTATATGCAGGGCGTCAAGGACATCGGCTCGGTGCGTGCGAGCTTGATCGGAACCGTGGAGCCGGTTTCGGCGACCATCACGAGTGCCGTTATGCTGGGCACGGTGTTTTTGCCGACCGATCTTATCGGCTTTGCCATGATCATCGTGATGATGTTCCTCACGGTGTAGCTGGCGCCGCTGCCAAGACGGAAAAGGTGTTGTGCCGCATTTTCGCCAATTGATGTCCGTGTCTGGAGTTTAGCTGTCGATGCTCAAAATGCCATAAACTAGTAACGTTATGGACTTTTTCATTGCGACTCAATTGCGAGGATTTCTTTATGGCTGGTAATCACTTTAAGGGCAGCGATAGCGGCCGTCCTGCAGTTCCGCCGCGTCCGAACGGGGCTGGTAAGGCCGGCACGCCGGGCGGCGCTGGACAGGGCGGTTCCGGTAAGCGCGTGTCCCCGGGCGAGACAGCGATGTTTACCGCTCTGTACGAGCAGTCTCAAAAGGCAAAAAAGACCGGCCGTGCAAGAGGGAATGTCTTTGCGGGTGGTGCAACCTCCACGTCGCAGCCGAGCGGGGCTCCTTCGGTACCCGCGAACAACGCAGGTGCTGCCAACGCCGCGAATGCCGCCGGCAACGTTAATGCCGACAAGGCCGCCAACAATACTCCCTCTGCCGGTGGCGCGGGGCTTACGGGTAACCTTGGCACGATTTACACCGGCGCCTCCGAGACTGGCACGTTCGCCCGCCTGGATGATAACGGTGCCGAGTTTGCGGGCTCGGGTTCCAAGGAAGATTATTACGATTTTGGCTTGAACTACGGTGGCGACGCTTCGCCGAGTTCGACCTCTGACGGTCTGGTCCGTCATCGCCATCGCAAGGGCGAGCGCAAAAAGCGTCACACCGGCGCCATTATTGCCGTTGTAGTCGCGGTGCTTCTCGTTGCGCTTGGCGCAAGCGGCTTTATGCTGCTTAACTCGGCAAAGACCGTAAAGAGCGAAGCGAAGGAGGCTGTCGAGATCGTCGGTGGCCTTAAGGACAAGGTCACGTCGGGCGATTTTTCGACGCTGCCTGACGACGCGAAGAAGATCGATGAGCTCTGCGACAGCATGAAGGCGGAGACCTCGAGCCCGCTGTGGACGGCGGCATCGTTTATCCCGGTGTATGGCAGTGACATCAACGCAGCCCGCACCATGATCGACGCCCTGTCCGATGTCTCGAGCAACGCGCTGGTTCCCATGGCCGACAACCTTTCGCAGGCCACGCCCGGCAAGCTGTTCCAGGACGGCATGATTAACGTGTCCGCGCTGCAGGCGGTCGCCGATTCGCTTTCCAGCAGCTCGAAGGTGTTCAAGAGCGCCAACGAGAAGGTCCAGGGCATTGGCGATACTCATATTTCCCAGGTGACCGAGCTGGTCGATAAGGCCAAGGACGGCTTTGCCACCCTCAACGGTGCGGTTGACGCGGCGGAGAAGGTCGCCCCCGTCCTTCCCCAGATGCTCGGCGCCAACGGCCAGACGCGCAACTACCTTATGTACGCCATGAACAACGTCGAGATTCGTGCTTGCGGCGGCTTTGGCGGTTCGCAGGGCCTGATTTCGGTCACTGACGGCCAGATGTCGATTGGCGAGTTTGTTCCCCGCATTGGACTCAGCGAGGATGAGGCAGTCGAGAGCGTCGACGAAGAGGATGAGGCGCTGTTCGGCAACCACAGTAACCTGTACAACTCGGGCAATACCTATTCGCCTGATTGGCCCCGCAACTCGCAGCGTGTCGCCGCGCTGTGGAAGTCCCAGTATGGACAGGACGTTGATGGCGTCATCGGTATCGACCCGGTGTTCCTGCAGTATCTGCTGGGCCTGGTCGGTAACGTGTCACTGCCCGACGGAACGGTTGTCGACGGCACCAACGCCGCAAAGGTCCTCATGCACGATGTGTACTGGAACTATCCGGTCGAGGAGTCTGACGGCATCTTTGCATCCGTCGCCAGCGCTGCCTTCGACAAGATCCTTGGCGGTATCGGCGATGTCGATGTTACGAAGCTTGTCAGCGCCGTTGAGCGCGGTGCCGAAGAGGGCCGCCTGATCGCGTGGATGAGAAACGATGATGAGCAGAGTGCCATCAAAGAGACGGGCATTGACGCTTCGCTGCCCGATCCGGATGACCCGAGTGCCGATCCTGTTGCCGGCGTTTACTTTAACAACCTGAGCTTCTCCAAGCTCGACTGGTATCTGAACGCCGACACGCAGATCGGCCAGGGCATCAAGAACGGCGACGGCACGTGCTCGTATCGCATCACCGTTACTCTGACGAACATCATGACGCAGGAGGAGGCAGGCAAGCTGCCCGACTACGTTGCGGCGAGCGCACCCGATGCCGCGCGTGACGACGAACGCCTGAATGTCTCGTTGTTTGCCCCGACGGGCGGCAACATCAGTGACCTTACGGTTGAGGGCACGCAGTTTGGTCTTGGCGCCGCTACGTGGCATGGAATCCCCTTCTATTCGGGCACCGTTGACCTGCATGCTGGCGAGACGACGATCACGTATACGCTGACCACGTCGGCCGAGGCGGGGGACAAGCCGCTTACGCTGCGTCAGACTCCTACATGCCAGGCGGCTCGCGACAGCGCGTCGGCGTAGGGTTTTTCTGGTAGCGCAGATAATCGAGTACCATTTTGGGGCGGACAGGCAATCTGTTCGCCCCTATTTTGTAAGGAGAGCGCATGAAGTACTTTGGCACCGACGGCTTTCGCGGTGAGGCCAACGTTGGGCTGACGGTAGAGCACGCTTATAAGATTGGCCGTTTTGTGGGCTGGTATTACGGCGCCAACCGCGAGCGCAAGGCACGCGTGATCGTGGGCAAGGACACGCGTCGCTCGAGTTATATGTTTGAGGCGGCGCTGGTGAGCGGCCTGGTCGCGAGCGGTGCGGACGCCTATATGCTGCATGTGATCCCGACGCCGGGCGTAGCGCATCAGACTGTGGAAGGCTGCTTCGATTGCGGCATCATGATCAGCGCGAGCCACAACCCGTTTTGCGATAACGGCATTAAGCTAGTCAACAGCGACGGCTTTAAGATGGACGAGGACGTACTGGAGCTCATCGAGGACTATATCGATGGCAAGAGCGAGGTGCCGCTGGCAACGGGCAACCACATCGGCGCCACGGTGGACTACATGCAGGGTCGCAACCGCTACATTGCTTCGCTCATCGCCAGCGCGAACTTTTCGCTGCAGGGCGTCAAGATCGGTATCGACTGCGCCAACGGCTCGGCATCCTCGGTGGCCAAGCCGGTGTTCGACGCACTGGGCGCCGATGTGCGCGTGATCAATGCCGCGCCCGACGGCTTTAACATCAATGTCGACTGCGGCTCTACGCATATTGAGCGCCTGCAGCGCCACGTGGTGGAGCAGGGCCTGGATGTGGGTTTTGCCTACGATGGCGATGCCGACCGCTGCCTGGCCGTGGACGAGCGCGGCCGCGTGGTCGACGGTGACCAGATCCTGTACGTGTGCGGTGTGTACCTGAACAAGCACGGGCGTCTCTCGGGCGGTACCGTGGTGCCGACGATCGCCAGCAACTTTGGCCTGATCAAGTCGTTGGAGCTTGCCGGCCTGAGTGCCGTGACCAGCGGCGTGGGCGACCGTCACGTGTATGCCAAGATGCGCGAGGGCGGCTACAGCCTGGGCGGCGAGCAGACGGGCCATACGATCTTTGGCGATATCGAGCGCACGGGCGACGGCATTATGACCTCGCTGCGCGTGATGGAAGTGATTCGTGCCGAGCGCGAGACGCTCTCGCAGCTCACGGCTCCGTGCAAGCTGCTGCCACAGGCGCAGGTGGCCGTGCACGTGGCGGACAAGGACGCCGCGCTCGAGAATATGGGCGTGCAGAACGCCATCGCCGAGGCCGAGGCTGCGCTGGCAGGCGAGGGCCGCGTGCTCGTGCGCAAGAGCGGAACCGAGTCGGTTATCCGCGTGCTGGCCGAGGCGCCCGACCAAGCATCCGCCGATGCCGCCATGAAGCGCATCGCCAACGCGCTCGAGGCTCTGTAAGGTAGTCATTGGGGACGTTCTTAAACAACTAGGTGGAAAGGGGGCGCCGCGGATTGGTTCCGCGGCGTCCCCTTTGCGTTGACGTGTCGGTTATGCCTTACAGCTCGTAGAGCGTGGTGAACTTGTCCTGCAGGTAGCTGCAGTAGTAGCGGGCATCGAACGCCATGCCGCATGCGCCCTTGATGAGTTCCGGCGCGTCCTTGGCGCGGCCCCACTGCCAAATGTGCTCGCCCAGCCAGGCGCGGACGGGCGCCAGATCGCCGCTCGCACAGGCGCCATTGAGGTCGACGCCGTCGCGGCACATGGCCGGCACAAACATGGCATCGTAGGCGCTACCCAGCGCATACGTGGGGAAGTAGCCAAACGAGCCGCCGCTCCAGTGCGTATCTTGCAGGCAGCCGCGTGTGTCGTCGGGAACGGGAATGCCCAGGTACTCGTCCATAAAGCGATTCCAAAGCGCGGGGATGTCCTTGGCCGTGGCCTCGCCGGCAAACAGCATGCGCTCGATCTCGTAGCGCACCATAACGTGCAGCGGGTAGGTGAGCTCGTCGGCCTCGGTACGGATCAGCGACGGCTGAGCGATGTTCACGGCGCGGTAGAGCGTGTCCTCGTCCACGTTGCCGTAGACCTCGGGCGCGTGGCGGCGCAGCACCTCGAGCAGCGGTCCCATAAAGGCACGGCTGCGGCCCACGGTGTTCTCAAAGAAGCGGCTCTGGCTCTCGTGGATGCCCATGGAGGTGCCACCCTCAAGACAGGTGCGCGCATAGGCAGGATTGACGCCCAGCTCGTACATGGTGTGCCCCGCCTCGTGGATGATGCTGTAGACGTTGGAGATGCAATCGTCCTCGTAGATGTGTGTTGCGATGCGCGCGTCACCCACGGCAAAGCCCTCGCTAAACGGGTGCTCGGTAAAGGCAAGCGTGGTGTCGTCCAGGTTCAGGCCGACGAGCTTCATCAGGTCGAAGCTCATGGCGCGCTGGGCGGCCTCGGGCACGCGGGCGTGCAAAAAGTCGGCATCGGGCTGCTGGCCGCGCTCGCCGATGGCGTGCACGAGCGGCACGACCGTCGCCTTGACCTCATCGCAAAACGCATCGAAGCTCTTGGCGGAAAGGCCGCGCTCGTACTGGTCGAGCCAAACGTCGTATGGGTCGCGCTGGGGGTCCATGAGCTCGGCCTGATGCTTAAGTTGGGCGACGATTCTATCCACATAGGGCTCAAAGCTCGCCCAGTCATTGGCCGTCTTGGCCTTGTGCCACACGGCATCGGCCTCGCAGGTGAGCCTGGTCCAGGCCTCGGCCTCCTCGGTGGGGATGACGCTTGCCTCGCGCTGGTCGCGGCCGAGCACACGGATCTCGTCGAGCAGCTGCGGGTCGTCTACGTGTCCGCCTGCAACCGTCTCGCGCGCTAACGAGCGTACGAGCTCAACGGACTTCTCGCTGGTCAGCAGCTTGTGATGCTCGCCGGCAAGCGTGCCCATGGCGTCGGCACGGGCGGTAGCGCCGTTGACAGGAGCGATCGTCGCTCCATCGAACTCGGCAATCTTGAGCAGGTACTCACGAGTCCACAGCTTGCCCTCGAGTTTGCGGAACTTTTTGACGGCCTTGTCGACTTTAGCGGCCTTGACGCCCTTGGCGGCCTTTGCCACGGCGGCCTTGGCCTTCTTATCGAGTTTCTTTCCCATACCGTATCCTTAATCTCGCAGGCCGAGCGCCGCAGGCGGGTGCGCGGCCAGTTTGCACAGCTAGCTGCCTTGTACCCAGCGCGAACAAAACGGAACGCGGCGATGCGCTCGCGAAATGTGTTATCCTATAGCCCAATGCGTTGACGGAGAGGGTTTTGTCCGCCGCGTCGCCGGCAAGAGAGGGAAGGTCATGGGCTGCAAGCCTTCCTGCGGTGGCAAGGGCCAAGCGTTCACTCCCGAGCAGCGACCTCAACGGGCACGCGGCCAGTGGCAGCAAAGTCCCAGTAGGGAAGCCGTGAGCCTCGCGACAAGAGGCGCAGAGTGGGCGCGGCGGGCCAGACATCCGCCGGGTCAAACAAGGTGGTACCGCGGAATTCAACCGTCCTTGGGCAATGTACATGCCCGAGGGCGGTTTTTTTGTTACCGAACCGGGCCGCGCATCCGCAACATCGGGCGGCGTCAGCCGTCCCGGAGCGCGGATGTGCGAGAGACGAAAGGGAAGACATGAGTCTGATTGATGATCTGGTCAAACTCGAGGAAGAGGCCAAGGAGCTCGTCACTAGCGCTGACGACGCCGCCAAGCTCGAGGCCGCGCGCGTTGAGCTGCTCGGCCGCAAGGGCCGTATCACCGGCCTGATGCGCATGATGGGCAAGCTCGCCCCCGAGGATCGTCCCATGATGGGCAAGCGCGCCAACGAGATGCGCCAACTGATCGAGGGCATGCTCGACGAGCGCACCACCGAGATGAAGGCCGCCGCCCTCAAGCACGCACTCGAGCACGAGGCCGTCGACATCACGCTGCCGGGCATCCGTCCGCAGATCGGTCACCAGCACCTGATCAAGCAGATCATCGAGGAGGCCGAGGACATCTTCTGCGGTATCGGCTACACCGTCGAGTCCGGCCCCATGGTCGATACCTCCTACTACAACTTTACCGCGCTCAACGCGCCCATGGATCACCCGAGCCGCTCGGCTCGCGACACGTTCTATGTGGTCGACAACAACCCCGGCAGCGTCGCGCACCCCGAGGCTCACGCCCACGGCGAGTCCGACGTGCTGCTGCGCACCCAGACCTCGGGCGTGCAGATCCACACCATGGAGTCGCAAAAGCCGCCCATCTACATGATCTGCCCGGGCACCGTCTACCGTCCCGACACGGCCGATGCCTGCCACCTGCCGCAGTTCAACCAGATCGAGGGCCTGGTTGTTGACGAGGGCATCACCTTTGGCGATCTTAAGGGCACGCTCGACTACTTTGTTAAGTGCATGTTTGGCGAGGATCGCAAGACGCGCTATCGCCCGCACTTCTTCCCCTTCACCGAGCCTTCCTGCGAGGTGGACGTGAGCTGCCACGTGTGCGGCGGCAAGGGCTGCAACTTCTGCAAGCACAGCGGCTGGATCGAGATCCTGGGCTGCGGCATGGTCGACCCCAACGTCCTGATCAACTGCGGCATCGACCCCGAGAAGTACACCGGCTTCGCCTTTGGTATTGGCGCCGAGCGCGTCGCGGCACTGCGCTACGACCTGCCCGACCTTAGAACTCTCATGACTGGCGATATGCGCTTCTTGAATCAGTTCTAGGCTGCGGCTTGCCCAAGCACGGCACCTCGGCGCTCATTCGTCGCTTGCGTACCAAAGTACGCGGCGCTCCTCTTTCGGGCCGATCTGCCGCACTTGGACAACCCTCGCTTTGTAAGGAATGTTCACAAAGTTGAAGTTTCCACCTGCATCTCTTCGCAGGCTTTCAGTATGAAAGGAGAGCTAGATGCGTGTTTCTTACGACTGGCTCAAGACCATGATCGATATTCCGGAGGATCCCAAGACCCTTTCGGACGAATATATTCGTACCGGCACCGAGGTCGAGGCAATCGACACCGTGGGCGAGTCCTTCGACCACGTGGTGACTGCCAAGGTGCTCACCAAGACCCCGCATCCCGATAGCGACCACATGTATGTGTGCTCGGTCGACGTGGGCGACAAGAACCTCGACGCCGACGGCAACCCCGCTCCGCTGCAGATCGTCTGCGGCGCGCAGAACTTCGAGGCCGGCGACCACATCGTCACGGCCATGATCGGCGCCGTGCTTCCCGGCGACGTCAAGATCAAGAAGAGCAAGCTTCGCGGCGTCGTGTCCATGGGCATGAACTGCTCCGCGCGAGAGCTCGGCCTGGGCGGCGACCACTCCGGCATTATGATCCTGCCCGAGGATACGCCCTGCGGCATGCCGTTTGCCGAGTACGTGGGCTCGAGCGACACCGTGCTCGACTGCGAGATCACGCCCAATCGTCCCGACTGCCTGTCCATGATCGGCATGGCCCGCGAGACCGGCGCCATCTTCGATCGCGATTTCCACGTTGAGCTGCCCACCATCAAGGCCGAGACCGGCCGCGCGACCGACGACGAGCTTTCGGTCGAGATTGCCGACGAGGGCCTGTGCGACCGCTATGTCGCCCGCATCGTGCGCAACGTGAAGGTCGGCCCCTCGCCCGACTGGATGGTCAAGCGCCTCAACGCCTTGGGCGTGCGTCCGCACAACAACATTGTCGACATCACCAACTACGTGATGATGCTCACCGGTCAGCCGCTGCATGCCTTTGACCTGGACACCTTTGCCGAGCGCGAGGGCAGGCGCCGCGTGGTGGTTCGCGCCGCCCAGCAGGATGAGAAGTTCACGACGCTCGACGGCGAGGAGCGCACGCTCGACGCCGGCATGGGCCTTATCACTGACGGCGAGCGTCCCGTGGCATTGGCCGGCGTTATGGGCGGCATGGATTCCGAGATCGAGGACGACACCGTCGACGTGATGGTCGAGAGCGCCTGCTTCAACGCCGGCCGCACCTCGCACACCAGCCGCGACCTGTCGCTGATCTCCGACGCCTCCATTCGCTTTGAGCGCCAGGTCGACGAGACCGGCTGCGTGGATGTCGCCAACGTTACCTGCGCGCTGATCGAGGAGATCGCCGGCGGCGAGGTTGCTCCCGGCTATGTCGACGTTTTCCCCGCGCCCAAGACCGTCGACAGCATTAAGCTTCGCCTGGCCCGCGTGCATGCCATCTGCGGCGCCGACATCGAGCCCGATTTTATCGAGCGTTCGCTCACCCGTCTGGGCTGCACCGTCGAGCGCGACGGCGAGGACTTTATGGTTACCCCGCCGAGCTTCCGTCCCGACCTGCCGCGCGAGATCGACCTGATCGAGGAAGTCTTGCGCCTGTGGGGCATGGGCCGCGTGACGGCGACCATCCCGGCTGCCAAGAACCACATCGGCGGCCTGACCCGCGAGCAGAAGCTCACCCGTAAGGTCGGCGAGATCCTGCGCGCCTGCGGTCTCAACGAGACCACGACCTTTGGCTTTGCCGCCCCGGGCGACCTGGAGAAGATCGGTATGTCCACCGAAGGCCGCGGCTGTCCCGTGGTGCTCATGAACCCGCTGGTAGCCGAGCAGACCGAGATGCGTCGTTCGCTGCTGCCGGGCCTGCTGCAGTCCGTTGCCTATAACGAGGCCCACGGCACGCCCAACGTGCACCTGTACGAGGTCGGCAGCCTGTTCCATGGCCGCGAGAACGCCAGCCTGCCCAAGGAGACCAAGTCCGTGGCGGGCGTGCTCTCGGGCCAGTGGAGCGAGCAGTCTTGGACCATGAAGTACCGCAAGCTGCGTTTCTTCTTTGGCAAGGGCATCGTTGAGGAGCTGCTTGCCCAGCTGCGCATCGAGAAGGTCCGCTTCCGTCCCGTCGAGGGCGAGGGCTACGCTTTCTTGCAGCCGGGTCGTGCGGCCGAGGTTCTGTCCGGCGGCACCGTGCTGGGCTGGGTCGGCGAGATTCACCCCGAGGCGCGCGAGGCGATGGGCATCGATGAGGTCGTCGTTGCCTTTGAGCTCGATCTGGACAAGCTGATCAAGGGCGCCCGCAACCAGGAGAACTACCGCGAGTTCTCGCAGTACCCTGCCGTTGAGCACGACCTTGCTATCGTGGTCGATAACTCCGTGACCTGCGAGGACCTTGAGCGCCGCATTACCAGCGCCGGCGGCAAGTTGCTCGAGGGTGTGCGTCTGTTCGACGTCTACCGCGATCCGGTCCGCGTGGGCGTGGGCAAGAAGTCCATGGCCTTTGCGCTTACGTATCGCTCCGACGACCACACGCTCACCAGCGAAGAGGTCGAAAAAGCGCACCAGAAGATCGTCACCAAGGTGTGCAAGGGCGTAAACGGCGAGGTCCGCGGCTAGGATTGCTTGCGGGAACGCTGGACGGCGGCGGCTGCCGTCGAGCCCTGTATGACTGCGGTGCTTTGCAGGGGCTCCGCTAGGTCCTCATATGTGACGCATGTATTGCAAAACGGCGCACTGCTTTGTCGGCAGTGCGCCGTTTTGCTATGATACCCCGCGTCGTGTTACGAATCTAACAATACGTAACACCAACAACATGGTTCAAACGGCGCTGCAATTCCGCGCGCCGATAACCGGGAGGCGCTATGCACATTCCAGATAATTACCTGTCCCCGCAGACCGATGCCGTTATGGCGGTGGCGATGGTGCCCGTGTGGGTTCACTGCATCAAGAAGGTGCGTGCCACGCTCGATCGCGAGCACATGGCTTTTCTGGGCATCTGCGCCGCATTCTCCTTCCTCCTCATGATGTTCAACGTGCCGCTGCCCGGCGGCACCACGGGTCACGCCGTCGGCGGCGCGCTTATCGCCCTGCTGCTGGGGCCCGAGGCAGCGGCCATCGCGGTTTCGGTCGCGCTGGCGCTGCAGGCGCTGCTGTTTGGCGACGGCGGCATCCTGTCCTTTGGAGCCAACTGCTTTAACATGGCCTTTGTGCTGCCGTTTGTCGCGGCCATCGTGTTCCGCGCGCTCAATAGCCGCCTGCACGACAAGAGCTGGGGTACTGCGGTCTCCGCTGCGGTGAGTGGCTGGGTCGGCCTATGCCTGGCGGCCCTGTGCGCGGCGATCGAGTTCGGTATTCAGCCGATGCTCTTCGCCAACGCTTCGGGCGCTCCGCTGTACTGCCCCTTCCCGCTGTCGGTTTCCATTCCCGCTATGCTGATCCCGCATATGCTGGTTGCCGGCGTGGTCGAGGGCGTGGCGACGGCCGCGATCTACGGCTTTATCAAAAAGACGGCGCCGGGCATTATCGTCGGGCCCGAGGCCGTCGATGGTCAGCTTGCTGCCGAGGGCACTGCTGCCAAGAAGACCTCGCTGGTCCCCACGCTCATCCTGGTCGCCGTGCTTGTCGTGGCCACGCCGCTGGGCCTGCTGGCCACGGGTGACGCCTGGGGTGAGTGGGACGCCGAGGGCGCCGCGAACGCCGTTCAGGAGGCTGGCGATGACAGCCTGCAGGCTTCGGTCGGCCTTGATACCCCGACCTTTGCCGACGCTCTGCCCACGGGCGATTACCTTCAGGCCTATTCCGAGGAACAGGGCCTTGGCTTTGCCGGCCAGGCTGCCATGTATATCCTGTCCGGTGTGATTGGCGTGGCGGTGCTCACCATCGCATTCCGCTTGGTCTCGCTGACGGTCAAGGAAAGCGGTGCTCATGGCAACAGCCGAGCTGCCTAGTTGGCTTGCGGTCGAGCAGCGATACGAGCCCGCGGGCGCTCGTCATCGCGTGATGCAAAAGAACGTCCTGCACCTGGCGAGCCTGCTTGAGCGGGTTCGCCTGGGTGGAGGCGCGCACGAGGGCGGGTCGATGGTCGACCGCGCCCTTTCTTGCGTTTCGGCTCCGGTGCGCCTGGTGGGGATATTCGTTTGCGTCCTGTGCGTGTGCCTGACACAAAGCCCGCTGTACCTCATGTTGATGGCGGCCATTGCGCTGGTGCTCGTTGCCGTGCGTCCCGTACGCGGGCTGCGCGCGACCTTTGTGCCGGCGCTTGGCGCCGCGGGGCTCGCAGTGGTTTTGGCGCTGCCTGCCCTGCTGCTGGGTGCTTCCGCTACGGGCGCCATGCTCAAGATTGCGCTCAAGACCTTCATTAATGTGTCGCTGGTGCTGGGCGTTTCGTGGACCCTCACGTGGAGCCGCATGTCGGCGGCGCTCAAGATGCTGCATCTACCCGACGAAGTTATCTTTACGTTTGATATGGCGCTCAAGCACATCGAGGTGCTGGGTCGTACGGCGCACAATCTGTGCGAATCGGTCATGCTGCGCAGCGTTGGCCGTGCGCCCGAGGGATTTTCGCGTACCGATTCGATCGCGGGTATCATGGGCATGACCTTTATCAAGGCGATGAAATGCAGCCGCGCGATGGACGAGGCTATGCTTTGCCGCGGCTTTGCCGGTGCGTATCCGGCTCCCGTGCGCGCCAGGTTTGGCTGGCGCGATGCGGCCTATGCGGCCGGCGTGGCGCTGCTGACAGTGTTGTGCGCCGTGCTGTAACGCGGGCGGTCGAACCGTCGATATGAATAGGGAAGGGCGACGTTTTGGCAAACGATACAAATGACGCGATGGGCGCGAGCGGTGCTGTTGGCGCCGAGGCAACGCCGCTCATCGAGTTTCGCGACGTGGTGTTTTCCTATGCGGGCCATACGGTGGTCGACGGCGTTTCGCTGCGCGTGGACCGTGGTGAACTCGTTGCCCTGCTCGGTCCCAACGGCTGCGGCAAGACGACGATTATGCGTCTTATTAACGGCCTTGAACTCGTGGATGCAGGGGCATACCTGTTTGACGGGCATGTGATTGATGCGGCGTTTCTAAAGGATTCCGCGGCCGCTCAGCGTTTTCATCAGCGCGTTGGCTTTGTGTTCCAGAATGCCGACGCGCAGCTCTTTTGCGCCACGGTGGGCGAGGAGGTCGCTTTTGGTCCCGCGCAGATGGGGCTGCCGACGGGCGAGCTCGAGCGCCGCGTCCGCGATGCCATGGGGCTGTTCCAGGTTGCCGACCTTGCCGACGCCTCTCCCTATCAGCTCTCGGGTGGGCAAAAGAAGCGTGTTGCGCTGGCTGCGGTGGTGTCGATGAACCCGGATATCTTGGTCCTCGACGAGCCTACCAATGGGCTCGACGAGGATTCATGCGACATCGTGGTCAATTTCTTGCTGGCTTATGTCGCGGCGGGTAAGACGGTCTTGATGAGCACGCATCACCAGGATTTGGTGCGACGCCTGGGTGCCCGTGCAATCTATATCGATCGATATCACCATGTGGTCGAGGCGTCTTCGTCGTCGTATGGAACCGAAAGCGGTGCTACGGACTAGTTGCTGCGTAGAGCGTGCGTAGCCGTCCGCGCGGCTTTGCCGTGATGGTATAGTTATCCAGGTTTTTTATGGGGGTGGCTATGCCAAGCTGGAACATTCATATCGCTCAGACGGAGCGTTTGCTGGAGCGCACCGGAGCGCTTGCCAATAGCGTGCGCGACCGCAATGCCTTTTTGTTTGGCTGCGTGGTTCCGGATATCTTCGTGGGCTATATGGTCCCTGGCATCGCCGATCCCATCCCGTACCGCATTACGCACTTTGCAAAGCCCGAGCCTATCCCTAAGCCTCGTGAGCATGAGTTCTGGGATACCTATGTGGCACCGTTGCTTAAAAGTTCGCCCACCGGTGCGCCAGCCGCGGCGACCTCGATTGTCGAGGAGCGCGAGCGACTCAATCGGGTGCATTATCCCCAACGCTACAAGGATGCCGAGCCGGTTGCCGGTCCCGGTGCTAGCGAGCTTTCGCTCGCGCCCGATGACGTGGCGCAGTCGCTGCTCGATCTGACGCTGGGCGTTTGGTCTCACCTCGTGGCCGATACCGTGTGGAATACGCGCGTGAATCAGTACCTGGAGGCGCACGGCGGCAAACCGTGCGAGGAATTCCGCATTAAAAAGCAAGGCGACTTTGACTGGTTTGGCAAGACGCTCGGCATCGTTTCGATTCCGCGCGCGACCGATCGCCTGTATACCGCTGCGACGCGTTTTGGGCAGTATCCCATCCATAAAGAGTATGTGCTCAAGACCATCGGCGTTATGCACGAGATCGTGCGCGAAAACCCCGGCGAGCCCGACCATCCGCCATACCGCCTGCTGACCGAGGAATTCTTCGACGCAACGTTTACCGAGGTCATCGAGCTGACCGAAGCGGGCTTTGCGGCTCGCGTTGCCGCTTCTGACGTTCCCGCAGTCCCTCTGATCGCTAGCTGCTAGCCGGCCGGCTTAACGGAGAACAGTTCATCCCAATTGACCAACAGCTCCCGTCGCAGGGTTTCTGCGGCGGTGCGTTCCTGATCGGTCTTTGGGATGTAGGGGAGCCCCGCCTTTTTATGAATGAGCTCGGCGATGTTGTTAAAGCTCTTCGTGTCCTTGATTTGCTCATAGGTTATCTGGATAACGTCATAGCCCATGCTTGTGAGGGCGGTGGTGCGCTCGGCATCGGAGAGACTTGCGGCTTCGCTGTCATGGGCGGAGCGGCCTTGGCATTCCAAAATGACGCCCATGCTGTCGATGTTGCTCTCTATGAGGATATCGGCGTAGCAGCAGGTTTTGTCATACAGTGAGCGTGCGGCGTCGCTGAGTGGGATGCGCACGTTGTTTGCGATGTTGATGCCCATGCCGCCCTCGTCGCGGGGGAGCGAGACAAGCATGGAGGTCTGTACTTCGAAGGGTGAGGCGGTCTGCCCCGTCATGTGCTCGGCTGCCCAGCGCAGTTGTTTAACGCCGCGCAGGCCTGCGGCCTGCTTGGCGAACGCGGCGATATCCGCTGCGCTGAGGAGCGGTGGGCGCTTCCACAGGTTGGTGTCATTGCCCTTGGTGTCGACAACGCGTTTCCAACCACAGTCGGGCGGAATGAGCTTAAGCGAAATTGCTTCATCGAGCTGCTGCTGCGCCCGTTTACAAGGCGTGAACACTGCAAAGGAGCCGCACATCTCGTAGCAAGCCATGAGTAACTGGTTGCGCGAGACCTGCGTAGCAAGGTTGAGCAGTGTGAACTCCGGGGACGTGACATTAAACCCATGCTCAGTCTGCCTAAACGACCCAGGAGGCGGCTCTTGGGTTAGCAGACGGCTATGAAATAGCTTTCCGTTCGCACGCTGTTTTCTTTCGCCCACGAATCTCCAAACTGGTGTGCCGAGCAAGTCTTTAAATACTGGTTGTTTTGAGTAATGCACCAAGCGATGGTCATGGTCGGGCGGCAGGATTGCCGGATAGAGTCCTAGTATCTGGGGCGGGATGCGATAGTACTGAAAAGCTGTGGGTCCGCAAGCGAGAAATGACATGGCAATCCGATCGTTCGAGCGTTGTTTGGGCTAGAAAGGCTATCGGTTTCGGAAGTGCGGGGAAAAAGACAAACAGGCAAAGCACAAGCGGTATTTGAGCCAACTTTATCAGGGGTTTTGTTGAAATAAAAGGGCTTGTGCTCGGGGGTAAGCAATTTTTCCCCGCACTTCCGAAAACCAGGTCGATCTGACTCTTGCTAAAACGATTTAGCAGCGTCGGTCAAGGTGCGGGTTTGCCACCGGGCGAACACTTTTAGCGCTTGGGACTATATTTATGGCTCTGTTAGACCAGGATTGACATGCCGACCTGCCGGCTAACTCGCCGTCTCCCCGTCGGGCGCCGGCATCTTGACCCTCATCTCGAACGGCATCCCGCCCTCCCGGACGAGCGCCCTGAGGAACGCGTTGACGGCGGTGGACATGGACAGGCCGAGCTCGTCCAGGATGGCCGTGGCCTCCTTCTTGACCTCCGGGTCGATGCGGATCGTCGTGGCCGGCATGTTCGACGGCATGGCCTCACCCCTCCTCGTGTATCGCGGTGCGACCATTCTACCGCCTCTATGCGGCGGGCGCGGCCCAGTAGTCCATGTAGGGCGGCTCCACGTTGAACATGTCGCGGACGCGGCTCCTGCAGACGCCGTGCGCGAGCTGCCGCGCGACCGTGCGCCCGGCGGCGCCGGAATCGGTCGCCATGAAGGTTCGGCACCACCTGAACCAGGCGAGGTAGGCATCGAGGTGCTTCGTCGACACGCCCTTGAACGGCTCCATGAAGGCGCCGAGGAGCGAGTGGACGGTGTTGATCCGGTTGATGGTTCCCCCGGAGCGGTCCTTGGGGTCGTAGGCCGCGTGCGCGGCGACCTCGAGTTCCGCGAGGACATTGACGTAGACGGCCGCCCTGTCGGTCGCGACGACCGAGCCGGCCGCGATGCGGCCCCTCAGCGCGTCCATGGCGCGCTCCCTCGAAAGGGCGCCCCGCCCCGTGACCTCGAGGAACGTCTCGTTCGAGTCGTTCACGCCGGTCATGACGCAGATCCGCTCGCGCGACAGCCCGCGCCTGTGCACCTGCTTGCCGCGGTGCCGGGAGGGGCGCGGCATCGTGAACGACCCCTTCGCGTGGTTGCCCTTGAACGACTCGGGGAAGTAGGTCTCGTCGAGCTCGCAGCCGCAGCCCCGCTCGACCCTGAACGAGGGGGAGTAGGCCGAGAGGCACTCGATCAGCCTGTGGCGCATGGTGTAGGCGGTCTTGAGGCAGACGCGACAGCGCCTCGCGCACTCGCGCAGGGGCAGCATGAGCACGAAGCACTCGGCGTAGGCCATCCAGGTCTCCTTCGGGAGCCTGCTCGTCCCCAGGATGCGCTCGCTGCCCATGCCGAAGGTCCTGCCGCAGCCCCGGCAGAGGTAGCGCTGCTCGCCGTTCTTCGATTTGCCCTTCTTCACGACCGCGACGGACCCGCAGCGCGGGCAGCGTTCGATTTCGCAGGCGGAGCCGGCCGCGTCGTCGAACGCCGCCGCGCGGATCACGTCCCTGACGGACTCGATAGCGCGGCGGCGCTCGGTCTTGCTGAGGTTCGCCATGCCCTTCTTGAAGTTGGGGACCAGGTCTTCGGCGTTCATGCTGCCCCCATCATCGCGGTCTACGGGGTCAAAGATATGGCACCGTGGGGACACATGTATGTCAATCCTGGTCTAACAGAGCCATATTTATTGGGCCTCGAAGGGTGGATTTCGCGCTTTTGGTAAAGAAATGAGTGTGTGTTTTGCCGTGTGCCGGCATTGGCATAGAAAAAGGGCCCGGAAGGCAAAGCCTTCCGGGCCCTTTGCAATGCAAATCTGCTTGCAAGTACGATTTAGCGCACCTGAGCGACGTAAGCGACGTTGGTCGAGGAGACCTTGTCCTCGAGCTGGACGCTCATGCGGGGATCGCCGGCGGTAGCGACGGTCAGATCGCCGGCCTCGACGTAGCCGAGCTCCTTAGCGGTCTCGATCGCCTTGACGATCGTGCCGTTGACGGTGCCCTGGGTAATCTCGGCCTGGTGCGGGATAACGCCCCAGTACATGATCATCTGCTGGACGGCCCACTCGTGGCGGGAGAACGCGCAGATCGGCATGTTGGGACGGAAGTGCGAAATCAGGCGAGCGGTACGACCGGTGGTCGTCGGCACGGTGATGCACTTGGCGCCAACGGTGGTAGCCATGTTCACAGCGGACATACCCACAACGTTGTTGACAACGCGGGTGCCGTGAGCATCGGCCGGAACCTCGAGCGGAGCGTGAGCCGGGAGGTACTTCTCGGTCTCGAGAGCAATGCTGGCCTGCATCTTGACGGCCTCAACCGGGTACTTACCGGCAGCGGACTCGCCAGAGAGCATAACGGCGTCGGTGCCGTCGTAGATGGCGTTAGCAACGTCGGCAACCTCGGCGCGCGTCGGGCGCGGGTTTTGCTGCATGGAGTCGAGCATCTGCGTAGCGGTGATAACGGGCTTGTAGGCCGCGTTGCACTTGGCGATGATCTCCTTCTGGATGTGCGGAACGAGCTCGGGCTTGATCTCGATGCCCAGGTCGCCACGGGCGACCATGATGCCGTCGGAAGCCTCGAGGATCTCGTCGAAGTTCTCGACGCCCAGGGCGCACTCGATCTTCGGGAAGATCGTCACGTGCTCGCCACCGTTCTCGCGGCAAAGCTCGCGGATGCCGCGGACGGACTCGCCGTCACGGATGAAGGAAGCGGCGATGTAGTCGATGTTCTCGGTCAGGCCAAAGAGGATGTCCTGACGATCGCGCTCGGTGATAGCGGGCAACGAGATGTTGACGTTGGGCATGTTGACGCCCTTGCGCTCGCCGATCAGGCCGTCGTTCTTGACGACGCAGGTCATGTCCTGGCCGTCGACGGACTCGACCTCGAGGGCAACCAGGCCGTCGTCGATCAGGATAAAGGAGCCCTTCTCGACCTCGGAGGGCAGAGCCAGGTAGTCGAGGGAGATGTGCTCAGCGGTGCCGTGGAAATCCTCGGACGTGGGCTGAGCGGTGACGACGATCTTGTCGCCGGTCTTGACGGCAACCTTCTTGCCATCGACCAGAAGGCCGGTGCGGACCTCGGGGCCCTTGGTGTCGAGCAGGATGCCGACGGGCAGACCGAGCTCCTTGGAAATACGACGGACGCGCTCGATGCGACCGTGGTGCTCGTCGTAGGATCCGTGCGAGAAGTTAAAACGGGCGACGTTCATGCCCGCCTTGATCATCTCGCGGATGGTCTCGTCGCTATCGCAGGCGGGACCCATGGTGCATACAATCTTGGTGCGCTTGTACATTCAGACCTCCATCTGACATCGTCTTGCGCTGATAGATAAACCATAAGAAATAAAACTGAAATGATTATAACGAAATGCCGACCGAATACCCCAAAAAATCGACCGTATGCCGAATTAGAAGTTCATTTTTTGCGGTAAAAACGGTACGCGAAAAATCTTTACCAACCGTTCTGACCGCTGCTATCTGGGCGATATTTCAGTTTGACGATGCGCCGAAGAAAAAACGTTTTATCAATGTTGAGCATCACACGGTCTGCATCGTTGCACTCGAGCCGTGTTTCCAATTGGAATGTTTTGGCTAGACGCACCGCTTTGGGGTACCATAGCTCCACTATCAACTGCCGCTCAGCACGGCAGCCTTGATGAGCCCTTGCCCTTCTCCTGGGAATTATGATCGGGCATCAATCTGCTGAGTGGCCCGAATCCCAGGAGGGGACTCTATATGCAAAAGGAATACCTGTCCGCCGCGGCGGAGGTACTCAGCGACCAAGGTGTCGATGAGAACCTCGGCCTGAGCAACGACGAGGCGTCGTCGCGCCTCGCCAAGACAGGCCCTAACAAGCTCGAGGAAGCCGAGAAGACGCCGTTGTGGAAGCGCTTCTTTGAGCAGATGGCCGACCCCATGGTCATCATGCTGATCGTTGCCGCCGTCATCAGCGCGCTCACGGGCATGGTCAAGGGCGAGGCGGACTTTGCCGATGTCGCCATCATCATGTTCGTCGTTATCGTCAACTCGGTGCTGGGCGTGGTCCAGGAGGCTAAAAGCGAGGAGGCTCTCGAGGCCCTGCAGGAGATGAGCGCGGCGCAGTCCAAGGTGCTGCGCGACGGCAAGCTCGTGCACCTGCCGAGCGCCGAGCTCGTGCCCGGTGACGTGATCATGCTCGAGGCGGGCGACTCCGTCCCGGCCGACTGCCGCGTGCTCGAGAGCGCCACGATGAAGATCGAGGAGGCCGCCCTTACCGGCGAGTCCGTGCCCGTCGAGAAGCATGCCAACGTGATCGAGCTCGCCGCCGGCACCGACGACGTGCCGCTCGGCGACCGCAAGAACATGTGCTACATGGGCTCCACCGTGGTGTACGGCCGTGGCCGCGCCGTCGTAGTCGGTACCGGTATGAACACCGAGATGGGTAAGATCGCCGGCGCCCTGGCCGAGGCCAAGGAAGAGCTCACGCCGCTGCAGGTGAAGCTTGCCGAGCTCAGCCGCATCCTCACTATCATGGTTATCGTCATCTGCGTCGTTATCTTTGGCGTCGACATCATCCGCCACGGCGTGGGCAACGTTCTCACCGACCCGACCGCGCTGCTCGATACCTTTATGGTCGCTGTCTCGCTTGCCGTCGCCGCCATCCCTGAGGGTCTGGTTGCCGTCGTGACTATCGTGCTTTCGCTCGGCGTGACCAAAATGGCCAAGCGCCAGGCGATTATCCGCAAGCTCTCTGCCGTCGAGACCCTTGGCTGCACGCAGACCATCTGCTCCGACAAGACCGGTACCCTTACCCAAAACAAGATGACCGTCGTCAAGCACGAGCTCGCTGCGCCTAAGGAGAAGTTCCTGGCCGGTATGGCGCTGTGCTCCGATGCCCAGTGGGACGAGGACCTGGGCGAGGCCGTTGGTGAGCCGACTGAGTGCGCGCTCGTCAACGATGCCGGCAAGGCTGGTCTTACTGGCCTGACTGCCGAGCACCCGCGCGTGGGCGAGGCCCCGTTCGACTCGGGCCGTAAGATGATGTCCGTGGTCGTCGAGACCCTGGATGGCGAGTACGAGCAGTACACCAAGGGCGCGCCCGACGTGGTGATCGGCCTGTGCACCCATATCTACGAGGGCGATAAGGTTGTCCCCCTGACCGAGGAACGTCGTGCCGAGCTCGTGGCCGCCAACAAGGCCATGGCCGACGAGGCCCTGCGCGTGCTGGCGCTGGCAAGCCGCACCTACACCGAGGTCCCGGCCGACTGCAGTCCCGCCGCGCTCGAGCATGACCTGGTCTTCTGCGGCCTGTCCGGCATGATTGACCCGGTTCGTCCCGAGGTCGCCGACGCCATCCGCGAGGCGCACGATGCCGGTATCCGCACCGTCATGATCACGGGCGACCACATCGACACCGCCGTGGCCATCGCCAAGCAGCTGGGCATCGTCACCGATCGCAGCCATGCCATCACCGGTGCCGACCTCGATCGCATGAGCGACGAGGAACTCGACGCGCACATCGAGGACTACGGCGTGTACGCCCGCGTCCAGCCCGAGCACAAGACACGCATCGTCGAGGCTTGGAAGTCGCGCGACCAGATCGTGGCCATGACGGGCGACGGCGTCAACGACGCCCCGTCCATCAAGCGCGCCGACATCGGCGTCGGTATGGGCATCACCGGCACCGACGTCACCAAGAACGTTGCCGACATGGTGCTTGCCGACGACAACTTCGCCACCATCATCGGTGCCTGCGAAGAGGGCCGTCGCATCTACGACAACATCCGCAAGGTCATCCAGTTCCTGCTTTCGGCCAACCTTGCTGAGGTGTTCTCGGTGTTTATCGCCACGCTCATCGGCTTTACCATCTTCCAGCCGGTGCAGCTGCTGTGGGTGAACCTGGTCACCGACTGTTTCCCCGCGCTCGCGCTGGGCATGGAGGATGCCGAGGGCGACATCATGAAGCGCAAGCCGCGCAACGCCAAGGACGGCGTCTTTGCCGGACATATGGGTCTGGACTGCGTGGTCCAGGGCCTGATCATCACCGTGCTGGTGCTGGCGAGCTTCTTTGTGGGCGTGTACTTTGACATGGGCTACATCCACATCGCCGATATGATCGCCGGCAATGCCGACGAGGAAGGCGTGATGATGGCGTTCATCACGCTCAACATGGTCGAGATATTCCACTGCTTCAATATGCGCAGCCGTCGTGCGTCGCTGTTCACCATGAAGAAGCAGAACAAGTGGCTGTGGGCTTCTGCCGCGCTGGCACTGGTGCTGACGGTGATCGTGACCGTGCAGCCGACGCTTGCCGAGATGTTCTTTGGCCCTGTGACGCTTGAGCTCAAGGGCGTTCTTGCCGCGCTGGGTCTGGCCTTCCTAATCATTCCGCTGATGGAGATCTACAAGGCGATCATGCGCGCTGTGGAGAAAGAGTAGCGTACTCGTCCGGGCCCGCCCCACGCCCTTTCTCCCTCACTGGTCCTCGCGCTTCGCGCTGCGGGATCGTTCGGGAGAAAGGGCTTCCGGGGCGGGCCCTGCGGTATCCTTGCTGGCTTTTCTTCCGTGCGGATGAAAAGGGCTGAGGAAAAGTTTGTGAGCTGGTCGGGCTTTGCCCGGCCAGCTCTTTTTGATTTAAAATACCTGCTCAGTTGTGATTTATGGTGCTGGGAGGCGCTTGTGGGCAAGGCTAAGGCTAAAGCGAAGAAAAAGACGACGGGGGCGCGGGCTAAGCGTGACCGTCGTCGGAAGCTCGCGACCGAAGCGCCCGTGTCTGCCGAGGAGTTGTTGGCGAGCGTACCGGGGCTCGATGCGCTGCAGGATGTCCCGGCGTTTGATGACCTGCCGGTCGATGAAGCCCAGCAGACTGCCTTTGATGATTTCTGCGCACATGCCGAGGAGCCCGAGCAGATGCAGCTGGGTGCCGTTATTCGCCTGGATCGCGGGTTTCCGCTGGTGGCGACTGCCGACGATACCTTCCGCGCCGAGCATGCCGTGGGGTTTGCCAAGTCGCGCGGCGAGGACGAGGTCCTGCTGCCTGCCGTGGGCGACCGTGTGGCGGTGCGCCGCGCTCCCGGGCACGATATGGGCGTGATTGAGTGCGTGCTGCCGCGCCGTACGAGCTTTGAGCGTTGGCGCGGCCGTGCCCGTGGAGAGCGCCAGGTGCTCTGCTCCAACGTGGATAGCGTGCTAATCGTGCAGGCGCTCGGTGCCGGTGAGGTGCTGCTCGACCGCGTGGCGCGCTCGCTGGTGTTGGCGCTCGACTGCGATGCCGAGCCGGTGGTGGTGCTTACCAAAGCTGACCGCTGCGATGCCCAGGAGCTCGAGCGCGATCTGGACCGCGTGCGCCGCCTGGTGGGTCCGGACGTGAGCGTGATCGTGACGTCCTCTGCCGAGGGCCGCGGCCTGGACGAGGTCCGTGCCTGCGTGCCTGCCGGGAGCTGCGCCATGATTCTGGGCGAGTCGGGTGCCGGCAAGTCGACGCTGCTCAATGCACTGCTGGGCCACGATACGTTGGCGACCGGCGGTGTGCGCGAACGCGACGACCAGGGCCGTCACACTACCGTCGCGCGCGTGATGGTGGCGCTGCCGGGCGACGCCGGCGTGATCGCCGATGCCCCGGGCCTGCGCAGTCTACCGCTCGTGGGTCACGAGCGGGGTCTGGCGCGCGCCTTCCCCGAGATTGTCGAGGCATCGCGCGCGTGCCGGTTTGGCGATTGCACACATACCCATGAGCCGGGCTGCGCCGTTCGCGAGGCCGAGGACGCCGGGCAGATCGACAGCCTGCGGCTGGAAACGTTCCAAAACCTGGCGTCATCCATGCGCGTGAGCGCTCAAATGCTCGATCCCGATGTTCATCTGTAATTGATTTTTCCTATGACAGCCGTCTCCCAACTGTTCGGGAGACGGCTTTTTTGCTGCGGAAAAGCCTCGAAACATGCAGTTTGCTGACGTGCTGACCAAAACCTTGCCACGAGCTTGACGGGCTGGTCAGCTTTTGGTCAGCGATTGGTTTGACACCGAAAACCAAGATCGCGATTGCGCCGCTTTGCACTCTGACCGCCCAGACAATGGTGGTACGGGCATTCGTCCGGCACTGCCATGAGAGGAGCGGCCGTGAACAAGAGCAAGCGCATCGCCATCAGTCTGGTCGCGGGCGTGCTCGCTGCTCTGCTCTGCATGGTTTACGGCTCGTCGATCCGCTCGCAAGCCGAACAGGTCCAGGCTGAGACCTTGGCCAAGTACGGTGGCGATCGCGTCGAGGTATGCGTCGCGGCGCGCGATATCGATGTGGGCGAGACCCTCGATGAGACCAATGTCATAACCCGGGAATGGCTGACGAGTCTGCTGCCACGTAACGCGGCGACCGAGCTGCGCCAGGTGCGCGGCGACGTGACGACTTCGCGTATTCCCAAAAACGCCGTGATCTGCAATGTCTACACCAAGGCCGAGAGCCACAAGCTCGAGGTGCCTAAGGGCAAGGTTGCCGTTTCGGTGGCGGTCGATGCCGAGCACTCGGTCGGCGGTGCTACAGGCGTGGGCAGCTACGTGGATGTGTATGTGCAAAAAGACGGCGTAACCGATCGACTGTGCGGCGCGCACGTGATCGATACCAGTGAGGATTCCGGTGCCACGCGCGAGGGCAAGATCGAATGGGTGACGCTGGCGGCTGACCCCGAAGACGTCAAGGAACTGCTGGGAGCCTCGGGCAAGGGAACGGTCAGTTTGACGATTCCCGCCACGGCGCGCGGCAAAAAGAGCGGAGGCGACGAGTGATGAAGGCGATTTGGCTTGCGTGCTGCGCGTGCGGCGATTACGGGCTGTTGCAGCGGGAAGTCGAGGGCCGTGATGCGGGTGCACAGGTGCTTCGCGTGGGTGACCTGGACGGGCTGGTTTCCATGGCGCGGGCGTTTCCGTCGCGCCGCGGGGCTGCCATCATCGCGGCGTCTCTGTTTGATACCGAAGATGTGCGCAAGACTGTTGCGCGCCTGACGGCCGAAGGCCGCGTGAGTCGCATGGTCGTGTTGATAGAAGCGCTCGATCCGTCGGATATCGAGGGGCTGTTTCGCGCGGGGGCGACCGAGGTCATCGCTGCACACAGTATATGCGGCAACGGGCGCGCGGGCGAGGGAGCGGTTGATTCCGATCGGCGCATGACGATTGAGCCCGATGCTTTTGTTGATAGGGAACCCGGGGTGCCTCGCGCTACAAGAGGCCCGCGTGTTGATGATTATGGAAAAGCGGAAGCCGAGCATGGTCGGCGCCCCCGGAACCCCCTTGTATACGATGACGCTGGAGGGCCGGCGCAGCATGCTGGCGACTCCCCGGCTGTAGATATGGGATACGTGCACGGCGTGAATCTGGCGGATGAACTCGACGAGGTGGAGGGGCTTGCCGGGAGCGACAATGTTCGTGCCGATGCGACCGTGAAGTCTCCAGGCTCGGCCTCGCAGACCGAGCAACCTGCCATGCCGGCTTGGACGCAGCGTGTGGTTGCGGCGGGGGAGACGGGGGCGCTGTCACCGACGCCCGCCCCGCCGCCTCCGATGCCGCCGGCAGACGCTGCCGCTCTGCAGCATCGAGCTCCGGTCATCTGCGCCATTTCGGGTTCGGGCGGTTGCGGCAAGTCGACGATCGTTGCCACCATGGCACACGCATCGTCGCTGTTGGGCTTGCGTGCCGCCGTGCTCGACCTGGACCTGATGTTTGGAAACCTTTACGACTTGTTAGGCGTCGATGCTCCGCGCGATATGGCGGCACTTATCGAGCCGTCGGCGGCGGGCGCGCTCACCGAGCTGGATATCGTAGCCACATCGATGCGCGTGGCGCCGGGCGTTACGCTCTGGGGTCCCGTCGCGGCGCCCGAGCAAGCCGAGCTCATGGCACGTCCGGTGGAGCTACTGCTTGATGTCCTGCGTCGCGAATCCGACGTGGTCTTTATCGATACCTCGGTCTTTTGGGGCGATGCCGTGGCGGCTGCGGCGGCGGCGAGCGACCGTTGCCTGGTCGTTGGCGATGCTGCGGTGTCGTCCGCGACGTCGGCGTCGCGCGTCATTGAACTGGCAAGTCGAGTAGGTGTGCCGCGCACGCGCATGAGCGCCGTGTTCAACCGGTTCGGTGCGCGCGGAGCAGACGAGGACGTCGCCATGCGCTTTGAGATTGCCTGTGCGTTGAGCTCCAAGATTCATATCGCCGATGGCGGGCAGGATCTCGCCGCGCTCATGGCGTTTGGGCGCGCTGACGAGGCAGTGGGTCAGACGAGCGCTTTCGCGACCAGCGTGCGCGAGGCCACGCGCGAGATGCTCGTGGAACTGGGGTGCGCCGTCGGCCCTTGGAGCGATATGGTCGCCGACCGTGCGACGCGTACCGAACGCCCGCGTATTCGCCTTCCCTGGTCGCGCGAGGGTGATCAGCGATGAGCCTGCAAACGAGGATTAAGGCTGCCGGCGCTGCAGCGGCGGCAGCGCCTGTAGATGCGGGGCGTCGCCGCGCGGTGAAACGACGCACTAAGCGCGCCGTGATGGACCGCATGGGTTACGACGAAGTGGCGCGTATCAGCGCCTATGTCGACCCGGTACTTGCCCGCTCGGAATTGCGTCCCGCGGTGGAGGCGGCGCTCAATGTTGAGGAGCCGACCGATCTCGCGACGCCCGAGCGCGAGACCATCATCGACGAGATTTTGGATGACGTGGTGGGCTTGGGGCCGTTGCAGCCGCTCATCGAGGACGACACCGTTACCGAGATCATGATCAACGGCTGCCGCTCGGCTTTCTTTGAACGCGGTGGCGTCTTGTACCCCATCGAGCATGCGTTTGAGGATGATGAGCAGATCCGTGTGCTTATCGACCGCATCATCTCGCCGCTTGGCCGCCGTATCGACGAGCGCAGCCCCATCGTCAACGCCCGCCTCAAAACGGGCTATCGCGTCAACGCGGTGATTCCGCCTGTGGCGATTGACGGACCGATTCTCACCATCCGAAAGTTCTCGGACCGCATCTGCTCGCTGGACGAGCTCGTGGGGCTGGGGTCGCTGCCGCTTTGGTATGCGCAGCTGCTGTCGTGCGCGGTGTCGCTGCGACAGGACCTGGCGGTTGCGGGAGGCACGGGATCTGGTAAGACCACCCTGCTCAACGCGTTGTCATGCGAGATCTCCACCGGCGAGCGCATCGTGACGATTGAGGACTCTGCCGAGCTCAAGTTTGCGCATCATCCGCACGTGGTGCGCCTAGAGGCGCGCGAGGCTTCAATTGAGGGCGAGGGCGCGGTGACGATCCGCGACCTGGTGACCAATGCCCTGCGCATGCGCCCCGACCGCATCGTGGTGGGCGAGGTGCGCGGTGCCGAGTGCTGCGACATGTTGCAGGCCATGAACACGGGCCACGACGGGTCGCTCACCACGCTTCATGCGGGTTCCGAGCAGGAGACCGTGGTGCGTCTGACGTTGCTTGCACGTTATGGCATCGATCTGCCGAGCGAGCTCATCGAGGAGCAGATTGCCATGGCGCTCGACGGCATCGTGATGTCCGAGCGCCACGCCGATGGCAGGCGCTTCGTCTCCTCGTATTCGGGGGTGCGTCGCGCTGCGTCGGGCGGCGTAGAGCTCGAGCGCTATGTGACTTTCGATGCCGCCGAGCGCACCTGGAAGCTTGACCGCGAGCCGCCGTTTATCGCAGAAGGCTTGCGGTCGGGGACGCTCACACAAGAGGAGGTGGACGAATGGAGGTCGCTGTGCCCCTCGTCGTAGGGGGTTTGGCAGGGTTTTCTGTTGCGACGGCGTGCGGGGCGGAACCTCGTGTGCCGCAGGTGCCGCCGGCGGAGCTGGCGCGTCAGGCGCTCGAGACGGTGGCAGGGAAGCTGCCGCGTGAGCTGGTGGAAAACGATCTGCTGAAAAAGATCGCCCGTTCGTGGGCATCACTGGCTCCGGCGCATCGCCTTGGCCTCGTGATTGAAGATGCTTCGGGGCGTTTGGCGTTTCTGCTGCTATCGAGCGGTGTCTGCTGCGTTTTACTAACGATGGTGTCGTTATCGCCCCTCGGATTTGCCTTGGGACTTGTTGCTCCGATTGCCGTTGGCGCCGCTCGGGATGGCTTTGAGAGCCGGCGCGAGCAACACGATGCAGAAGAGGCCATACCCGAGGCGTTTACCGCACTTTCCATGTCGCTTGCCTCGGGACATTCGCTGGCCCAGGGCATGCGCTTTGTGGGCGCTCATGCGCAAGAGCCGGTGCACACCGAGTTTTTGCGGGTGGCGGCGGCGATCGATTGTGGTATCTCGGCGACCGATGCGCTTGATGACCTGCTCGTACGCATCGATGCCCCCGGTCTTTCGCTTGTCACCTTGGCGCTTAAGGTGTCACAGCGCACCGGCGCTCCACTTGCCAACTTACTGTCCGAGGCGTCGAGCATGGTAGGGGAGCGCATTGAGCTCAAGCGCCGCCTGGATGTCAAGACGTCGCAGGCTCGCATGTCGGCGCATATGGTCGCGGCGATGCCGGCAGGCATGTGCGCGGTGCTGGCGCTGCTTTCGGCAGATTTTCGTCTCGGTCTCGCGACGCCTGCCGGTGCAGGCGCTATGGTGCTGGGCTTTGCCCTCAACGTCGTTGCCTTGGTGGTTATCCGGCGCATTATGAGGGTGGAGCTATGAGCGCCCCAGTTGCAGTTGCGGCTTGCCTGTGCGCCCTGAGTGTATTTGTCGCGACGGGTTTGGATCGGGCGGATGCGCGCAAGATCGCAGGGGCCTGCAAGCGCGAGGCGGTGCTGGTCGCTGCCGCGGGTCGCTCGGTGGTCGATGCCCTGACCGCGCGAGTGAAGGGCGCGGTTGGAGCGGGCGGCCCGGCGCGAGTTTCGCTCGGCGAAGTGTCCGAGATGATCGATGTTGTGCGCTTGGGTCTTTCGGCCGGTCTTTCGTTTGATGCGGCGCTTGAGATTTTCTGCGCCAACCGTCGGTCAGTGCTGGCTCTTCGCCTTGAGCGGGCCTGCATGGCGTGGCAAGTGGGCGTGGGTACGCGTGAGGACGAGTTGTTGGCCGCCGCGCGCGACCTGGACGTGCGAGCGCTCGAGACCTTTGCCATTACGGTGGGGCAGGCGCTCGCCCTGGGTGCCCCACTTGCCGAGACGTTGGCCGCTCAAAGTCGCGAGATCCGTGCGGCTCATCGCGCCGCGGTCGAGCGCGAGATTGAGCGTGCGCCCGTCAAGCTGCTGATTCCCACCGGCACGCTCATCTTGCCGGCGTTGCTTCTGTCCATATTGGGCCCGCTGCTGGGAGCAGGCGGGATGATGTAGGGAGGAATACATGAACACGATGACTGACGTTGCCGGCAAGGTCCAGGGCTGGGCTTTTTGCCGGGCGATTCGCGCTCGCCAGCATGCCAAGGAGCTGTTGCAGGAGGAGAGCGCGCAGGGTACCACCGAGTACGCCATTTTGGTGGGTGTGCTTGTGGTGATCGCGATTATTGCCATCGTTGCATTTAAAGGCAAGGTCCAAGATCTATGGAACGCTATCAGCGAGGGCATCAACAGCCTGTAGAGGGCGAGCGCCCCATCGGGGTGCTGCTGGTGTTTGCTTGCCTGACCGTGGCGATAGCGGCGGTGCTTTGGGGGCTTAACGCCGCGCGGCAGCAGCGTCCTGGGGCCGCCTTCGATTCGGGCTCAGATTCGGCGGTGGCGTCTCAAAAAGATGAGATGCGAGATGCGGACGATTCGGATGTCGCTGTCACGGCGCAAACCTTTCTGCGGACGCTCGACAAGCGGTCTGGCACTGCGACGGATTCGTCTGAGGACAACGCGATTGCGGTCCGGCTTGCATGGTCCGAGGACCGACCGATGACCGAGGCAGCGGCGGATATGTTACGCGCCTACCGCGAGGTGCCAACGGCCCAGCTCGCCCTGAGCGGCTATCTCGATATTAAGGGCAGCGTATGGGGCGCTATCGTGCGTGACGGACGCGGCTGGGTCGATATGGTGACGGTTGCCGCGGATACCGGCGATGCTTCGTGTCGTCTGCGCGCCGTGCGCCTGGTACCGCAAACAATAAGCTCAAAGGAGGGATCGTGAAATGCATGGCGTTCTGCGTGAAGAGGTTGCCCAAGCGACTGTGGAATACGCCATCGTCACGGTGGCGCTGCTTTCCATCGTGCTGGCGATCGCGGGGCTTTGGCGTGCCGGTGCCGATGGGCGCTTGGCGGCGCTGGTCGAGCGGGCGGCATCTCACGGCGTCACCTCGATGTCGGTTATCGACGCCGCCGCGGGCGCTAAGGACATCGCGTTGTATTGATATCGCGCACGAGGACCGGGCGCAGTCTACGGTCGAGGCTGCTTTTTTGCTGCCGACGTTTCTGACGCTCATCCTTCTCGCACTGCAACCGGTGTGCCTGCTTTATACGCGCGCGGTCATGGAGTCTGCCGCCGCCGAGACCGCGCGGCTCATGACCACGACGACGGCGGAGGACGACGATCTTAAGGAGTTCACCCGCCGCCGGCTTGCCGCAGTGCCCAACGTTTCGATCTTTCATGCCGGCGGGCCGTTGTCGTGGGATATCGAGCTTGGCCGGGCCGGTGCGGGTGGCGTCTCGTCCGTGTCCGTTTCCGGCGAGGTCAAGCCGTTGCCTGTGATCGGTGCGTTTGCGCAGGCTATGGGTGGTACCGCCGAGGGCGGCTACGTTGAGCTCAAGGTCGATGTCTCGTATCAATCGCGTCCCGAATGGCTGGAGGGAGATTATGATTCTTGGATTGCTGCATGGGATTAAGCGTTTCTGGTCTAGATGCGTTTTGACGCGCCGTCCGAGCTGCCATCGCAAACGAGGCGGCTTTATGGGCCGCGCCGGTGTCGATCTGTTTATCGAAGACGGTGCCTACACCACGCTTTCTTCTGCCGTGGTCATCCTAGTGGTGCTCACGTTGTTGTTTTCGTCGACCGCGGCGATATGGAGCATGTCGCGTGCCGGGGATACCCAGGTGGCGGCCGATACCGGCGCGCTGGCGGGTGCCAACGTAGTGTCGTCCTATCACACGGCTGCCACGGTGGTTGATGCGAGCATCTTGAGTCTGGGGCTGGCGGGGTTTGCCACAATCGGGACGGGCCTGGTCGCCATCCTCATCCCAGGTGCCGAACCAGTTGCCGGCAATATGGTCGACACCGGGATTGAGATCATTAAAACGCGCAACAAGTTTGCCAAAAGCGCATCGGAAGGCTTACAGAAAATCGAGACGGCTCTGCCATATCTGATTGCCGCGCGTGCCACGCAGGCGGTGTCGGCGCAGGATACCGATAGTGTGGCCTATACCGGTACGGCGCTTGCCGTGCCCAGGACATCCGAGTCGGACTTCGCTGCGCTCAAAGGGTCCGAGATCTCGACCGATACCATTAAAGACACATCAGATGATTTAGAGCGTGCGGCCGAGGAGCTGCGGAAGGCCTCGGAGGAGACGGCGAAGGCTAAAGAGCGCGCTTGGCTGGCGGATTGTGGCGGGTCGGACGAGAGTTCGATTGGCAAGTACTCGTGTATGTGGGAGCGTGCGAAAAAACTAGCAGAACTATCTGACAGCCAGAACCGTCATGAAAAGTCGAGCATCACATGGGAGCCGCAAATAGCGCTCGATCGCGCGAAGGCCTACTATCGCCAGCGCCTGGCAAATGAGAAACCGCTTGGCGAGGGTCCGGAAAAACAGGCAGATTCTGCTGCGCGAAAGGTGTTCTTCGCTTATGCGAGCGAAGAAGTCGAGCGAGCATATATAACTGAAGAGGACGGCAAAGTTTCCGCCCACATCCCTTTCCTTCCGCGAAATCCAGATGAGGCGCGGACGACTGAGCTCTATACCGATGCGCGCTGGCCCACGAGTGAAGTAGATAAAGTTACCTATTTGCATTATGGGACTGACTGTCCAAATTACAAAAAAGGAAAGCCGGGTGGGCTGGCGTCCGTCGCAGATTTTGACGGTCACGAAACGTGTAGCGAATGCCATTTCGGTGTGTCGTCTTTAGGGTACGTTGCGATTGCAACGACTTCTGTCGAAAACGGCTTCGAGTACCACTTCGATAAGTTCAAAGAGGCCCTGGAAGACTATGTCGACTGCCGCAACAAAGAACTTGAACTTGAGCGTCAGACCGAGGATGAGGCCGACCGTGCAGGCAATGCATTTGACCAGGCTATCAAGGAGCTTTCCGGCAAGCGCCCGCGTATCGCTCCGCCCGGTCGCAACGGCGTGGTCGCCTTTGCAGTTTCGGGTGACATTACCAGCCCCGATCAACTTAACTCCTCGTTTAACACGGCAGTCAGGCTTGGCGATCGCGGTGCTATCTCTGCTGCGGTGTTGGCACCCGATGACGCGACGGCGCAAAGCAACGTGCTTTCGCGATTTTTCTCGACATTGAAGGAACGCTCGGGCGGCGTTGCCGGCGTGCTCGACGGCGTCATGGATGTTTGGGGACGGCTGCTCGTAGGATACGGTGATATTCAAGGTTCGGCCGACGAACTTATGGACGAGATGCTTAAAGGCCTAGGAGGGGGCAGCGGCGCGTTGGGCTCCATCGCATCGTGGCTCGGCGATACCGTTTCGGCGTCCGTGGCGGCGCTGGGTTTGGAACCGTGCGACTTGCGCCTGCGAAAGCCGGTGCTGACCGATTCCGCCAATGTCATTAAGAGTCCGGGGTCTGACATTGCGGGTCTCTCTCAAGCGCAAGACAAACTGCGAAGTATTCCGTTGGGCGTGACCGATCCCAAGGCGCTTTGCGAGGCGTTGGAATATCAAGTCGAACGCACCATTAGCGGCACGGTGTTCACACTTGCGGAGATTCCTCTGCCCGGCGGCGGCTCCATCCCGCTCACCGTCGATGTCGCCACGCTGGTTGGCGCTCTGGGCGGTGGGTCGTAATGAGTATCCGCATGCGTCTGCGCGAGGAGCGCGCCCAAGCGACGGTTGAGATGGCAGTGGTTACGCCCGTTTTGCTGGTGCTAGCACTCATCGTGTACAACGTCATGATCTTTGCCAGCGCTGTCGCGCGCTTCGACCGCGTGGTGCCCGACATCGTGTTGGCGCACGCTGTGGCACCGGGCGGGGAGGGTGACGAGAACTCTGCCGATGCCTCGGTGACGGTCCAGACTCAAATTCTGAATGCCATGGAAGGCTATGACTTGCAGATCGAAGTGTCGAGCGAGCAAGGCGCGGAGGCATCGGATGGCGGCCTGCTCTCCCTATCCGGTACGTTTAGGACCTACACCTGCACCATGCACTATGAGCCGTGGCCGACTTCTCTCAGCATCGCTGGCGTTCCGCTGGGGGCGCCGACAACGTTGTCGCACGAGCGCACGGTGACGGTCGATCCATGGCGTCCGGGGGTGGTCATGTGACCGCGGTCTCGTCCTACATCGCCTACGCGCGGGCGCTCAACAGGCTGGGTTGGACGCCGGCCGAGTTTGTGGTAGCGGAGTCGTTTGTCATGCGCCTGCGCGGCATGCTGGGACGGCGTCCGGTTGCCGCCAACGGCCTGCCGCTCGTCATGGCGTTTCCACGCTGCTCTTCGGTCCATACGTGTTTTATGGCCTATCCCATCGACATCGCCTTCATCGATGCACGCGGCAATATCCTCGCGCGCTACGAAAACGTATGTCCCTGGTGTATGTGCTCCTGCCCCGGCGCCTGGGCGGTATTGGAACGCCCTTCAATCCTCGCTACACCTCCCACCCTCCAACAAGTGCCGGCGTAAGAGATTGACGACAGCGGACTTTCGTCATACGAAATTGGGTAAGATGGAGGAGAAGGTGCATGGATGTTGAGATTCATCCGAACGCCAAAAAACACTTGACGGAAAAGCAGGTACTAGGTGCCTGGTTCGCGGTTACTGAGTGCATTCGCCGCGAGTCGGAGGACGAGCCGCCGAGATGGCTTGCCATTGGATGGCTTCTAGATGGTCGAAGTGTGGAACTTGTTGCGGTCGAACTAATTCGTGGATGGCTTATCATTCATGCCTTGTCTCCAGTCCAGAAGAAATTTTGGCAGGAGATTGAACAGGCTCGGCAAAGGGGTCGATGATGGGCAAGACGTATACGGCCGCTAATGGTCAGGTTGTAACGGATGAAATGATTGACGCGTGGTGTGAGTCGTACGAGCGCGGAGAGTTTCCGGATGGCGAACACACCGTTGGTGGGATCGTACATGGACGGCCCCCACTCTCAGGTGAGGGGACGGCAACGCTGTCGGTCAAGATTCCTCTGGGAATGAAGGAGGCCATTCGTCGACGGGCGGCTGCCGAGGGGATGACGCCAAGTGAGTTTGCCCGTGCGGCTCTGAGCGAAAAACTTCTTGCTGCCGGCTGATGCCTCTGACGTGCCGATTTAAAGAACCGAGGCTGTGCTCAAAAACTTTTTTGAAATTCTCGGTTGACCGGAACGCGTCCTTGGTTATACTAATCAAGCCTTGAAACAAGGCACACCTCAAATGGCTGGGTAGCTCAGTTGGTAGAGCAGAGGACTGAAAATCCTCGTGTCAGGGGTTCGATTCCCTTCCCCGCCACCTTGAATTGACTAGGACCTCTGCAAAGGGGTCCTTTTCTATTATGCAGCCCCCACATGGAATCGAACCCCGTGAGGGCGCGGAGCTGAGTAAACGCGTAAGCGTTTGCCAGCGCAGCTCGCAAGGCGCGTAAGCGCCGCAGCGGTCCGTCCGCGCAGCGCGCGGACGCGATTCCCCTCCCCGCCACCTTGAATTGACTAGGACCTCTGCAAAGGGGTCCTTTTCTTTTATGTAGGGTTCTGCGGAAACTGCGTCCCAGAATAAGGGCTCAGAACGGGACACACTTTCCGGTGCCTGCCTCCGGCGCGCGTACACACCTTGCCGCACCATTCCGAGCCCGCCCGCCCCAGACATTCCTCCCACTTTCGCGTCACTTTACAGGCCGTTCGGTCGCCTGTCCGCACACGCGGGTATACTCAAAACGATACTTATCCTATGCAATACGATGCGGGTTCGACCTGCATGATCCGAAGGGGGCAGTGATGGAGAGGATACTCGGCGTTAATCTCTCTGGCTGGTTTATTCCCGAGCCTTGGGTGACCCCGTCGCTGTACGCGGCGACCGGTGCATCCAACGCGGCCGAGCTACAGGAGGCCATGGGTACCGCCGCCTATAACGAGCGCATGCGCTGCCATTACGAGACGTTTGTGAGCGAGGACGATTTTCGCCGCATGGCGCAGATCGGTCTCAACGCCGTGCGTCTGCCGGTGCCCTGGTATGCCTTTGGTTCGCAGGAGTCCGATGCGTCCTACATCTCGGTTGTCGACTACATTGACCGTGCAATTGAGTGGGCTGCCAAGTACGACATCCGCGTGCTGCTCGATCTGGCAACTGTGCCCGGTGGCCAGGGCGATTCCAACGATTCACCCACCACGCCGGAGGCTGTCGCCGAGTGGCATTCGTCCACCAACGGCCGTCATGTCGCACTCGACGTGCTCGAGCGCCTGGCCGATCGCTACGGCGAGGCCGAGAGCCTGCTGGGCATTGAGCTGCTGGATACGCCGCAGATGAGCGTTCGCAAGAGCCTCTTCACCATGACGGATGGCATTCCTGCTCACTACCTGCGCAATTTCTATCGCGATGCTTACGAGCTCGTCCGTTCGTATATGCCCGAGGATAAGATCGTCGTTTTCTCGTCGTCGGGGCATCCCAGCGAGTGGAAGCATTTTATGCGCGGCGCCAAGTACAAGAACGTCTACATGGACCTTCACCTGTACCATTACCGCGACGAGCATGCGCTCGACATCACGAGCCCCCGCGGGCTGACGACGGCGATTTCGCGTAACAAGCGCGAGCTTAAAGAAGCGATTTCAACTGGGTTCCCCGTGCTGGTGGGCGAATGGTCGGGCGCGGCGATCTTTGCCAACTCGTCGGTTACGCCCGAGGGCCGCAATGCCTACGAGCGCGTGTTTATCGCCAATCAGCTGGCTTCGTTTGCGCCGGCTGCCGGTTGGTTCTTCCAAACGTGGAAGACCGAGAAGCGCATTGCAGCATGGGACGCCCGCGCGGCGCTCGGTACGCTCGAGCGTGGCATGATTGAATAGGTTGATATGACGCAAAACAGCGCCCATACGGGCAAACTCTATGTGGTCGGCACGCCCATCGGCAACTTGGGCGACCTGTCCCCGCGCGTTGGCGAGGCCTTTGCCGCCGCCGATGTCATCTGCTGCGAAGACACGCGTGTGACGTCAAAGCTGCTGATGCACCTGGGCATTTCCAAGCCGCTTGTCCGTTGCGACGAGAATGTGATCGCCAGCCGCGCCGCCGGCCTGGTCGACCGTCTGCTGGCGGGGGAGACCCTCGCCTTTGCCTCGGACGCCGGCATGCCGAGCGTGTCCGATCCCGGCCAGGCGCTGGTCGAGGCGGCACGTGAGGCCGATGTGCCCGTCGAAGTTATTCCCGGGCCCTCCGCTTGCGTCACGGCGCTCGTTTCGTCCGGCATTCCCTGTGAGCATTTTTTCTTTGAGGGCTTTTTGGGCCGAAAGCACGGCGACCGCGTGCGTCGTTTGCAGCGCCTTGCCGTGGTTCCCGGCGCACTCATCTTCTACGAGTCTCCACATCGCATCGTGGCGACGCTCGAGGCCGTGGCAGAGGTTTTTCCCCAGCGTGAGGTTGCCGTCTGCCGCGAGCTCACCAAGCTGCACGAGGAAGTCTTGCGCGGGCCCGCTGCCCAGCTTGCTGAGGAGCTGCGTGCTCGCGGCGAGGTAAAGGGCGAGATTGCGCTGGTCATCGCGCCGCCGAGCGAGGATGAGGAGGCCGGTATCGTGCCGGTTGGCGCCGCGGCAGCGGATCCCGACGAGGCCCTGCGCGAGGATATCCGCGCCGCGCTCGAGGAGGGGGAGCCCGCGTCTGCGGTGGCCAAGCGCCTGTCTCAGAAGTATTCGCGCCGCAAGCGCGATGTCTATGCCATGGTGCTCGATATGCAATAGATGGAGGATATCCAGCCCTTGCGCTAGAATCATCCTCTGTATGCAACGTTTTTCTGGAGGACAAACCCCATGGATCAAAGCAAGCCTTCGTTCTTTATCACGACGCCCATCTACTACGTCAACGCCGATCCGCACCTGGGCACGGCTTATTCCACCATCATCGCCGACGTTCAGGCCCGTTATCGTCGCTCCGCCGGCTATAACGTCAAGTTCCTGACCGGCATGGACGAGCACGGCGAGAAGGTCGCCGAGGCCGCAGCCAAGCATGGCATGACGCCGCAGGAGTGGACCGACAGCCAGGCCCCGCACTTCAAGGAGCTTTGGAGCAAGCTCGAGATTTCCAACGACGACTTCATCCGCACCACCGAGCCGCGCCAGCATCATGCCGTGCAGTACCTGTGGGAGCGCATGAAGGAGTCCGGTTACCTGTATAAGGGCAGCTACGACGGCTGGTATTGCGTGCCTGATGAGACCTACTTCACCGATACACAGGTCCAGAAGGGCGACGAGGAGTACGGCAGCGTCGGCCAGCACCTGTGCCCCGACTGCCACCGTCCGCTTGAGCGCGTGCAGGAGGAGTCCTACTTCTTTAAGCTTTCCGCCTTCCAGGACAAGCTGCTCAAGCTCTATGACGAGCACCCCGACTTTGTCGAGCCTGCGTTCCGCATGAACGAGGTTCGCAGCTTTGTCGAGGGCGGCCTTAACGACCTATCCGTGAGCCGCACGAGCTTTGACTGGGGCATTCAGGTCCCGTTTGACGAGGGTCACGTGACCTACGTGTGGTTCGATGCGCTGCTCAACTATATGACGGCCGTCGGCTACGGTGTCGACACCGACGAGGCGCGTGCCGAGCTGGCCTATCGCTGGCCCGCGCAGTTCCACATCGTGGGCAAGGACATCATCCGCTTCCACTGCGTCATTTGGCCCGCCATGCTCATGGCCATCGGCGAGGCCCTGCCCGAGCACGTCTTTGCCCACGGCTTCCTGACCGTGCGCAATGCCGAGACCGGCAAGGCCGAGAAGATGTCCAAGAGCCGCGGCAACGCCATCGCTCCGCAGGACGTTATCGACATGCTGGGCGTCGAGGGCTATCGCTACTACTTTATGACCGACGTGGTGCCCGGCACCGACGGCGCCATCAGCTTCGAGCGCATGGAGCAGGTCTACAACGCCGACCTGGCCAACAGCTGGGGCAACCTTATCTCGCGTTCGCTCAACATGAGCGGCAAGTACTTCGACGGTTGCGCGCCCGCCAAGCCCGCATCGTTCGATGCGTTCGTCAACCCGCTGGCAAAGATTGCCGATGGCCTGGTCGATCGCTACATGACCAAGATGGACGTGCTCGATTACGGTGGAGCTAAGGACGAGGTCATGGAGCTCATCCACGCCGCCAACCACTACATCGAGGACTCCGAGCCTTGGGCGCTTGCCAAGGACGAGGCCAAGGCTGACGAACTGGCATTTGTGATCTACAACCTGCTCGAGGCCATTCGCATTGCTGCTCACCTGCTGATGCCGCTCATGCCCCAGACTTCTGTCGAGGCTCTGCGCCGTCTGTCCTGTGAGGGCGAGGCCGCGAGCGACGACCTCAAGGGCATTTGCACTTGGGGCCTGCTTGCCGGCGGTCAGCCCGTCGAGAAGGGCGATCCGCTGTTCCCGCGTCTGGCGTAGAGACCGCGCGAGCGCCATATCGGCAATTTGCTGTTTGGATGTAAGGGCATGGCCGCAACGGTCCATGCCCTTTCGTTTCAAGACGCCGCCATCATGCTAAGGAGGCAACCATGACAACTTCGCCTTTGGCAAACCCCACGGCAACTAGGGAGCTGCTGGAGGAGTTTGGCCTTGCGACCAAGCATCGCCTGGGCCAAAACTTTCTAATCGACAACCATGTGATCGAGCGTATCTGCGAGCTTGCCGAGCTTGCAGGTGACGAGCGCGTACTCGAGGTGGGTCCGGGTTGCGGTACTTTGACGCTTGCGCTGCTGCAGGAAGCGGCGTGCGTCACGTCGATCGAAGCAGATCCCGAGCTCGAGCCGGTGCTCGACGCCCACGCCGCCGACTATGCCAACTTCCGCTTTATCATGGGTGACGCGCTCAAGGTGACGCCGGGGCAGATTGAGCAGGCTGCGGGCGGTGAGCCAACGGTATTTGTCGCGAACCTGCCCTATAACGTGGCGGCGACGATCATCCTGCAGTTCTTCCAGACGATGCCCGCGCTCAAGCGCGCCGTCGTCATGGTTCAAAAGGAGGTTGCCGATCGCATTGCCGCAGTGCCGGGTAACAAGACCTATGGCGGCTATACGGCAAAGCTCGGCCTGTATGCGCAGGTTACGGGTCGCTTTGAGGTGCCGCCGCGTTGCTTTATGCCGGCGCCGCACGTGGACTCGGCCGTCGTGCGTATCGACCGTGTTGACGGCGTGGTGCCCGAAGGACTCGATCGCGAGTTTGTGGCCCGCGTGATCGACGCTGCGTTTGCTCAGCGTCGCAAGACCATCCGCAACTCCATGAGCGCCAACGGCTTTGCCAAGGACGTGCTCGATGCCGCCTTTGAGGCTTGCGGTATCGTACCCACCACGCGCGCCGAAACGCTTGACGTTGCCAACTTTGTCCGCCTGGCCCAGGAGCTAATCCATGATGCCTAATGCCGAACGCGTGACGTTTACCAAGAAAAAGAAGACGGTTGCTTGTCCCGTGCCCTTGGCACCGCTTGCCGATACTCATGCGCATCTGCTTTCGTTTTGGGGCAAAGAAGTGCCCGAGACGCTCGTGCGCGCCAAAGCCGCGGGCGTCGACCTGTTGGTGACGATGCTCGACCCCATCGCCGACAAGCGCAGCGTGACGGACTATAGTGACTGGCTCGTGCGCGAAATTCTGCCGATGCGGGATATTCCGCAGGTCAAGTATCTCGCTGGCGTTCACCCCTATGGCGCGCCGGATTATACCGACGACATTCACGCACAGGTCGTTGCCGCGCTTGATGACCCTTTGTGCGCCGGTATCGGCGAAATTGGCCTGGACTACCACATGGACTATGACGACGATGTCGCGCCGGCGCCTCATGACGTGCAGATTGATTGCATGGCGCGTCAGCTCGAAGTTGCCGTGCGCCGCAATGTGCCGGTGGAGCTGCACTTGCGGCACGAGGACACGGATGATAAGCGCACCTCGCATATGGATGCGTACAACGTGTTGCGCGAGGTGGGCGTGCCCCAGGCCGGTTGCGTACTGCACTGCTTTGGCGAGGATCGCGCCACAATGGAGCGCTTTGTGGGTTTGGGCTGCTATATCGCCTATGGCGGCGCGGCCACCTTTAAGCGCAACGACGACGTGCGCGAGGCATTTGCGGCGACCCCGCTCGACCGTATTTTGTTCGAGACGGATTGTCCCTATATGGCGCCGGAGCCCATTCGCGGTCTTGAGTGCGAGCCGGCAATGATTTCTATCACAGCAAACGCGCTGGTCAACGACCGCGTCGATCGTACCGGCGAGGACGCTGAGGCGATTGCGCAGGCCGCTTGGGAAAATGCTCGCAAACTTTTTCAAAAATAGTTCTTGCGTTCGCGGTGGCGCTCCGTTATTCTAATTCCTGCACGCGGGCGTGGCGGAATTGGCAGACGCGTACGGTTCAGGTCCGTATGGGGGCAACCCCATGAAGGTTCAAGTCCTTTCGCCCGCACCATTAAATGAAAGAGCTCCCAGCAATGGGGGCTTTTTTGTTATGGGCCCATCGCGGGGACTTGAACCTGCGGAGGAGCGAGCGTAAAGAAAGCGCGGAGCGTTTTAGCGAGCTAGCGAGTCCGCCGGCAGGCGGCCGAAGCCGGTGCGGATCCGCAAAGCGGATACGCGGACGTCCTTTCGCCCGCACCATTGATTGAAAGAGCTCCCAGCAATGGGAGCTTTTTTGTTATGGGCCTCCTGTTGGTGTCACGTGACTGCTTCGTGCGGGTATCCTAGTACTAACGTGTGCCTATCAGAGGAGAGACCATGCTGTTGTCCGGTATTATCGCTGCTCTTACGAGCCTTCTACTTCCCATCATCATTTTGTTGTTGCTGCTCCCCAACGCCTGCTATGTCGTTGAACAGCAGCATGCCGTGATCATCGAGCGCCTGGGCAAGTTCAACCGCATCGTCAACGCGGGTTTTCACATGAAGGTGCCCGTGATCGACCGCAAGGCCGCCACGGTGAGTCTGCGCACCATGAAAAATGGTTTTGGCATCGACGTTAAGACCCAGGACAACGTGACCATCGGCCTTGAAGTTTCTGCTCAGTACCACGTGAGCTATGACATGGGCGCCGGTCCGGCAGATTCGGGTATCTACAAGAGCTACTACATGTTGCAGGAGCCCGTCGACCAGATGCGCGATTTCATCACCGATGCCCTGCGCTCTTCCATCCCCGTCTACACGCTCGATGAGGTCTTTGCCAAGAAGGATGACATCGCCAAGGACGTCAATGCCACCGTTTCTGAGCAGATGGCTGCCTACGGCTTCACCCTCGTGTCGACACTCATCACCAAGATCGCGCTGCCGACCGAGGTCGAGAACTCCATGAACGACATCAACGCTGCCCAGCGCAAGCGCGCTGCCGCGCAGGAGCTCGCCGAGGCCGACCGCATCAAGCGCGTCACCGAGGCGACCGCCGAGGCCGAGGCGATGGAAAAGGCGGGCGAGGGCATCGCCAACCAGCGCAAGGCCATCGCGCTGGGTATCAAAGATTCGCTCGAGATCATCCAGGAGACGGGTGTCGGCAATGACGAGGCCAACCAACTGTTCATGTTTACGCAGTGGTCCGAGATGATGACGGAGTTCGCTCGTACGGGTAAAACCTCGACGGTCGTGCTGCCGAGCGACTTTTCGCAGTCGGCCTCGATGTTCGAGCAGATGCTGGCTGCCGGTAAGGTTCAGAACGATTCGAAAGAGTAGACACGCGTGAAATACACCGTCGTTTGTGTTGGCAAGCTCAAAGAGCGCTTTTGGAAGGATGCCTGCGCTGAGTACACCAAGCGCCTAGGTGCCTATGCCAAGGTTGATATCCGCGAGGTGGCCGATATCGACCCGGCTAAGGCGGGCGGCGTGGATGCCGCGCGCGACAAGGAGGGGGCGGCAATTCTTGCTGCATTGCCGTCTCGGGCGCATGTGATCCTGCTGGCTATCGAGGGCAAGGAGCGTTCGAGTGAGGAGCTCTCGGCGCGGCTCGACGATCTTATGCTGCGAGGCAGCAGCGACATTGCCTTTGTAATCGGCGGTTCGGACGGCGTGAGTGATGAGGTGCGCGCCCGCGCCGACGAGATGCTCAGCTTTGGACGCATTACCTTGCCGCATAACCTGGCGCGTGTGGTGCTGCTAGAGCAGATTTACCGTGCCTGCAAGATCAGCCGTGGCGAGCCGTATCACAAATAGGTCGGCAATACGAAACAATGCCGTGGGACAATACCTTTCGTTTTGAAGAGCGTGTCTGAAAGGACTATGAGATATGAAGATTGGGTTTGTCGGTTTTGGCAATATGGCGAGCGCTATGGCCGATGGCTGGATCGCTGCCGGTGTAGCTGCGAGCGACATGTGCGCCTGCGCGGGTCGCTACGACGCACTGGTTGAGCGCTGCGAGGCGCGCGGCATGGTCGCCTGCCACGATGCCGCCGAGGTTGTCGCCGCATCCGATATCGTGGTCGCTGCGGTCAAACCGTATATGATCGAGAAGATATTCGCCCCGCTCAAGGATGTTCTTGCCAAAAAGGTCGTTCTGTCGGTTGCTTGGACCTGGGACAGTGCCAAGTGGGAGCAGGTCCTGCCGGGCGTCGCGCATATCTCGACGGTGCCCAACACACCGGTTTCGGTGGGCGAGGGCGTCATCGCTTGCGAGAAGGCTTCCACGCTTAGTGATGAGCAGAGCGCCGTGGTGCTTGATCTGCTTGGCAAGATCGGTGCGGTGGTCGAGCTCGATACGAGCCTGCTGTTTGTGGGCGGCACGGTGGGTGGTTGCGCTCCGGCATTTGTCGCCATGGCAATCGAGGCCCTGGGCGATGCAGCGGTCAAGCACGGTATCCCGCGTGCCGATGCCTATCGCATTGTGAGCCAGATGGTGCTGGGTACGGCAAAGCTGCAGCTTGCAACTGGCCAGCATCCTGCGGCGATGAAGGATGCCGTATGCTCGCCCGGTGGTGCCACCATCAAGGGCGTCGTTGCGCTCGAGGACGCCGGCATGCGCAGTGCCCTGGTCAAGGCAATCGACGCAACTCTCCAGTAAAACCTGCCATTTAGGGACAGGTTTATTTTGGCAGGTTTTTCCTGCGGTTTTGTCGTATGTGCGAAAAGCGCCCCGCAACTGGCTCAATTCCAGTTGCGGGGCGCTTGCGTTTGCCCAGATAAAACCGACCAAAATAAACCTGTCCCTTTTTGGCAGGTTAGTCCCAGAAGCTGTCTTCCTCATCCTCGGACTTGGGTCCGCGGTCGACGTACATCTTATGGGTACGCTTCTCCATTACAAAGGCAAGAATCGCAAATAACAGGATGCCGCCGGCGAAAAGGATGGCAAAACCGGTGCGGGTGCCAAACAAAAAGGAAAAAACTGCGTCCATTGGGTGCCTTCTTGCGTAGTTGAGTTGGGTCGTAAACGCTCATAAGTATATACTTGCCCATACATGTACAAGGTTGCAACCTAAATGGAATGTATATCGCCGGAGGATCTAATGCTTGATATCAAGTTTGTTCGCGAGAACCCCGATGCCATCGATGTCGCCATGGCTAACCGCCAGACGTCTTGGGATCGCGAGAAGTTCTTTGAGCTCGACGACGAGCGCCGTGCCGTCATCACCGAGGTCGAGGAGCTCCAGGCTACGCGCAATGCCGAGTCCAAGAAGATCGGCGCCCTGATGAAGGAGGGCAAGAAGGACGAGGCCGAGGCCGCCAAGGAGGCCGTGCGCGCCGTCAACGAGAAGATTGACGGTCTGGCCGAGCGCCGCACCGCTCTCGAGCAGGAGCAGTACGACTTCATGGCTCACCTGCCCAACATTCCGTGCGATGCCACCCCGTACGGTAAGGACGAGGACGAGAACATCGAGCGCCGTCGTTGGGGCACTCCGCGCGAGTTCGACTTCGACTTTAAGCCGCACTGGGATCTGGGCACCGACCTCGACATCCTCGACTTCGAGCGTGGCAACAAGCTCTCCGGCAGCCGCTTCACCGTTCTCGGTGGCGCCGGCGCCCGTCTTGAGCGCGCCCTCATCAACTTCTTCCTCGATACGCACATTAGCCGTGGCTTTAAGGAGTGGTGGCCGCCTATCGTCGTCAAGCGTCAGACCATGTTTGGCACGGGTCAGCTGCCCAAGTTCGAGGACGACGCCTATCACGTCTCGGGCGACAACTTCCTGATTCCCACCGCCGAGGTCGTGCTCACCAACCTGCACGCCGGCGAGGTCCTCGATGCCGACACTCTGCCGCGTCGCTACACCGCCTTCACCCCCTGCTTCCGCGAGGAGGCCGGTTCCGCCGGTCGCGACACCCGCGGCATCATCCGTCAGCACGAGTTCGACAAGGTCGAGATGGTCAAGTTCGCTAAGCCGGAGGAGTCCGACGATGAGCTCGAGAGCATGACCGCCGAGGCCGAGTACCTGCTGCAGCAGCTGGGCCTTCCGTATCGCGTGATTAGCCTGTGCACCGGCGACTTGGGCTTCTCTGCCCGTCAGACCTACGACGTTGAGGTCTGGCTGCCGAGCTACAACGCCTACAAGGAGATTAGCTCCTGCTCCAACTGCGGTGACTTCCAGGCTCGCCGCGCCAACATCAAGTATCGCGACCCCGAGAACTTCAAGGGTTCGCGCTACCTGCACACGCTCAACGGTTCCGGCCTGCCGGCCGGCCGCACCATGGCTGCCATTCTGGAGAACTACCAGAACGCCGACGGCACCATCACGATCCCCGAGGTTCTGCGTCCCTACATGGGTGGTCTCGAGAAGATCGAGCCCGAGGCGTAAGGTCTCTTGCAAACATATCGCATGATGAGCGGCGGGGCCATGGGGCTCCGCCGCCTTTGTTTGCGCGCGGCTTGCGACGTTTTGACGCGGAAGACGGCCAAAACAAAAAGAGGCCCGATTCCGGGGGAAGCGGGAATCGGGCCCTGCTCGCGCGCTCGCGCTGCCCTGCGGGCTATTCTGCGCGTGGCGTCATGCCGGGTTTGGCGCTACTTTCTCGTTCCGGAGATGACAAGTCCGTTCTCCTCGCAGAGATCCTTGATGCTAATGTCCTTGGCCTCAAGCTTCTTTTCCTCAAGATCTTCTTCGCAGAACTCAATGGACTCGAGGAATGCCTTGCAGGCGGGGTCGTCGGTGGTCGCCATAAAGAGAGTGATCTCGACGCTTCTTCCGGAGTTGGGAATATCGGTCGCGAGGTGCATGCTCGGTGTCTTGTGCCACGTAAAGTTGACGGTCTTCCAGGTATACCGGCCGATGGTCACGTCTTCTCCACGCTCATAGCCATCGCGGGCCGAGTCGTTGGTGACAACCGTCTCGGCGTCCTTCGTGGAGCTTACGCCAAAGGAGATGACTTTGTTGCTATCCTCGATGCCGTTGAAGAGGATTTCAGACACATTGCCATCGCTTCCGCTGCGCGCCCATACGTCGTAGCCCTCGGGTGCGTAAGCCTTGAACCACGTAAAGTCGATACGGTCGTCGGCGGGCTTTTTGGACTCCTTCTTTTCGGTCGCCTGCTTGGGGGCGCTGCCGGCGTCGCTGCCAGCAGGCTTTGCAGAGCTACCGCCGTTGCAGCCCATGAGGGCCATGCTCAGGGCAAGAGCCGCAACGCATACCGCCAATAGCTTCTTAGTGATCTTCATGGGTTCTCGTCCTTTCTTGCTCGACCCTCTCCGTTTTCCTTACAGACCGTTGTGTGGAGCAACGTCTGTCGTACACAAATGAACTGCGGGGCTACTTTCCCGGCTTGTACTCAGTGAGGCCGTTTTCCTTGCAGAGGTCGGCAATGCTGATGTTCTTGGCCTCGTTATGCGCCTCTTCGAGGTTCTCGGGGAACTCGAGGGACTCGAGGAATGCCTTGACGGCGGGGTCGTCGGGAGTCGTCATGAACAGGTAGATAACGACGCTTTGGCCGGTATCGGGAATCTCGGAGATCAGTTCGACGCTCGGTGTCTTGTTCCAGGTGAAGTTGACGGTCTTCCAGGTGTACTTGCCGATGGTGATATCTTCACCTGCTTCGTAGCCGTCGCTCTCGGTTTCATCGGCAACGAGCGTCTCGGCGTCGTCGGACTCAACATCAAAGGAGATGGACTTATCGCTCTCGTCGACATTCTTGAAGCAAATGCTGCCGACGAAGCCGCCGTCGCCGCTGTCGGACCAGACGTCATAGCCCTCGGGCACAGAGGCCTTGAACCAGGTGAAGTCGATACGGTTGTCCGCGGGCTTCTTGGACTCCTTTTGCTCGGTAGTGCCCTTGGAAGCGCTCCCGCCACTGGAAGAGCTTGTGCCGCCGTTGCAGCCCATGAGGGCCATGCTCAGGGCAAGAGCCGCAACGCATACCGCCAGTAGTTTCTTGGTGATCTTCATAGGTCCTCGTCCTTTCGTGTGCGTTCTTTTCATTTCGACCCATGAGTCGCTGCGTGGATCAACGGATGCCGTCATGGGCCCTTCCTACTTACGAGGCTATCGGTCGGGGGCATTTTAGGAAGTGCCTTGGGTCCCAAAAGCGTCGTGCAAAGCGCTACAAGCGTCCCATTTTTGAATGTGGGGCAACAACATGGGGGAGGGGAAAAATATTTGGGCAGGCGCGAGCCATCTACCTGCTTTTCCGTTGCTTGGATGCGTGCGGCTAAAAATTTTTTTGACTTTAAGAGAATTTTTTCTTGACGCGACCTAGGGGCGGTGGCATTATGAATAACGCGCTGCGGCGTTACCTCAGCTGGATAGAGGGTCTGACTACGAATCAGAACGTCATAGGTTCGAATCCTATACGCCGCACCAATTGAAATTGAAAGCCTCCGGCAATGGGGGCTTTTCTTTTATGGAAGCACCGCATGGATTCGAACCTCGGTCGAGGCGCGAGCGTGAAGAAAACGCGGAGCGTTTTTAGCGAGCGGGCGAGGGCGCCGGCAGGCGGCCGAAGCCGGTGCGGATCCGCGAAGGAACTTAATCGGTGCTTCATAAAATTTTTCCAAATTGTTGCTTGACCCATTGAGGGGTCACGTGCATAATAATCCGTGCGTTGCGGCGTTACCTCAGCTGGATAGAGGGTCTGACTACGAATCAGAACGTCATAGGTTCGAATCCTATACGCCGCACCAATTGAGTTTAAAGCTCCCGGCAACGGGGGCTTTTCTTATATATCGATACATCTGAACTAACCGCCCTGTCGCATACCAGGGGATACGGACTCGATCGATTCCTTCAAATGAGTAAAAATCCAATTCAATAAACTTTTTTGAAAAAATGCTTGACCTTTATTCAGTCGATGTGCATAATAATCAACAAGTCGCGGCGTTACCTCAGCTGGATAGAGGGTCTGACTACGAATCAGAACGTCATAGGTTCGAATCCTATACGCCGCACCATTTGAGATTAAAGCTCCCGGCAACGGGGGCTTTTCTTTTACGTAAACACTGCATGGATTCGAACCTCGGTCGAGGCGCGGGCGTAAAGAAAACGCGGAGCGTTTTTAGCCCGCGGGCGAGCGCGCCGGCAGGCGGGCGAAGCCGGTGCGGATCCGCGCAGCGGATGCGCGGAATCCTATATGACGCACCATTTGAGATTAAAGCTCCCGGCCACGGGGGGGGGGCTTTCTTTTGCGCTAGCTTGAGTGCTTTTGTCCAAAGGGACGATTTCCTGTCGACTCGTGTAAGATTCCGAGTAGGTGTCGCGGCCCATCCGCGACCACTCCTTCTCTCAACGACCGATCAGGGTGATACTTCGTGGCAGAGCGTCCGACATACAAGCTCAGGTTTCTCGATCCCAAGAAGCGCTTTCCGGCGATGCCCGAGCAGCCTGCGGGACGCTCATATGGCGTGGTCTGGAAACTCTTTGGCGAGGACCAGCATGAATCTTGTTATGTCGTCGAATTCGTTGGCAAAAGTCATGTGTCGCTTTTGGGCTACGTAAGCGTTTCGGGTGAGGTGTACAAGGTGGACCGCCCCGTTAGCGAGGCTCCGCTGCCCAACGATCCCGACATGGAACTGGTCCTTGACGAGTCGGATTCCAGTATTGGTGAGATTATGGTAAGGGAAGCCAGCGGTGCAATGCGTACGTGCGCGCGAACCGTCGGCTCTCCCGAAGGCCCCATGCGCGAGCAGTCCGATCACGATACATGGAATTCGGCCCGCTCCCTTCCTTACGGCGAGTTCATGGCATCGATGTTCCTGCGCTACGTGATATTTGCCAACTCCGAAAGCGCTGTTGCGAACACGGCGGACGCCGACGGTCTCGATGCGGACATGCAAAACGTTGTCGACAAGATCAAGCTCGTAAAGTTGCCCGAGCCGGTCGAGGTGTTTTTGGGCTTTAACACGGCACCGCTACCTGACGCTATCGAGACGCTGCTCTACCGCGTTGACCATGCCGAGAATCCGAGCGGTATCGAGCGTTATGCCGCCGCCCTTATGAGCGAGGTCGACTTGCCCCGTCTGCGCACCATTGCCGCCAAGTCCGAAATGAGCCTAGCGCGCATCGACCGGTCGAAGCTGTTCTATCTCAATTTTGATCGTAGCCTGCTGGACCAGGGCGAGATTGACATGCTGCTTGCCATCGAGTGCCGTCTCAACCGCCTCTCCGGCATCCTCGAGCGCATCGGGGCCGGATTGGCCCCTGCGGCATCCTCGCCGAGCCTTGAGGGCTGCGCGCTCTTTGATGCGTGGCATATCGCCAAGACGACCAACGATGTTCCCCGACTGCTCGATACGGCCTCGAGCGATAACCCGTGGGGCAAACCGGGTACGGTGGCTTGCCAGCCGGGCGGTGAGTGGGATGTGCGTACCCGCTTCGCGCGTATTGTCGAGGCGCTCAACGTGGTCACGCGGCTCGACTATACCTATCGGGCAAACGTTGCCGAGGGGATTATGCTCGTTCGGTTTGGGCACTCTGTCGTGAATGCCATGCCGCAACGTGAATACGACGCTCAAGATGACGCCTGGCGCGAGCTGGAAGAGGACACGCGTGCGATCTGGGCCGCGGAGCACGATGCGCGCGTGGCACTCACGCTTGCGGCAGCGTGTTTTGCCGCGGGCACCTGCATCACGCGCTGCTATGTGCAGATTGCTGCTCCCGACAGTGAGCAGGGCGAGCGCGTTGTCGCAACGTATTTCTTTGGGCGCGCGGCCTATCTGGCCGATTGCGTGCCTGTCGCCAAGGATCTTGAGAGCATGGACATGGACGATATGCCGTGCAAGCGTGTGCTTGAGGCGTATGAGTCAACCGCTCCGGAGACGATTGAGCCTGCGGAGGTTCATGCTCGTCCGCGTGATGACCATCGCACACTGCCGCCGGCGCTGCGCGATCTGCTGCTCGCCGATAAGGCTGACGAGTTGGAGGTCATGGAAGAGGACGATGACCCATACGTGGCCCGTGTTGTTGAATTGCGCGAGCAGGCAAAAGTCGACCGTACAGGTGCTTTTGAAGGCTTTTCCCGTCTTGTCGAGGAGTTGGAGGCTAAGTGCGCCGTCGCCGAGCTTTTGGCGACAGGTCCGGTTCAAACGCAGTTTTGCGATAACCAGCTGGTGCGCATGGTGCTACCGGTGTTGGAAGAAGACCGCTCTGTGCGAATCCTTCGTGCGCCCGATGCGCTGTACTTTGCCCAGCACGAGATCTGCAGCTTTTACGCCGAGCAAGAGGACTTTGAACGAGCGCTGCCCGAGGTGCGCCATCTTTACGATCTGGCGCGCTCGTCCATGCAATCGCACTTTGCGCTCATCAACGTGCTTGCGCGTCTGGAGCGCTTTGACGAGATTATCGAGGTGGCGCGCCACGGCCTACGTATTGCCAGCGATCGTTCTGCAATCGGCTACCTGTTCTATCGCTTGGCGTTTGCCTATTGGAATTGCGATCAGCTCGACCTGGCGCTGGCTTGTTACCGTCTCGTGCCGCGCGGCGAGGAGTCGGGCAGTAGCGCACTGGAAGAAATGCAGGGCCTTATGAACGAGATGGGCGTTAGCGAGCCTCCGACGTTCGAGGAAGCGGTCGAGACTATCCGCAAGGCTGGACTTGAGTTGCCGCCAGTGTCCGCCGTGACGAATCAGCTGGCAGATGCCGCTGTGCAACTGGTCGACAACGGCTTCTTTTTTCTGGCACGCGGTTGCATCTTCCAAATGTGGCGCACCATGGGCAACGACGAGCTCGGCTCCCTCAACCGCTCGCTGGGGTAGGCGAAGCTTTCAAGAAGGAAAGGCTGCTAGGCAATTAGAAAATTTCCTCTTGCCCATCCTTGGCTGTTTGGTTACTATAGAACGGCTGTTACGGAGAGCTGACCGAGAGGCCGAAGGTGCTCGCCTGCTAAGCGAGTATGCCCCAAAAGGGCATCTGGGGTTCGAATCCCCAGCTCTCCGCCAGTATGACTTGAAAGAAGGGTCCCATTTGGGGCCCTTTTTTGTGCGGAGAAAGGAGGCTGGGGATTCGAACCCGAGAGGGCACGGGCGTTAAGCAAACGCGAAAGCGTTTGTAGCCCGTGGGCGAAAAGCCGCCAGGCTTTGAAGCCGGAGGGCATGCGCAGCATGCCCGGACATCCCCAGCTCTCCGCCAGTACGAATTTGAAGAAGGGTCCCATTTGGGGCCCTTTTTATTATCAAGAATGGCGGCTGGGGATTCGAACCCTCAAAAAAGGAGGCATCATTTCGGACGCCTCCTTTCAGCGGACTTATTATTCTTGCGCACTACACCTCGGGCGCCTTGGCGACGGTCTCGCTTTCTGCTGTGAGCGGGCGGTTGTCGATGCGACGGCCCAAGCGATCAAGCTTCACAAGGAGCCATTCAATGGGATTCGGCCCTGCGCCTTCCTCGTCGGCAACTAGGTCCATGACGGCGATCTTGGTGCCGTCCTGCTTGAGCGTGACGCTGCCCACCTTGTCGCCCACATGCACCGTGCCCGAAAGATCGTCGTAGCTAACCTTTTCGGTCACCTCGCCGGCAAGGGAAAACACGGTCGCTTGCGCCGTGGGGTCGGCGAGCGTGGCGTCGATCGTCTTATCCGTCCAGTCGGTTTGACCGATGCGCGCCATAAGCGGGTTGCCGTTGGCGGTCTTTTCCTGCGTGTTGGCGATCGCGACCGTCACCTTGTGACCGTAGTACCAATTGGCAAGGGTTGCGGTATCGGTAAAGCGCTGGTCGGTGGTGGTGGAGTTCAAAACGACGGTGTAGATCTCGTCGCCATCGCGGTTGTAGGCGCTCGTGAAGCAATAGCCTGCATCGTCGGTAGTGCCGGTCTTGCCACCGATGTTGCCATCTTGGCCCAGCAAATAGTTATGCGTGTCCATGGAATGCGAATGGTCGGTGCCGTCGGCGCCCGTGACCTCGATCCAGGAATCCTCGCTCGCTACGACCTCGCGGATCGTGTCGTTTTTCATGGCCTCCTGCATCATCAGCGCTACGTCGTGTGCGGTTGAGTACATATCGCCAGCCCACTCATCAAAGTCCAGGCCATGCGGGTTTTCAAAAAGCGTACCGGTGCAGCCGAGCTTCTTAGCGCGCTCGTTCATGGCCTTCACAAATGTGGCCTCGGCGTCTTTGGTCTTAGGGTCGATCTTCTTGCCCACATATTCGGCGAGCACGATGGCGGCGTCGTTGCCCGAGGGAATCATCAGGCCGCGCAGCGCCTGCTCCACGGTAAGCTCGTCGCCTTCGAGCAAGCCGGCGGTCGAATTACCCACGGTGGCCGCGGTGTTGCTTACCGTGACCTTCTCGTCTATCTTGCAATTCTCGACGGTTAGGATTGCGGTCATGACCTTGGTGATCGAGGCGATTTTGACCTGCTCATCGGCGCCGCGCCCATAGTAGACGGTGCCGTCTTTGCCCATGACGAGCGCATTGGTCGCATCGATATCGGGCAGATTATCGGCCGTGATGCCGCGCGCATCGGCGGTTTTGCCGCAGACATTGTCGGTCGTGAGCACTTGGGCGCCGGCGACGGTGGGCACGCCAGCGGCAAGGGCGATAGCGCAGACAAAGCCGGCGGCAAGCTGGGCTGAGCGCTTTGCAAAAGAGGTGAGGGACTTCACAGATTTCGCTTTCGACGGGATGGTCTCTTCTGGAACTAGAGTATATCGTTTGCCGGTGTCGGCGATCATCGCGTGCGTGCGTGGCCCACATCCGCGCCCGAACGGGCACAAGGGTGCTTAAGGCCGACTTAATTACCCACGCTTGTTGTGTGTGGCATGCGCCCCCCTCGGGCATAATGGAGCGCGAGAGGAGCACGCATGAACGAGCGCATTTTGGTGGTTGATGACGAAAAGGCCATCGCCGACTTGGTTGGTATCTACCTTACAAAAGAAGGCTTTGATGTACAGGTCGCCTATAGCGGGGCCGACGCTGCCAAGGCAATCTTGGAGCAGGAGTTCGATCTGGCGCTGCTGGATGTCATGCTGCCCGATATCGATGGGCTTGAGTTGCTGCGTACGATCCGTTCCAGCCATACCTATCCCGTGATCATGCTGACGGCGCGCGATGCCCAGCAAGATAAGATCGAGGGCCTTTCGCTTGGCGCGGACGATTACGTGGTTAAGCCGTTCCGTCCGCTTGAGCTCATCGCGCGCGTGCATGCTCAGCTTCGCCGCTACACCAGCTACGGTAGCCGCGCGCAGGTGGCCGAGTCGCCGACCATCCAGCTCGACGGCCTGGAGATCAACCGCGATGCTCGTTCCGTAATGGTGGACGGTGCGCCGGTGCGCCTCACGCCCATCGAGTATTCCATCTTGCTGTATCTGGCCGAGCATCGCGGCAGTGTGGTGGCCGTGGAGGATCTGCTCCGCGCGGTATGGAACGAGGATTTTATGCCCGGCTCCAACAATACGGTGATGGTGCACATTCGCCACCTGCGCGAAAAGATCGGTGACGACGCTCAAAAGCCGCGCTTTATCAAAAACGTCTGGGGCGTCGGCTACATAATCGAACAACGCCTTTGATGGTGGGGAAGTGGATATGACAAAAGACGATAGGCAGGCATTCGAGGTGCCCAATCGACTCTTTGAATACGTGAGGTCGGTCGTCGACAACCGCGCGCTTGCAACGGTGCTGCTCTTTTTGCTGAGCCTGCTGCTGATTGGCATCGATAACATCGCTGGAATCTTGGCGGTGCTGCTTGTCGGCTTTTTGCTGATCGATCGATTTGAAATCGTACGCCGCTGCGTGGTGATTGGCGGTACCGCGTGGGCCATGACGTTGGCGATTGGCGCCATGGCACTCGGCGGCATCGAAGGGCCGGTGCTGTTCGATGCCGGCTTTGTATTCAACATGCTTGGCTTTGTGCTGGCGCTTGCCGTGTGCGTGCTGTTCTTTTGCGGCCGCGCCCTGTACTACCAGGGCTATGAGCAGGGCGAGCAGCATGCCGATTGTGTGCTGGCCGCTCGTATTCAAGATCGCCTGATCGATCACCCCGACACCTGGGACAACATCGACGGCGACTTCCTGGAGGTCGAGGGCGCACTCAACCGTGTGCGCGATCGCGAGCGCAAGGTGCAACAGGCCTTGCGTGACGAGTCTCATCGCAAGGACGATCTGGTCACGTACTTGGCACATGACCTACGCACCCCGCTTGCCAGTGTGGTGGGCTATCTTTCGCTGCTGCAAGAGGCTCCTGAGCTGCCGGTTGAGCAACGTGCGCACTTTACGGGCGTGGCGCTCGACAAGGCGCACCGGCTCGATGCACTCATCGAAGAGTTCTTCGATATCACGCGCTTTGACTTCCACGATATCGTGCTCACGCGCGGCTATGTTGATCTGGGGTTGCTGCTGGCTCAGGTGGCTGACGAGTTCTATCCCATCCTCAACGAGCAACATAAGGAAGCCCAGGTTGATATTCGCGAGGACCTGACGGTGCTCGTGGATGGCGATAAGATGGCCCGCGTGTTTAACAACATCATGAAAAACGCCGTCGCCTATAGCTATGAGGGCTCGACTATCACGATTGAGGCCAGGCGCCAAGACGATGGCGGCGTGCGCGTGCGCTTTATCAATCAGGGCGATCCTATCCCTGCGGCTAAGCTCAAGGTGATCTTTGAGAAGTTCTATCGCCTGGATGCGGCGCGTGCGACCAATCGCGGTGGTGCCGGTTTGGGCCTTGCTATTGCCAAGGAGATCATCGCGGCACACGGCGGTACCGTTGCATGTGAATCGACGCCCGAACACACGATATTCACCATCGAGCTGCCCGCCGCATAGCTAGCGTGCCCTTACAAACACTTGACAATGTGCTCACGTGCGTATGAGCCGCGATTCCTACTATCGATACTGCTGAATTGATATCGATATGGAGGTGTGCGGTATGACGGCTGCTGCGGCTGTGGAGCCCACGGAGCTTGAAGAACTCATGGAAGCGCAGGCCGAGGCCGCGCATGAGCGCGAGGTTGGGGATGCGACTCGCCCCACGGCAGAGGATCTTGCCGCCTCGCCGACGCGCATCGACGTCGAGGGCCTCGACCTGTTCTATGGCGACCACCATGCGCTCAAGGACGTGAATATCAAGATCCGCGACAAGCAGATCACCTCGTTCATCGGGCCTTCGGGCTGCGGAAAGTCCACGTTGCTGCGCTGCTTTAACCGCATGAACGACGGCATCAAGGATTGCCGCATCGAGGGCAAGATTGCGCTCGATGGTCAAGATATCCTGGGCGATTGCGACATCTGCCGTTTGCGCCAGCGCGTGGGCATGGTGTTCCAACGCCCCAACCCATTTCCCATGAGCATCTACGACAACGTCGCCTACGGTCCTCGCGGTATGGGTGTGCGCGACCGCGCCGTGCTCGATGAGCTGGTCGAGGACTCCCTGCGTCGCGCTGCCCTGTGGGACGAGGTCAAGGACAAGCTCAAAGAGTCGGGCCTGGGTCTTTCGGGTGGACAGCAGCAGCGCCTGTGCATCGCCCGCGCACTTGCCGTGCAGCCCGACATTCTGCTGATGGACGAGCCGACTTCGGCACTCGACCCTGTGTCGACGTTGGTGGTGGAGCAGCTGGCCTGCGAGCTCAAGGAGACCTGCACGCTGGTGGTCGTGACGCACAACATGCAGCAGGCCGCGCGTATTTCCGATTCGGTTGCGTTCTTTTTGCTGGGTGAGCTGGTGGAGCACGCGCCCACCGCGCAACTCTTTAAGAATCCGTCCGATCCGCGCACCGCGGATTATTTGACGGGGCGTTTTGGCTGACGCTGTCTTTTACAGGTGCCTTTAGGGTTAAGATGCGGTCATATCGGCCGCAAAGGGGTTCAACATGATCTATTACGTCGAGGACGATGACAACATCAGGGATTTGACAGTCTACGCGCTGCGCAAGCAGGGAATCGAGGCCGAGGGCTTTTCGTGTGATGGCGAGTTTAAAGCTGCCGTGGCGCGACGGGTGCCCGATGCTGTGCTGCTCGATATCATGCTGCCCGACACCGATGGCTTGGCGATTATGCGTCGCCTGCGTGCCGATCGCCTGACGGCGACGGTGCCCATCATGATGCTTACCGCCAAAGACACCGAACTCGACAAGGTGATGGCGCTCGATGGCGGTGCCGACGATTACCTGACTAAGCCGTTTTCGCTCATGGAGCTTGCGAGCCGCTGCCGCGCACTGCTGCGTCGCGGCGGCATGGTCAAGCAGGCGAGCGATGTGCTCAGCGTGGGCGACATCGTGCTTTCGCCTAGCCATCGCGAGGTGACCGTTGCCGGCGAGCCGCTTAAGCTCACCCTGCGCGAGTTCGACCTGCTCGAGTACCTCATGCGCAAGCCCGGCGTGGTCTTTACCCGCGAGTCGTTGCTGCAGAGCGTGTGGGGCTGGGACTTCGACGGCGGTTCGCGCACCGTTGACGTGCACGTGCAGACGCTTCGCCAAAAACTGGGCGAGCATGCCAGCGCCATCGAGACCGTGCGCGGCGTGGGTTATCGCCTGGCCGAGCCTTCTGCCGGTGATGGTGCCGAAGGCGACGACACCGCGGCCACCGCATCGGAGGAGTAACCCGTGGTCTTCGCCCCCCAGGGAAAACATACGCTGTCGCACCGCGTTTTTGTGACGATCTTTGTCTGCGCCATGGCGGTTATCGTGGCGTTTACGGTGCTGGGTGCGTTCTTTGTGCAAAACACTTTGGCGGATGCCACGAGTGCCAATCTGGCGCAGGAAACCGAGCTCATTGCTGCCGCCCTCGACGAGCAGCAGGAGCCCATTCCGTTCTTGCGAAGCCTCGATCGCGAGGATCTTCGTATCACGCTGATCAATAAGGACGGATCTGTTGCCTACGACAACGAGGCGTCGCCTTCCACACTGCCCAACCATGGCGATCGCCCCGAGGTCATCGAGGCCTTTGAGAGTGGTTCGGGTTCCGCGGAGCGCGCAAGCTCTACACTCGACGAGATTATGCTGTATCGCGCCGTCACCCTTGATAACGGCCAGGTCGTTCGCTTGGCGCAGGCCCAGCCTGGCGTTGCGGCGATTTTGCTGTCGATGCTGGCGCCGATGCTGCTTATCGCAGCAGCGGGTGCAGTACTCTCGTTTTTTATGGCGCGCCGTGAGTCCCGTGCCATCATCGCGCCGTTGCAAGAGGTGGATTTGGATCACCCACGCCGTAGCTATGAGCACGCCTATGCCGAGATGGTCCCCATGCTTGAGCGCATCGAGTCGCAGCGCCAGGAACTCAAGCGCCAAATGGCGGTGCTAGCGGACAACGACCGTATGCGCCGCGAGTTCACGGCGAATATCACCCATGAGCTCAAGACGCCGCTTACGGCGATTTCGGGCTATGCCGAGCTCATCGCAAATGGCATGGTCGAGGGCGAGGACGACCTGCGCAACTTTGGCGGTCGCATCTATCGTGAGGCGGGCCGCTTGGCAGCGCTTGTCAACGACATCCTTACGCTGTCTAACTTGGACGAGGCCGAACGTGCAACTGAAGGCGAGGCAGTGCCCATTGGGTCCACGGAGCCTATTGAGCTCTCGCGTGCGATCTACGCGGTTGAGCAGCGTCTTGAACAGGTCGCCCGTCAGGTGAATGTGACGATAAGTCATGAGACCAAGCCTGTGGTCATCGAAGGCGTGTCGCGCTTGGTCGACGAGCTCATCTATAATCTGGCAAGCAACGCCATCCGCTACAATCGGCCCGGCGGTACGGTTACGCTGCAGTGCGGCACCAACGACAAAGGCCATCCGTTCCTCGCTGTCGCCGACACGGGAATCGGTATCGCGCCTGAAGAACAGGGCAAGGTATTTGAGCGGTTCTATCGCGTGGACAAGAGTAGGTCCAAGGCACGCGGCGGAACCGGCCTGGGGCTTGCCATTGTCAAGCATGCGGCCCTGTATCATCACGCCACGCTCGATCTATCGAGCGAGTTGGGCGTGGGAACCACCATTACGGTGGCGTTTCCCATACAGCAGGACGAGCCATTCGCATAGCGATACAACATAGATAATGATGTAGACGCCGCATTTGACTTTCGGGTGCGGCGTTGTTGTGCAATTTTACGATTGCTTCCGACATTTTTACAGGAGAGCCTGTTTCTTATGTATAGAGTTTGGTCTCGGTAAAAAGATGCGATAACATACGGACAGTTTTGTCAATCCGAACTGGGGAAATGAAAGGCAAGCTGCATGACCCTTCTCGAACTGTTCCAGCTGCTGAAGAAGCACCTCAAGCTGGTCATCACCCTTCCGGTGGTCTGCGCGATCGCCATGGGCATCGTGTCCTTCGTTGCGATGGACAACACCTATACCGCGACGACGAGCATGTACATTCTCGCCAAGACCGACGATAGCGGTCAGATGAGCTACAACGATCTCTCGGCGAGCCAGATGCTTTCCAACGATATCGCCACGCTGCTGGATAGCGATAGCGTTAAGAGCGGCGCCGCCAAAGAACTGGGCCTCACCGATTTGGATGACTACAAGGTGTCTGTTTCCTCCGAGACCACCACGCGTGTCATTACGCTTTCGGTTACCGGCACCGATGCCAAGGAGACGGCTGAGGTCGCAAAGGCCATTGCCAGCTCGGTGAGTACGGTCGCTCAGAACGTCGGCGCTGCCCAGAGCATCAACGTTATCGACGAGGCTAAGACCCCCGAAGCCCCCAGCGGCCCCAAGCGCACGCTGTATATTGCCGTCGCGTTCCTCGCCGGTATCTTTATCGCAGTTGCCTATGTCGTTTTGGCAGACATGCTCAATACCCGCATCCGCGGTGCCGAAGAGGCAGAAGAGCTCCTGGGTATTCCCGTTGTTGGCCGAATTCCGGCTATGAAAGGTGGTAAATAGGCATGGCTAAGGCAAAGAACACCGATAAGCTCGTTGTGCAGAATGCCGCCAAGACCCTTCTGGCCAACATCCGCTTTGCGAGCGTGGACGACCCCATTCGCACCATCACCGTTACCTCCTCGATTCCCAACGAGGGCAAGTCTACGGTTTCCATTAATCTTGCTCAGGCAATCGCCACGAGCGGCAAGAGTGTCCTGCTGGTCGAGGCTGATATGCGTCGCAGGTCCCTTGCCGATATGCTCGGCGTCCGCTCCCGCGGCGGACTCTATGCAGTCCTGTCCGAGCAGGTTTCTATCGACCAGGCGATTGTCGAGACAGGTCAGAAGAATTTCTACTTCCTCGATGCCGAGCCGCATATTCCCAATCCTGCCGACATCATCGTCTCCCATCGCTTTGCCAAGCTGGTCAAGGCACTGTCTGCTAAGTTCCAGTACGTCATCTTCGATGCTCCTCCGGTCGGCACCTTCATCGATGCTGCCGAGATTGCCAGCCTGACCGACGGCGCGCTGTTCGTGGTGCGCGAGGACTTTACCAAGCGCGAAGAGGCGCTCAACGCTATCGCCCAGCTTAAGAAGTCCGAGAAGGTCAAGCTCATCGGTACCGTCATGAATTACTGTGAGACCGAGACCAGCGAGTACTACTATTCTTACTACACCAAGGACGGTAAGAAGGTTAAGAAGGGCTCCGACGATCAGGGCACTTCCAAAAAGGGCATCTTCACCAACCGAGCAAACGTTTAGTTGATTAAGGCTGACCTATGCGTGACATTCATTGCCATATCTTGCCGGGTGTAGACGACGGCGCCGCCGATCTCGAAGAGAGCTTGGCGATGCTCGAGGCTGCCAAGCGGGCCGGTGTAACCAGAATCGTTTGCACTCCTCACTGCCGTGATCCCTATTTTGATTACGACAAGATGTGGGATGCCTTTGAGCTGCTGCGCGATAACGCTGACGGTTTTCCGCTCCAGATGGGCTTCGAGGTCAACCATCGAAAGCTCGTTGAGCTTGGTATCGATGCCGCGGATCACTTGCATTTCGATGGGACCAACGAGTTTCTGCTCGAGCTTTCGACGCATGCCGATGCGTATGCGTTTAGAGAGTACGAGAACACGATTTACGATTTGCAGTGCCGTGGCTACCAGGTGATCATCGCTCATCCTGAGCGCTATCGTGCGGTTCAAAAGGATGTAAGCGTGGCGGAGCGCCTGGTCGATATGGGCTGCAAGCTGCAGGCTTCGGCGGACTTTATTGCCGGCGGTCGCTTTGGTCGCGAGAAAAAGCCGGCACAGCGCCTGTTCGATCAGAACCTGTACAGCTTCATCGCGAGCGATGCCCATAACGTGGGTCATTACGACTGCCTGGCGAAGGCTCGCGCGAAGTTTAGCGTGCGCGGAGCTCATTTTCGCTAAAATCTGTCCCTAACGTTCGCATTGAATGAAAGGGCAGCCATGGATATCCAACTTAAGACGGGATGCTTTGATGACGCGGCGTTGGTGCGCCGCGTCGTTTTTATGGACGAGCAGGGCTACGAGAACGAGTTTGACGCTATCGACGAGGATCCGAACTGCATTCATGTGACGCTCTATGTAGACGGCGAGCTTGCCGGTTGCTCGCGCGTGTTTCCCGAAGAGCTTGAGCGTGCGGCTGACGCGGAGGCTCCGGTGTCGCCGGCGTGCGACTTGGACGAAGGCGTCGCGGCGGGGGAGACCTACATTATGGGGCGCGTGGCTGTGCTGCCGAGCATGCGCCGTCGCGGTCTGGCGAGCAAGATTGTCGAGGCCAGTGATACGCGCGCGCGTGATGCCGGCGCCAAGCTCATTAAGCTGCATGCGCAGGAATACGTGCTGCCGCTCTATGCCAAGGCGGGCTACACGCAGATTGCCCCGGTGGACTACGAAGACGAGGGCCAGCCCCATGCTTGGATGGCCAAGCGCGTAGATGGCAGATAGGGACGTTCCTTTCCTGCCGGCAGTCGGGGACACTCCTTGGCAATTGGCGTATCAGAGCGTTTGGACATACAGTTTTTCGATTCCGTATGTATATATGCGCGCTAATGGGTTATAAAATCTAAGTCTGGACATAGCAGGTCTGCGATGCGGCTCGGGCAACCGGGCCGTTTTTGCGGACGGGGGTAGCGCGAAAGGACTGCACATGCGTCAATTTAAGACCGAGAGCAAAAAACTGCTCGACCTCATGATCAACTCCATCTACACCAATAAGGAAATCTTCCTGCGCGAGCTTATCTCTAACGCGAGCGACGCCGTCGACAAGCTCAACTTTAAGAGCCTGCAGGACCCGAGCGTCAAGATCGACCAGGGCGACTTGGCCATTCGCGTCTCCTTTGATAAAGACGCCCGCACCATTACCATCTCGGATAACGGCATCGGTATGACCGCCGAGGAGCTCGAGCGCAATCTGGGCACCATCGCCCATTCCGGCTCCGAGGAGTTTAAGACCGAGAACGCCGAGCAGCAGGGCTCCGATGTCGACATCATCGGTCAGTTTGGCGTGGGCTTCTACTCGGCTTTTATGGTCGCCAGCCATGTGAAGGTCGTCAGCCGCGCCTATGGCGAGGATGTCGCCCATGTGTGGGAATCCGACGGTCTTGAGGGCTACACCATCGAGGACGGTGAGCGCGCCGAGCACGGTACCGATGTCATCCTGACGCTGCGCGAGAACGAGAAGCTCGATGCCGACGGCGAGGCCGAGACCTACGATCGCTTCCTGACCGAGTGGGGTCTCAAGAGCCTGATTCAGCAGTACAGCAACTATGTGCGCTACCCGATTCAGATGATGGTGTCCAAGAGCCGCCAGAAACCCAAGCCCGAGGACGCCGGCGACGATTACAAGCCCGAGTACGAGGACTACCAGGAGCTCGAGACCGTCAATTCCATGACACCGATCTGGAAGAAGCGCAGCTCCGATGTCGAGCAGAAGGACTACGACGAGTTCTACAAGTCCACGTTCCACGACTTTGACGATCCTGCGCGCACCATCAGCTTCCATGCCGAGGGCACGCTCGAGTACGATGCCCTGCTGTTTGTGCCGGGCCGCGCGCCGTTCGATCTGTACAGCAAGGATTACGAGAAGGGTCTGGCACTCTACAGCTCCAACGTCCTGATCATGGAGAAGTGCGACGACCTGCTGCCCGACTACTACAACTTTGTCCGCGGCGTCGTGGATTCCGCCGATGTGTCGCTCAACATCTCGCGTGAGACGCTGCAGCAGAACCGTCAGCTCAAGGCCATCGCCAAGCGTGTGGAAAAGAAGATCACCGCCGACCTTGAGGATATGCGTGACAACGACCGCGAGGCCTACGAGAAGTTCTTTGAGAACTTTGGCCGCGGTCTTAAGTACGGCATCTACTCGAGCTATGGCATGAAGGCCGATGAGCTCGCCGATCTGTTGCTGTTCTGGTCTGCCAAGGAACAGAAGATGATTACCCTGGCCGAGTATGCCAAGGGCATGCCCGAGGATCAGAAGGCCATCTACTACGCCGCCGGCGACTCGCGTGAGCGCTTGGCCAAGATGCCCGTGGTAAAGGGCGTGCTCGACCGCGGCTATGACGTGCTGCTGCTGACGCAGGACGTGGATGAGTTCACCTTCCAGGCTATGCGTGAGTACGTTGCCGCCGATATGCCCAAGATCTACGAGGACGATGCCGCCCGCGAGGCTGCCGAGAAGGCCGTGGCCGATGGTGCCGAGCCCGAGGTTGAGGATCGTCACCTGGAGCTCAAGAACGTCGCAACCGGTGATCTTGACCTGGCGACCGAGGACGAGAAAAAGGAGGCCGAGGACGCCACCAAGGAGAACGAGGACCTCTTTAACGCCATGAAGGAGGCACTCGGCGACAAGGTCGAGAAGGTTGCCGTCTCTGCGCGCCTGACCGATGCTCCCGCGTGCATCACCACCGAGGGCCCGCTTTCGCTCGAGATGGAGAAGGTGCTCCAGAAGGGTCCCGAGGGCGCGCCCGACGGTATGCCCAAGAGCCAGCGCGTGCTCGAGCTCAACGCCAAGCACCCGGTCTTTTCCAAGCTCGTCGCCGCTCAGAAGGCGGGCGACGCCGACAAGATCAAGCAGTACTCCGGTTTGCTCTATGACCAGGCCCTGCTGGTCGAGGGCATCCTCCCCGAGGACCCCGTAGCCTTCGCGGCGGCTGTTTGCAACTTGATGTAGTTCGGGGATACGGCACCGTAACTAGATTAGAACGAGAGTGGATAATCTCCCACTTTTGGCTCGAATGCGGGCTTGAAGTGGGAGATTTTCCACTCTCGTTTTCCTCCGTCCCCAAGGGATCAATTATTTGTCGGGGTTGTGGTTTTGTGACCTGCTGAAATTAAAGATACTGTACAACTGTACGTTAATTTGTCTTCGTAGTATATTGCTACCCGCAAAACTCAACACCATTGTGCTTTGAGACGTTAAAGCGCCTACGTACAATGGTTGTCGATAGTACGATTCGATTTAACGACAGGATGGATGGTCCAAGCGTGAGTCTCGGCAGCAAACTATCCAATGCAAAGGTCTCCTTTGCGATATTTAAGCGCGACATTAAGCGACTGCTTGTGAACCCCGTTGCCTTGGTGGTTACCCTCGGCGTGTGCGTTATTCCCTCACTGTATGCCTGGTACAACATCGTGGCAAACTGGGATCCGTACGGAAACACCCAGGGCATCAAGATTGCCATCGCCAACAACGATCAGGGCACTCAGAACGACCTGGTGGGCGATCTCAACGCGGGCGACCAGGTCGTCGATCAGCTCAAGGAGAACGATCAGCTGGGCTGGACCTTCGTCGATTCGGCGGCCGATGCCAAGGAGGGCGTCGAGAGTGGTGAGTACTATGCGGCCATCGTAATCCCCAAGAACTTCTCGGATAACCTGGTTTCGATGCTCGACGGCAACTACCATCAGCCCAAGCTTACGTACTACGTCAATGAGAAGAAGAGCGCCATTGCACCCAAGGTTACCGACACCGGTGCAAGTACCATCGAGAAGCAGATCAACTCGGAATTTGTCTCCACGGTGGGCGAGACCGTTGCCAGTATTGCCAAGGATGCCGGAGTCGATTTAAAGGACAAGGCAACTCAGACTCAGGATTCGTTGGCAAGTTCTGTCTCCGAGGCATCCGATACCTTGGGCGAGGTGCACGATTCGATTGGCGACATGAATGCCGCCATCGATAAGACGAGTGGCGCCATCGCCTCGGCCGATGCGGCACTTGCCGGCCTGCAGGGTCAGGCGCCGTCACTGACGCAGGCGATCTCTCAGGGTAACGACCTGCTGGGCGAAGCTCGCACCACGGCGGGCAACTCTATCGCCTCGCTCTCCAAGGCGCTCTCGGAAGGCAGCCTTGCGCTTACCAAGACGTCGGCCTCTGCGAACGCTGCCATCGGCAAGCTGACGGGCACGGTCACATCTACGACCACCCGTATCGACAACTCGCTCGAGTCTCTCCAAGCGACGATCGACCACAATAAGGCCGTTATCGGGCACTTAGAGATTCTCGCCAATGACACGTCGACAGGTTCCGAGGAAATTGACGCGCGCATTGTATCGACCATCGATTTGCTTCGAGAGCAGAATGAAAAGCTTCAGAGCATCAAGGACGGTCTGTCTGCGCAGTCGAGCGCCATGGCGAATGACGCCGCGGCTGTCTCGGGTGCCAGCGACGCTATCAATAACGCAATTCAGACCGGTGCGACCAACCTTGGCCAGGCCCAGACGGACCTGGGTCAAAACGCGCTGCCGAAGGCCTCGAGCGCGCTTGATTCCTTTGCCGCCGTCTCGGGTGATTTGACGGGTATCGTATCTGGCCTCACGCCCACGATTGCAAGCGCGCGCGGTACGCTTTCGCAGCTTAACGCTACGCTCGGCCAGGCCAAGACCACGCTGTCCCAGACCGATTCCTCGCTTGCCAAGGTCCAGGACAAGCTCGCAACCGCCGCCAACGACATCGCGGCGCTACAGACCTCCGAGTCCATGGGCGAGCTGGCCGACCTGATGGGCGTCGACGTCAATGACGTCGCAGACTTCATGGCATCTCCGGTTGAGCTCGCGTCCAAGTCGATCTATCCGGTTAAGAGCTTCGGCTCGGGCATTGCCCCCTTCTACACCAATCTGGCGCTTTGGGTGGGCGGCTATGTGCTCATCGCCATTTACAAGCTCGAGGTCGACCGTGAAGGTGTTGGCAGCTTTACGGCGCGCCAAGGCTACTTTGGCCGCTGGTTGCTCATGGTGATCCTGGGCGCGTTGCAGGCCATCATCGTTACGGTAGGCGATCTGGTGATTGGCGTGCAGTGCGTCAGCCCGCTGCTGTTCGTGCTGGGCGGCATCGCCATTTCGTTCACCTACGTCAATATCATCTATGCGCTGTCCACCACGTTTAAGCATATCGGCAAGGCTATCGGCGTCATTCTCGTCATCGTGCAGATCCCGGGTTCGTCGGGCATGTACCCCATCGAGATGATGCCCGGCTTCTTCCAGTGGCTGCACCCGCTGCTGCCCTTTACCTACGGCATCAATCTGCTGCGCGAGACGGTCGGCGGCATGTATTCGTTCAACTACCTGTTTAACCTGTGCATTCTGGGCGTGTTCTTGATCGTGGCGCTCTTTATCGGCCTGCAGCTGCGTCCGCTGCTGCTCAACCTTAACCTGCTCTTTGATAAACAGCTCTCCACGACCGGTATGATGATTTGCGAGTCCAACGACCTGCCGCGCCAGCGCTACTCGCTGCGCACGGCCATGCGCGTCATGCTCGATTCCGATTCGTACCGTCGCGAACTGCTCGATCATGCGGTCGCCTTTGAACATCGCTACCCGTACTACATCAAGGGCGGTTTTGCCGCCGTGGTGGGCGTTCAGGTCCTGCTCTTTGTCCTGTCGACGGTTCTCGATATCGACAATAACGGCAAGATCATCCTGCTTGTCATTTGGATCATCTCGGTTATTGCCATCTGCGGCTGGCTTATCAATATCGAATATATCCGAGCGAGCCTCAATACCCAGATGCGCATCTCGGCGCTTTCGGATGAGGACCTGCGTCGCGAGATGCGCGAACACACGGCCGCCATTCCTGCCGCCCGCCACATGTTTGGCCTCAACGCCAGCGAGCGTGGTGCCAAGGGCGGCGATCAGTCCACGGGCCGCTTGCCGCATATCGGCTCGCACCATAAATCTCAGGGCAGCGACAGCACAGCCACAAATGATGGAGATACCACCGCGCTTGGCAAGCACTCCAAAGGAGGTGAGGCATAAATGAAGAACATCCTGCATCTGTTTAAGCGCGATGTCCAAAACGTGTCTCGCTCCGTGATCGGCTTGGTTGTCGTGATGGGCCTCATTATCGTACCGTGTCTGTACGCGTGGTTTAACATCGCCGGCAGCTGGGATCCGTACGGCAACACCGGCAATCTTAAGATCGCCGTGGTCAACACCGATGAGGGTTACGAGAGCGATTTGATCCCCGTCGAGGTTAACGTGGGCGAAAACGTGACCGCCACCCTACGCGGCAACGAGAGCTTCGATTGGGTTGTGCTCAACAATCGCGAAAAGGCTATCGAGGGCGTTAAGTCGGGCGCGTACTATGCTGCCGTCGTTATCCCCAAAACGTTTAGCGCTGACATGATGACGCTTTTCTCGACCGACGTGAAGCATGCCGATATCGAGTTCTACGAGAATCAGAAGGCCAACGCCATTGCGCAGATCGTGACCGAGAAGGGTTCGAGCGCCGTCCAGAGCCAGGTTAACAAAACTTTTACCGAGACCATTACGAGCATCGGTCTTAAGACGGTGTCCAGCCTGCTCGATTACATGAGCACCGACCAGGTCAGCAACTTTATCGCCAACCTGTCCTCGACACTCGGCGATTCGGTCCAGGACCTGCAGGACGTTCAGGCCAGCGCAACGTCGCTTGCGGGCATTTTGAGCTCCACGTCCGATTCGCTGACGTCGGCGAGCGGCATGCTCAAGCAGACGGGCACGGTCGATGAGTCAACGAAGCAGCTGATGGAGCATGTCAAGAGCGGTATTAGCGATTCCAAGGAAGCGCTGAAGGACGCCAACGACGCCATCAATGCCGCGATTGACGGAAGCGCGGGCTCGTTTGACAACGTGTCCGCCGAGCTTGCGAAGGCATTTGATGCCGCGAATCAACATGTCCACCTTACAGTGTCCCAGCTCAACGATGCCGCGGCGGCGCTCAACACGCGTGCCGACGATATCGACGCCACGGCCGACCAGCTCCGCAGCTTTGCCGATCAGGTGACTGACGAAAAACTCCAGGACAGCCTCAAGTCTGTGGCAACATCGCTGAGCAGGATTGCTGTGGAGTATCGCAACAACGCCAAGGACTTGACGGCCACCGCGAAGTCTCTCTCTGACAGCATGGCAGAGGTTAATAAGTCGCGTGCCGAGGTCGATCAGGCAATCGCGGATGCCAAGGCTGGTATCTCGGGCGCCAAGACTGACTACGACTCTACGTTTTTGGCCAAGGCAAAGGAGCTCAAGAAGACCATCTCGGGCGTTTTGGATTCGCTGAACGGTATTTCGAACGATCTGGATAGTGCTGTTGCTGGCCTGACCGACGCATCCGGTTCGCTGGCAAAGGGCCTCTCCAAGGCTGCAAAGCTGGTCAACAAGGCTTCTGATCAGCTGGGCGAGGCGTCGGACAAGATCAGTGCGTTTAAGGACGAGCTCGACGGCGCCTTGATGTCGGATGACCTCGCTACGATCAAGACGATGATCGGCAATGATCCCGAGGGTCTGGCCGTGTCGCTTTCCGGCCCCGTCGCGCTCGATCGCAAGCCGGTCTATCCGATCCGCAACTACGGTTCGGCCATGGCACCGTTCTACACGATTCTGTCGCTCTGGGTGGGCTCGATTGTGCTGGCGGCCATGATGAAGGTCTCGGTTGACGATGAGCTTATCAACGAGCTCATCCCCGTGCGCCTGCACGAGATCTACCTGGGCCGCTACCTGTTCTTTGGCGGTCTGGCCCTGCTGCAGGCAACGCTCGTGTGTGCGGGCGACATCCTGTTCTTTGGCATCCAGTGCGACGACCCGCTGCAGTTTGTGCTGGCGGGCTGGGTCGCGAGTCTCGTGTTCTCCAATATCGTCTACACGCTTACGGTTTCGTTTGGCGATATCGGCAAGGCGCTCGCCGTCGTGCTGCTGGTCATGCAGGTCGGCGGTTCGGGCGGCACGTTCCCCATCGAGATGACCGGCCCCGTGTTCCAGGCGATCTATCCGTTCCTGCCGTTCACCCACGGCATCAACGCCATGCATGCCGCCATGGCCGGTGCGTACCACATGGAGTACTGGATTGAGCTAGGCATTCTGGCGAGCTATCTGATTCCGTCGCTGGCACTGGGCGTCGTCTTCCGCCGCCCGGTCATCAAAGCCAACGACTGGATCATCGAAAAACTGGAGTCAACCAAATTGATTTAGTTCAGCAACGTAAACGCCGTCGGAACATCGAGATCTTCCAACCCGATGCTTTAGCGTAGTGAATTGCACGGGCTGCTTGGTTGTTGCTACAGTAGCGGGGCGTGCCGGGGGTCCGGTGCGCCCTGCTTTTATTTGACCATGAGGCGGCACGCAGCCATGCGCGTGCGGACACCACGCCCAGATTGAGCGCGAGGATGCCCTATGGCCCAGCATGCCACTGACAATATCGAAATGATGCCCGATAGCCCTGTTGCTCGCGAGGACCTGGGCGCGGGCGGCACCTCCCGCGGCGCCGGCGCTCGCTCGCCGCTGTTCTGGAAAGTCCTGCTGCTTTCGGTGGCAGTCGTCTGGGGCTACTCCTTTACGACCATGAAGGACGCGCTCGACACCATTCCGGTGTTCGAACTGCTCTACGTGCGCTTTCTGCCTGCGGCGTTGGTCATGTTTTTCATCTTCCACAAGCGCATCATCGCGCACCTCAACGCCCGCAACCTTATCGTCGGACTTGGCATGGGCGCACTTATGTGGGCCGCCTACGCCCTGCAGACAGTCGGTCTGGCGCACACCACGGCGGGCAAGAATGCTTTTTTGACGGGCACGTATTGCATCGTTGTGCCGTTCGCGAGCTATTTTCTGAGCGGCGAAAAACTCACCCGCTATAACCTGGGCGCGGCGCTGCTGTGCTTGGCGGGCATTGGCTTGGTGGCGCTCGATAGCGTTGAATTCAACATCGGTGATGTCATTACGCTGGCGGGTGCGGTCTTTTTCGCCATCCAGATGGCGGTGACTGCCAAGTACGGTCGCAAAATGGACATCAACGTCATCACGTTTTGGATGTTTGTGGGCAACGGCGTGCTGAGCCTGGCAACGTCGCTGCTATTCGAGACCCAAGCGCCTCTGTCCGTGTGGACGCCGAGCTTTATCAGCGCGATGGCGTTTCTCTCGGTTGGTTGCACATGCGCGGCTCTGCTCATCCAAAACGTCGGCTTGGCGCATGTCTCGGCCTCGACGGGCTCACTGCTCCTTTCGATGGAGTCGCCTTCGGGCGTGCTGTTCTCGGTGCTGCTGATGGGGGAGGCGCTCACCTCGCGCCTGCTCGCCGGCTTCGCGCTCATCTTTCTTTCGATTATCTTGAGCGAGACGCATTTCGATTTCTTGCGCCGAAAATCACACCCGCAATTGTAAACAACTTGTTGCGCCGCCCTCCCAGGGCGGCATTTTTATGTCATGCCCTTAAAGTAGTACCTTGCACTTTACGCTATCAAAGTGCTTGCTGCAAAAACGTTACTGGAGGGCATCTATGGCACCAGCACTGTCCGATCTTCAACCGCAATCAGCGCCCAAGGCCACCGCGGCGGCGCAGACCGCTATCGGTGACGGTCTTGTTGCAGAAGCTCAGGCTTTTGCAGACGAGCTCGCTGCGTGGCGACACGATCTACACCAGATGCCCGAGCTGGGTAACAATCTTCCGCAGACGTCTGCCTATATCCAGGCACGTCTGGACGAGATGGACATCCCCCATACCACGCTAGTCGACGGTTCCTGCGTCGTTGGCCTGATCGGTGCCGGTGCGGCCGCTCAGGGCAATGGCACGTGCAAGGACGAGCAGGCCGGAACGGTCATCATGCTTCGTGGCGACATGGACGCCCTGCCCGTTGCCGAGGAATCCGGCGAGCCCTTTGCATCCACCAACGGCTGCATGCACGCTTGCGGTCACGATATGCACGCGACGGCGCTGCTTGGTGCGGCTCGCCTGCTCAAGGCCCGCGAGGCCGAGCTCGTCGACGCCAATGCCACCGTCAAACTGCTGTTCCAGCCGGGCGAGGAGACCTTTGAAGGGGTACGCGCTGCCATCGCCGATGGCCTGCTGCAGAACCCGCGTCCTCAGGCGGCCTTTGCCATGCATGTCAACAGCCAGTCGCCGCTTGGCCTGGTGCTCTACGGCAGTCCGGCGCTTTCGGGCGTGTACGGTTTCCGCATCACGCTCCAGGGCAAGGGCGGCCATGGCTCGAGCCCCGAGATCTGCATCGACCCCATCGCGGCCGGCGTCCATGTGCACCTGGCGCTCCAGGAGCTTATCGCCCGCGAGGTGCCGGCGGCCAAGGAAGTCGCACTTACCGTTGGTAAGTTTGCTGGCGGCTTGGCGGCCAACGTCATCCCCGACACCTGCGTGCTCGAGGGAACGCTGCGCGGCTTCGATGTTGAGCTCATGGAGCACCTCAAGACCCGCATCGCGGAGGTCGTTAACGGCGTTGCCACAACATATCGTACGCCGGCGACCATCGAGACGCTTTCGGATGTTCCGCCGCTTGTACTCGACAGCGATATGACTCAGGCGTCGCTTGGTTATGTGGGCGCAGTGCTGCCCAAGGCGGCTTTCTTGCCGCTTTTCCATGCCATGGCGAGTGAGGACTTCGCGCTTATCTCGAGCGAGATTCCGAGTGCGTACTTTACCGTGGGCGCGGCCGTAACCGACACGGACGAACACTTTGCCCAGCACCATCCCAAGGCACGTTTTAACGATGCCGAGCTGCCGCTCGGTGCTGCGGCTTATACCGCCGTCGCTTTGGGCTATATCGCCGACCACCGGTAGCACCCAACCTTGCCTTTCAAGCCTGCGGGCATGGCCATAAGGCCTATGCCCTTGTCTTTCAAGGCAATCTTGGGCACTACCGGCGCCCGGCGCAGGCTATTCGTTTGTTAAATAAGGAGCAGTATGCCCCAGCAGCGTAAGTTCTTCCCCGGCTGGCTCGTGGTGGCCTCCGGCTTCGTGATCATGGCCACGTGCTACACGATTTTCGTCAACTGCATGAGCCTGTTCCAGCCGCTCATCGTCAGCGACTTGGGAATATCTCTTGCGCAGTACAACATCTCCAATGCGATCTCTACCGTGGTGAGCGTTATCGGATCGTTTGTCATTGGCCATGTTGCCGATAAAGTAAGCGGTCGCGTTTTGGGTTCCCTAACCGTTATCGCTACCTCTGCCGTTCTTGCCAGCATGAGCTTTGTCGGTGAGCTGTGGCAGGTCTACGTGCTCTTTGCCGTCTCGGGCTCCTTTGCGAGCACCTGGATCGTGTGCCTGGCGTGCTCTGTGGTCATGCTCGTGTTCCTGCTGGCATCCGAGCCCATCGCCGCCAAGCTGCGCGCAAGCGTGGCGGGGGAGTAGACGTCCGTCGCTCTTTGCTGTTCGCCCCGTTCTGTCCGTGGCTGCCCTGGAAGCCGAATGGATGCTCGTACCATCATTCGGTTTCCAAGGCGGCCACGGGCCTACGAAATGATCCCTTTCCTCCGTCCCCAAGGGATCACGTGATCCGAAGGGGACGGAGGAAAAGGGATCACAAACAGCGGCGGCGCGTCTGGCCGAACGAGTCCCCATACCC
>JAXJET010000003.1:0-215120 GCA_036301285.1 Collinsella aerofaciens
CCCGGACAACTCGGCCTGCGAGGGCTTCTTCGGGCGCCTCAAGAACGAGTTCTTCCACTACAGGGACTGGGAGGGCGTGACGGCCGAGGAGTTCATGGGAAGGCTCGAGGCCTACCTCGTGTACTATCGTGAGGAGCGGATTAAGAAGTCCCTCGGGTGGCTGAGCCCGATGGAGTACCGCAGGAAGCTTGGATACGCCTAGGCGCGGTCCAAGAAATCGTCCGCACCCCCGTTTTACCAGTTAAAAGGTCTAATCAGTCCCTATTTCACCGCAACTTAAACAGGGGCGCTCTCCAAGAGAGCGCCCCTGCCGGGTTTCCATAGTTCTGGCGAAGCAGTCCTTGAGATCCGCCTTGCCTTATGCCAAGAACTCCTTGGTGGTCGCCACGATGTTGGCGGCGTCCAGGCCGTACTTGTGCAGGAGCTCGGCGCCCGGGCCGGACTCACCGAAGGTGTCGTTGACGCCGATCTTCTTGAGCGGCGTCGGGCACTGCTCGCACAGGACGTCGGCAACGGCGCTGCCCAGGCCGCCGATCACGGAGTGCTCCTCGACGGTCACGACGTGGCCGGTCTTGGTGGCGCTCTTGACGATCAGGTCGGCATCGATGGGCTTGATGGTGTGCATGTTGATGACCTCGGCGTCGATACCCTCGGCAGCGAGCTGCTCGGCGGCCTCGAGAGCCTCGCCGACCATCAGGCCGCAGGCGATGATGGTCACATCGGCGCCCTCGCGCATGACAATGCCCTTACCCAACTCGAACTTGTAGGTCTCGGGGTCGTTGATAACCGGCGAGGCCAGACGGGCAAAGCGCATGTACACCGGACCGTCGCACTCGTAGGCGGCGCGCGTCACGGCGCGGGCCTCCACATCGTCGGCAGGAACGATAACGGTCATGCCGGGGATGACGCGCATAAGGGCGATATCCTCGCAGCACTGGTGCGTGGCGCCATCCTCGCCCACCGAGATACCGGCGTGCGTGGCACCGATCTTAACGTTAAGGTGCGGGTAGCCGATGGAGTTACGGACCTGCTCAAAGGCGCGACCGGCAGCGAACATGGCAAAGGTGCTCGCGAAGGCAACACGACCGGTGGTCGCGATACCGGCGGCAACACCCATCAGGTTGCTCTCGGCGATACCCACGTCGAAGAAGCGGTCGGGGCAAGCGGCCTTAAATTTGCCGGTCTGCGTGGCGGCGGCCAGGTCGGCGTCGAGGACCACAAAGTCATCGTGCTCGTTGGCGAGCTCGACGAGGGCCTCGCCGTAGCTTACACGCGTGGCGATTTTCTTGACGTCTGCCATCCTAGAGCTCCTCTCCGGCGGCCGTGAGCTCTGCCATGGCCTGCTCAAACTGTTCATCGTTGGGGGCCTTGCCGTGCCAACCAACCTGGTTCTCCATAAAGGAAACGCCCTTGCCCTTCATGGTCTCGGCGATGATGGCGGTCGGCTGACCCTTGGTGGCGCGGGCCTCGGCAAAGGCGGCGCGGATCTGGTCGAAATCGTTGCCGTCGGCAAGCTCCACCACGTGGAACTTAAAGGCGCGGAACTTGTCGGCGAGCGGCATGGGGTCGTTGACCTCCTCGACGGGGCCGTCGATCTGCAGGCCGTTGTGGTCGACGATCACGCAGAGGTTATCGAGCTGCTGGTTGCCGGCAAACATGGCGGCCTCCCAGACCTGGCCCTCCTCGCTCTCGCCATCGCCCAGCAGGGCGTACGTGCGGTAAGTATCGCCCCAGTGCTTGGCGGCAATGGCCATGCCCACGGCGGCGGAAATGCCCTGGCCCAGCGAGCCGGTGGACATGTCGACGCCCGGGGTGTCGTTCATGTTGGGGTGGCCCTGCAGGTGGCTGCCAATATGGCGCAGCGTCTCGAGGTCCTCCTTGGGGAAGAACCCACGCTCGGCGAGCACGGCGTACAGGCCCGGAGCGCAATGGCCCTTGGAGAGCACAAAACGATCGCGGTCGGCCTTGCGGGGATCGGCCGGGTCGACGTTCATTTCCTCAAAGTACAGATAGGTCATGATGTCGGCAGCGCCGAGCGAACCGCCCGGATGGCCGGACTTGGCAGCGTGCACGCCGGTGACGATGCCCTTCCTTACCTCGTTGGCAACCTTTTTGAGCTCTTCGTCGCTCATTGTGCCTTCCTTTCATCCTCATTAGACAAAATGCGCACGGCACCGAAGGTAATCCCAACACAGCCGCAATGCACGTACGTCATTCATTATGCTGGAAACTGATGGCTTTACCAGAGTTTTTATCATTATTTGAACAATTTAGCAGGCAGAACCGCTGATGAAACGGTTTATCAATGTGAACGTCTTTTGGATGGAACGCGGTCGACCCTACGCGCTAATGTCCTTGAATCCCTCGCCGAAGGCTTCCGTAACGTCAGCGACCGTCACAATGGCGTGAGGATCGCGCTCGCGCACGATCGTCTTGAGGGTATTGAGCTCTCGACGGCTCACGATGACCATAATCACCGGCTTCTCGGCACCCGAATACATGCCAGTCGCCTTAAACTTGGTACAACCACGACCCAGGCCATACATGATATCGGCAGCGATATCAGGGAACTTGTCCGAGATGATGAGTACCATACGGCGCTTGTTGCCACCATCGACCACGGCATCGATCACGTAGCCGCTAATGACCATCGAAAGGCCTGCATACAGTGCGTTTTCGATTGAAAAGACCGGAGCCGATAGCGCGCATACGGCAACATCGATCGCCATGACGGTCGAGCCCACCGGCAGCGAGGTGTTACGCGAGATGATTTGGCCAATCGTGTCCGAGCCGCCGGTGTTGGCGCCGGCGCGCAACACCATGCCGTAACCGATGCCCGTAATAATGCCGCCCCACATGGCAGGGAGCATCAGGTCCGCATCCGCCAGAGGTGCTACAAACGGGGCGAACAGATCGGTAAAGAAGCCCAGCAGCACAAAGCCCGTCGCGGTCTGCACCACGTAGAACATGCCGCCCTCGCGCATAACGACCAACAACAGCAAGGCGTTCATCACGATCGTCTGAATACCAACGGGAAGCGATAGGCCGCGCGCCGCGCCGACCGCCTGGATAATGGTGGCAAGGCCCGTAACGCCACCGGCGGCAAGACCGTTGGGAATCAAAAACAAGTCGGTCGCGATGGCGGCCAAGGCACACCCCAACATGATCTGGGGCAGGTCGTGAAAGAAGTTCATCGAAAGAATGCGCTTGATGTCCAGACGATATGCCATGCTGCCTCCCTCAAAAAAGCGCACCCAAACGGATGCGCTTTGAACTTCTTCTTGTATTCGATTCTACCGATTCGCCGAACAAAAACCACCCCTGCGCAGGGTTTATTCTGGATACAAACCCGTCCAACCGTTGGGCTTGGCATCGGCTTGAAGCCGCCCGATGTTTTAGACCTCCGAGCCTTCTGCATCGGCGTTGCCGGTCGCCCAGCGATGGTAGCCAATAACAAACGGGTCCAGGTCACCATCGTCAAGAACTGCCTCGACATTGCTGGTCTCCACGCCCGTGCGTAGGTCCTTAACCATCTGGTACGGGTAGAGCACGTAGCTGCGAATCTGGTTGCCAAAACCGATCGTGGTCTTGGGTCCGCGAATCTCATCCAGGGCCTCGGCGCGCTTCTCGAGCTCAATCTCGTACAGGCGAGCCTTGAGGATCTGCATGCACGCGGCCTTGTTCTGGATCTGGCTGCGCTCGTTTTGGCAGGTAACCACAATGCCGCTGGGGAAATGCGTCACGCGCACGGCGGAGTCGGTGGTGTTGACGCCCTGACCGCCCGGGCCGCTCGCGTGGTACACGTCCACGCGGATGTCATCGGGACTGATTTCGATGTCGATATCATCGGGTAGCACGGGGATGACCTCGACGCCGGCAAACGTGGTCTGGCGGCGCTTCTTGTCGTCGGTGGGGCTAATGCGAACCAAGCGGTGAACGCCGGCCTCGGCGCGCAGCATGCCAAATGCGTCCTTGCCCTCGACGGTAAAGGTCGCGCGGTCGATGCCGATGACCTCGGCCGCGGGACAGTCGTTGATGGTGACCTTCCAGCCGCGACGCTGGCAGTACTTCATGTACATCTTAAAGAGCATGAAGGTCCAGTCCTGGGCCTCCAGACCACCCTGTCCGGGCTTGATAGTCACAATGGCATCGCCGTGATCGAACTCACCGGTAAACCAGCTCGAAAGCTCAAGCTCATCGATGGCACGGGCCAAGCGCTCAGCCGTGACTGCAGCCTCCTCGCGAAGGGCGGCGGCGTCGGGGTCATCCCCCATCTCCTCGGCAAGCTCCAGCGCGGCGCGGGCATCGGAAAGCTCGCCGCGCGCGGTATCCACGGCAGCGATATCTTCCTTGGTGCGCGCGATCTCCTCCATGGTGGCACGGGCGGCGTCGGCGTCATCCCAAAAGCCGGGGGCCACGCTTTTAGCCTCGAGCTCGGTCACGCGCGTGCGCTTTTCGTCCAGGTGGAGATACGACTCGACCTCGCCGAGCCGGTCCGCAAACGCGTCCAGCTCGGCGGGCGTTACCTCTAAAGCCTCAGCCATTAACGATTCCTGCCGTGGCAGTACTTAAACTTCTTGCCGCTACCGCAGGGGCACGGGTCGTTGCGGCCCACGTTGACGTACGGATCGTCGCTCTCGGACTTGCGATAGGTGGTCACCTTGCCACCGTTGTTGACGGCAGCCGGACCACCCTGGACAGCTGTGCGGGCCTGCACCTGCGCCTGCTTGCGCAGCACCGAGTCGCCGTTGTCACCATCGACCTCGGCAGGACCGGAGAAGCGCGCACCCTCGAGCGAGGGCTCCTCCTTGTGCTCCACGGCACGCGGGGCTGCCTTGATCTCGATGCGCAAAACCGTGCGCAGGTAATCCTCGTACATGGTATCGACGAGTATCTGGAACGCGCCGTAGGCCTCGGTCTTGTACTCAACCAGCGGGTCGCGCTGGCCAAAGCCGCGCAGGCCAATGCCGGTCTTGAGATAGTCCATCTCCTGCAGGTAGTTCATCCAGCGGGTATCGATGACGCGCAGCATGACCTGGGTATTGAGCTCGCGCATCAGGCCCTCGCCCAGACGCTCGGCCTTCATGTTGTAGCACTTCTCAACATAGGCCAAGACATCGGCAGCCAGGGCTTCAAAGTCCTCGTCGGGGAACTTCGGCGTATCGATGTGGCCGGTGAGCTCCACAACCCACTTGCGCAGGCCCTCCAGGTCGCGCTCGCCCTCGTGGCTGTCCTTGGTGCAGAACTCCTGCACGCAGCGGTACACGGTATCGTGCATGACCTCGGTGATGTGGTCGGTCAGGTCCTTGCCGTCCAGAATCTTGTTGCGCTCGGCGTAGATGACCTGGCGCTGCTTGTTCATGACGTCGTCGTACTCAAGGACGCTCTTACGCATGGAGAAGTTGATGCTCTCGACCTTGTGCTGGGCGCTCTCGACGGCCTTGGAGATGATCTTGTGCTGAATGGGCATGTCGTCGCCCATGTCGGCCGTGACCATCATCTTGGAGACGCGGTCCATCTTGTCGCCGCCGAACAGGCGCATGAGGTCGTCCTCGAGCGACAGGTAGAACTGGGTCTCGCCCGGATCGCCCTGACGTCCGGAGCGGCCGCGCAGCTGGTTGTCGATACGACGGGACTCGTGGCGCTCGGTGCCGATAACGGTCAGGCCGCCGGCGGCAAGCACGCGCTCGCGCTCGGCCTTGCAGGTCTCCTTGGCCTCGGCGTTAAACTGCTCGAGCTGCTCGGGCGTCACGTCCTCCATGGTCAGGCCCTCGTACTCAAGGCGCTCGCGCACCAGCTCGTCGGGGTTGCCGCCCAGCAAGATGTCGGTACCACGACCGGCCATGTTGGTGGCGATGGTCACGGCGCCGTAACGTCCGGCCTGGGCCACGATGTGGGCCTCGCGCTCGTGGTGCTTGGCGTTGAGGACCTCGTGTGCGATGCCGCGCTTGGTAAGGGCGGCGGACAGCTTCTCGGAGCTCTCGATGGAGACGGTGCCCACCAGGACCGGCTGGCCCTTGGCGTGACGACGCTCAACGTCGTCGGCAACGGCGTTGTACTTGGCCTGAATGGTGCGGTACACCAGGTCCTCGTGATCCACGCGCTGCACGGGCTTGTTGGAGGGGATGACCTCGACGGGCAGCTTGTAGATCTCGCGGAACTCGGCATCCTCGGTGAGAGCCGTACCGGTCATGCCAGAGAGCTTGTCATACAGGCGGAAGTAGTTCTGCAGGGTGATGGTGGCGAGTGTCTGGTTCTCCTCGCGCACGAGCACACCCTCTTTGGCCTCGATGGCCTGATGCAGGCCCTCGGAGTAACGGCGGCCTTCCATAATGCGGCCGGTGAACTCGTCGACGATCTTGACCTCGCCGTTGGTGACCACGTACTGCTTGTCGCGGTGGAACATGTACTGGGCCTTCAGCGCCTGCTGCAGGTGGTTGACCAGCTGGCCGGAGAGATCGGCATAGATGTCATCGATACCCAAGCGGCGCTCGATCTTCTTAAGGCCGCGCTCGGTGGCGGCAATGGTGTGCTTGGCCTCGTCCATGACATAGTCGCCCGTGGGCTCGACGTCCTCGGTGGCGGTGAGCATGTCGTGCGACACGTCCTCACCGCGCTCCAGGCCGCGCACGGCACGCGCGAAGTCCTTGTAGGTGCTGGCGGACTTAGTGCCGGCGCCCGAGATAATGAGCGGCGTCCTGGCCTCATCGATCAGGATGGAGTCGACCTCGTCGACGATGGCGTAATGGTGGCCGCGCTGCACGCGCTGCTCGGGGCGGGTGACCATGTTGTCGCGCAGGTAGTCGAAACCGAACTCGGAGTTGGTGCCGTAGGTGACGTCTGCCTGGTAGGCCGGACGCTTGAGCTCGAGCGGCATGTTGTTCTGGAGCAGACCGACGGTCATGCCCAGGTACTTGTAGATGCGGCCCATCCACTCGGAGTCGCGCTTTGCAAGGTAATCGTTGACGGTAACGACATGCACGCCCTTGCCGGCGATAGCGTTGAGGTAGCCGGCCAAGGTGGAGACGAGCGTCTTGCCCTCGCCGGTCTTCATCTCGGCAATATGACCCTCATGAAGCGCCATGGCGCCGATGAGCTGTACGTCAAAGTGGCGCATGCCCGTGATGCGCTTGGAAGCCTCACGCACGGTGGCAAAGGCCTCGGGAAGCATGTCGTCGAGCGACTCGCCGTTGGCGTAACGCTCGCGGAACTTATCGGTCTGGGCGCGGAGTTCCTCCTCGGTCATCTTCTCAAACTGGGGCTCAAGACCGTTGATCTGGTCGACGATCTTGTAGTAGCGCTTAAGGTCCTTATCGGATCCAAAGGACAGCAGCTTTGACATGAATCCCATGTGGTTTTCCTTTTTGGCCATCGCCCACGCCGTGCAGCTGCGGACGAGTTAAACACAGATGATTTTACTTTAGCCAAACAAGGCGCGGCCTATACGGTCGAGCTCGACCGCCACGTAATAACTACGACCAACCTGCCACAATGGGACAGGTTAATTTTGGCAGGTCTATCTGGGCAAACGCCGCCTCTCTGCCATGTGGTGCCATGGGGACAGGTTAGTTTGCACTAATTTAAAAAGAAAAAGGGCCGCGCACCCAAATGGATGCACGGCCCTCATGCCATGAATGCGAGCGATTCCGCGGCGAGCTATTTACTCAGCAGCCTCGGTGGTCTCGGCCTCGGCAGCGGCCTCCTCGACGGGAGCCTCCGCGGGAGCCTCGGCGGCCTGCTTGGCAGCCTCCTCGGCAAACTTAGCAGCACGCTTAGCCTTCTCGGCAGCCTTAGCCTCAGCGGCGGCCTTGCGAGCGGCCTCGGCCTCAGCAGCCTTGGCGGCCTTGGCAGCCTTGGCCTCCTCGGCCTTCTTGAGCTGGGCGGCAGCGGCGCCACCGAACTTGTCGGCGAAGCGCTGGACGCGTCCACCGGTGTCGACGAACTTCTGCTGGCCGGTGTAGAACGGGTGGCACTCGTTGCAAAGCTCGACCTTCATCTCGGACACGGTAGCGTGCGTCTTGAAGGTGTTGCCGCAGGAGCACGTCACCGTGCACTCGACATACTGGGGATGGATACCCTGCTTCATGGTAGGACTCCTTATTGGTCAGGCGCTGGTTACCGATCAGCGCATAAGGCGTCTTGGTTTCCGACCAAGACAACAAACTCGGCTATGGTACCACGGCGCCGCGTGTCCCACAAAAGGTTCACGGTCTTTGTGCAACACGGCGTGGCCAACCGCAGCGGACACGCGCCCTGTTGCCCCTTCTCCCATGTTGCAGACGTGTAACGCCGCAGTAAGCACACCCCTTTTGGCGCCAGACAGGTACAATGATGAACACTGTACCGTAGCGGAGCGCACCCGCGCGCCGCAACCACGCGAAAGGGTTTCCCATGGCCGAGATCTCGTCCTCCCGCATCGTCATCACCGTCCTTGGCAAGAACCGCCCCGGTATCGTCGCCGGCGTCACCCGTGTCCTGGGCGAGGCCAACGTCGACATCCGCGACATCACGCAGTCCATTATCGAGGACATCTTCACCATGACCATGCTGGCCGATACCGCCGAGTCCAAGCTCGACTTCGCCGAGCTGCAGAAGGCCCTGGCCGAGGCCGGCGAGCTTTCGGGCGTTAACGTGTCCATCCAGCGCGAGGACGTCTTTAACTTTATGTACCGCCTGTAGCGAGCAAGCCGCTGGGGATAGCCTGACGCGCGCATGCCCATGCAAGCCACCCCGATGCGGCCCGGAGAGGAGCGCGCATGGCCTACGACGCCAAGAAAATCTATTACCGCTTCGATGACCACTTGAGCCGACTGGTTCTGGATTACGAAGCAAGCCGCCAGATTTCGTCTGAGAGCGAAAGCCTCTACCACGGCCTGCCGACCGACCCTTATGACGAGGACCTGTTTGTCGAGCACAATGTCAAGCGCGGCCTGCGCAATGCCGACGGCTCGGGCGTGGTCGCGGGCCTCACTCGTATCTCGGATGTGCACGGCTACAACAAGGTCGACGGAAAGGTCGTGCCCGATCAGGGCAAGCTCACGCTTCGCGGCTACAGCATCGAGGATCTGGTCAACAATGCCCAGGCCGAGAATCGCTACGGCTACGAGGAAGTCGCCTATCTGCTTATCACGGGTTCGCTGCCCAACAAGGAAGAGCTCGACGGCTTCTGCGAGCGCCTGGGTGCCTTTAGACATCTGAGCGACGAGTACGTCAAAGAGTTCCCCATGACCACGGTGTCGTTGAGCATCATGAACGTGCTCCAGCGCGCCGTGCTGCTGCTCTACGCCTTCGATGCCGAACCAGACGTGATCACGCCCGAGCACGAAATCGACGTCGCCATTTCCATGCTCGCACGTCTCCCGCGCATTGCCGCCTTCGCACACATGGCCTCGGTCGCCAAGCTTCGCGGCTCCGAGGTTCACGTGCCGCACCCTACGCCCGGTCTCTCCACCGCCGAGACCATCCTACAGGTCCTGCGCGGCGGCATGGCGTTCACCCGCGATGAGGCGATGCTGCTCGACGTTATGCTCATGCTGCATGCCGAGCACGGCGGCGGCAACAACTCTACCTTCGCTTGCCGCGTGCTGTCGTCTTCGGCCACCGATCCGTATTCCGCCTACGCCGCGGCTATCGGCTCGCTCAAGGGCCCGCGCCACGGCGGCGCCAATGCCAAGGTCGTGTCTATGCACGAGGACATCCGCGCGCATGTCTCCAACTGGGAGGACGAGGACGAGGTCGCGGCCTACCTGGGCAAGATCCTCGACAAGCAGGCCTTCGACGGCACGGGCCTCATCTACGGCATGGGCCACGCCGTCTATACGCTCAGCGACCCGCGCGCCGAGGTCTGCCGCCGTTACGCGCGCTCGCTGGCAGCCAAGAAGGACTTGGGTGAAGAGTTCGCACTCATCGAGCGCATCGAGCGCCTGGCCCCGCAAGTGATGCGCGATCACGGCATGACCAAGCCCATCTGCGCCAACATCGACCTGTACACGGGCTTTATCTATAAGATGCTCGGCGTGCCCGAGACGCTCTTTACGCCGCTGTTCGCCGTCGCCCGCATGGCCGGCTGGTCTGCGCACCGCATGGAAGAGCTCTTCTGCGCGCACCGCATCATCCGTCCCGCGTATCGCCCGGTTATCGAGCCGCTGGAGTACAAGCCGCTCGCCGATCGTTAGGACGCAGACCGTTATAGAACCCGAGCGTGGCCAGGGCATCACCGCCCTCGGCCACGCTTTTTATGCCAGTAGAAAGGATTGCAGCGAATGATTGTGTTTTCCGATATGGATGGAACGCTGCTGACGAGTGATAAGCAGATGAGCGACGCCACCTGGGCAATGCTCGACGAACTCGCTCGACGTGGGATTGAGTTTGTACCCTGCACGGGGCGTCCTCTGTCGGGCATCTTTGAGCCCATCCTCGCCCACCCCGCCGTACACTACGCGGTCTGCGCCAACGGTGCCAGCGTCTGGCAGCTCGACGACGTTGTGCCCACCGATGTCTCGCGTGCCACGCGCATTTTGAGCCGACCGCTCGACCGCGCCATCGCCCACCGCGTCCATAGCATTGCAGCCGGCCACGATGTGACCTTCGATATCTTTGCGGACGGGCAGTGCTTCCTCCCCCGCTCGCTCTACACGCGCCTGGACGAATTCTGCGGCGGCGACCCCCACATCGCGGCTTCGCTTAAGCGCACACGAACACCGATCGACATGGATATCGACAGCAAGATCGACGAGGTCGAGACGCTCGAACGCATCGCCATGTACTGGCACAACCCGGCCGATCGCGACGCCATCGCGGCGGCGCTCGACACGCTCGGAGGCATTGAGGTCACGCGTTCTTACACCATGAATATCGAGGTCATGGGTAAGGGCGCCACCAAGGGAACGGCCCTCACGTGGCTATGTGAGCATCTGGGCGAGCGTCTCGCCGACGCCTGGGCGTTCGGCGACAACATCAACGACATCCCCATGCTGCAGGCAGCGGGCCACGGCATGGCAATGATCAACGCCGAGCTCGAAGACCGCGAGGCCGCCGACGCTATCACCGAATACGACAACGACCACGACGGCGTCGCCCGCACCATCATGGCCGCCCTCGCTTAGTCATTGGTCAGTCACTGGGGACGTTCTTAAACGACTAGTCGTTGGGGACACTCTTCGCGAGAAAGCTGCAAGGACTGTCCCCCACTGCCGGCAGATAAGGAACGTCCCCATCTGCCGGATTAAGCGAGGCTCTCCAAAACGTGGCGAAGCTCCTGCTGGACGGCGTGGTCGCGGTTGCGCCCCACCACGCGATCGGCAACGGCCTTGAGCGCGGGACGTGCATTTTCCATCGCACAACCCGTGCCGACAAAGCGAATGATCTCGTAATCGTTCATCGAGTCGCCAAACGCCATGACCTCGTCGCGCCCAATGCCGTAATGCTCCGCGAGCTGCGCGATGCCCGAGGCCTTCGACACGCCGGGCTGCATGGCGTCGATCCACGCGTTGCCCGAAGGCGCGAAAGTAAAGAGCTGACCGAGTTCGCGCTGCAGCACGTACGCACTGTCCATAACGGCACCGTCGTCGCAAAAGATACTCGCCTTGATGATATTTACGCTGGGCTCGGGCAGCTCCCAAATGCGCTCGGCATTGGGAAGGTCTTTATCGACTTCACGCACAAACTTGCACTCGTCATCGAGCAAAAAGGACTTGGTTCGGTCGAAGAGCGCAAGATGCAGATTGGGAAACGTCGCGACGGCCTGGGCGAGCTTTCGAATCGCCAGGTGCGAATATACCTCGCGGTCTACCATTTTGCCGTCGGCGTAGACCTGGGCACCGTTAGCTGCGACAAAGTCCATCTTGTCGCGAACGGGCGCAAAGAACTCGCACAGGCGATCGTAGCGGCGGCCTGACGATGCGGCAAAATGCACGCCATGCTCGCGTAGCGCCAAAATCAGTTCGTAGGTCTCGGGAGGCACCTGGCCGTTTTCGTCAAGCAACGTGCCGTCCATATCGGATGCAATCAGTTTAACCATAGAAAAGCTCCCTTCGGACTTGTTGGAATCGAGCGTGTATCCGATTCCAACGTACCCAAAGGGAGCTCAAATAAGACCCCGCAGTCATAAACGTTACAACTAGTCGTTTAAGTGCGTCCCCGATGACCAGTCGGCGTAGGTGAAGGTTGTGACGTCGAACATGCCCTCGGGGCGGATGCGGAGCGTCGGGATGACCGGCAGGGGCAGGAAGATGATGCCCATGATGGGGTCGAGCGGCGGCTCAATACCCATGGCGCGCGCCTTGACCATAAAGTCGTCGTGCTGCGCAGCAACGTCCTCGGCCGTGCCTTCGCTCATAAGGCCACCGAGCGCCAGCGGAATACGCGCCACGACCTTGCCGTTGCGCACCAGCACGTGGCCGCCCTGGCCCACGGCCTCGACGGCAGCCATCATATCAGCCGCGCTGTCGCCCACCACGCACACGTTGTGCGAGTCGTGGCCGATCGTCGAGGCGATGGCACCGCCCGTGATGGTAAAGCCGCGCACCCAGCCGCGACCGATATGCTTGCCGACCAGGCCCAGGCCAGCGGGGCCGTCGCCATCGGCGCCCTCGGCCTGCAGCGACACGCCGCGGCCGTGGCGCTCGATCAGCATAATGCGGCGCAGGCCCTCGGCACTCTCGGGGCGAGCCATACCCGTGATGGCCTTGCCCGGCACCACGTCGATCACGGCCTCGCCCGGCTTAAAGGCATAGTCGAACACGTCGAGCGATAGCTTCGGCAGTTTAACGGAAGCGCGCAGCTCATCGGCAAGGGCCGCAACCTCGGCCATCTCGGGTGCAATCTCGCCCACAAAGGTGCCGTCCTGCGCCACCAGAGCACCGGCGGCATAGACACGATGCGGAGCCTTGGCAAACGTCAGGTCATCGAGCAACAGCAGGTCGGCGCGTTTGCCCGGGGCGATCGCGCCACGGAGCTCATGCGGGTCGCGACAGCCGTGGTCCAGGCCAAATGCCTCAGCCGTGGAAAGGGACGCCATAGAGATGGCGACCACCGGGTCGATGCCGGCCTCGATAGCCACGCGGCAGGCGTTGTCGATCATGCCGGTCGCAAGCGCATCGGAAGGGGCGCGGTCGTCAGTCGCAAAGCAGCAGCGGCGGGCACGGGCGGGGTTTTCCAGCAGCATCGGAGACAGGTTGGCCAGGTCATGGCTGCACGTGCCTTCACGCAGCATCACATACATGCCGCGGGACAGCTTGTCGAGTGCCTCCTCGGGAATCGTCGACTCGTGGTCGGCGATAATGCCCGCTGCGGCATAGGCGTTAAGGTCCTTACCGGCAACGAGCGGCGCGTGGCCGTCAACCTGCTTGGACGGCGTCTGGTTGGCAGCATCGATGCGAGCACAGGTCTCGGGGTCGGCCATAAAGACGCCCGGCAGGTTCATCATTTCGCCCAGACCAAAGACATCGCCTGGATGCTCGGCAAAAAACGCCTGCATATCGGCAGCAGAAATAACGGCACCGGCCTGCTCGTCGGGCAGCGCGGGCACGCACGAAGGCATCATGTATTTGATGGAGATGGGTGCGCGGCGGCCGTCCTCAATCATAAAGCGCAAGCCATCGAGACCGGCAACATTAGCAATCTCGTGGCTGTCGGCAATGGCGGTGGTAGTACCGCGCGTCGCGGCCATGCGAGCATACTCGGCGGGACGGATGTTCGAAGACTCGATATGCAGATGCCCGTCAATAAAACCGGGAGCGAGATAGCGACCCTGGCAGTCGATAACCTCGGCAGCCTCGTAGGTACCGGAGGCATCGTCGCGACCGTTGTAGAGCACGCCGACGATCACACCGTCCTTGACGGCAACGCTACCGGGCGCCACACGCTGGCCATACACGTCGACGATCTGCGCATTGGTAAACAGCGTGTCGACGGGCACGCGCCCCTCGGCAGCATCGATCACAGACCTCATGACCTCAACGGACATACATACTCCTTTAACCGTAGAAAAAAGCTGCGGAGCGGACGAGCCTTCACCGCAGCAAGCCAATAGCCATTGTATGCCCAAACGATGGGTCAACAATACGCCTCTCCGCTTAACGGCACCGCCAAATGATCCCTCCGTCCCCATGGGATCGTCGTAACCAAAAAGGCCGCAGTCGGGATTCCCGGCTGCGGCCTTATTGCACTTGTGAGGTCAACTCGCTCGTTAGACCAACTTAAAGCCCTTGCGCTTGCCTACGGAGAGGGTGTCGCCCAGCTTGAGGGCGCTGGGATCGATGTTATAGCTCTTGGGAGCCACCGCCTTGCCGTTGATCTTGACGCCGCCACCGTCAATGTCGCGACGGGCCTGGCCGGCGCTCGCCGAAAGGCCCAGGTCCTTAAGCAGGCCGGCGAGGTAGATCTGGCCCTCGTCGTTGACGGTCAGCTCAACGTGCTTCTCGGGGAAGTCGGCAAGCTGGCCCTCCTTGAACACGCGGTCGAACTCGGCCTGAGCCTCGTCGCCGGCACCGACGCCGTGGTAGGTGTCGCACAGGTCGCGACCCAGAGCGCGCTTGAGCTCGTAGGGGTCGGCAGAACCATCGGCCAGGGCAGCGTCGATCTTGTCGACCTCGGCCGGGGTGAGCGAGCTCGCCAGGCGGTAGTACTTGCCGATCATCTCATCGGGGATGGACATGGTCTTGCCGAACATATCCTTGGGAGCGTCGGTCAGGCCGATGTAGTTGCCGTATGACTTGGACATCTTGCGCACGCCGTCGGTACCCTCGAGCAGCGGCATGGTGAGCGCGATCTGCGGCTCCATGCCCATCTTCTCCATGAGCTCACGGCCAGCGAGCAGGTTGAAGAGCTGATCGGTGCCGCCCATCTCCACGTCGGCCTTGATCTGCACGGAGTCGAAAGCCTGCATCACGGGATACAGGAACTCATGCAGGGCGATCGGCGTCTGAGACTGGTAGCGCTTGGTAAAGTCGTCGCGCTCAAGAATGCGGGCGACGGTGAACTTGGAGCACACCTGCAGCAGGCCGGCCAGGTCCATCGAAAGGATCCAGTCGCCGTTGTGCACGATGGTGGTCTTCTCGGGATCCAGGATCTTCATGGCCTGGCTCACGTAGGTCTCGGCATTGGCCTCAATCTGCTCCTGCGAAAGCTGCGGACGGGTGGAATTCTTGCCCGAAGGGTCGCCAATCAACGCGGTACCGTTGCCGATGATGAGGGTGACGTTGTGGCCCAGGTCCTGGAACTGACGCATCTTGCGCAGCGGCACGGCGTGGCCCAGGTGCAGGTCGGGGCTGGTGGGGTCGACGCCGAGCTTGATGTTGAGGGGCTCGCCCTTCTCAAGCTTCTTGCGAAGGTCGGCCTCGGGAACGATCTGCGCGGCGCCCGAGGTGATGATACGCATTTGCTCGTCAACAGACAGCATTGGGTATCCTCCTTTTTCTATAGCACCCTCGCCGAAAACGGCGGTGCTGGAAGTCCATAAACTCTCTTATGATAACAAACTGACGCGACGCGGCACCTACGACAGGAAAATCCTCGTCCTGCCGCATGCGTCAATGGCAACTGGCAGACGTGTACCGTCACGCTCAACCAGATAGCGTACCTGCCGACGACGCAAGCAGTCGCGGCAACGGACCTGTCCCGTCGCATCGGTGGCGCAGACGCCCTCGGCGGTCAGCAGGCAGTGCTCGCACACCATAAGCTCGGGACGGTCGGCGTCGACCGGACCAAAGACGCCGGGTTCAGCAGCCAGTTCGGCAATACGCTCCGCATCATTGCCGAGCAACTCGGCCGGCAAGTACACCCGCCCCGCACCGAGTCCGCGCAGCCAGGTAAGCGTGGCCCGATTCGCGCAGAACACCGGCGCCGCCACGTCAAATGTCACGCCCAGCTCGCGAGCGATCACCACCTGTCCCAGGTTGCGGCAGACGACGCACCCGGCACGCTGCATCAGTGAGCGGGTCCGGTCAGCGTCACCCGTGCGGCACACCTCGTCAAGCACCACAACGGCGTCGGACAAATCGAGTTCTCCGCGCGGGTCGGCATCCATCAGCTGCCAAGCAAAAACCATGCGAGCGGGAACCGCGCACTCCACCAACTCCGTCGACGCACCGCCATCCACCGCAACGTCCTCAAAGGGCAGCGCCTCAACGGCACGCGCAACGGGCGCAATCGCATTCGCCTCGGCCCGCATGCGCTCCAACACCGCCGCCGTCTGATCCAACACGCCGGCGCTGCGAATCAGGTACACCTCGCAGCCCGCGTCCACCTTACGCTTGCAATGCACGACGACGCGCTTCCCCGCTGCGGCATCCACCGGGCAGGGCACCTGCGGCCAGCGCTTGGGCACATCGGGACGCGCGTCGACACCCGGATAGAACCGAATCTCGAGCGTGTCACCCGCCGCCACGGCGGCGTCGAGCTCAACGGTCACTTCCTCGTGGCCAACGGCCACCAGGCGTCCCACGCGCACACCTTGGTTGATCGCACGCTCAAAGCTCATAAGCTCGGCGCCCGAACGCCCCCGCAGATACGCGTCGGTAAACCCGCGGTTAAACGACCTTCCCAGCTCGCGCTCAAGCTCTTCCACGGCATCGGGGTCCCACGCGCCGTCGCACAGCATATCGAGTGCCCGGCGCCACACCCGCACCACGTTGAATACGTAATCGGGGTTCTTCATGCGCCCCTCGATCTTGAGCGACGCCACGCCGGCATCTACAAGCTCGGGCAGATGCGCAATACCCAGATAGTCGCGCGGACACAGCAGGCGATCTCCCTCGACGGCGGCAACACTCTGCCCAGCCTCGTCCACCAAGTCATAGGATAGACGGCACGGCTGCGTGCAATCACCGCGCATCGCAGAGCGGCCACGTCGAAGGGCAGAGAACTCGCACGCCCCCGAATAGCCGATGCAAATCGCACCGTGGCAGAATACCTCGATGGGCACACCCGTGGCACATAGCGCCGCAATCTCGTCGACCGTCAGCTCGCGTGCCGTCGTCACGCGCTCGACCCCCAGCTCATCGGCGGCAAGCCGCACGGCGCCTTCGCTATGAACGCCCGCCTGCGTAGACAGGTGAATCTCGACCCCGGGAATCGCCGCGCGCAGCGCGCAGGCCAACCCGGCATCGGCGACAATCAGAGCATCGGCGCCCAGCTCCAGTGCATGAGCTCCCAACACCACCGCGTCGGACAACTCATCGTCAAACACGAACACGTTGAGCGTCACGTACACACGCACGCCATGGGCATGCGCCACGGCGCAGCCGCGCGCAAACTCGTCGTCGGTAAAACCGTGCGCACTCACACGGGCGTTAAAGCCGCCCAACCCCGCATAGATGGCATCGGCGCCCGCGGCGATGGCCGCAAACATCTGGTCGAGCCCGCCCGCCGGCGCCAGCAGCTCGGGCAGCGCCGCACCGGCAGCATCCAATCCAGTCTTGTGTTGTCCGCTCGGCCCCATCGCCCGAATCGCCATCGGCAAACTCCTTACCAAGGTATGCATTCACTCTGAAAAATGCCGTCTTCCAGCATACACGAGGCCTCGCGCGCCCCGTTTGGTTTATCGTGTAATAACTTATGTCCATCCTGCCCCGACGGCACATCCGCCGTCCGGCACGACATACCTGGAGGTCAATATATGGGTCCTCGCCAACGACAGGGACGCAGCCGTTCAAAGACGCATGCCCTGCCCATAATCCTGCTCTCGTTTTTGGGCTTTTTGCTGATTGCGGGCGTGGCATTTGGCATCGGCATGGTCGGCAACGTCAACCGCTGGCTGTCCGATCTGCCCGACTACACCGACGCCAACGCGTATCTGGTGAGCGAGCCCACCGAGATCGTCGACTGCAACGGCAACAAGATCGCGAGCTTCTACACGCAAAACCGCAAGTCCATCACCAAGGACAAGGTCTCCCCCTACGTGCTACAGGGCACCGTTGACGTCGAGGACGAGCGCTTCTACGAGCACGGCGGTATCGACCTGTGGGGTATCGCGCGTGCTGCGGTGGCAACCCTCGGCGGCGGGCACGAAGGCGCCTCGACTATCACCCAGCAGCTGGTGCGCAACACCATCCTGCAGGAGGAGCAGTTCGACTCGACCATCGAGCGTAAGGTGCGCGAGGCCTACATCGCCGTAAAGATGGAGGACATGTACTCCAAAGACGAGATCCTCATGATGTACCTCAACACCATCTATTACGGTCACGGCGCCTACGGTATTGAGGCCGCCGCCGAGACCTACCTGTCCAAGAGCGCCGCAGACCTCACCCTGAGCGAGGCCGCGCTGTTGATCGGCCTTCCCAACTCGCCCTCGCAGTACGACCCCACGGTCAACCCCGACCTGGCGCTGTCCCGTCGCAACAAGGTCCTCGACAACATGCTGCGCCTGGGCCACATTACGCAGGAGGAGCACGATGCCGCACAGGCCGAGCCCATCACCCTCAACGTGACCGAAATCTCGGGCAGCGGCGTTGACGTATACTCGCAGCCCTACTTTGTCGCCTATGTTAAGCAGCTGCTGGAGCAGGAGTTCTCGACCGACGTGCTCTTTAAGGGCGGCCTGACCGTCAAGACCACCATCGACCCCACGATGCAGCAGGTGGCAGAGAATGCCGTTCGCGAGCAGCTCGACACGCTCTCGCTCGACGGCCTGGACATGGGCATGGTCGTCGTCGACCCCAAGACCGGCTACATCAAGTGCATGGTGGGCGGCTACGATTACAACGCCGACGAGAACCACGTAAACCATGCCACGGCCAAGCGTCCCGTCGGCTCCACCTTTAAGGCCTTTACGCTGGCAACTGCCATCCAAAACGGCATGAACCCCAACGTCACCCTCAACTGCAACTCGCCGCTCAAGGCCAAGGGCACCACGACCGAGGTCCAAAACTACGCCAACCATAGCTATGGCAACATCACGCTTAAGCAGGCGACGGCATACTCCTCCAACACCGGCTACATCCAGGTGGCGGAAGCCGTCGGCAACAGCAAGATCATCTCGCTCGTCAAAAAGCTCGGCATCGATCCCGCCAAGGACAACATCGAGGACGTTCCCGTCATGACCCTCGGCACCGGCTCGATCTCGCCGCTCGAGATGGCCGCCGCCTACGCGACGTTTGCCAACGGCGGCTACTATCGCCAGCCGATCGCCATCACCGAGATTGACTCTCGTACCGGTTCGGTGCTGTACCAGCACACCGACAATCCCTCACAGGTACTTACCGAGGGCGAGGCCGCCGCGGTCACCGATGTTCTGTCCGGCGTCATGAAGGGCGGCGGTACGGGTGCTGCCGGCGCCCTGAGCGTCAACCAGCCCTATGCCGGCAAGACGGGCACCACCGACAACACCACCAACCTGTGGTTCTGCGGCTATACCCCGCAGCTGGCGTGCGCCCTGTGGACCGGCTATTCCGCGGGCGAGATTCCCATCCAAAAATACGGCACAGACCTGCTGGGCGACAGCACCAACCTGCCTGTCTTTAAGCGGTTTATGAACACCGTTCTGACCGGTACCGAGCGCGAGGAGTTTGCGACCGGAACGGCGCCCACCTACAAGAACAACAGCGTCTGGAAGTTCTACGGCACTAACAACACCAAGAAGACGGAGAACGACGACAAGGACGAGAACGAGGACGAAGAGGAAACCACCACAACGACTACCACGACGACCACGACCACCGAGACCACGGGCGGCGACACCACCGGCGGCACCGGTACGACCGGTGGCTCGACGGGCGGCTCCACTGGTGGTTCGACCGGCGGCGATGGCGGCACGCCTACGCCTACGCCTACGCCTACACCCACTCCCGACCCCTCGCCCACGCCTGACGATACGGTTGGCTAGAAATTCATCCGGCCATTAGCAACAAGGCCCCCGAGCAGCTTATTAAAGTGCTCGGGGGCCTTTTAGTTTAAAGCGACCTGGTGGACGGCCTTTATACCGGCAAACAATATAGGGGGTACCGACCAACGTCGATACCCCCTTACAAGCCACCATGTCGCGCACACAGTGCCGAGCGCACGACCCGCACGCCTACTTGCGAGAATTGCTCAGCTTATTGATCAGCGCCTCGAGACGCTCGCCGTCCTCGGTCGTCTGGGCAATAACCAAAATCGTATCGTTGCCGGCAAGCGAGCCAAGCACATCGGGCAACTCTGCCGCATCAACGGCGGCGGCAATGCCGGAAGCCGTACCAGGCTGAGCCTTGATCATAACCAGATTATCGGTGCGCAGAACGCCCGTTACGAGCTCGGAAACCATACGCTGCAGGTGCAGGTCCTCTGCCAGAACATAGATACCCTCGGGGAGCTTACGCAGCCCCATATCGGCAATATCGCGAGAGACAGTCGCCTGCGTGCAATCAAAGCCCATAGCGCGGAGCTCATCGACCAGCACGCGCTGCGTGCGGACGTCCTTATTGCGCACAATATCTCTAATGGCATCCTGGCGCCCATTGCGTTTTTTAGCCATACAAACCCTCTCTCCAAAAGATGGCGGAGACAATCAATCAGTGACTGAATAGTTTAACGCTATTTGAAGGCTTTTGTGTATAAGAACGCATTTCGAAACAATTCTATGCAAATTTGTTTCGAAATGAGCCGTTTAGGCGGTTTTTGCGCCCGTCCGGTTAAGAAAAGCTGCCAGATGCGTACACATCACGCAGCGCGCGGGCTTGGCGCTGGCGATCGGCCCAAACAACAAACCGAGTCCCCGATGGTTATCCTTGAGCGCGGCGACCATCTGACGGGTTCGAGGCGCCTCGAGCATATCACGCATGCGGGCGGAACGCTCGATTGACGACACTCCATGCGGGCTAAGACACAAATTCTCGATGCAGGCGACCAGTCCGGCAAAGTAGAACTTTTGGCTTGCCAGCTTGAGCCGACCACCGCTATCTGCTTCCGAGAGTGAGTCCGCAAGCTCGTCGAGCGCTCGAGTGTCATCGGATATCCTGGCATACATGGTGGGATCAAAGGCATCTGTAAGCTTAGGTGCCACCGCGTGGAAACAAGCGTCGCCGCAGCCGGACACGAATCGTGCCTGCGAGAGCGCATAAGCCATAAACTCAACCGTACGGTACGCCTTGCCGCGCGACAGGCATGCCTCAAACAGCGGACGGCTATACATCACGCCAGAGGTCTGAGCGACTAGGCCGCCCAAAATCAACTGGGGCAGCCCAGTCACCATAGAAGACTCGTCTTCTATGGCAATAGAGGCAGCATCCAAGACGCGCGAATGGCGTTCTCGATGTGCATCATAGCGGTCGAGCGACACCGTGGGGAACACTATGTCTGCCGCAGTATCGCACGCGATATCGACCATCTTGGAAAGGGACTGCGGAGCAAACCACTCATCGGCGTTCATAGCGATGATTTGAGAGCCGCGCGAGACAGCAAAACCGGCACGAAGGCAAGCGCCGCGCTTCGCGTCCTCGACGTCAATCAAATCAATATGGATGTCCCTGTCGGCAGCAACTTGAAGCGAATGGCGCACACCGGGCGCAGCATCGCGGCAAACAACGACAATCTGCAAATCGTAGAGGTCTTGGTTCTGGATACTCTCGAGCGCACGCATCGCATAGCTGGGCGAACCTTCTACCACAAGGATCACCGAAAGTCGCGGATGCGAGCCACGTCGAACCAAGTTATCCGTCCTCTCGACAGCAATGAATCAAACCGTGGTTCATGGTACACCCCGGCAATAAAAGCAATGAGACACCGGTTGTATTGCACGCCAAGAACAGATGTTGCACACGCGCAGCCCACAGATAATGGGTGTCGACGCACGACGCGTCGAGCCCTCCCCTAGTCGAGCACGACAAGCTCGGCGGGATCGTAATCCACGCCCATAAACGTAAGGCCGCAGGCAGGAGCCGTGGGGCCCGCAGCGGTACGGTCGCAAGCATCGATGACCTCGCGCATCCACTCGGGTTCACGGCGATGCATGCCAATCGCGACAAGCGTGCCAACGATCGTACGGACCATCGAATGCAGAAACGCATTGCCCTCGATGGTAAACGTCAGGATGTCCTCGCCAAACGCAACCTCATGGCCAAACTCGGCGCGCATTACGCAGCGGTGCGTAGGTTTGCCCACGGCAGAAGCAACCTTGCAAAAGCTTTTAAAGTCCTGCTCGCCCAGCAGCGCGGGGCAGGCAGCAGACATAGCCTCAACATCCAAGGGATAGCGATGCCACCACACCGCACCGCGGGACAGCACGGGGCGCGCATCTCGATCGGCAATACGGTACGTATACGTACGGGAACGCGCGTCAAAACGTGCAGAAAAGCCTTTACGGGCCTTGTAGACCTCGTTGATGGCGATATCTTTGGGCAGCAGGGCATCCATAGCCCGCAGCCACCTACGGCGCGTTAGGGCGAGCTCAGCGTCCGTTACGGGCACGCTGATGTACTGAGCCACGGCATGCACGCCGGCATCGGTGCGACCCGCGCACGTCAGATCGATCGGACGGCGAAGCAGCGTCTCGATGGCTCGACGCAGCTCACCCGCAACCGTCGTCTGTCCCGGCTGCTCGGCAAAGCCGCTATAGGACGAGCCATCGTATGCCACGCGGAAAACGAGCGTGGCGTCAAGCTCGGAAATCGAATTGAAATCAGACGGCGCAGTCATGGGCGCTCCCAACAAACAAGTAACGGTATCGCGACAAAAAAAGAGGGGTACGCGAACGTACCCCTCGAATATAGCCTATGCAGACGGAATGTCTACTCAGCGGTCTCCTCAGCAGGAGCCTCCTCGACAGCCTCGACCTTCTTGGGAGCAGCGGCCTTCTTGGGGGCCGGAGCAGCCTTCTTGGCCTTAGGCGTGCAAGGCTCGGTGACGAGCTCCATGATAACGATGGGAGCGTTGTCGCCCTTACGGTTACCGAGCTTCATGATGCGGGTGTAACCGCCGTTGCGGTCCTGCCACATGCCCTGGGCAGCCTTGTCGAAGATCTCGGCAACGAGCTGCTTATCGCCGAGCTTGGCGATAGCCAGACGACGAGAGTGCAGGTCGCCCTTCTTGGCCCAAGTGATGATCGGGTCGACGACCGAACGCAGCGCCTTAGCGCGGGTCTCGGTGGTCTTGATGCGGTCGTTCTCGAAGAGGGCCTTAGCAAGGCTCTTCTTCATGGCCTTGGTGTGGCTCGCATCGGTGCCGAGCTTCAGGCCCTTCTTAACGTTGTGACGCATGGTCTAGTTTCTCCTCAAATATGCGAAGCATTAAGCCTTCAGGCTCAGGCCCATGGACTCAAGCTTGTCCTTCACTTCCTCGATCGACTTAACACCGAAGTTACGGATGTTGAGCAGATCGTTCTCCGAGAACTCAACGAGCTGACGGACCGAGTGAATGCTGGCGCGCTTAAGGCAGTTGTAGGAACGGACGGAAAGGTCCAGATCCTCGATCTGCTTGTCCAGCTCGGCGTTGTCGTTGGTGACCTCGGGAGCGAAGATCGAAGCCTCCTCCTCGACCTCGGGGGTCTCGGCAAGGTTCATAAAGGCGGCCATATGCTGGTTGATGATATTGGCAGCCTGGACCACGGCGTCGCGCGGGGCGATGGAGCCGTTGGTCTCGATCTCGAGGACAAGGCGGTCGTAGTCGGTGTGCTGACCGACACGACAAGCCTCAACGAGCTTGGCGCAACGGGAAACCGGCGAGTACAGCGAGTCGACATGGATCACACCGATGGGATCGTTATCGCGCTTGTTGGCCTCGCCAGAAACATAGCCGCGGCCATAGCCGATGCGCATGCTCATGGTGAGATGGCCACCCTCGGTGAGCGTAGCGATGTGCTGCTCGGGGTTGACCAGCTCAAACTCGGACGGAATAAAGAAGTCCGCACCGGTGACCTCGCAGGGGCCGTCAACCGAGATGGTGGCGGTCGCCTCGTCGGTCGTGCCGAGAGCCCTGAAGACAAGACCCTTGACATTCAGGACGATGTCGGTGACATCCTCGACCATGTTAGGGATGGTCATGAACTCGTGCTGCGCACCATCGATCTGAATAGCCTCGACAGCGGCACCCTCGAGCGAGGACAGAAGAACGCGACGAAGGGAGTTACCCAGCGTATCGCCGTAACCACGCTCGAGCGGCTCGACGGAGACACGAGCAGACGTCTCGTTGATCTCTTCGACCTGAGCCTGAGGCCTAATGAATTCTGACATGTATTACCTCCAGCCTCAGCAGCCCGGATGGACTACTTAGAGTAGAGCTCGACGATGAGCTGCTCGTTGATATCACCGCTGATCTGCTCACGCGTCGGCAGAGCGAGCACGTTACCAGACAGCTTCTCGATATCGACCTCGAGCCAGCCAGGAACCTCAAAGCGCTCGGAGGAAATCAGGGCCTCCTTGATGGGGAGGAGGTCACGGAACTTCTCGCCGACAGCGACGACGTCGCCGGCCTTGACGCGGTAGGACGGGATGTCCACGCGCTTGCCGTTCACGGTGAAGTGACCATGACGGACGGACTGACGAGCCTCTTTGCGGGTGCGGGCGAAGCCAAGACGGAAGACGACGTTGTCGAGGCGAGACTCAAGAATGATCATGAGGTTCTCACCGGTGACGCCGTTCATCTTACGGGCCTTGTTGAAGTAGCCGTGGAACTGCTTCTCCAGAACGCCATAGATGAACTTGACCTTCTGCTTCTCGCGCAGCTGCATGCCGTACTCAGATTCCTTGCGACGGCGCTTGGGCTGACGGATAGATTCCTTCTTGCTGCTGTAACCGAGCTCAGCGGGATCGATCCCGAGCTGACGGCAGCGCTTAAGAACAGGAGTCCTGTCGATTGCCATATTGATACGATCCTTTCAGTTACACGCGGCGACGCTTCTTGGGGCGGCAGCCGTTGTGCGGAATGGGGGTCTTGTCCTGGATGCTCGAGACCTCGAGGCCAGCAGCCTGGAGGGAGCGGATGGCGGTCTCACGACCGGAGCCGGGGCCCTTGACGAAGACGGAAACCTTCTTCATACCGTGCTCCATGGCCTGCTTGGCAGCAGCCTCGGCAGCCATCTGAGCAGCGAACGGCGTGGACTTACGGGAGCCCTTGAAGCCCACCTGGCCAGCCGACTTCCAGGAAATGACGTTGCCCTGGGGATCGGTGATCGAAACGATCGTGTTGTTGAACGTAGAACGAATGTGAGCCTGGCCCACGGAAATGTTCTTACGGTCCGCGCGCTTCAGACGGGCAGCGCGAACGTTCTTCTTAGCAGTAGCCATCTATCTAGCGCTCCTTATTTCTTCTTCTTAGCACCGATCTGACGCTTCGGGCCCTTGCGGGTACGAGCGTTAGTGTGGGTGCGCTGGCCGCGGACCGGGAGGCCCTTGCGGTGACGAAGGCCGCGGTTGCAGCCGATGTCCATAAGGCGCTTGACGTTCTGGTTGCGCTCACGGCGGAGGTCGCCCTCAACCATGATCTGGTTCTTATCGATATAATCGCGGATGGCGTTAACCTCATCCTCGGTGAGGTCCTTAACGCGCGTATCCACGTTAACGTTGCACTCGACGCAAATCTTCGTCGCAGTGGTGCGGCCGATGCCGTAAATGTAGGTCAGACCGATCTCAACGCGCTTCTCACGCGGGAGGTCGACACCATTAATACGGGCCAACGTAGTCTCCTCTCTTAACCCTGACGCTGCTTATGACGGGGATTCTCGCAAATGACGAGGACCTTGCCATGGCGCCTAATGATTTTGCACTTATCGCACATCTTCTTGACCGAAGGACGTACCTTCATCGTTCTTCCTTTCGGTAGCGCTCAAACTACTTCCCTACTATCTACTCGCCCAGCCGCAGGCGTTTAAAACTATGGCTGGTCTTCACACGCAAACCGACCGTAGGTTGAGCTAAGCCTGCAGTCGGAAAAGAGCGTGTATGCGTGCCGCTATTTATAGCGATAGGTGATGCGGCCGCGGGTCAGGTCGTACGGGGAAAGCTCCACGACAACCCTGTCACCGGGGAGAATGCGGATGTAATTCATTCGGATCTTGCCAGAAATGTTGCACAGAACCGAATGACCGTTCTCGAGCTCGACCTTAAACATGGCGTTGGGCAGCGGCTCTTTTACCGTACCCTCGAGCTCAATTGCGTCTTCCTTCTTCACAAGCAATCATCTTTCTCTAGAAAACGACAGCGATTGAGTATTCTACAACACGTATGCACGCATCGTAATAACTTCGTAATGGCTCCACAACTAAATGGAACTTGTTACATTTCTCCGCCTTGGAGGGAGCACCAAGCACCTTGGGCATCCGTGGTGAGAATCACCGGACCATCATTGGTAATGGCGACGGTGTTCTCGTAGTGCGCGGCGGGCAGGTGATCGTTGGTCGTAACAATCCAACCGTCGGAGCCCGTGCTCACATGGTTGGAACCCATCGTAACCATCGGCTCGATGGCAATGACCATGCCGGCCTGGAGGCGAACGCCCCTCCCCTTCTTTCCATAGTTAGGAACGTTGGGGTCCTCGTGCATCACGCGGCCAATGCCATGGCCTACATAATCACGAAGCACACCGTAACCGTGAGACTCGGCGAGGGACTGAACGGCATAACCGACGTCCCCGATATGGTTACCGGGAACAGCCTGCTCGATGGCAGCCTTAAGGCAATCGCGCGTGACCTCGCACAAAGCCTTGGCTTCGGGCGTGGGGGTGCCGACGAAAAACGTCCAAGCGTTATCGCCGACCCAACCGTCGACAACGGCTCCCGTATCGATGGAGATGATATCGCCATCGCGCAGGATCATGTCGGGGTTGGGAATACCGTGGACCACGGCATCGTTGATCGATGCGCAAATGGTCCCCGGGAACCCGCCGTAACCCTTAAAGGCCGGGGTGCCGCCATGCATGCGGATAATCTGCTCCGCGAGCTGATCGAGCTCAAAGGTGGAAACGCCGGGGCGCACCATGGCTCCAACGTGGCGGAGCGCCATCTTAGATAGCGCTCCTGCCTTCTTCATCTGCTCGATTTGCGTTGCAGACTTAATCTTGATCATAGACCGAGAGCCTCTTTGACATCCCCGTACACGGTCTCGCGAGCCTGGTCACCGTTGACCGACTTGAGCAGACCCTGGCCACGATAGTAGTCGACGAGCGGGCTCGTGGACTTCTCGTAGACGTCGAGACGGTTCTTGATGGTCTCGGGCTTGTCGTCGTCGCGCTGATACATCTCGCCGCCACACTTGGGGCAGGTAGCATCGGCAGCGGTGCCGGTGTAACCGCATGCGCGGCAGGTGCGACGCGAAGACAGACGATCGATAATGACCTCGGGGGCCACATCGACCAGAAGGGCGCAGTCGATCTCGCGACCCATGGCGGAGAGCTCGGAATCGAGCGTCACAGCCTGGGCGGTGTTGCGCGGGAAGCCGTCGAGGATGAAGCCCTGCTGGGCGTCATCGGCGGCAAGGCGCTCCTTGACAAGGTCGATCACGAGCTGGTCGGGAACGAGCTCGCCAGCGTCCATGTACTTCTTAGCCTGAATACCAAGCTCGGTGCCACCCTTGACGGCAGCACGCAGCAGGTCGCCCGTGGAAATGTGGGCGACGCCAAACTCGGCGACGAGCTCCTGTGCGACGGTGCCCTTACCGGCACCCGGAGCTCCGAGCAATACGAGGTTCATGAGCAATCCTCCTCTAGCCTATTTAAAGAATCCATCGTAATCATACATCTTGATCTGGCCTTCGAGCTTATCGACCGTGTCGAGCACGACGCCGACCATGATGAGGATGGACGTGCCGCCAAATGCCTGGATCAGATGGTTACCCGTGAAGGAGAAGATGATCGAAGGCACGATGGCGATGAGCGCCAAAAAGACAGCGCTGGGAAGCGTGATCTTGTTGAGCGCGTTCTTGATGTAGGCCGCGGTAGCCCTACCCGGACGGACGCCCGGAATAAAGCCGCCCTGCTTCTTAAGGTTATCGGCCGTTTCATCGGGGTTGAACACCATGGAGGTGTAGAAGTACGCGAAGAACACGATGAGGACAACGTTAAGCACCCAGTTGAGCCAACCGGTCGAAAGCGCGGAGGCAACTGCCTGAATCCAGCCGATGCCGGGGAAGAACACGGCAATCTGAGCCGGGAAGTACAGCAGCGCCGAAGCGAAGATGATCGGCACGACACCCGCGGTGTTGACCTTGATGGGCAGGTAGGTGGTCTGGCCACCCATCATGCGACGGCCCACGACGCGCTTAGCGTAGGAGACCGGGATGCGGCGCTGGCCGCGCTCAAGGAAAACAATCAGCGGGATAACCAGCAGGATGATGGCGCAGATGATCACCATGGTGATGATGCCACCGGCATTGCCCTCGGTGCTGGAGAAGATAGCCTGCGGCAGACCGGCCATGATGTTCGCGAAGATGATCAGCGACATGCCGTTGCCGATACCGCGCTGGGTGATGAGCTCACCAATCCACATGATCAGCATGGCGCCCGCGGTGAGCGTACCGACGATCATGAGGTCGAAGATGATCTCGGGAGCGCCGGCGCCATTGAAGCTGATGCCGAAGCTCTTAAAGAGGAAGAGGTAACCCACGGAGTTGAGGATTGCCAGAGCCAGGGTGAGGTAACGCGAATACTGCGTAATCTTTGTCTGACCGACCTCGCCCTCGCGGGCAAGCTCATGCAGGGAAGGCACGACGGCCTGGAGCATCTGGAGGATGATCGAGCTGGTGATGTAAGGCATGATGCCCAGCGAAAACACCGACACATAGCTCAACGCGCCGCCAGAGAAAAGATTCAGGAGGGCCATAGCACCTGCGGCGACCGAATTGTTATCGGTCGAGAAAAGGCCCAGCATCCCCTGGAAGGGAATGCCGGGCACAGGAACGTGCGCACCAATGCGGTACACGACGAGCATAGCTATGGTAAAAAGAATCTTTTCGCGCAATTCTTTGATGCGGAAAGCATTCTTAAGACCATTTAGCACGGCAGCTCGACCTTTCCGCCGGCGGCCTCGATCTTGGCCTGCGCAGAAGCGCTGACCTTGTCGACCTTGACCGTGAACTTCTTGGTGAGCTCACCATTGCCGAGCACCTTGACGGGCTCGAACTCGCTCTTGGTGATGCGAGCGGCCTTAAGAGCGGCACCGTCGATCACAGCGCCGTCCTCGAACTTGCGCTCGAGACGCTCAACGTTAACAGCGGTGTACTCGATACGACGGGGGTTACGGAAGCCCGGAAGCTTGGGCAGGCGCATAGCCAGCGGAGTCTGGCCACCCTCGAAGCCGGCACCCTTGGTGCCGCCAGAGCGGGAACCCTGGCCCTTCTGGCCGCGGCCAGAAGTGGTGCCGTGACCCGAAGAATTGCCACGGCCGACGCGCTTGCGGTTCTTGGTGGAACCGGGCGCGGGAGTAAGATCGTGAAGCTGCATTTGCTACTCCTCTACAATCTCGACAAGGTGCTTGACCTTGAAGATCATGCCGCGGACGGACTCGTTGTCAGCAATCTCGCGAACCTCGCGGATCCTGTGGAGACCGAGGGCACGGACAGTACGGACCTGGTCCTGCTTGCAACCGTTGGTGCTGCGGACCTGCTTGATCTTGATGGTGTCAGCCATGCTTAGTTCTCCTTACCGACGAACATCTCGGAGACCGTCAGGCCACGGCGAGCCGCGACGTCCTCAGGGCTGGAGAGCTCCTTGAGGCCCTCGACGGCAGCCTTGATGATGTTGAGGCCGTTGTCGGTACCGAGGGACTTGGACAGGACGTTCTTGATGCCAGCAAGCTCGAAGAGGGGACGCACAGCGCCGCCGGCGATAACGCCGGTACCCTCGACAGCGGGCTTGATGATGATGCGGCCGGCACCAAAGTGGCCGAGAACCTCGTGCGGGATGGTGCCCTGATCGGTCACCGGCACGTGGAACATGTTCTTCTTGGCATCGAGAGACGCCTTGGAGATGGCCATGGGCACCTCAGCGGACTTGCCCATGCCAACGCCGACGTTGCCCTTGCCGTCGCCAACGACGACGAGAGCGACGAGGCTCATGCGACGACCACCCTTGACGGTCTTCGACACGCGGTTGATGTAAACGACGCGCTCCTCGAACTCGGAGGCCTCGCGCTGCTGCTTCTGATTACGAGCCATGTGCTACATACCTCCTAGAACTCGAGACCGGCGGCACGAGCACCGTCGGCGAGGGCCTTGACGCGGCCATGGTAGATACGGCCACCGCGATCGAAGGCGACCTTGGTGATGCCGGCCTCGATGGCGCGCTTGCCAACGAGCTGACCGACCTTCTCCGCAGCCTCCTTGTTCGAGGTGTGGGTGCCCTTAAACTCGGCCTCGAGGGTCGAGGCAGAGACGAGCGTCAGGCTGGAGCCCTTGCTGTCGTCGATGATCTGGGCATAGATGTTGGCGTTAGTACGGGTCACGCGAAGACGCGGACGCTCGGAGGTACCCGAGACCTTGCCGCGAACACGACGCTGACGACGCTTGAGGCCTTCCAGCTTCGCCTTATGCTTGTTCATACGTAAACTCCTAAAAAGGTTGATCTTGCCAGCACCTGACGGGGTGCTGGTCTTATGCGAGTGAGTCGGTTACGACTACTTGGCGGCCTTACCCAGCTTGCGGCGGATGTGCTCGCCAACGTAGTGGATACCCTTGCCCTTGTAAGGCTCGGGAGGACGATGGCCGCGGATCTCAGCGGCGATCTGACCGACCTGCTGCTTGTTGATACCCTTGACGTTCACGTGGGTGTTGTCGGGAACCTCGAAGGTGATGCCCTCGGGAGCCTCGACGATCACGGGGTGCGAGAAGCCCAGGGAGAACTCGAGGTTCTTGCCCTTCTGCTGCACGCGGTAACCGACGCCGGCGAGCTCGAGCTTCTTCTCGAAGCCCTCGGAAACGCCAACAACCATGTTGTGGATGAGGGCACGGGTGAGGCCGTGGCGGGCACGGGTCTCACGCTCGTCGTCGGGACGGGAAACGGTGAGGACGTTGTCCTCGACGTTGATAGCGAGCTTCTCAAAGACATCGAGCTCGAGCTGGCCCTTGGGGCCCTTGACGACAACGTTGTTGCCGTTGACTGCCACTTCGACTCCGGCGGGAATCTGGACAGGCTTATTACCGATACGAGACACGGTGATCTCCTTTCCTTCTACCTACCGAGCGAATTACCAGACGTAAGCGATGATCTCGCCGCCGACGTTGTGCTTGCGAGCATCGCGGTCGGTCATGACGCCATGGCTGGTGGAAATAATGGCGGTACCAAGGCCACCGCGGACGCGGGGCATGTCGGCAACGCCGGTGTACTTACGCAGGCCCGGCTTGGAAATGCGGCGGATGCCGTTGATGACCTTAGCCTTCTTGGGACCATACTTAAGCGTGATGTGCAGAGTCTTCTGGGGAACGGTGTCCTCGACATCGTAGCCCTCGATGTAGCCCTCCTCGTGCAGAACACGAGCGATCTCGACGAGCTTCTTGCTGCTCGGCATGGAGACCGTGGCCTTGTTCACAGAGTTAGCGTTACGGATGCGCGTAAGCATATCTGCGATCGGGTCTGTAAGGTTCATACAGATTCTCCTTCGTTCTTGATGAACACGTGCTCTTGGTTCTTCGCCGCCCTTAACGGCAAAGCCTATTTAGCGCGTTTTCCCTGTTCCAAACTGATGCTTGAAACGCTGGTAGTGACTTACCAGCTGGCCTTCTTAACGCCGGGAAGCTCGCCCTTGAGTGCAAGCTCACGGAAGCAGACACGGCACAGGCCGAACTTGCGGTACACAGAGTGCGGACGGCCGCAGCGCTGGCAGCGCGTGTACTCACGAGTAGAGAACTTCTGCTTGCGATTGCACTTGACGATCATCGATGTCTTAGCCACTTATATCCTCCTCACATAGAGTATTGTTCGCCCCAAGCGCCGCCCCCTTGTGGGAACGGCGCTTTTAGGGCAGGTGAACCTATTTCTTGAACGGGAAACCGAAGGCGTCCAGAAGGGCCTTGGCCTCCTCATCGGTGTTGGCGGTGGTCACGAAAGTGATGTCCATACCACGCTGGTGATCGACGGAGTCGAAGTCGATCTCGGGGAAGATGAGCTGCTCGGTGACGCCCATGGAGAAGTTACCACGGCCGTCGAAGCTCTTGGCGGAGATGCCGCGGAAGTCGCGGATACGGGGGATCGCGACGGAGGTCAGACGATCGAAGAACTCCCACATACGGTCGCCACGCAGGGTAACCTTGCAGCCGATCGGCATACCAGCGCGCAGGCGGAAGGTAGCGATGGACTTGCGGGCACGGGTGATCATCGGCTGCTGGCCGGTGATGGCGCGCAGGTCGCGCACGGCACCGTCGATGGCCTTGGAATCGGTAGCGGCCTCGCCGACACCCATGTTCACGACGATCTTCTCAAACTTGGGGATCATCATGACGTTCTCGTACTGGAACTTGTCCTGAAGCTGCTGCTTGACCTCGTTGTTGTACTTGGTCTTCAGACGCGGCACATACTTCTCTTCTGCCATTGTTCACTCCTTCTTGGGGTTTTAAGCACGGGGCGTGGCCACGGTGGGTTGTCCTCGTGCCTCCTGGCTGCATCCGCGCCGCTCATGGCATTTCGCGGTTTGGACTCGACGCAGCAGGAGCCGACAAAACAATCGGTACTATACGCGCATCGGGAGCATATTTCCAGAAAAACCTCGTCTGCCTGCACAACTCCACAACTCCCCCGCACAAATGGGTCCCAAAAAGCAGTTGCGGTGAAATAGGGACTGTTGGGCGGCCTAACAGGCTTAAACAATCCGTATTTCACCGCAACTTATTGGTGGGGATGCGATTAGCGCTTGCGGGGGACGAGTTTGGTGCGGCGCAGGTGGATCATCTCGGCGGCGATGGAGATGGCGATCTCCTCGGGGTCCTCTGCCTCGATGGCAACACCGATCGGAAGGTACAGCTCGTCGATCTGGTCCTGCGTAAAGCCTTCCTGCTCCAGGCGGGCCCGCACAAAGGCCGTCTTGCGACGCGAGCCCAGGCAACCCAGATAGGCGGGCTTGGCGCGCATGGCCTGAATCACCACGTCGATATCGGACTTGTGACCCGCCGTGGCCACGACCACCAAGTCGCGCGGACCGATGGGGCACTGCTCGCTCAGGTTCTTGTAATCGACCAGGCGACGATCGTAGACACCGGGCACCCATTCGGGCGTCAACGTGCCGGGGCGGTCGTCGCACGCCACGACGGCAAAGCCCGCCGCCGTGAGCACGCGCGCCGTCGCGGCGCCCACGTGTCCGCAGCCAAAGATGTAGGTCAGGCCCTCGGGGCAGAGCGTCTCGACGTGCGCCGCGGGAATCTCGGAGGCGGCGTTGGTGTAGGTGACCTTACCCCCCTCCTCCACCAGTGAAAGCCCGGGACAGCCCGCAATGGTATGGCGCGATGCCTCGCCATGGTACTCGGCCACATCGCCCTCGAGTGCGCTCGCGATAAACGGATCAAAGTCAATGACGAAGTCGCCGATGCGCCGATAGACCAAGACGTCGGCAATTTCCTGGAACAACGGTGCCTGGGTCGCATCCAGATGTAGGTAGCACAGGCAGATGGCTCCGCCGCAGATCATGCCGGTATCGGAGTTCTCGCCGCCCATGGTGTAGCGGACCAGACGCGATTGCCCCGCGGCCAGCAGCTCTCGCGCCTCGTCCAGCGCAAAGAGCTCGATCTTGCCGCCGCCGATGGTGCCCGCCTGGCTACCATCGGCAAAGACGGCCATCCAGGCGCCCACGCCGCGCGGCGACGACCCTGCCGTGCCGGCAACTACCACCAGCTCGCACGTCTTACCGGCCTTCAGAGCGCCAAGTGCAGCATTCACCACATCGAGCTTTTCCATTGCAATTTCCTATCCCTGGAAGACACCGGTGAGCATGGCGAGTGCCTCGAGCACGCCGCCGCCGACCGACGTCGCCTTGTCCGAAATATAGTTGATATAGCTGGCATCGCCGCGCGGATAGACATCGGCGCATTTAAAGCCCTCAGTCACCTGCACGCCGTTCGCCAAAAGCCCGCGCAGGCAGCCATCAATCTGCGTGCACATGGGCGTATCGTCCGCGTAGCCAATCACGTCTCCGGCGCGCACGATGTCGCCGATCGCACGGTCGGACCGAAACACGCCGGCGGCGGGGCTGTGGATAACACGCTCTTTGCCATAGCCAGCGATAATGCCCGGCACGCCCGTGTTGGGCTGGGGTGAACCTTGGGTAATGACACGGCCCAGGAAATGCCCGCGCATGGTCTCGACCACGGCGTCGCAATCGACCGGCGCGGTAAAGCCCGGCCCCACGGCGATGACGGTAGGCGCCATGTCGCGCGTGGTGCCCAGGTTGCGCTTGGCCAAAATCGCGTCGACCACAGCCGCGGGTTTAAGCTCATCGAGCATCTTGGCCTGAGGGTCCACCACGACGGCAACATCCCCCGCTTGGGTAATCTCGAGCGCCTCTGCCGGCGTCTGCGCCAAGCGAGCGCGAATGCCCTCGACCTGGACCTCGCCCAGGCGAATAGCCTCGCAAAAACTGATTGTGCGGCGGATGCACGTGGGAACCGCGATATCGGCCATAACGACCGACACGCCGGCGCGCACCAAGCGAGCGGCGACACCCGTGGCGATATCGCCGGCGCCGCGAACATAAACGAGCATTCCCGGGGCACCTCCCTGTGCTACGGTTTGAGCAGAGCAAAAGCGGTTCGACCGCTACTCTGATGATTATTTATTATCACAGTATTATACGGCGGTGAACAGATGGAAACGGTTAGCGGCAATCTTGCCTCGGCGCTCAGGATCGAGCCGGGCATTACCGCGATTATCGGCAGCGGCGGCAAGTCGACCTTGCTAAAGACGCTGGGCCTTGAGCTTATGCGCGCTGGCGGCCGCGTGCTCCTCTGCACCACCACGCATATGTTCCCCGTCGCCGGCGTGCCATGGGACGGGTCGAGCCGTCGCCTGGACGCCGCGCCTTGGAAGCCGGGCGCCTCGCATGTCCCCAGTTGCACCTGCAAGGCCTGCGCGGGCCTTGCACGCGGAGGCATCTGCCAGGCAGGCGTCTTGGACCCGGAGACGGGCAAGCTCTCCTCCCCTGCCGAGCCGCTCGACCAGCTGGCGCAGCGCTTTGACTACGTCCTGGCCGAGGCGGACGGCAGCAAGCGGCTCCCACTCAAAGCGCACGCCCCGTGGGAGCCGGTCGTTCCCGCCGGCACGGCCAACGTCATCTGGCTCGTCGGCGCCTCGGGACTCAGCAAGCCCATCAACGAAGCCGTCCACCGCCCCGAGCTCTTTTGCGAGCGTTGCGGCTGCGAGCTCACCGACATCGCCACGCCCGAGCGCGTCGCCCAGGTGCTCAATGCCGAGATGCAGGCGCTGAAACTCAGCACCGCACGCGTCATGCTCAACCAAGTCGACACGCTCAGCGACCCCACGATGGCCGACCGCTTCGAGGCAGCTCTCGACCGCCCCGTCGTCGCCAGCAGCCTCAAGTAGCCGGCCCCATCTCGTCAGTTGCGGTGAAATACGGACTGTTTGGCCGCCTAACGGCCGCAAACAGTCCGTATTTCACCGCAACTGCGGAGGGGACACGGCATCTTTGCTGCTAGCGGGGCACGTAGCGACCGGGTTGGGCTCCGGTGGGCTCGCCATCGCGCGCCACCAGCACGCCGTTCACAAACACGGCCTTGGCGCGGCCATGTGCCTCAAAACCCTCGAGCGGCGTGTAGTCCACGGCCTGATGCTGCGTCGCGGCACTGATCGTCCAGCGCGCCTTGGGATCCCACACGCACACATCGGCATCGGCACCCTCGGCAAGACAGCCCTTGCGCGGATACATGCCAAACACGCGCGCCGGGTTCTCGCTCATCAAGCGGCAGAGGTCCTCGGGTCCCAACTGCCCCTCAAAGCTCGTGGCAATCGCGACGGGACGATGCTCCACGCCGGGCCCGCCGTTGGGAATCGCGCGGAAATCGTCGCGCCCGCGGTCCTTTTGCCCGTGCAGGTTAAAGCTGCAATGATCGGTCGCAATCGTATCGATCTCGCCGGCCACAAGCGCCTCGCGCAGTGCCGCACGGTCACCCGCATGGCGCAGCGGCGGGCTCATCACGTACTTGGCGCCCGCAAAGCCGTCCTCGCCCTGCTCCAAGTAGCAAGTATCGTCGAGCATCAGATACTGAGGGCAGGTCTCGACATAGATGTTCTTCTGCCCGCGCGCTTTGGCAGCGCGAATGGCCTCGAGCCCCAGCTTGGTCGAAAGGTGCACCACGTTGACTGGGGCGTCCCCGGCTAAGTGCGCCAGATACAGCAGACGGCTCACGGCCTCGGCCTCGCACACGTCCGGACGGCTGAGCGCATGTCCCTCGGGCCCATGAACCCCCTGCTCGTACACGCGCTTCTGCAGCTCGTTCACGAGCGTGCCGTTCTCGCAATGCACGCACAGGATACCGCCCACGCGCTTGAGCGCCTCCAGCACCTCGAGCGTCTCGGCATCGTCCAAGCGTAGGTGGTCATAGGCAAAGTAGGTCTTGAACGACGATACGCCCGCCTCGCGCATGGCCGAAAGATCGGCGCGGTTGCGCTCATTCCACTCGGCGAGTGCCATATGAAAGGCGTAGTTGGCGGTGCAGGTGCCGTCGGCGCGATGATGCCACTCGGCCAAGGCATCGGGCATGGTCACGCCGCGATCGGCCGTCGCGTAGTCCACGATGGTCGTCGTACCGCCGCAGGCAGCCGCGCGCGTGCCGGTCTCAAAGCTATCGGCTGTCCAATCCATGCCGGTCCAGCACTGCATGTGCGTGTGGCCGTCGATAAAGCCGGGGAACACCCAACAGTCCGTGGCGTCCTCGACGGTATCGTCCTCGCCCGGCTCAATCGACGCGGCGATCCGCACGATCTTATCGCCATCCATGGCAAGATCGGCGCGGCGAAGCCCCTGGGGCGTCACGAGCGCGCCGTTTTTGATGATGATCATAATTGCTCCTTATTGATTGATGCAGTTGGCCACGCGATCAAAATACGAGCAGGCGGCAATATGCTCCGTTATGCGTCGCTGTCCCTTGACGGTATCGACATCCCACAGCTCATAGGCGCGCGCTTCGACCAGCGCAACGTCGACGCGGCCTTTGAGAATCGAGCCCCCGCCGTCCTTGCCCTCAAGACGCATGAGCGCATCGAACAGTTCCGCCGGAAAGAGCACCGGGCTCGAAGGCTCACCGCTGCACGCCAAGCGCACCGGATGTTTGCGGCCACGCTCGTCAAACGCGTGAACCATAGCCTCAAAAGAATCCGCGCTCACAAGCGGCTGGTCGCCCGGCAAAAAGAGGCAACCTTTCCAGTTGCGTTCGACTCCCCACGAAAGGCCCGCTCGGACGCTTTCGCTGCGCAGCTCGCCATCGTGCAGCACGCACGGGCAATGCTTGTCCTCGCAAATCTGGGCGACCTCGGGCCAACGCGTCGAAACCACGACGTCAAAGCCCCGGGGAACTGAATCGATGGTCCGGGCAATCAGCGGCTCGCCATAGATATCGGCAAGCATCTTGTTAGAGCCAAACCGCTTGCCCTCGCCCGAAGCCATAATGACGCATCCAAGTTTCATGGTGATACCTCCCCTGAAACCATCGTACCCATAACTCGCGCCGCGGGCATCCACATCGAAAGCGCTTATCCCGCACGCCCACGATGCAAAAAGGGGGCACCCCGCCGGTTGGCAGAGCGCCCCCTTTACATGGCTTACCTCAGCCCGGCTTTAGGCCTGGAGCCAACGGGCGGCGTTGCGCTCGTCGAGGGCCTTGAGGGTAGCGGCGGGATCGGCAACCTTCTGCAGGAACATCATGGCAGCGATGGCGTACGGCTTGTAGCTGGCCTCCTTGTACATGCCCACGCGGTGCATATCGAAGACGTCGGCGTTAACCTCGCCGTGCTCGCAAGAGACACCGGAGATGTCGGCGGGCAGCGGGTGCATAAAGATGGTGTCCTGACCGTTGGCAGTCTTCTCCATGAGCTCGGTCGTGGAGCACCAGTCCTGATGGGTGGCGTTCTGGGCGAGCAGCTCCTTCTCGAGCGCAGCGATGCCGGCGTCGTCGCCCTCGGCGTACAGGTTGGTACGCTTCTCCATGGCGGCAAACGGAGCCCAGCTCTTGGGGATCACGATGTCGGCGCCCTCGAAGGCCTCGGCCATGGTGTTGACCTGCTTAAAGGTGGTGCCGGACTCGGCGGCATAGCCCTTGGCGCGCTCGACGACCTCGGGCATGAGGTCGTAGCCCTCGGGGTGGGCCAGGGTGACGTCCATGCCAAAGCGGGGCAGCAGGCTGATCAGCGACTGCGGGCAGGACAGCGGCTTGCCGTAAGAGGGCGAATAGGCCCAAGTGACGGCAACCTTCTTGCCCTTGAGGTTCTCGAGACCGCCAAACTCGTTGATGAGGTAGAGCATGTCGGCAGAGGACTGCGTGGGGTGGTCGGAATCGGACTGCAGAGAGATAAGCGTGGGACGGTGATCCAGAACGCCGTCCTCGTAGGCCTGCTGGACAGACTCGGAGACCTCGGCCATGTAGGCGTCGCCCTTACCGATGTACATGTCATCGCGGATGCCGATGACGTCGGCCATGAAGGAGATCATGGTAGCGGTCTCGCGGACGGTCTCGCCGTGGGCGATCTGGGACTTCTTCTCGTCCAGGTCCTGCAGCTCAAGGCCGAGCAGGTTGGCGGCCTTAGAGAAAGAGAAGCGCGTACGGGTGGAGTTGTCGCGGAACAGCGAGACGGCCAGGCCCGAGTCGAAGATCTTGGGCGAAACGTTGTTCTCACGCAGCTCGCGCAGGGCGTCGGCGACGATGTAGAGAGCCTTGAGCTCGTCGGTGGTCTTGTCCCAGGTGTGCAGGAAGTCGTTGCCGTACATACCCTTAAAATCGAGGCCGTTCAGCTGCTCGACGAGCTCGGTAAACTTAGCGTCCATGGAAATGTCCTTTCTAAAGATGAAACGATCGCAATGAGTAGATGTGCTCCGGCATGCGCGTGTGGCTAGAACATGCAGAGCACCATGACGAGGACCCGCCACCATTGAGGAAGCATGGGAGATAACGACCGCGGGCCCCAAGTCAACAGGGGGTGCCGGGGACACGAACGGCCCCCGGCTCAACAGGATCGAAGAATGGGACTAATCGATCTTGTTGTTGGTCAGACCGGCGCGAAACACGGTGGCATCGCCATCGGCCTGGCTCGGATCGTAGAGGTTCAGGGCAGCCACATACATGGCGGCAGCGGTGACCAGGTCGTCCTTGTAGGTGACCTCGTTGGGAGCGTGAGCCTGAGACTCGGCACCCGGGCCAAAGCCCACGCAGGGGATGCCGTAGCGGCCCTGGATGGAAACGCAGTTCGTGGAGAAGGTCCACTTGTCGCACAGCGGGCGACCGGTGCGCTTGTCCATGCTGGGCTCGCAGCCGATGCGCTCGTCACCAAACATGGCCTTGTGGGCGTCGACGAGGGCCTTGACGTGCGGAGCGGTCTCCTTGTTGATCCACGTGGGGAAGTAAGCCTCGGTCTCGTAGACCTCGCCGGTCCAGGACGGACGGTCGTACATGTACATGGAAACCTTCACGTCGTCGCCGTACTTCTTGGCGGCCGGCAGGTTGCGGATCTCGTCCAGGCAGGACTCCCAGGTCTCGCCGGCGGTCATGCGACGGTCGATGGAGATGGCGCAGGAGTCAGCCACGGCGCAGCGGCTGGGGCTGGTGTAGAAGATCTGGCTGACGGTGCAGGTGCCGCGGCCCAGGAAGCGGGCATCCTCGTAGTGCTCGGGGTTGTACTTGGGGTCGAGCATCTTGACGAGACCCTTGATGTCGGTCGACTCGTCGCAGCCGTTGTTGTTGAGGGCGCGGACGTCGGCGATGATGTCGGCCATCTTGTAGATGGCGTTGTCGCCGCGGTCGGGAGCGGAGCCGTGGCAGGAGGTACCGTGAACGTCGACGCGGATCTCCATGCGGCCGCGGTGACCGCGATAGATGCCGCCGTCGGTGGGCTCGGTGGAAATGACGAACTCGGGCTTAATGCCGTCCTTGTTGTAGATGTACTGCCAGCACATGCCGTCGCAGTCCTCTTCCTGGACGGTGCCGACGACCATGATTTTGTAGCCCTCGGGGATGAGGCCCATGTCCTTCATCATCTTGGCAGCGTAGGTAGCAGAAGCCATGCCACCCTCCTGGTCGGAGCCGCCGCGGCCGTAGATGATCTCGTCGGTCTCGTAGCCCTCGTAGGGATCGGCATCCCAGTTCTCGATGTTGCCGATGCCGACGGTGTCGATGTGGGAGTCGATGGCGATGATCTTGTCGCCCTCGCCCATAAAGCCCATGACGTTGCCCAGACCGTCGACCTTGACCTCGTCATAGCCAAGACTCTCCATCTCGGCTTTGATGCAAGCGACAACCTCGCCCTCCTCGCAGGACTCAGAGGGATGGCTAATCATTGCGCGAAGAAAACGCGTCATGTCAGCACGATGAGACTCAGCAGCAGCCTTGATAGCGTCGAAATCGAGTTCTTTAGCCATTATTCATAACCTTTCAAACGAAGGAATCTACCTGTGAGGTGGCGGAGCGATACCTATTTACTCCACCCAGTATTAGCAAGTGGGGTATTCGCCCTCCCAGACGATGCGACGGTACTGATCCGGGTCCGTGTCACCTTCCGTGGAGAAGCAGAGCACGGAGCTCGTCTTGTCCAGGCCGATGAGCTCCTTGAGCTCGGCGTACTCGGGATCGAGCATGAGGGTCTCGACCAGGCCGGTGGTCACAGCGCCGGACTCGCCGGAGATGACGCGCGGGTCGCCCTTCTCGGGAGCACCCAGGGTGCGCATGCCGCGAGCGGTGACCCAGTCGGGGCAGGACACGAAGGCGGTGGTGTGGTTGCGCAGGATATCCCAGCCCAGGATGTTGGGCTCGCCGCAGCACAGGCCGGCCATGATGGAGGGCATGTCGCCGTCCACGATGCGCGGGTCGCCGTCGCCGGCGGCAGCGCCCTTGTACAGGCAGGCGGCCGGAGCGCACTCGACCACAACGAAGGTCGGCGGGTTATCGGGATACAGGTTGGTGAAGTAGCCCACCACGGCGCCGGCGAGCGAGCCTACGCCAGCCTGGACAAAGACGTGCGTCGGGCGGTTGATGGCCATCTCGCGCAGCTGCTCGGCAGCCTCGGAAGCCATGGTGCCGTAGCCCTCCATGATCCAGGACGGGATCTTCTCGTAGCCCTCCCAGGCGGTGTCCTGAACGATGACGCCGCGCTCGCAGGCATCGGCCTCGGCGGCGGCCATGCGCACGCACTCGTCGTAGTTGACCTCTTCGATGGTCACCGTGGCGCCCTCGGCGGCGATGTTATCGAAGCGGGGCTTGGTGGAACCCTTGGGCATGTGCACGACGGCCTTCTGGCCCAGCTTGTTGGCAGCCCATGCCACGCCGCGGCCATGGTTGCCGTCGGTGGCGGTAAAGAAGGTGGCCTGGCCAAAATCCTTGGCCAGCTGATCGGAGGTCAGGTAATCGAAGGTGCACTCGGCAACGTCCTTGCCGGTCTCGTCGGCAATATAGTTGGCCATGGCAAACGAGCCGCCCAGGACCTTAAAGGCGTTGAGGCCAAAGCGATAGCTCTCGTCCTTAACGCACAGGTTGGACAAGCCCAGGCGCGCGGCCTGGCCGTCCAGGCGGGCAAGCGGAGTGACGGTGTACTGGGGGAACGACTGGTGGAAGGCGCGGGCCTTCTTCACGTGGTCGAGGCTCATGATTCCCAAGTGCTTGTCATCGCTCTTGGGCATCGTGTTGCTCGCCCACTGGATCTTATCGGCCATACGGTGAACTCCTTAAGTCCTCTCTTGCCGGCCCCCGCATACGCGTTTCAGCCCGATCCCATTCACACGGCTGAACTTTTATGTGGATGCCAAACAAAAAGTTTGTTAGTAATGTTCTATCACACTTTTTGATTGGCATACCTAACGAATTGTTTGTTGCCGTAATCGGTACTTTTTCGCCGCCGAACGGTCACACAACGCAGCGACGCTTTCGTTATTTGCGAACAGGTGTGGTTTATGGCACAGTGAGCCCAAACTAATTTTTAGGAAGGTACCCATGACCCCCGCACAGATTGAGTTTTACAAGCGCCTCGCACACGGTCTGGCGCTCCAATTTGGCCCCAACTGCGAAGTCGTCGTCCACGATCTGGAGACCGAGGACGTGGACCACTCCATCGTAGTGATCGAAAACGGCCACGTCAGCGGGCGCAAACTGGGTGACGGCCCCAGCCATATCGTGTTTGAGTCCATGCACGAGGGCGCCACCGACGTACACGACCGCGAGCCGTACCTCACTAAAACCGCCGACGGCAAGCTGCTCAAATCGTCGACCATCTTTATCCGCAACGATGAGGGCAAGCCCGTCGGCATTTTGGGCATCAACTTTGACATTACGCTTATGAAGGCTTTTGAGCGTTCGCTCGACGCTTTTACCGGCACCGGCGGCACGGGCTATACCGAGCCCGAGCCCATTACCAAGAACATCGGCGACCTGCTCGAGGACCTGCTGCACGAGTGCGAGCAGTTTGTGGGCAAGCCCGCGGCACTCATGACCAAAGACGAGCGCATTCGTGCCATTGGCTACCTCGACCGTCGCGGCGCCTTCCTCATTTCCAAGTCGAGCGAGCGCGCCTGCGAGTTCTTTGGCATCTCAAAGTACAGCTTCTATAGCTACCTCAATGAGGCCAAGGCGGCGGCCGGCGACAAGTAGGCACTCGCCTAGATTGCCCCTCCCCTTTTGGGCGCGAGTTCTGGAAAGCGCGAATCCGAGACCGAGCCGCTTGAGAAGTTCCATATAATCGATGTCATTAGTATTTCGAAAGGATGGAACAGAATGGCGTTGAGCAAGGCATCATGCACCGGTCGCGGATTGATTCCGGCAATTGGTGGACATGTGCACCGCATGTTCGATGAGGGTGAAGACGACCTGTTTTCGCTGAGCCTTGACGATGTGATGGATGATCGCCCGTGGACCGCCGACGAACTCATGGGCGGCGGGGCTCGCCCGTCAAGCCCCGATCCCACACTTGCGCCTAAGCCCGTATCTGTGCCGACTCCTGCGCAGTCGCCTGTTTCGACGCCCGCGCCTACGCCCGCACCCACTTCGGCGCCCACGCCCGCTCCCCGCCCCGCAAGCGACCCGTCCGAGACGGCGGCATTTCTCGCTGCAGCGACGCAGGGCAAATCGGCCGACAGCACCGTTATGTACAGCGCCCAGCAGTTGCCTGTTCCTGCGGCACGCAAGCCTCCGGTCGCAAGGCTCGATGAGCCCGTTGCCCATCAGGTTGCCCACGATTCCTGGGCTGCAGCCGATCTGGATGAGACCTCTACCGGCATGCCGGCGCTCGATGTTCCAGTTAACCCGCTTTTTGCCGCCAACACGAGCGCTGCGGACTATGAGGGCGGTGCGGCATATTCCGATTATTCCGATGGCTATGCTGGCAACGGTCGCATCGAGACCGAGGACTATGGCACCGCATCGAGCGATTATCTCAACGATCCGTACGCTGCCACGCCTGCACCGGAATATGACCCGGAGGCCGCGTCCGCGCCGGCATATACCAAAAGCACGGGCGAAGAGCGCTTCGCCGATTATTACGCCGAGGAAAAGGCGCTGCGTTTCTCGGAATTTCCGCAGGCAGTCAAGGTTGCCTTTATCGCCATTGTCATTGCCCTGCTCGGCGTCATTGCGTTTGAGGGATTTCAGCTGTTCCGCGGCCCCACCCAAGCGGAGTCGGAAACCCAGCAAAAAGAGGACGATAACCAGTACCTGGACATCAACACCCTCAAGGGCGATCCCAACGACGGAGACGACGAATAGCGAGGGCTGAAGGCGGCCGCAGGATCCCGCATCCAGCACCGGCTTCTAAGTGCTGTTTTGTCATCCAACTACACTTTTCCGAAGTTTTAAGGTGCCTATTTCGACACTTTTCCGGATTTTATACTCTGTCCCTCCAGATGCGCTTTACGGTGCAGGCGTTGGAAGAAGGGCCATGTGCCGCTGGCGGCCCACATGTTCTGCAGATCAAGCTGCTCGGAGACGACTCGCGCGAGCCGTCCAGCTGGAAGCTCTTTGCCGACGGCGCGTGCGTTGCAGACGGATCCGGCGCCTTTGCCCGCGAGTGCTTCTGCGAGGGCGCCGAGGTGTTTCTGGACCTGTGCCGCGACGCCGTACGCGCAACCGAGCTGTACCAGTGGAGCCAGAGGGAGTACGAGCTGCTGAGTGCGGCCCGCAGGATCGTAAGGGTGTAGACGGGCGGACGAGCCATCGACGATTTTGAGCTGGCAAGGGCCGGGAACTAGATTCCCGGCCTTCAACCTAGCACTGCTTTATGAGATCGAGCACCGCAGGAATGTCATCGGCATTCCGAAGCGCAACGTAAGTGGGTAAGCCCGGGCCAAATCCACCCTGCGTACGCTTGTCCTGGCACATGTCCTCTGGATCCGTTAGATCATCCACACTCTTTGCCAAGCCAACGGCAATCCAACCACCGTTGCTGGTCCTGCCTTCTAGCACGGCATGCAGTTTTCGCTTGCCCGACCTGAAGCCTACATAGTACTTAGCTATGTAGGACTCCCACGAAGGGTTACCACTCAGAACGGACTCGCGCACCTCATCGAAAAGCTTCTGATTGAGCCCACCTTCGGCAAAAGTGGGGTGGTTCTCCTGCAGAGTCCAGACAGGAGCCTCGTCAGACTCCCCACGAGAAGGACGGTACTTGTCGACGACGTCTGCCGGAAGGTCGGGATACTTCCATATCTCGCACGCTTCTTTCGCCAGCTCGTCCGCGCGCTGCCCAATCTCTTCCTCACCCCATTTTTCATGCGAGACAATCGATTTGTTTAGGTAGAGCGGGCTGCACTTAAATCCGACGTCAGGCAGATTGAGCTTGTCCGAGAACGACCGGTTTGAGTACTCCTGGTTGTAGCCCGTCAGCGTAAGATTTCCCAAGTTGTTGCACAGCCTGTCGTGGACGTCTTCCCAGTTCTCACCAAGCGATTCCTTCCAGCCGTGCTCATCATCGATCGTCTGGGGCATGATGTGCTCGATCTGGTAATCGTCGGCTGAGATGGACTCCTTCGGGTGGTGCCAGTTCTCCATGCGCTCCAGGTAATAGCGCTTTTTAGAGAAGCGGTTGTAGCAGTCACGCGTCTTAAACTCCTCGACAAAATGCTCGTCTGTCGGAAAGTATGCGGTCATACCGCTGCTGTGGATAAGGAGCATCGCCGTAACGTACTCCTCGATATCGTCCTGCTGCTCGAGATTGCGATACATGCTGGCAAAGAAATTATTTAGGCCCGTGGTAAGTCTGCCGCAAACCGCTCGCCTGAACAGAAACGACTCGATAGTCTCGCAGATACGTAAAAACGCATTGCGGTTAAGTCCATTCCCCTCGTAAACCGAATAAAGCAACATTAAGAGGGGCCTTATCTGCTTCACGTCGAGGCTTACGATTCTGCCGAACACTCGGCGCAGTCCGTCGTCCTTCTCCTTACCAAGGAACAGACTGGCGTATCTATGTGCATACCCGCGCAGCTCCTTAAGCAGGCCCTCGGTGTCACCATCGTAGTCGTCGGCGAAATAGCGCTTAAACTCGTAGTAGGCCTCGTTCTCCTTCGGCATCCTATTGGGAACTTTAAGCCACAGCCAGTACCAGATAAATGCATTGAACTCGTCCTCGCCGCCTTTTCCGAACAAGCACTCGAGTGGATGCCAATAACCCTCATAAAGCTTGGTCTGTTCGTCGTTGGGAAGCGACATTAGAACGTAGTTACGGATGAGGTCAATGGGCGTGAGCGGCTTGCCCTTGGAGTTCATGGACTCAAATATGAGCTGGGCATTATCAACGCCAGCGGTGAGCTTAGTGTCGATGACCTGCACGCGGTTTAGCCCCGCCCAAAGCCTTGCAGGGTCGAATGATTTCCCGTGCATCTTTTCGCGGAAGAACGCATGGTTCTCGACAATGCGATCCGATTTTTCATCTGGCACGGGAGCCCCAGACACGATGGAGAACAGCGTCTCTTTATCGTCCTGCGAGAGCACCAGCTTGTAGCGTGCCAGACCGTTGTAGTCGTCATCGTTAAAGAGGTAATTTTTCCTCAGCGCCGAGATTTTGAGGTCGCCAAGGAAGCCAGCCTTGTCGGGGTTGCTCTCCAAATAGTCAGCCAAAGCTGCAATCATCAACGAAAACGTCGTCATGCGCTGCTGTCCGTCAATCAGAAGCACGCGCGAAATGCTCGTGGCAGAGCTCTCGGACTCGGGGATATAAAGCATTGACCCCACGAAGTGCGATACGCCATCACGACCCGCTCGCATGACGTCATCCCAAAGCACCTCGCACTCTTTTACACTCCACGAGTAAACTCGCTGGTACACGGGAATGACGAACTGCATCTTCGCCACGCCCATAAGGTCGAGTAGATTTGCCTCGGTTGCTTTCATTTGCGTTTGCTCCCTTTTCTTGTTTTACGTCACCTACCGTCAGTCCTCCACCGAACGGAGGGCGCTAAAGACGAGAGCATCGAAGCGCAGAAGCAACCGGGATGCTCATATCACTAGATTTTACAATGCTTGTTGCGAACACAATTGAACGTCTGATCGGTTCCGATGGCTCCCCCTATGAGAAGAGGGTAGATGCCAAGGGTCGCGTGACTAGCGACAAGTGCATCGCGAACGAAGTGCCGTTTGAGGAACTGCCCGAGGGGTGGTGCTGGACAAAGCTATCGAACGTCGCTTCTATCCAGCTGGGCAAGATGCTTGACAAACAGAAAAACCAAGGTGATCTCGCGCCATACCTTGGAAATGCCAATGTTCAATGGGGCAGATTCGACCTCGCCAATGTGAAGACCATGCCCATGGGCGAAACGGATCGTGCTAAGTATGCGCTCTCTGATGGTGACCTAATCGTCTGCGAAGGCGGCGTACCGGGGAGATGCGCAATCTGGACATCGAACGAGACGATGCATTATCAAAAGGCGCTTCACAGGATTCGCTGCAGCAAAAGGCTGCTGCTCAATACTTACTGCGAGCTGTATATTTGCTTTATAGTGCAATCGCATATATGGGATAGTTGCTTTACCGGAACCACAATCAAGCACCTTCCCGCGCAAACGTTGTCGAGCTGGCTTCTCCCCCTCCCGCCTCTCGCCGAGCAGCGCCGCATCGTCGAGCGCGTGAACGAGCTCATACCCCTGGTCGAGGAGTACGGCAGGGTCGAGAACGCCCGCGAGGCGCTCGACGCCGCGCTGCCCGGCCGCCTGCGCAAATCCGTGCTGCAGCTGGCGGTGCAGGGCGGGCTGGTGCCCCAGGACCCCGCAGACGAGCCCGCGAGTACCCTGCTTGAGCGCATCCGCGGGCAGCGCCGAAAGCTCGTCGCCGAGAAGAAGATGAAGGCCCCGAAGGGCGGCGAGTCGATCATCTTCGCCGGTTCCGATGGCCGCCGCTATGAGAAGAGAGTGGACGCCAAGGGCCGCGAGTCCGTGCCCGTCTGCATCGAGGACGAGATCCCGTTCGAGATACCCGAGAGCTGGGAGTGGCGTCGTTTAGGGTCTCTTGTCTTGAATCGCGGGCAGAAGAGGCCTGAGGCGCGTTTTGCCTATATCGACATCTCGTCGATTGACAATGTGAACCAAAAGCTCGGACAAGAAACTGTTATAAATGCAGCTGACGCGCCCTCACGAGCAAGAAAGCTAGTCGCAAAGAATGATGTGCTCTATGCGACCGTCCGCCCTTATTTGCATAATGCCTGTATCGTAGATAAGGATTTTAATATTAAGCCCATCGCAAGTACTGGGTTTGCTGTCCTTTCATGTCTTGACGGATTCCTTCCTAGTTTTCTTCTCTACTTTTTGGTTTCTCCTAGCTTTGACTCTTATGCAAATGCCAATGAGAACGCGAAGGGGGTTGCCTATCCGGCAATCAATGACAACAGGCTGTATCGCGCTCTAGTTCCTGTTCCCCCGGCCAGCGAGCAGAAACGAATTGTTTCTAGAGTCACCGAAGTATTTGCTCTTACCAATTGACTGCTTCATCAACCGCGGCGCGCTGTTCATCGGCAGTGCGCCGCAGATAGATTCGCGTTGTCTCAATGCTTTCGTGTCCCATAAGATCAGCAAGCAGTGAAATATCTGGGTTGCGGTTGATAAAGTTTTTTGCGAACAAGTGCCGAAATGAATGCGGGTATACGACGTCTTGGTCGACGCCATAGCGCAGTGCGGCACGCTTCAACCCTACGGATATGCCGCGCGAAGTAATCGCGTTGTCGTTTTTGCCTGGAAATAGAAGGCCATTCATTGGCTTGGCTTTCCATGTAAGACTTTCTTCACGCAAAGAGTCAGGTATCCAAATTCTCCTGAGCTTCTGGCCTTTTGAAACAATGTCCATATATCCAGCGGTAACGTGTTCTACTTTGAACTGTCTTAACTCACTTACTCTCGCACCCGTACAACCAAGAAAGCGAACGATGAAATACCAAAACCAATCACCGTCTTGCTTCAGGCCGCTGATTAACTGCATGTATTGTTCATTGCTGATGACATTGTCGAGAAACGGCTTCTGTTGAATTCGCACTCCTTTGAGTCGGATTCCATCGAAAGCGATGAAATCAAGGTAGGTGTTAATTGCGCCGATGCGGTTGTTAACCGTTTTCGGAGCGAATGAAGAAACCAGCCACTCTTTGTGCGCAAGAAGTGACTGGTTTGTTAGAGACTGAGTTTTATCGATAAGCTGGCATATTGCAAAGGAATAAGAATCAACAGTGTTTTCCGCATAACCCTTTTCCTGCAAGTATTGTACAAACATTCTCATGACATCTTCCTTTCGACGAGGTCATGAAAACAGTTAGACAAGTATTTTGAAAAGCCAGTCAACTTCATAAACGATGCGACGCTGCTCGGCGAGGGGCGGAACTGGGATTAGGTAGTTTCTGACCGTCTCCTGCGCAAGCTCTTTCTGCTTCGTGCTGCCGCTTGCCTGGTCTTCAATTTCAGACTGGACTGACGGCCCCGCGAAATAGGCGAAGGCAAACCGGTGATCAAGCCAATCTTCCCGCGTCCTGATCACCGTCACGTGGCTGTCGGCGACGGCCCAGCCGTATCTGTTTTTCGCCGAGTCATAGACCGCCATCCTGCCCAACGTGCCGAGGCCGGTCGAGTTCCAGAGAAGGTCACCATCCTTCAGAATCCGCTCATCCGCGTACTTGGATACGGTGGCTGGGTCGATGAACCTCGCCTTTTCCACGGAGAATCCGCTCCATTGGTTGCACTTTTGGGCGATCACGGGGTATTTCTCGACGGTCGAATACTTCGGCGACTTGCCCCTCTGGATGTAAGTGGTGACGCTCTCGAGCCTCGCCCACTCCCAGCTCTCGGGTATCTCGAACGGGATCTCGTCCTCGATGCAGACGGGCTCGGACTCGCGGCCCCTGGCGTCCACCCTCTTCTCATAGCGGCGGCCATCGGAACCGGCGAAGATGATCGACTCACCGCCCTTCGGGGCCTTCATCTCCCCCTCGGCCACGAGCTGCCGGCGCTGCCCGCGGATGCGCTCCAGCAGAACGCCGGCGGGCTCGTCTGCGGGGTCCTGCGGCACGAGCCCTCCCTGAACCGCCAGCTGCAGCACCGACTTGCGCAGGCGGCCGGGCAGCGCGGCGTCGAGCTCCTCGCGGGCGTCCTCGAGCTCACCGTACTCCTCGACCAGGGGCATGAGCTCGTTCACCCGCTCGACGATGCGGCGCTGCTCGGCGAGAGGCGGAACTGGGACCAGAATGACGTTCAATGACTTCTGATTAGTCTTTGGCATTTTGACACGCGTATCACCCTTAAGCGTCTCCTCAGTGAAGAAATTGCTGAGGAGAACCGTGAGGACATATTCAGGTTGCAGCTTGGTGTTGAGCGGATACATATCCGCACTACACAGCCCATCAAAAGGGGCGATAACCGCCTTTCGAAGAGCTGGACGAATCTTCGAATAGAGAATCTGTCCTGCAGAGAACAGGTGATTGGCGCTCTTAACCTCGTCGGCCTTAACACTATGACAGAACAAGAGCTTTCCGGTGCCTTTTTGGATGTTGTCAGGCGCGATATGAGGAAAGTCCTGATATTTCAACGGGTCGACCAAACGCGCTGCAATTCCAATGACTTCACTAAATCTCGCCCAGGCCCAGCTTTCCGGAATCCCAAACGGAACCTCGTCCGCGATGCACTTGTCGCTCAGAACGCGTCCCTTAGTGTCCACGTGCTTCTCATAGGGGGAGCCATCGGAACCGATATAGATAATGCTCTCCCCGCCCTTCGGGAATTTAGCCTTACCCTCAGCAATAAGCTTATGCTTCTCTTCACGAATACGCTCAAGCAGGACGCTTGCAGGCTCATCACTCGGGTCTTGTGGAACGAGCTTTCCCTCAATCGCCATTTGCAGGATTGAGTTCTTCAGGTCTTTTGCCTTCATCTACGCCTCAATCCCAAGAATCTCGCAAATACGAGCAAGCTTCTGGTCAATCTCGGCATCGAGCTTAGCGCGCTCTTCTTTGTAGTTCCTGATCAGTTCGTCAGGCGGTAAGATCTCCTCTTCCTCGTGAGGATAGCCGCACACGTCAAAGTTAAAACCGCCGTCTCGCAACTCGTCAACCGTATAGTACTTGGCCTTGGGATTGCCGTCTTCCTCGATATCCCGACGGTTCTCCCACCATTCCTTTACAGGTGCAAAATGTTCGATCCTAATGGGCTTGGTCTTAGAGAAGTGTTTATACCCCTCGGGCATGTCCATGCGATAGAACCAAACGCCCTCAGAGGCCCCCGTATTATCGAAGAACAGAACGTTAGTAGTGATGCTCGTGTACGGAGCGAAAACACTCTGTGGAAGGCGCAAGACAGTATGCAAGTTCATGTCCTCAAGCAGGCGACGCTTGATCTCCGTCTTTGCACTATCCTGGCCAAAGAGAAAACCATCCGGAATGATAACAGCAGCGCGGCCGCCTCGCTTAAGACGATAAAGAATGAGTCCAAGGAATAGATCTGCGGTCTCGGAGCTACGGAGTGCAACAGGGAAGTTGTTTTGCACCGATGCACTCTCGGACCCGCCATAGGGCGGGTTCATAAGTACGACGTCAAACTGGCCGTCAGGCTTGTGCTTCCACTCGCGAACATCCTTCTCGAGAGAGTTATCGTGAAAGACTTCAGGATTATCGATATCGTGCAACAGCATGTTGGTCACGCACAGCAGGTAAGGGAGCTGCTTCTTCTCGATGCCGTAGACCGATCTTGCATAGAGTTCACGATCGGCTGGAGTCTGAACCTGGGAGTCGAGAATCTTGAGGGCGCTCGTCAAAAAGCCGCCCGTGCCACACGCGAAGTCAGCCACAGTCTCGCCGAGCTTGGGCGCAAGTGCCTGGGCCATAAAGTCAGTCACCGCTCGGGGCGTGTAAAACTCGCCGGCATTACCCGCGGACTGTAAGTCTTTCAGGATGGTCTCGTAAATTTCACCGAAGGCGTGGCGCTCTTTGTACTCGGTAAAATCAACCGACTCGTCAATCTCGTTGATGACTTGACGAAGTAGAATCCCATCCTTCATGTAGTTGTTGGCGTCAGTAAAAGCAGCCTTGACGACGACGTGTCGCAAAGGCGCATCAGGTGCAAGCTCAAGACTCTCAAGAGTCTTGAATAGATTATTGTTTACAAAGTCGAGAAGCTCATCGCCAGTAAGCGCCTTGCCGTCTTTCGCATCGTGCGCCCAGCTATACCAGCGCAGGCGCTCGGGGATGATGGACTGATAGGAGTCATCGTGAAACTCCCACTCCTGCTCCTTGGCATCGTAAATCTTGAGGAAGAAAAGCCAAGTCATCTGCTCAATGCGCTGCGCATCGCCATTGATGCCGGCGTCTTTGCGCATGATGTTCTGCAGGGTCTTTACGAGAGATCCCAGTGCCATTTGCTATCGTTACCTTTCTCTATGCGATGTAGAGCTCGTCCTCGAGCATCTGCGCTGCCTGAATGTACTGTTGTTTGCCGCCGAATGCGGCGACGATCTTCATTGGGCTGCCAAACCGACGGAATTCCTCGAGGTCGAGGACGTGGGTGTCGTCCAAGTCTACGAGGTTCGACGTCGCATATTTGTCGAGAAGCGCTTCAAGGACCTCACGCGCGACGCCGGCATACTCATAGAGCACGCCCTTTTTCTTGACACTATTGGCTCTCTCGCTGCGCGTAAGAGGTCTCTGGTCGTAAGCAATGTGGCAAATGAGGTCAAAGTCGCTCATTTGCTCCTGTCCAGTCTCGAGCCGCAGCTCATCCAGGAATACGCCACGCGCGCGCAGCTCATCGATAATCGCTTGTTTCTTATGTTCAGAGTTCCACGCCGCTAGGAAGTGGTCAAGAGTGTCGTATTCGCCGAGAATGTTTTTTCGCGTATAGTCCTTAAGGCTCTCAGTTACAAGAAGGCCATCGGAGGAGTAATACTGCACCATCTCCGACACTACATAGACGTCGGCCCCATGAACGTGATATTTCACATGGGAGGACGGATCGTCCGGCGGCAATACGGGTGGGTCTACGATCGGAGACGGAGGCGGAACGGGACTGCCGCCATTGCCGCCGGGACCCGGATCCGCAATGGGGTCACCCGGATTAGGCTCAAACACAACAACAGGTTCGCCATCAAACTCGGGATCTGCAAACAAACGCGATGCGTCACGAAAATCGAGGATGGTGAAATAGAGTTTGTCGTAGTCCTCACAGATACGGGTTCCGCGGCCGATAATCTGCTTGAACTCCGTCATTCCGTGCTCACCGAACTTGTTGTCGAGCACGACTACCTTACACGTCTTGCAATTAACACCAGTGGTGAGAAGCTTCGAAGTCGTAACGATGGTCGGGTATTTCTCGTCGGGGTCGATGAAGTTATCTAACTGAGCCTTACCTTCCCTGTCGTCACCCGTAATCTTCATGATGTAGGTGGGGTGATCTCTTACGATATCGGCGTTCTCGTTTACAAGGGCACGTCGCATATTTTCGGCATGCTCGATGTCAACGCAAAAGACTATGGTCTTGGAGTAACGATCCGTCTCCTTTAGAAATTGAGTTATCCGCTTGGCAACTTCCTCGTAGCGCTCTTTGATGACAATCTCGCTGTCGAAGTCTTGCTTCTCGAAAACACGTTTGGGCAGAGCTTCGCCGCGATCATCTATGGTGCCTTCCTCAGTACGGTATCCGTAAATGTCGACGTTCAGCTTAGGACGAATAACTTTATACGGGGCGAGAAAGCCATCCTCGATTCCCTGTTTAAGGGAGTAGGTGTAGACAGGTTCGCCGAAGTAGGTAATGTTTGAAACCTCTTCAGTCTCCTTTGGCGTAGCCGTCATACCGATTTGAATTGCACAATTGAAATACTCAAGTACCTTACGCCATGCGGAGTCCGCCGCGGCGCTTCCGCGATGGCACTCGTCGACGATAATCAAATCGAAGAATTCCGAGTCGAACTCGCGGAATATTTCTTCACCGTTTTCTCCAACAAGCTGTTGGTAGAGCGAGAAATAGACCTCGTAAGCAGAATCGAGCTTTCGACCTACGACCTTGGTTGTAACCCTCTTGAGAGGCTTGAAATCGCCGTCTATGGTCTGATCGACGAGAATATTGCGGTCCGCCAGATAGAGAACCTTACGAACCTCGGTAGTCTGTCGCAAGCGATGAACGATTTGAAAAGCCGTAAAAGTCTTTCCCGTTCCCGTTGCCATAACGAGCAAGATGCGATTCTTACCTCGCGCAATAGCTTCAAGCGTACGATTGATGGCGATGCACTGATAGTAGCGAGGATGATTGCCGCCGTGCTCCTGGTAATACGGAGCGGTCACAATCTCCTGGCTATACGGATGTTCAAGCCCCTTAGCTTTTGAGTATCGTGTCCAAAGTTCCGCCGGAGTGGGAAACTCGTCCATGGCAAGAGCGCGCTCTTTCCCGGTAAGAAAATCGTGCTCAACAAAACCCTTTCCGTTTGAGCTGTACGCAAACGGAATATCGAGCAGCTGGGCATATCCCATCCCCTGTTGAAGACCGGCATCAACGGTGTGCTCCGTATCCTTAGCCTCGACGATTGCGATAGGGATGCCCGGAGCATACATCAGAAGGTAGTCAGCCTTCTTCTTGTCTTTACGGGTGACCATACTTCCGCGCACAACAATCTCGCCACTGGTAAAGAAATACTCAGTGAAGACTTGGGTATTGCGATCCCACGACTTCATAATCGCAGGATCAATGAGTTTAAGCCGTGTGTCAGACTCGTTCATACGTCTCGGAACCCCTCATTGCGCAAAGCGACAGCTATTGATGTTGAGTTGATTAATTTTATCATCACTATGCAATCTAGCAGCCGCTTTATACTAAATGAGACGAAGTAAAGTCAGCCCCGTGAGAAAGCTCCAAAGAAAGCAAAATGAGCCCCGTTGACTTGAGTCAGAGGTCATTCCCGGAGCCCCGCCTACCTCCCCTCCGCCTTCAGCTTCAGCAGCAGGTCGCCCAGCTCAGGGCACTTGTTGGAAAGGCGCATCTGGGCTCGATCGCCCATCCCCCACCGCTGGCGGATCTCCTGAGCACGCGGACTCACGCGATAGTCCCCGTCCATCACCTGCTTGAGCAACTTGGCGGTCACGCGCGCGTCGGCTAGGGCACTGTGGGCGTGACCCGTCGACTCGTCAAACTCGATGCCAAACCACGTCGCCGCGTCATTCAAAGAGACGCACTCGTGGCTGCCCACGTCCATGATAGAGGTGTAAAACGCCTGCAGATCGGCCCAGTCCGTAGGAAATGCGGCAAGGTCGATTTGCTTTGCCTGGCACTCGGTCATAAGCTGTCGACGGTCCGTCCCGCTCCAGCAAACTATCTGGGCGGAGTAGCGGCCGATCCAATCGCTGAGCCTTTTGATCACCATGTAGAGCGGGTCGGCCATCGCGGTGTCCACGGCCGATATACCTGTGAGCTCGCGGACGGGAAACGCAACGCCTTCGGTAAATTCCGTCTGCACAAACTGCGAGAACTCGCCCATAACGTTGCCGTGGTAATCGAGCTTGACGGCGCCGACCTCGATAATCTCATTGCGCAGTCCACGGCGCTGGCGCTGCTTTGGCACCGGCGCAAACTCAAAGTCCAGCACAATCTGGCGCGCAAAGTTCGTCGTATCGATAGCCGAGATACCCGGCGTCTTTTCAACTGACACGGTTAGGGCCTTTCTCCGTTGCCTGCCGCTTGCTACATAGGCGGCTACATTGCCGTAAGGATAGGTGGCCGCGCGGACATGAAAGCTGGGCGCAATACCATGCGCCAGGCACACGCCATGCAGACGGCCCCAAGAGAGTCGCCCGCTCTATTCAAATGCATGAAAAAGATTGAGGCCCGGTGACTTGAATCAGAGGTCATCCCGGGCCCATCAGAGCTCACAGAGCTCTTGGTTGCTTTGGTCTCGCTCTTCACGGCGCTTATCGAACTTTCCGAGGCACTCAAGCAGCATTCGAAGCATAACAAGTCGCTGCCATTAAGGCACTGACCTCTTGACCAAGCAACGGCGCTGCCCAGCTATCACCCTTGGGCTGCCGTCAACTTTATTCTATCCGCGAGCATCTGGTTTACCAAATGGATTTTCGGTAAAGGAAGCACGGCACGCCCGCAAAACCACTACGCCCCAAGTGCCGCCATGGGAATCACCGCCACGCCGTCGTCGCGTGTGTAGGCAATGCTCCCCTTTCCAACCACGACCGCCAAAAACGCCGGCGTGGCATTCTGGGCGGCAGGATTGGAGAGCACTTTCCTCTCCAGCGCCTTGAGATTTCTCGCTCCATCGTCTGCTTTCGCATCACTCAGCTTGACCTCGATGGCTCCCCAGCGCCCGTCGTGCTCAACGATCAGATCGACCTCAAGGCCCTTCTCATCTCGGAAATAATGGACACTGTTGTCGACACCGCCGTAGGTGGAAAGGAACACGCGCACGTCGCGCAGGACGAGATTCTCAAAGAGCATCCCCAGCGTTTGCATATCGCCAAGCAGCCGCTCAGGGGTAGCCCCCAGCAACGCCGCCGCAAGTGACGGGTCACAGAAGTAGCGCTTGGGGCGCACGCGAACGCGGGCCTTCGAGCGCATGGGCGGCTCCCATCCGCACAGGTCCTCGGTCAGCTTGAGCCTGTTGAAGAGGTCCAAGTACGCAGCGATGGTCCTCTCGTCGGGGCCCGCCTCACCGTACGAGGCGTCCTTTACGAGCGTCTTGTACGTGACAGCCTGGCTCTCGTTCATGGCAAGAGCTCGCAAAAGGCCGTGTGCAAGCTCGGGCGACATGCCCTCGTCCAGCACGTTGACGTCGAGCACCGAGTGCACGTACTGGCTTGCCGTCTCTCGCGCAAGATCTTCCGAAAGCCCAAGATTTGCAGGCCAACCGCCCCTGCAGCACCAGCGGGCGACGTCATCCACCGTGCTCTCGCGACGCTGAGGGGCAAAATCCTCGCCCTTAAAGAGGCTTGCCAGTGACACGAGCGGCTCGCCGTCGCCCGACTCACACAGGGCCATGGGGCGCATTGACAGACGGGCGATCCTACCCGTGCCGGAATGACGAACATGGCTGCGCTCCTCGCTTTTGAGCGCGGTCGAGCCCGTGAGCAAAAGTGTCCCCCGTTCGTTGCCGCTCGCGTCCACGAAACGCCGGGCGGCATCCCAAACCTCGGGCACCTCCTGCCATTCATCGACCAGGTGTGGCGCATCGCCGATGAGCGCCAGGCTTGGGTCGACCTCTGCCGCCGCACGCTGCGCAGGCTCATCGAGCCTGGAGACGCTCGCCGAGCGAGAGAGCGCCGTCCAGGTCTTGCCGCACCATTTGGGGCCGTTGATCTCCACACAGCCAAACGCCCGCATAAGGGTGTCGAGGCGCTCCTCTATGAGCCGGGGCCTATATCCCTTTTGGGTCAATCTCTTTGGTGCATCCATAGACGGCCGTCCCTCTCTATCACGCGATATGCGAAATTACGCCATTCTCAATGCTGATTTTACGCTACTTTCAATGTAGTTTTTACGCCATGACAGATGTAGTTTTTACGCCATTTTCATTGAAGGTTTTACGCTTGGCATCCTTAGCGCGACCCATTCCGAGCATCACATCAGAGCGTGCTTGGTTATCTCCGCTCGCACATCTCGGCAAACGAAATCAGCTTGGCATCTCCCCTGCTCGCCGCAGCTTCCTGACATCCTTGCGTAAAGCCTCGCTTCGAGAAGATCGCATAGCTTTTGTGCTGCCGCCTAAAGAGCTCGCTTCGATGCACGAGCTTTTGCAGCACGTCTTCGCCCACCGGTTCATTGCGCCATTTGCATTCCGCAAACAGCGCAGTGCCCTCGCCATCGTCAACAATCAAGTCGATTTCTTCCTGCGTATGCGTGCGATTATCCGTCCCCCACCAGCGCCCAACGCTTGCCGGAACCACATCAAGCTGGCCAGCCCGCGCGAGTTCGTACACGTATTGTCTGCATATAAGCTCAAAGACCGTACCCATGTAATCCGATACGTGCGGCTCAATGCGCTCATACGCCATCTCGGCCATATCGTTTTGAATCAGCCCGATGTTCTGCGGAACAAACTTGTACCAGAACCTAAACATCTGATCGCTCAGCAGATACACGGCTCGCTTATTGCTCGTCTCGTTTAGGGGCAGCTCGCGCTCGACAATCCCAAGCGACGCCAGCTTATCCACATAGCTCTTTACGTTGCTCGCAGGGATTCCCGTAGAGCTCGCAATCTCCGAGTTCTTCGAGCGTCCCTGGGCAATTGCCTGTACGATCGCATCATATTGTTCGGGATTGCGGCACTCTTGCAATAGCAGGTTACTCGGCTCCTCAAAGAGATAGCCCGTAGGAGTAAGAAAAAGACGTTTGATGTTGTCCTTGAGCGGTGCGGCAGGATCGACTTTCTCGATATATGCAGGAATGCCACCTGTCATGCCATAGCAAACTGCAGCGTCTTCGCGACCCATGCTCTGCCACAACCCGAGGGTCGTCGTAAAATCGAGCGGCATGATCTTAAACTGGGCCGTACGCCTACCGTATAGTGGGCTCTCGTAGCCCAACACCTGTTCCTCCATAAACGAAAGAGACGAGCCGCATAGGATCAGCATTAGCCTGGTCTCTTTGTATAAGTGGTCGATCTTGTCTTGCAGCAACGAGCTGATCTCGGGATTCGATTGGGCGAGATAGGGATACTCGTCAATCACGACAATCAAACGCTCCGTTCGAGCCATGGTGACCAATGCATCGAACGCCTCGTCAAAACTACGAAACGACACGCCTGCAGCACCAACCGAGCCTGCAAGTATCGCCTGGCTAAAGCCGTGCAGGTTTGCCTCCGCATTGGTACGACGAGCTTGAAAGTAAATAGCCTTCTTGCCTTGGATGAACTCTGTGATAAGGCGCGTTTTACCCACACGACGGCGGCCGTAAATCACAGGCATCTCAAAGGAGTCCGTGCCATACAGTCGATTGAGCTCGGACATTTCCGCTGTTCTTCCGACAAACATAGACCATCCTTCCTTTACGTTATAGCTAGCTATATTATACCTTCCTATAATATAGCTAGCTATAACGTAATTCGACAAGCGCGCACACGAAAGGGGCGGTACACCACCGCACGTGGACCGTTCCGGAAAATGCATCCCGTTCTGGAGCCAAAACTGGGCCGTAGTTTCCGCCAAGCATCCCATCCGGAAAGCGTGTCCCGTTCTGAGCCTGAATTCTGGGATGCACTTTCCGCTGAAGCTTCTACCGGAAAATGCATCCCATTCCGAGCGCTCATTCCGGGACACAGCTTCCGCATGCGGCCCCGTTGGGAAAGTTCATCCCGCTCTGAGGGCTCGTTCCGAGATGCAATTTCCGCTTGAGGCCCGATCCGGAAACGGTATCCCACTCTGGGGCCGAAATCTGGGACACAGTTTCCGCTTGAGGGCTGGTTCCGGAAAGCGCGTCCCGTTCCGAGCGGCAATTCCGGGACACAGTTTCCGCAGATACAAGGCGACAGTCCGCTGCCCTTATCACATGCCTTCAAATATGCGATCCAGAAACACAAAACAGCAGATAGAATGCTCTTTTTCAAAAAGTACACGTCCCGAAACTTACCAAGACTTCATATCCAGCTACCGTTCACGGTCGCCGATTACCGCTCACCGATTCAAACAAGAAATATGTCGCCAAAAGCAGGTCATCTACCTTCATGGTTAGATTTTGGTCAGCTTTTGGTCAGCTGAGCGGCAAGTTCCAGCTGATACGTTTTTGCTACCCAAAAGGAGGCGGTAGCTCATGACCCATTGCAACGACCAGCTCATCGACCAACTGCTCACTCAAGCCGAACAAGAGGGGCGCTGTCTGATTCCCCCGAGCACGGCGATCCGAAAAGCGCTCCTTCGGCGCACCGGCGGCACGGTTGTCTCGCCCATGCCGGGGTTGTTTGCGCGAAAAACGCACTGGGATGAACTCAACCGAGAGCAACGCCATTGCGAGATCCTCCGCGCCCTTGCGATCATCCATCCCGATTGGACGTTCTGCTCGTTTTCGGCAGCTTGCCTGCTGGGGCTCGAGGTCTCGTGGCGACACCTGAACGTCGTGCATGTTTGCAGCTCGACAAAGCCGTCGGCTCGTCCGGGCGCACATATTCAGCGACACCAGATTGAGCCAGCCGGAGCAATACGCAGAGCCGGCATATCGGTAACGCCGCCCATCCAAACGGCCACAGATTGCCTGCTGCAAACTGGTTTTGCCGACGGCATGTCCATTGCCGATTCGGCGATCTCAAAGCTCGGCCTTGCGTCGGAACAGCTGATGGAGGCCGTTGAGCAACGAGCGACTGCCCGCAATGGTCGCGCGATTCGCACCGCCCTCACAACGCTTCGATATGCCGACACCCGCGCCGAGAGCGGCGGGGAATCGGTCGCCCGAGCCATCATGATCGAGACGGGCTTTGCGCCCGACTGGCTTCAATACGAGCTGACGGACCCCTTCGATTCGGCCAAGCCCATACGAACGGACTTTGCCTGGGAGCGCCAGGCGCGGGAACTCACGCTGGGCGAGCTCGACGGGCTCATCAAATATACCGACCAGACCATGCTGGCCGGACGCACCACCGCCGAGGCGCTCGTTGCCGAACGACAGCGCGAGGCGCACCTATCGCTCTACGGTCACCCTCTGCTGCGCTTTACTATGAACGAGGTCCGCTCGGCAGGAGTGCTCGCCAAAAAGCTGCAGACGGCAGGCATCCGGCAGACCGCGCTGCCGACATGGCTCAACGAGGTGGACCTGTAGGAGCTGCTAGGCCACGCATCGCCGGATCGCCCCCCCTATTTGGGCCGCGTTTTCCCAACGACCACGCCAACGGAAAGCGCGTCCTAGCCTGGACGCTCAAAACGGGATGCACTTTCCGGATGGCGGGCCTAGCGGAAAGCGTGTCCCGGAATCAGGTCTCGGAACGGGTCGTGCTTTCCGGTTGAGTCCTTCAGCGGAAACCGCATCCCGGAATAAACGCTCAAACTGGGATGCACTTTCCAAACGGCCGGCCAGCGGAAAACGAATCCCATTCTGAGCGTCGAATCCGGGATACAGTTTCCGTTTGAAGCCCCGTCTGGAAAGTACGTCCCATTCTGGAGCCGAAATCTGGGACGCAGCTTCCGCATGCGAAGGCGCTCCAAACAAAAGGCCTCGGCTCGCGATGGAGCCGGGGCCAAAGGCGCAGCGTATGTAGTTGGTGTTGTGCGCGAACAACCCATCAGCAATGCCGTCTGCGCCCTACCCTACCCACGGTGACGGGCGCGGCTGTACGGCGTATCCACCATGGGCAGATCCGGACGCAGCTTGCCGTCGAATGCGCGATAGGCGTTCTGCACGGCGGGCGCCGTGGGGATCGTTGCGATCTCGCCGATGCCCTTGCCGCCGTATGCCACGGGCAGCAGCTCGTCCTTCTCCACGTAGATGGCGTGGATATCCGGAATCTCGGGCGCACGGAACAGCCCGAGCGTACCGTACCTTGCCTGGGGTACGCAGTCCTTGAGCGGCCAGTCCTCGGTAAGCGCATAGCCCATCCCCATGAGCACGCCGCCTTCGATCTGACCCTGGATGGAGATGGGGTTGACCACCTTGCCGGAATCGTGCGCGGCGTAGACCTCGCTCACGCGGCCGTCATCATCCAGAATGACCACATGCGTGGCAAAGCCGTAGCAGATGTGGCTCTTGGGATTGGGAACGTCGGCGCCCAGTTTGTCGGTCGGCTCCAGGTACACGTAGCCAAACTCGCATCCCTCGAGCGCCTTGATGGCGGCCGCGGGATCCTGAGGGTGCATACCCTGGCCGGCGACGAGTTCCTGCGTGTGCAGCTGATAGGCGCGGCCGTCGTCATACTCGATCTTGACGCCGTCGCCATGCGCACTCACGGGAGCGGCGGGCGCAGACTTGCCGGCCTCGATATCAAGCATGGCATCGCGCAGCAGGAAGGCGGCACCGCGCACGGCCTCGCCGGTCACGACCGTCTGACGCGAGCCAGACGTGGTGCCGGAGTCGGGAGCGTTCTCGGTGGAGCACTCGCCGTTGGCGATGCAGCGAAGCGGCAGGCCGCATGCCTCGGCAACGTCTTGCAAAAAGACGGTGTTACAGCCCTGGCCAATGTCGGACGTGGCGGCATAGACCACGGCCGCGCCGTTCTCGATGCGAATCTTGCAGCGGCCGGCATCGGGCAGGCCCACGCCCACGCCGGCGTTCTTCATGGCGCAGGCAATGCCGGCGTGTCCGGGATGCGCATAGTAGGCATCCTTGACCTCGAGCAGTGTCTCCTTAAGCGCCGTGGAGCAGTCGGCAATCTGACCGTTGGGCAAAACCTCGCCCGGCTCGATGGCGTTGCGGTAGCGAATCTCCCACGGATCCAGGCCGACCTTCTCGGCCAGCAGGTCGATTAGGCTCTCGAGCGCAAACTCGGACTGGCAGACGCCAAAGCCACGGTACGCGCCGGCGGGCGGGTTGTTGGTGTAGTAGCCATAACCGCGAATGTCGGTGTTCTGGTACTTGTAGGGGCCGACAGCATGCGTGCAAGCGCGCTCGAGCACCGGGCCGCACAGCGACGCGTAGGCGCCGGTATCAAAGTTGATCTCGCAGTCCAGGCCGGTAAAGTTGCCCTCGGCGTCGCAGCCCAGTGTAAAGGTGCCGTCCATGGCGTGGCGCTTGGGATGAAACGCGAGCGACTCGGCGCGCGTGAGCTTGCACTTCACAGGACGCTGGAACTTATATGCGGCGAGCGCGGCCAGGTGTTGGATGGACACATCCTCCTTGCCGCCAAAGCCGCCACCCACGAGCATGGTCTCGACGACCACGCGCTCGGGCTCGTTGTCCCAGCCAAACATGTGGGCACACTCTTTGCGCGTATCGTAGGCACCCTGGTCGGTCGACTGCACCTTGACGCCGTTCTTGTACGGGAAGGCAACGGCGCACTCGGGCTCCAAGAAGGCATGCTCGGTAAAGGGCGTGGTAAAGCGCTGCGTCACGGTAAACGCGCTCTCTGCCAGCGCCTTGGCGGCGTCGCCGCGCGTCACGTGACGGCTCTGGCACACGTTGTCCTTGAGCTCCACCGTGTTGCCGAAGGCAAAGTAGCTGTCATGCAGGCGCGGGGCGTCGGCGGCCCTGGCCTCGACAATGTTGCGCACGGGCTCCAGAGGCTCGTAATCGATCTTTACGAGCTTCTTGGCCTTCTCGAGCGTCGCCTCGTCCTCGGCGACTACCAAAACGATGGCGTCGCCCACGCAGCGGGTGATATCGCCCTGGGCGATCATGACGTCCCAGTCCTGGATAAGGTGGCCGACCTGGTTGACCGGCACGTCCTCGGCTCGCAGGATGCCCACCACACCGGGCAGGGCCTCGGCCTTGGAGGTGTCGATGGAGAGCACGCGGGCGCGCGGATACTTGGAGCGAACGGCGCTGGCATAGGTCAGGCCCGGCTGATCGAGCTCGTCGATGTCGTCGGGATACTTGCCCTCGCCGAGCACCTTCCTGCGCACGTCGATACGGAAGGCGCGCTTGCCCACGCCGTAGTCATCGCCGCGCTCCAGATCCTCGTCGATCTGCTTTTCGCCACGGAGCACCGCAGCGGCCAGCGAGATGCCCTCGATAATCTTCTTGTAGCCGGTGCAACGGCAGACATTGCCGCGGATGGCGTACTTGATCTGCTCCTCGGTGGGCTCGGGGTCCTCGGCGATGAGCGCTGCACCCGCCATGACCATGCCGGGGATGCAAAAGCCGCACTGCACGGCGCCCACGGCGCCAAAGGCGTACACGAAGGCCTCGCGCACGTCCTCGGGCAGGCCCTCGACGGTCACGATGTTGCGGCCGGCGGCAAGCGCAGTGGTCAGCACGCACGCCTTGACGGCCGCACCGTCCACGTGAATGGTGCAGGTACCGCAGGCGCCCTCGGAGCAGCCGTCCTTGGCGGAGTGAATGTGCAGGTCGTCGCGCAGGTAGCGCAGCAGCGGTTTGTTTTGGGTCGTCGTGCGCTCAACGCCGTTAACGGTAAAAGTGAATTCCTGTGCCATGGTGATTCCCTTCTACACGCCGGCGGCAATGCCGGTGCGGTCGTGAATGGCGCCATGCGGGCACACAACCGCGCACATGCCGCACGACAGGCAGTCCGCGCCGTCGATATGGGCGCAGTTGTCCTCGATGCGAATAGCGCCGGCAGGGCACTTTTTGGCGCACATGCCGCAACCGATGCAGCTCGTGTCGCAGATCTTGCGCGCAATGGCGCCCTTGTCGGTGTTGTTACAGCGCACCAGGATGTTCTGGTAGCCGGGAACGAAGGCAATCACGCGCTGCGGGCACGCCATGCCGCACAGGCCACAGCCCGTGCACTTGGAGCGGTCCACGCGGGCGACGCCATCGACCAGCGCAATGGCGCCGTGGGGGCAGGCCGTGACGCAGGCGCCACAGCCAATGCAGCCTTCGCTGCAGTGGGCGTCGCCGCCTGCGGAGGCGCAACCGCTTCCGCAGGCAACGTAGGCCACGTTATGTTGAATGGATTTGGCCATAAGAGACTCGCCTATTTCTTAAGAAGGTACGAATAGTTGTCGCGCACAGCCCTGATGGTCAGGCGGACGGCCTCGGGAAGACCGGTGTTGACGGCATCGACCGAGACGGTGCGGACCGTGCCGGCGACGCGAACCTTAAAGTGGTCCTCGTCCACGGCCAGGAAGCCCTCGTTCTCGGAGTTCTCCATGTCCTCCTCGCTCCAGAACAGGGTGAGCTTGTCCTTGTAGGGACGACCCTCCTGGTAGGGGCAGAACACGGCGCAGTTGCCGCACTCGTTGCACATGCCGTCGACATGGACGACCTGATGCTTGGCCAGGCCCGGCACTTTAATTGCCACGTTGGCGCGGTTGGGGCACACGTCGCAGCAGACCTCGCACACCGAGCCGCAGCCCAGGCAGCGAGTCTTGGTGCAGTTGCGCTTGTCGCGGCACAGCGACCCCTTGCGCTCGTAGCAGGTGTCCTCGCGGCCGGCCTGAGCATTCTGGTCGGCGTACTTGTTAAAGTCGACACCGGCAATGGCACGGGCGACCTCGGCGGCATCGGCGATAGCCTCGACCACGGTGGCCGGACCGCGACGGCAGTCACCTGCAGCCCAGACGCCCTCGACGCCGGTGGAGGTGGCGGCGAGGCGGCCGCGACGGTCGTGCTCGACGCCCGCGGCGTCGTACAGGCTGGCGTCGATGCCCTCGCCCACGGCGCAGATCACCGTGGTGGCGGGAAGCTCGACGGTCTCGCCCGTGGCGACGGGGCTGCGACGGCCGCTTGCATCCGGCTCGCCAAGCTCCATAACATCGCAGGTCAGCACGGCGCCGTTGAACGCCTTGGGCGCCAGCAACTCGCAGAACTCAACGCCGTCGGTAAGAGCAAGATCGAGCTCTTCCTCGTCGGCGGGCATCTGCTTCTTGGTGCGGCGATACACCAGGCGCACGTTCTTCACACCAGCCAGGCGCTTGGCCACGCGGGCCGCATCCATGGCGGTGTTGCCGGCGCCAATGACGACGACGTCCTCGCCCAGCTCGAGCTTCTCGCCCTTCTTGGCGGCCTCGAGGAACTCCAGTACGTCGAGCTCGGCACCCTCTCCCAGGCCCGCAGAGCCGGGCATCCAGGCACCGGTGGCCACGACCACGTCGGTAAAGCCCTGGGCCTTGAGCTCATCGATGGACTTCACGCGAGCATTGAGTTGTACCTTGGCACCAAAGGCCAGGCAGAGCTCTGCATCGTGGGAGATATCGTCGCTGGCGATACGGAACTCGGGGATCACATGACGGACCACGCCGCCGAGCGAATCGCGGGCCTCAAAGATAGTGACAGGCACGCCGGCGCGCGTCAGGAAGAACGCCGTCGCCAGGCCGGCCGGGCCGCCGCCGATAACGGCAACGTTGCGCTCGCCGTCGTTGGCGATGGCCTGGGTGCGCAGCTTGGGCAGCACGGCGGTCATGGCCTCGCGGGCGGCCTTGAGCTTGCTGGCGCGGATCTGGGCGCCCTCGGGCTCGTAGAACGCACGCTCGCAGGCACGGCCGCAGGGATGCGGGCAGATGGTGCCGGTAATGAACGGCAGGGCGTTGCGCTCGACGATGATGTTGAGGGCGTCCTCGAAGCGGCCCTCGTCAACAGCCGCCAGGTAGGCGGGAATATCCTGCTGGATGGGGCAGCTCGTGCGGCACGGCGTGGTAAAACAGTCGGAAAGCGGGCTCTTGCCGGCGACCTTGCGATCGGGCAGCGGGCGCAACGGCTTCTTGTAGAGCGGGTTGGTGAGCGAATCGGCCTGGATCGCGGTCACGGCGTCGAGCGAGACGCCCGCGAACGGCTTGCCATCCAGATCGGTGAACTCGCCGGCCATCTGGCTAAAGCGCTCGTAGCCACCGGGCTTGAGCACATCGGTCGCCAGGGTAACGGGCCAAATACCGGCGTCATACAGGGCGCGGATGTTGTAGACCGTGGCGCCGCCGGAGTAGCTGATGCGCAGTTTGCCATCGAACTGCTCGGTAATGCGACGGGCAGCCTCGATGGTCAGCGAGAACAGCGAACGGCCCGACATGTACATCTCGGTGGAGGGCAGCTCGTTTCTCGTCACGTCGACGGGGAACGTGTTGGTGAGCTTGACGCCAAACTCCAGGCCGCGCTCGGCGCACAGGGCAATCAGGCGCTCGAACATAGGCACGGCATCGGCCCACTGCAAATCCTCGCGGAAGTGCGTGTCATCGAAGACGATGTAGTCAAAGCCCAGCTCGTTGAGACGCTGACGTGCAAACTCATAGCCCAGCAGCGTGGGGTTGCACTTGATGTAGGTGTTGAGGCCCTTCTCGGTGATCAGATAGGTCGCGATGCGCTCAATCTCCGCCGGCGGGCAGCCGTGCAGGGTAGACTCGGTGATGGAGTTGGAGACGCGCGCCGGGATGGACTCGACAAACGCGGCGTCAACATGCTCAAACTTGTCCAGGTTAGCGAGCGCCCACGTGCGGCACTCATTCCAAACCTCGGAGCCGCTGGCGTCCATCATGCCCTCGATGTAGGCGTCGACCTTGGGGCTCTTGATGCCCTCGAGGTCATAGCCCACGGACATGTTGAAGACAAAGCCGTCCGGGCTGCCCAGGCCGTACTCGCGAGCGATGAGGTGGCAGGCAAACCATGCCTTCACGTACTCGGCAAAGGCCTGCGGAACCTCGAGCTCGGTCGACCACTCGCAGTTGTAGCACTCGTCCTGCGCCACGATGCAGGGTTTGTTCACGCACTTGGAGAGCTCCTCGCCGTCCATAACCTGGACGGTCTTGAGCTCAAAGAAGCGGGAACCGGCAACGTAGGATGCCACGATGTTCTGGGCAAGCTGCGTATTGGGACCGGCGGCCGGGCCAAACGGAGTCTCGATGCGCTCGTCAAAAATGGGAAGCGCGCCCTCCTGGTTGGTCGTGACCATCTTGCGCACGCCAAAGACGGCGCCCTGGGTCTTGTGCTCCTCGATGATCCAGTTCATCAGCTGCGAAAACGGGATCGGCCTCATGATGTCGCTCATAGTGAGCTCCTCTCTGTAACGCCCGGCGAGACCGCGCGGCGGGCGCAAATACGGTGTAGCGCTAGCACAGCGCCGGCGACCCCGCGGAGGCCGCCTATACGCGCGTCGGATGCGGCGAAACATCCGGCGCGCGTGAATCTACTTGTGAATTAGTAGGTGCGATCGTTGAGCGTGCTCCAGAGCTTCTTGGACTCAGCCATGGTCCACGCGTTGATCTTGTCCTCATCAATGCCAACGAACTCGCGATCCTTGTACAGGACGCGGCCGTTGATGATGGTGGTGCGGCAGTTTTTGCCCATCATGCCAAAGAGCATGTGGCCGTCGATGTTCTCCTCGCTCAGCGGCGTAAAGGGCTTGTAGTCCATGACGATGACGTCGGCGGCAGCGCCGGCCTCAAGCACACCGAGCTTGCGATCGAAGTACTTGCTCGCCATCTTAGCGTTGTTCTCAAACAGCATGGTCATGGCCTCGCACCAGCCCACGTTGGGCATGGCGGCGTTGTGGCGCTGGATGATCAGGAAGACCTTGAGGCTCTCGAGCATATCGTGGGTGTAGGCGTCGGTGCCCATGCACACGGGGATGCCGCGACGGAAGAATTCGAGCACGGGGGCGCAGCCCACGGCGTTTCCCATATTGGATTCGGGGTTGTTGACGAGCCAGGTGCCGGACTCCTTGACGATATCCATCTCGGCAGGCGTCACGTGGATGCAGTGGCCGAGCATGGTGTCGGGACCCAGCAGGTTGTGCTGCAGCAGGCGCTCGACGGGACTGATACCGCCGCGGTTGAGGCGGGAATCCCACACATCGTTCATGCCCTCGCACACGTGGATGTGGAAACCGGTCAGGCCGTTGTTGGCCTCGGCTATCTTGTCCATGGTCTCGTCCGACAGCGTAAAGGTGGCGTGACCGCCAAACATGGCGGCGATCATGTGGTTATCGTTATCGCGACGCTCCTTGGCGGCCCACTGGGCAAACTCGGCGTTCTCGGCAATGGCCTGGTCGCATTTTTCCTGGCCGCGGCGATCGGAGACCTCGTAGCACAGGCACGAACGCATGCCCAGCTCCTGAGCTGCATCCTTAATGGTAAAGAGGCTGCCCGGGATCTCGCAGAAGCTCGCGTGGTGATCGAAGATCGTGGTAACGCCATCGCGGATGGAATCCAGAATCGTGGCATAGGCGCTGGCCTTGGTGCCGTCGAGTGTCAGGTTGTCGTCGATCTTCCACCACTGCTGCTCAAGATTCTCCAGGAAGTTGGTGGGGTTGCAGCCCTTAATGGCAAGGCCGCGGGCCAGACCCGAGTAGATGTGGGTGTGGCAGTTGATGAGTCCGGGCATGATGAGGTTGCCCTGGGCGTCGACGTACTCGGCATCCGGGTACTTGGCCTTGAGCTCGCGCTCGGGGCCCACTTCGACGATCGTATCTCCGTCAATAGCGACTGCACCGTTGGGAATGAACGGAGTCTGAGCGTTGCGGGTAAAGACGGAACCGTTAGCGACCAGAAGCATAAATGCTCCCTTCAACATCAGAGGCGGGGTTTGACACCTCTGACATGGCGGAAGTACGAAGCGCCGGCCTACACCGGAAACGGGCCCTCTCCCGTCAACGCTTCACCAAAGGGACAAGCCCTTTGAAGTGCGGCTTGGCGCCGCATGGCGCCGGCGGACGAGGCGATGCGTCCGCCGGCGAATAGCACCGAATTGGTTACTTCTTGCTCTCGGGCAGGACCAGATTCACAGCGGCATCCTTGGCGGCATCGATGTGCTGAGCCACGACCGGCGTCTGCGGAAGGATCAGGTTGAGCACGATGGCCATGATGGCGGTGGGGGTTACGGCGTTGGAGCCGATGACGGTGGACACCCAGGTGGGCATGCCCTCGCCGGCAAGGCAACCGCTGGCCATCCAGATACCCAAGCCAAAGACAACGGAGGTGCCGACGATGGTGGTGGTGCGCTGCGTGAGGCCCTCGCGGGTGAACATGCGCACACCGTTCATGGTGATGGTGCCAAAGACGCCGACGGTCGCGCCGCCGATGACGGGCTGCGGGATAGCGGAAAGGACGGCAGAGAGCTGCGGGAACAGACCGGCGATGGCAAAGACGGCCGCGATGATCACAAAGACCCACTTGTTAACGACCTTGTTGGAGCAGATGATGCCCACGTTCTGGCCAAGGGCGCTGGTGGGAAGACCGCCCAGCAGGCCGCCGACCATAGAGGTGAGGCCCTGGGACACGATAGCGCCGGAGAGCTCGCGCTCGGTGGGCATACGGTCGATGGAGCCCAGGCAGGCGGCGGAGACGTCACCGATAACCTGGATGGCAACCATGGGGAACACGACGGCGAGGGTAATGCAGACCTCGGGATCAAACTCGAGCGCGTAGGGCATGAGCTTGGGAAGAGCGAAGACCTGAGCGGTGGCGACGCTGGAGAAGTCGATCATGCCAAAGGGGATCGAAACGATCATGCCAACGATCATGCCAAAGAACACGGATCCCAGCTTGAGCGTGCCCTTGCCAAAGTTGGCGAGCGCAAAGACCACGGCGAAGGTGATAAGAGCGACGCACCATGCCTGCGGGGTGCCCCACAACGGCGTGCCCATGCCACCGGCCATGTATTTGACGGCCGTGGGATAGAGAGAGACACCAATGGAGAAGATGACCGTGCCGGTCACGACGGGCGGGAACAGCCACTTAATCTTGCTGTAGGCCAGACCAAAGAGGACCGCGACGGCACCGCCAACGATCTCGCCGCCCAGCAGCGCGCCAAAACTAAAGCCCGAGGCGCCCATGGCCTGAAGGGCCGGCAGGAACGCGAACGAAACGCCCATGACGATGGGCAGGCCGCCGCCAATGCGACGGAAGGGAGCGAAGGCCTGAAGGGCCGTGTCGATCGCCGAAAGAATGAGTGCAACCTGAATGATGTCGGTGCTCTGCTGGCTATTAAAGCCGTAGACGCCGGCCATGATGACCGCCGGGGTAATGATGCCGGCAAACGATGCCAGTACATGCTGAAGGGCACACGGGATCATTTCCTTAACGGGCGGCATGCCTTCGCGAGTGAACAGGGCTTCAGTGCCGTTCGTAACCGTCTCCTGGGTCATTTGACCACCAATCCTCGAAATAGTTGTTTTCGCATCTAACGCTCTATTGTGACGCAGTGCGGGGTTGAGGTTGTGCCTTCGTTGCATATCGTATTAAAGATGATTCTCATTCTCAATAATAATTTTTTGTTATCAGACTATTCTTCAGCTGAGATAATGCATTTCCGCAGGTCAGGAAAGTGTCTGGTCAAAATGACATCTTACTTTTCTTTTGGTCAACCGTTTACCGCTAAATTCCTACCGTTCGTCTGTATTACGCAATGTACCTGCGGATATACGAGTCAATAGACACCGTGTTACCATGAGAAAAAATTGTTATGAACATTTCCGATTTCACCCAAAGGAGTTGCCCGTGAACGAGACCGTACGCCGCTTTTTGCCGATGGTCGATTTCCTGGAGCAGGTACTCGGTAAGAACAGCGAAATCGTCCTGCACGATTTCTCGGATCCCGACCACGCCATCGTCGATATTCGCAACGGCATCGTGAGCGGCCGTAAGGTCGGCGGTCCCGCCACCGATCTGGCACTCAAGATCATGCACGATGGTAAATATCGCGATCTGCCGTTCATTACGGGCTACGAAGGCCGCGGTGCCGGTGGCAAGACGCTGGAGTCGGCGACGTACTTCATTCGCGAGGACGGCGAGATCGTCGGCATGCTCTGCGTCAACACCGATCTTTCGGCCGTGCGCAACATCAGTGCCATGGCCCAGCAGCTTATGGCCTGCTTTGACGCCGCTCTCGCACGCACCGAGCCCTCCCCCATCGAGGTCGAAAGCCTTTCGGAGTCCACGCAGGAGCTCATCGACCGCAGTATTTCCGAGCTGCTGAGCGCTCGCGGGCTGGATGTGACGTCGCTTGGTCAAAGCGACCGCGTGGACGTCATTCGCCACCTCAACGGCAACGGAGTGTTCATGCTCAAGGGCGCCGTAGCCTGCGCCGCCACCGCACTGGGCATCTCGGAGCCCAGCGTCTACCGCTACCTGCAAAAAGTCCGCAAGGAAGGCTAACCCGCTGACTCCTTGGGGACGGAGGAAAACGGATCATTTTTGTCGCATCGCTTGACAAAAGACCCTGCAGTTCACACGCACTGCAGGGTCTTTTTGCATGTCATGTTTAGTTGTTGCCAACGCCTTAGAGAGCGGCGACGACCTCGATCTCGACCAGACCGCCGGCCGGAAGGGCGGCAACCTGGAAAGCGCTGCGCGCGGGGAACGGAGCCTCGAACTTGGAGGCGTAGATCTCGTTCACGGCAGCGAAGTCGGCAATGTCGGCCAGATAGACCGTGGTCTTAACGACATCGGCAAAGGTGGCGCCGGCAGCGGTCAGCAGGGCCTCAACGTTAGCAAGGGACTGCTTAGCCTGGGCCTCGACGCCCTCGGGCATCTTGCCGGTTGCGGGGTCGATGCCCAGCTGGCCGGACAGGAACACCATGTTGCCGGTCTGGATACCAGGGGAATACGGGCCGATGGCTGCGGGTGCGTTATCGGAAGACACGACGGTCTTGCTCATGTTTATCTCCTTACGATCAGTTGAGAAAGCGTGAGCGCGGCGTTCACACCGGGAGGCACAGTTCGGTCTGAACACCGCGCTTGATTGGGATGGTACTCAAGGTTTCTGTTTGATGCAAGAATATTATCAGCTTGCGAGAATATTTTATCGCCCAACGGCGCCCGTTGGCAGCTGAACGGTTCTCCACGGGGTCAGCCAGCCTAAGCTGCTGAAGACTTTATCCCACTTGGAGCACGGGCATCGTCTGCCGCAACGGCACCACTATACTTTTGAATATCTGAGCATTTTGAAAGGCAGGATATGACCGCAACCGCCAGTCGAACCACCAACCGCAGACCCGAGCTTTTGGCGCCCGCCGGAGGGCCCGAGCCCTTTGCCGCCGCGCTCGCTGCCGGGGCAGACGCCATCTACTGCGGCATGGGCAGCTTCAACGCCCGCCGCAAGGCAACCAACTTTACCGACGAGGCCTTTGAGCAAGCCTGCCGCGCCGCGCATCTAGCCGGGTCGCGCGTCTACGTCACGGTAAACATCGTCATCAAGCAGTCCGAGATGAGCGATGCGCTGCAACTCATCCATCGCTGCTCCACGCTGGGCGCCGACGCCTTCATTATCCAGGACTGGGGTCTGTTCTTTGAGGTCAAGCGCACCATGCCCGGCATCGAGACGCACATCTCAACCCAAGCAAACATCCACGACGACCGCGGAACCCTTTGGTGCCGCGAGCAGGGCGCCGACCGTGTGACCCTCTCGCGCGAGCTTTCCATCGACGAGATTGCCGCCATTCACGATGCCGCGCCCGATGTGGACCTTGAGGTCTTTAGCCATGGTGCCATCTGCTTTTGCTACTCGGGCCTGTGCCTGCTTTCGAGCTTTGCCATGGCGGGACGATCGGCCAACCGTGGCATGTGCGCCCAGCCCTGCCGCCTGCCCTACAAGCTGATCGACGAGAACGGTCGCGCACTCTCCCCCGCCGGCCGCGAGCGTGCGCTATGCCCGCGTGACACCAACACTTCACAGCTTGTTCGCCGTCTGTATGACGCCGGCGCCGCGTCGCTCAAGCTCGAGGGCCGCATGAAGGCCCCCGATTACGTGTATTCCATCGTCGACGTGTATCGTCATCAGATTGATGACATGCTGGCCGATGTTTCGACCTCTAAGGATGAGGATGCGGCCCGCCAGCGACAGCTCAAGCGCTGCTTTAACCGCGACTTTACGCACGCCTACCAAGACGGTACCTCGGGTGACGAGATGATGAGCTACGAGCGCTCCAACAACCGCGGCCAGATCGTGGGCACGGTGCTGGGCAGCCGCCCGGCCAACCGCGATGTGCGCGGCCTCAAGCCCGACGACCGCCGTCGGCGCGCCGCCATCGCCCGCATTGAGTTGTTTGAGCCCGTGGGCAAGGGCGACCTGCTGGAGCTTCGCCACGATAACGAGTTTGACCAGTTCCTGACCACCATTGCCGCCGATGATGCCGCCGCCGGTGACATCATCGAGTGCCGCGCGCCTCGCAGCATGCCCGAGGGCTGCCGCGTGCGCGTGATTCGAAGCCAGCGCGCCATTGACGCTGCCGGCGCCGCGCTCAAGCGCGATGTGCTGCGCCGCCGCGCCGTTGATGTAACCGTTGTGGCGCGTTTGGGCGAACCGTTTGCCGTCACGCTTACTTGCTGCGACGCCCCTTCGCTTACGGCCACGGCCACGGGCTTTACCGTCGAGGCCGCCAAGACCCGCGCGGTCGAGGCGTCCGATCTGGTAGAGCATGTGGGCCGCATGGGGTCCTCGCCCTTTGAGTCCGCGAGCTTTGATGTGGCGCTCGATAAGGGCTGCGGCATGGGCTTCTCCGCCGTGCACAAGGTGCGCGCCGCCGCCTGCAAGGCGCTGGAGGAGGCCATTCTGGCACCGTATGACGAGCGTGCCCGCACGCTCGAGCTGCCGGTGCTCGACAAATGTACGCGGCCCATGCCCGAGCACTACCGCGACGAGCCGCAGATCTGCGCCACCGTCACCTCGCTCGAGGCCGCCGAGGCAGCGCGAGCGGAGGGTGCAACGCGCATCTACATGACCACCGACGCGCTCGATGCGGCCGAGCTCTCCCCCGCCGACGCATTTGAGCAGGGCATCGTGCCCGTGCTCGACGAGGTCTGCCGTGCCGTTGACCACGTACGCGTCGACCCGTGGGTTGTTGCCGGCGCTACGGTCGCTATTGGCAACATCTCTGAGCTTGCCCTGGCCTCCCAGGTTGGCGCCACGGCCGAGATTCGCTCTTGCCTGCCGGTGCACAACACGCCCTGCATGGAGGCGCTTGCCAAGCGCGGAGCCGGTGCGTTTTGGCTCTCGCCCGAGATCACACTCGACGAGATTGTCTCGCTCGGCGCCGCCGCGCCCGCGGCTCTGGGCATCACCGTCTTTGGCCGCCCGCGCGTCATGACAAGCGAGCATTGCATCCTGCAGGTGGCCAATGGCTGCATCCACGATTGTGCCAGCTGCCGTCTGCGCGCCCGCAAGCTGTCGCTCAAGAATATCGACGGAAAGGTCATGCCCGTGCACACCGACATCCACGGCCGCTCTCGCTTGTACGACGCCTACCCCATCGACCTCACGCCGCAGGTACCGCAGTTGCTCGACGCCGGCGTCCGTCGTCTTATGGTCGACGGAACCTTGCTCGAGGCCGATGAGATTGGCCGTGCCGTCGCTCGCGTCCGTCGCGCCGTCGAGGCGGCTCAAGCCGGCCGCAAGCCCGCCGTCCGCCTGTGCGGGGCGACCTCGGGCTGCATGTTTGTGGGAATCAGCTAACCGAAAGGCTTACACGTGAACGAAGAACCTCAAGTCCTCTACTGCGATGCCTGGCTCATGGCCATCGACAAGCCCGCCGGCATGATCGTCCACGGCGACGGCACCGGTGAACGCACGCTCACCGACTACGCCAGCGACCTGCTGCTGGCGATGGGCGACGGCTTTGCCGCGACCGACATGCAGCCGCTCAATCGCCTGGACCGTGACACCACCGGCGTGGTGCTGTTCTCGCTCGACAAGCAGACGCAGCCCGCCTTTGACCAGATGGTCATCGACCACGCGTTCGAAAAGCACTATCTGGCGCTCGCCGAGGGCAAGATCGACTGGAACGAAAAGCTCATCGACAAGCCCATCGCCCGCGACCGTCACGACAGCCGAAAGATGCGCGTCGGCGCCAGCGGCAAGCCGTCTCAAACGTGCGTGAAGGTGCTCAAACGTCTTAAGAGCCGTCGTGGCCTGCCCGCGCGCTCGTATATCGATGTCGAGTTGCTCACCGGCCGCAAGCATCAGATTCGCGTGCATCTGGCGAGCGAGCGTCATCCCCTGGTTGGCGACGACCTGTACGGAACGCCGCGCCCCTGCGGCCTGATGCTCCACGCCCACAGCGTGTCCTTCACGCATCCCGTAACCGGCGAGCATATCTATATCGAAGCCCCCTGCCCCTGGGAGCCCTAAACCACCACAATGGGGACAGGCACCTTTGTGGTAGTTTTGCCGCAATGGCTCAGCCGCGGTCCCAAAACGTCTCGATCTGTAACAGTTAGAGCTCATTTTCCGGCCTATCTGTTACAGATCGAGACATTCGAATCCCCCTTAAGGGAAAATCTCAATCTGTAACAACAACTCGGCAAAATCGGCCCAAGATGTTACAGATTGAGACAAAGGGACGGTGCGGTTCGGAAGTATCTCACTCTGTAACATCTAACCCACTTTTAACGGTCCAGTTGTTACAGACGTAGACAAACCGGTAGACAACGAAAGCGGCAACGCCCGTGATGGACGTTGCCGCTTTTCTATTGAGAAAACTACTCGGTTTCCGTTGCTAACCACCACAATGGGGACAGGCCCCTTTGTGGTGGTTTTGGCCTTAGCCCGTCCCCTGCTGCTAGACCGTGATGACGTTGTCCATTGCCCGGTACTTGGCGGGGACCTCGCCTGCGGTAATAATCGTTGCGTCGCGGAAGTCCGCGAACTTGACGGGCGCCACCATGCCAAATTTACTGGCGTCCGAGATTACGAAGCGTTTGGCGGTATGGCGCATCGAGATACGCTTGACCTGTGCTTCCTCGATATCCGGTGTGGTGAGACCTTGCTCGGCCGCGATGCCGTTGGATCCCCAAAAGCCGCAGTTGAAGTTATAGCGGTCCAGGGTTGCCAAGGCATCGGGGCCAACGAGTGCCTCGGTCTCGGGTTTGAGCTCGCCGCCCAGCACCACGGTACGCATGCCGCGCAAAGCAAGGCGCTGAGCATGGAGCACGGAATCGGTCACATAGGTGACATCTTCAAGGTGTGGAAGATGCTCGATGAGCCTGAGCGTCGTCGAGCCCGAGTCGATGTATACAAAGCTCTCGGGCTCCACAAGCGCCGCCGCACGGGCGCAGATACGCTCCTTGTCGTCGTTATGGAGGTCGCTGCGCTCATTAAGCGTTAGGTCGCGCGTCACGTGCGCGCGTTCAAGACTCGTCGCTCCACCGTGGACCTTGGCGATGCGATGCGCTCGGTCGAGCGTCTGCAGGTCGCGCCGAATGGTAGACGCCGTCACGCCCAGGGTATCGGCAAGCTCTGGCACAGTAACCGAGCCAGCCTGCTGCACCATCGACACAATCGCATTAAGCCTATCTTCCGCTAGCATCGCTTACTCCTCCTCGGGATACACGACTCCCCAGTCGGCGCGAAGCTTGGACATAAGCTCCATAACATCAGAAGCATAACCCAGCAGCTCGCGCTTGGAGTCGTCGCCGGCAACGGCCTTCTCAAGATCGGCCATCTCATAGCAAAGGGCGTAAGCCTCGGTGCCGGCGTGGACCTCCTCGCGGTGGCCGTCCGCAGTCCACACGATGGTCGCGTGATCGGCACGCGGATAATCGTTGACCTCGATGTAGCACTTATCGAAGCTGATGACCGAGCGCTTGGGCTGCTTGGAGTGGAGCGTGAGGCTCACCACGCCCAGCTGCTGTTCGGAATTACGGCATACGATGCCGCCCGCAACGTCGACACCGGTCTCACAGGTGTTGCCCAGCGAGACAACCTCAGCGGGCTGGCTCGCCATAAAGAGGCGCATGACAGACAGGGCATACACACCAATATCGAGCATGGCACCGCCGGCAAGGTTGCGGTTGTAGAAGCGGTTGGTCAGGTCGCCGTACTCCTTATAGCTGCCAAAGTTGAGTTGGGCGAGATTCATACGGCCGAACTCACCGTCATCCATGCGGCGACGCAGCTCTTGATATAAGGGCATGTGAAGCACCGTGGTGGCGTCCATAAGGACGACGTTGTGATCACCGGCAATGGCGCGGGCCTCGTCGAGCTCGGCGGAGTTGAGGGTGATGGCCTTTTCGCAGAGCACGTGCTTGCCAGCTGCCAGAGCGGCTCGCAGGTAGGTGATATGCGTGTTGTGCGGCGTGGTGATATAGACTGCGTCAATATTCGGATCGGCGTAGAGGTCCTCGACCGTTTCATAGACCTTCTCAACGCCATACTGCTCTGCAAAAGCCTGAGCCTTGGACAGCGTGCGGTTGGCAACGCCCGCGAGCTTTCGGCCGGCAAGGGCGAGAGACTGAGCCATCTGGTTGGCGATAACGCCACACCCAATTACAGCCCAACGAAGCTCGGGAGCCGTAAAAATGTTGTCGGGAAACGGTTGATCCTGGACCGAGGCGAACGCCGCCTTAGCGGCTGCTTCGGCGTCGAGCGGAGCCTGTTTGGAATCTGCCATTATGTGCCTCCTGAGTCATCGGAAGTCCTTCATTTCTAACAACCCTATATTCGCACAATTGCGCGCGTATCTGCTCGTGTTTGCGTGTTTATTTGCTTATCGGTCATTATTTTGACATAATTGGCAGATGTTTGCGCGACTATGCGCATTATCGCGCAAGGCTATGCGTGTACATGCGCATGCGACGATCTTTGTGAAACATAAAGGGACGGAACACCAAAGCCCTAAAAGACAGAGCCAGCTGTATTACTTCACCCCTCTGGGGGCATCAGACATCAAAGGATCGTCCCAAACTGCCGGCAAAAAGGGAACGTCCCTATGTGCCGGCACCTAGGGACAGTCCCTAAGTGCCGCTTTCGTTGAAGCCTATCCCAGATGGCCAGATATACAAATCTAAAGACTGTCCCCATCAACTAGCCGTTTAAGAACGTCCCCAACGACTAGTCATTTAAGTCTGTCCCCAATGACCGCCAATCAACGGCCACTCATTTAAGTCTGTCCCGAATGAGTAGGGATAGAAAAAGGCCCGGGTGCCGTGGGGGCATCCGGGCCTTGGCTAGCAACTTAATGTTGCGGGCAACTTAGAACTTGTGGCCGCACTTCTTGCAGACGCGCAGCTTGTTCTTGCCGTCCTTCTCGTGACCGACGCGGGTAACCTTACCGCACTCGGGGCAAACGAGATTGACGTTGGAGGCGTCGATGGGAGCCTCCTGCGAAACGATGCCGCCCTGCTGGTTGGCAGCGTTGGGCTTGACGGCCTTCTTGACGACCGAAACGCCCTCGACAACGACCTTGTTCTCGGCGGGGAGAGCACGCAGGACAACGCCCTGCTTGCCGCGATCCTTACCAGAGAGAACCTGGACCTTATCGCCCTTCTTGATATACATATATCTCCCCTAACTACAGGGTCTCGGGAGCGAGCGAGACGATCTTCATGTACTTCTTGTCACGAAGCTCGCGAGCGACAGGCCCGAAGATACGGGTGCCGACGGGCGAACCATCGTTGTTGATGACAACGCAGGCGTTCTCATCAAAGCGAATGTAGGAGCCATCCTTGCGGCGGATCTCCTTAACGGTGCGAACGACGACGCAACGGACAACGTCCTTCTTCTTGACGTTGGCGCCAGGGGTAGCCTCCTGGACAGCACCGATGAACACATCGCCGATGCCTGCATAACGACGCTTGGAACCGCCAAGCACCTTGATGCAGCGAATCTTGCGAGCGCCGGAGTTGTCGGCGACGTTCAGCATGGTTTGCATCTGAATCATGGTAGATGTTCCTCCGAACTAAGAACCGAAGAGAGGTGCGCAGCCTTTATACGGCCCGTGGTATGCAAGCCAGGCATACGCACATCTTCGGAAACGTACAAGTCGTAAGAGCGACTGCTTATTTAGCGCGCTCGACGACCTCGATGAGGCGCCAACGCTTCATCTTGGACATAGGACGGGTCTCCATAACGCGGACGGTATCGCCCACGCCAGCCGTGCACTCCTCGTCGTGAGCGTGCAGCTTCTTGGAGCTGGTCATCATCTTGCCGTACTTGGGGTGACGCTTGCGCTCGGTGATGGTGACAACAATGGTCTTGGCACCGGAGACGGAGGTAACGACACCCGTACGGACCTTACGCGAGTTACGCGAATCAGTCATGTTCTCTCCTTAGGTCCTACTCGGCGACAGCGGACTTCTCCGCTGCGATCTCGCGGGCGCGCTGCTCCGTGAGGACGCGAGCGATGTCCTTCTTCACGGTGTTGACGCGAGCGGTGTTGTCCAGCTGGCTGGTGGCCATCTGGAAACGAAGGTTAAAGAGCTCGGCGCGCATTTCCTTCAGCTTCTCAACGAGCTGAGCGTCCGAGAGCTCACGAATCTCTGCGGGCTTCATTAGTTCTCCTCCTTGGCGGCGGCGGCGTCCTCAGCAGCCCACTTGGCCTCGAGAGCGGCCTCCTCAGCCATCTCCTTCTCGATGCGCTGCTCGGCGTTCTTGGCAGCAACAATCTTGGTCTTGATGGGAAGCTTGTGCTGTGCAAGACGCAGAGCCTCGCGAGCGACCTCCTCGGGCACGCCCTTGACCTCGAACATGATGCGGCCGGGCTTGACGACGGCCACCCACTCCTCGGGGTTACCCTTACCAGAACCCATGCGAGTCTCGGCAGGCTTCTTGGTGATGGGCTTATCGGGGAAGATCGTGATGTAGACACGACCGCCACGCTTCATGTAGCGGGTCATGGCAATACGAGCGGCCTCGATCTGACGGTTGGTAATCCAATGGGCCTCGAGAGCCTGGATACCAAACTCGCCGAAATGCAGCTCGGTATTACCCTTGGCCTGGCCCTTCATGGAGCCACGCTGCACCTTGCGGTGAAGAATACGCTTAGGGGCAAGCACTACTGACCCCTCCTCTCGGAGTTACGACGACGAGGACGGGAAGAGCCCTCGAGTGCAGGGTTGGGAACAGGCTGGCCCGGGAGCTTCTCGCCCAGGTAAATCCAGACCTTCACGCCGCAAGCGCCCATGGTGGTGCTGGCGACAGCCGTGCCGTAGTCGATCTTGGCACGGAGGGTGTGCAGAGGCACGCGACCCTCACGGTACCACTCACGACGGCCCATCTCGGCACCGCCGAGACGACCGGAGCACTGGATACGGATGCCCTTAGCGCCGGCCTTGCGGGCGGACTGGACAGCCTTGCGCATAGCGCGACGGAAGGCAACGCGGCCCTCGAGCTGCTCGGCGATAGACTGAGCAACGAGGTTGGCGTCGAGCTCGGGGCGCTTGATCTCGACAACGTCGACGGAGAGCTGGCCCTTGGAGACGCCAGCGACCTTCTCGAGCTCGGTACGGAGGGTATCGATCTCGGCACCCTTCTTACCGATGACAACGCCGGGGCGAGCAGTGAGGATGATGACCTTCACCTTGTCGCCAGCGCGCTCGATCTCGACACGGGAGACAGCTGCGCGGGAAAGACGCTTCTCGAGGTACTTACGAATCTCGAGATCGTTACCGAGGGTCTTAGCGTAATCCTTCTCTGCGAACCAGCGGGAGCGCCAGTTCTCGGTGATGCCAAGACGGAAGCCGGTGGGGTAGACTTTCTGACCCATACAGCTTTACGCCTCCTTTCGAGGAGCAACGACGACGGTGATGTGGGAAGTACGCTTCAGAATGCGAGAAGCGGAACCCTTGGCGCGGGGACGGATGCGCTTAAGCGTCGGACCCTCGTCAACATAGGCAGCGGCGACAACCAGGTTGTCGGCACGCAGACCGTTGTTGTTCTCGGCGTTCGCAACGGCGGAACGGAGAACCTTCTCGACATCCACGGCGACGGCGCGGTCGCAGAAGTGGAGGATGTCGAAGGCCTGAGCGACAGGCTTGCGGCGGATCAGATCGACCACCAGGCGGGCCTTGCTGGGGGAAACACGCACGTACTTAGCGACGGCGCGAACCTCGGTGGCCTCAGTTTCAATAGACTTAGTTGCCATTTACGGTTAACCCCCTATTTGGCCTTGTGGCCACGGAACGTACGAGTCGGCGCGAACTCGCCGAGCTTGTGACCAACCATGGACTCGGTAACATACACGGGCACATGCTTGCGGCCGTCGTGGACGGCGATGGTGTGACCAACCATCTCGGGGAAGATGGTGGACGCGCGGGACCAGGTCTTCACGACGTCCTTCTTGCCAGCCTCGTTCATCGCGGTGATACGCGAGAGAAGGCGAGTCTCCACGAACGGGCCCTTTTTGAGACTTCTGCTCATAAGTGCTTTCTCCTAAAACTCGGTATCCGAAATTACTTCTTACGGCGACGAATGATGTGCTGGTTCGAGACCTTCTTCTTCTTGCGCGTACGAAGGCCCTTCGTCGGCTTACCCCAGGGGGTAACGGAGGGACGACCAGAGGTGTGGTTCTTGCCCTCGCCACCGCCGTGCGGGTGGTCGACAGGGTTCATGACGGTACCGCGGACGGTCGGGCGCACGTTCATGTGACGCTTACGGCCGGCCTTGCCGATGACGATGTTGGAGTGATCGGCGTTGCCGACCTCACCGACGGTGGCGCGGCAGGTAACGAGGATGCGGCGCATCTCGGAGGAAGGCATACGGACGATAGCGTACTTGCCCTCCTTACCCATCAGCTGGCAGGAGTTACCGGCGGAACGGGCGATAGCAGCGCCCTTGCCCGGCTGGAACTCGACAGCGTGGATGAGCGTACCGACGGGAATGTCGGCGAGGGGCAGAGCGTTGCCCGGCTTGATGTCGGCGTCAGAACCGGACATGATGGTCTGACCGACCTCGAGGCCCTTGGGGGCCAGGATGTAGCGCTTCTCACCGTCAGCGTAGTGCAGCAGAGCGATGCGAGCGGAACGGTTCGGATCGTACTCGATCGTGGCAACCTTGGCGGGCACGCCGTCCTTGTTGCGCTTGAAGTCGATCACGCGGTAACGACGCTTCACGCCGCCGCCCTGGTGGCGAGTGGTGATGCGGCCGTTGTTGTTACGACCGGCCTTCTTGGGCAGGGGCTCGAGAAGAGACTTCTCGGGCTTGGTGCAGGTGATCTCGGAGAAGTCGGAGATCGTCTGCCAACGCCTACCAGCGGAGGTCGGCTTAAGGTGCTTTACAGCCATTACAATCCCTTTCAATAGGAATCCGTTAGCCATCGCAGACAGGGATTCGAGGTTCTGCCTCGGGTGCGATGACACCGGACGTATACACGGTTCCGGGCGTGTCCATTTTATACGCCCAAAACCTTGAGCTCTCGCCTCCCCTATTTGGGAGGCATGAGCTCACTCAACAGCAGCGAGTCTTAGGCCTGGTTGCCAAAGACCTCGATGGTGTCGCCCTCGGCCAGCGTGACGATGGCCTTCTTCCAAGAACGGGTCTTGCCGGCGACATAGCGCACGCGCTTGGTCTTGGGCTTGACCGTCAGGGTGTTCACGCGAACGACCTTGACGCCGAAGATCTCCTCGACAGCGTCCTTGATCTGATACTTATTAGCATCCTTGGCGACCTCGAACGTGTACTTGTTCAGCTCCATGCCGGAGAAGGAACGCTCGGACACGATCGGACGGATGATGATCTCGTGGGCGGTCATTTATGCAAGCACCTCCCCGAAGTGAGCGGCGATGTCGGCGGGCATCAGCACGGCGTTGTTGTTGACGAGATCGTAGGTGTTGGCCTCGTCAGCGGTGATGATGAACGTCTTGGGAATGTTGCGGAACGACAGGTAGGCGTTGACGTCCTCATCGCGAACGATGATGGTCAGACGCTTGCCCTCAAGGCCGAGAGCCTTGAGCATGGCGACGGCAGCCTTGGTGGAAGGCTTCTCGAAGCCGTAGTCGTCGACGAGCACGAGCTCGCCATCGGCCAGCTTGGCGGACAGCGCGGAGCGCATAGCCAGCTTGACCTCCTTGTTGTTCATACGCTTAGCGTAGGAACGGGGCTTGGGGGCGAAGACGACGCCACCGTGACGCCACTGGGCAGCACGGATGGAACCCTGGCGGGCACGGCCGGTGCCCTTCTGACGCCAAGGCTTCTTGCCGCCACCGGAAACCTCAGAGCGGCCCTTAGCGGACTGGGTGCCCTGACGCCAAGAGGCCATCTGGCACTTGACGATGTGGTGCATAACGTGGATGTTCGGCTCGATGCCGTACACCTCAGCGGCGAGCTCGGCCTCGGCGACCTTCTTGCCCTCGCTGTTCTTTACTTCAAACTTTGCCATTTAAGTGTTCTCCTTGGTATGACGCTGGGCTAAATGGGCTGGGCCCTTAGGCCATACGGATGGCGACGAGACCATTCTTGGCACCCGGGACAGCGCCCTTGACCAAGATGAGGTTCTGCTCGGCATCGATGCGGACAACGGAAAGGTTCTTGACGGTAACGCGCTCGTTACCCATGTGACCGGCCATCTTGACGCCCTTGAGGACGCGCGCAGGATAGGCGCACTGACCGATAGAACCGGGGTGACGCTGGAAGTGAGAACCATGCGTCATAGGACCGCGGCGCTGACCCCAGCGCTTGATGCGACCCTGGAAGCCCTTACCCTTGGAGGTACCGATGACGTCGACCTTCTCGACATCAGCGAAATCAGCGACGGTGACGACCTCGCCGACCTTGTGCTCCTCGCCGTTCTCGACGCGGACCTCACGAAGGAAGCGGACAGGCTCGACGCCAGCCTTGGCGAAGTGACCAGCCATGGGCTTGTTCACGTTCTTGGCCTTGATGTCGCCGAAACCGATCTGGACGGCATCATAGCCGTCGGTTGCCTGAGTTTTAACCTGCGAGACAGCGCAGGGGCCAGCCTGGATGACCGTGACGGGAACGACGTTGTCGTCCTCGTCCCAAACCTGGGTCATGCCAATCTTGCGGCCGAGAATCATGCTGATCAAGATATGATCCCAACTCTCGCGTGGTCTTGGGACAATGCATACGCCACCGAGCGTACGCCCCTAGAGGACCACTACTTACACGACGTGCTCCCCAGCCTTGTATTTCGCCCGGACTACCTGACAACCCTATTAAGCAGGCATTTTGTCCAGCCAGAATACTCCCCTGGTTACACACAGCTGTTTAGTATACACGGCTGCGGGCGTATCCATCGAGATTCATATTTCACTCACATTGTTTACGCAGGTAAAGTGCGTGGCACGTCTCCCGAGCACGGCGGAGGGCCGGAGAAATATATTAAGGTCCCTGCTCTACAGTCCTGCGCAAGACGAAGGCCACATTAAGTGGCCTTCTTTGCGTGCGGAACTCGCGATGACCTTAATATATTTCTCCGGCCCTCCGCCGTGCTCGGGAGACGACACGTTGATGTCTGCTTAACTCTGCTCGCTCAGGCTAATGGCTTTGTTGAGGGTCCACTATTTGCTGAAGGGTGAACTTGCATTGCATTGGCTCGCCTTCTGCCTGTGGCTTTGCCTCATCGAAATCGAAGATCATGATGGCGCAATTGGGGAGTTTTGCTGGGAGTTCGAAGCCCTCTGGGGCTGCGGCCTTGATGAATTGGCAGCTGGCGCTGCCGTGGCTTACTGCTAGGAGGGTTTCGATGCCCTCGGAGCCCATGATATTGGCGAGAGTGTCTACCATGCGTTCTTGTAACGCTTTGCTTCCCTCTCCTCCGAAGGGGACCAGATCCTCGCCCGGATCCCAGACGTCGGTGGGCAGGGCGTCATGGGGGCCTTCTTCGAAGGTGCCGTAGCCGCGCTCGATAATGCCTTCGCAGGGCTCGACAGCGGCGTCCGGACCGAAGAGTTCACATGCGACGAGACTTGCCGTGCCCATGGCTCGGCCTAAGGGTGATGAGACCACTTTGTCGGGGACGACGCCGTTGGCTTTGAGCCACGCGGCTGCCATTCCCGCTTGTTTGCGGCCCAGGTCGGTCAACGGTGAATCGCAGCGGCCCTGGACCAGCTTTTTGACGTTGAACTCCGTCTGGCCGTGGCGGAGTAGATACAGCTTCTTCATGCTCTCCCCTTCTGCATAACCTGCTTTGCCGGCACAGCCTTACTCGTGGGTATGCCCTACGTAGTCTTCGTCGATCGTAATCTTGGCAATCGACTTGGGAAATTCCGATTCGACCCGTTGTGCCAGCGCGTGCTTTAAGTCTTCGGCACTCATCTGCAGATCCGAGGAACGCACGCAGTCAAAGATCACGTTGGTGTGCGTAGGACCCGGCACACAGCGTAGGTCATGAATCGAGAGGCGGTTATCGATCTCCTGAGCCATGGCGTGAATGCGCAAGCGCATGCTCGCCACCTTGGGGTCATCGGTCACGATGGGATCGTAGTGAAGCGTGACGATCATGCCGTCTTCGTCCCTAAACGACTGCTCGATGTTATCGAGCGTGTCGTGGCTTTCCAGCGGGCTGGCCTCGGCCGCCATCTCGGCGTGCGCACTTGCAAACTTCCTGCCCGGGCCGTAGTCGTGAACCATCAAATCGTGAACGCCCAAAACGCCGGGATAGCTCATGATCTTGTCTCGAATGTGCTTGACCAGCTTAGGATCGGGTGACTGGCCCAAAAGCGGGCTCACCGTATCTTGAATAAGTTCAAGGCCGCTCCAGCCAATATAGGCGCCAACGGCAAGGCCAACCCATGCGTCAAGATTGATGTGCGTCACCTGCGAAACAATCGCACATGCCAGCACGGCGCCTGTGGCAAGGACATCGTTCTTGGAATCCTGCGCGGTCGCATGCAGCGTCTCGGACTCAATGCGATCGCCGAGCTTTTGGTTGAGGGCCGCCATCCAGAGCTTTACGACCATCGAAAGCACTAGAACTGCCACCAGGGCAAGCGAGAACTCGACAGGCTCCGGGTTGACAATACGCTCCACCGAGGACTTCACCAGTTCGATGCCAATAAGCAGCACGAGCGCCGCCACGACCAAACCCGAGAGATACTCGTAGCGACCGTGGCCGTAAGGATGCTCGGGGTCGGCCGGCTTGCTCGCCAGCTTAAAGCCCAGCACGCTCACGATATTCGAGCTTGCATCGGACAGGTTGTTCATGGCATCCGCCACAATCGAAACCGATCCCGACAGCACGCCAATTACGCCCTTCGCAGCGCATAGTGCCACATTGGCGAGAATACACACCACGCCCGTCAACGCGCCCACGCGCGCACGGTCGCCCTGCGCACGCTTAACAATCCACTCGACCATCTACATCCGCCCCCACGGTACTACCTATATATCTATTGCTCAAACGGATTGTAGTGTAGCCACTTTGTCCCCCAGATACAAAAAAGGCCGCAACCCACACGGGCCACGGCCTTGGAATATGGCAAAGGAATCGTCCTTGTGTCGCACAGGTTTACGCGCTTACTTCGGCCACGCTCTTAGAGGTTTCGGGCAAATCGGCTCCGTCCCCCGTCGTCTGTCCCTTCGCCGGCACCACGCCAAAGCAGTAGCTCAGCGCCGCAGACACCGCAAATGCCACACCGCCGGCAGCGCAGCACCACAGCAGGTTCGAGATGCCGCCCGTGGCAAAGCCAATGACCATAAGGACATTCGTCATGCCGATGGTATAGGCCGTAACGTGGCCCACGGCCGCAACAAGGCCTCCGACGGCGCCGCCAATGGCCATGCACGTCAGGCACCTGCCATATTTAAAGCCGCAACCGTACAGCGCCGGCTCGCTTACGCCGCCAAGAACACCCGAGATTGAATAGCCCAGCATGAGCGCCTTCTCGTCCTTATCCGCAACGCGAAGCGACGCGCCAAAGGGCATGCCCCAAACGGCGAACGTTGCCATCGTCGCGGCGATCAGGATGCACGAATCCGTTCCCACACTCATAAACTGCGCATAGGCGAGCGATAGGACAACGTTGCTGACGCCGGCGATCTTTAGGAACTCCCAGCCCGCAGCAAGCCCCATGAGCGTGAGCAGCGACACGATGCCACCGGAATTGCCAAGCATAAACATAAGCTGGCCCAACAGCATGCCCAGATAGCTGCCCGCCGGCGCCGTAATACACAGCGAAACCGGAACCATGACAAGCATGGTCGCAAACGGAACGAACGAAAACGCCACGGCCTTAGGGATAACGCGCTTAAAGAAACACTCCACTCGCCATAGCACGGGCACCGAGATGAGAACCGGAATAACAGTCGTCGTGTAATCGTTGACCGGCGCAGGAAGCAGACCATACACGGAAGTCATCGATGCCCCCGTCGTCGATGCGGCATCGACAAGCTTGAGTAAATCGGGTGCAATCAATACGCCGCCCAGCATCATGCCCAGCTGCTCCGAGCAACCGAGCTGGCGGGCGGCCGCCCAACCAAGATAAATGGGCAAAAAGTAGTAGCCGGCGTTATAGAGCCAACTGTAGAACAGGCGATAGATATCGGAATCGGCAGACCACAGGCCCAGCATGCCTTCGCCCATAATGACAGCGACGGTGCGGAACAACGCCGCGCAGACAATAAACGGCAGCGCCGACATCATGCTTTTGGACAGATAGTCCACCACGGCCATGGCGTTTGATGAAACCGACGTTGTAAACGAGGTGTTAGAAACTTGTAGCATGGAACGCCTTTCCCAATATGACATGCGGGCTGTCCCTTTGTCACATCGTGCGGTATCGACCGATTGCGCGGTACTTTTCGTAGCGGAGGTTTGTGAGGGTCGCGTCGTCGAGCTGCCCAAGCGTATCGAAGGCATCAAATGCCGAGGACATGACGGCACCGGCGATCTCCTCATGCGACAGGCCCTTATCGTCAACAATGCCGTCGATGATGCCGAGCACCAGCAGATCGGGGGCCGTGAGCTTAAGCGCCTCGGCGGCCTCATCCGCACGCTCGGTATCCTTCCACAGGATCGACGCACAGGCCTCGGGGCTCACGACTGAATAGGCCGAGCTCGAGAGCATCAGGATGCGGTCGGCCACGGACAGCGCCAGCGCGCCACCAGAGCCGCCCTCGCCTGTCACCACCGAGACAATCGGCGTCTTAAGGCCGCTCATCTCCATGAGATTCTGAGCAATCGCCTCGCCCTGGCCGCGCTCCTCGGCACCGATGCCGCAAAACGCGCCCGAAGTATCGACCAGGCACAGAACCGGTCGACCAAACTTTTCGGCCTGGCGCATAAGGCGACGCGCTTTGCGGTAGCCCTCGGGATGTGCCATGCCAAAGTTGCGACGCATGCGCTCTTTGGTCGTGGTGCCGCGCTCGATGGCGATGACCGTTACGGGGCGCCCGTCTTTCCAGCCAATGCCAGCCACCACAGCGGCGTCGTCGCCAAAGTAGCGGTCGCCGTGCAGCTCCACAAATCCATCCAGGCCCAGCGAGATCATCTCGCCTGCCGTGGCGCGATCTGCCGAGCGGGTCTGCTTGACAATCTCGAGCGCGGTTTTTGGTGCGGCCGAGCGCTTGAACAAGTGTCCCAGCTTTTTGCCACGGCGACCCGTATGCACGATCTCATGCGGTGCCCCCAGGCCGGGCGCGTGCCCTTCGTGCAGCGCCAGCAGCTCGCCTACCGTGAGCGCAATCTCGCCACGCGGAACAACGGCATCGCAAAAGCCGTGCTCCAGCAAAAACTCGGAGCGCTGGAATCCCTTGGGCAGGCGCTTGTGCATGTTCTGCTCGATCACGCGCGGGCCGGCAAATGCCGTCAGGGCATCGGGCTCGGCCAGGATAATATCGCCCTCCATGGCAAAGCTCGCGGTTACGCCTCCGGTCGTGGGGTCGGTGAGCACCGTGATATACAGGCCGCCCGCCTCGCTATGGCGCCTAACCGCCGCAGAAATCTTGGCCATCTGCATGAGCGAGGTCACGCCCTCCTGCATGCGGGCGCCACCCGATACGGTAAAGCCAACGACCGGCAGTCCCAGCTCGGTCGCACGCTCAAATGTGCGGCAGATCTTCTCGCCCACCACGGAACCCATCGAGCCCATCATAAAGTTGGCGTCCATAAAGAAGAGCGCCGTATCGCAACCGCAGATTTTGCCCTTGCCGCACACAACGGCATCGCGCTCGCCCGAACGTTCGCTCACGCTCTTGAGCTTGTCGGCATAGCCGGGAAACGAAAGGAAGTCCTCCGGCGCCAGACTGGCATCCCATTCCTCAAACGTGCCCTCGTCAATCGTCATGTGCATGCGGTCGCGCCCGCTCACGCGAAAGTGTTTGCCGCAACGAGGGCAGACCTCGAGGTTGTCGTGCAGGCGTGCCTCATCGATCACGCGGCGGCACTCCGGGCACTTGATAAACACGTGGCGCGCGGGAAACTCGGCGCACGACTCGGTCATCGGTCCCTCGAGGACGTTGACCGTCTTCGCTTTTCTATTCATCAGCATAGAGACGCCCCATTAGATCGGTGTGATACATGCCCGACAAGAACTCGTCGTTTGCCAGCACGTCGAGCTGAAGCTCGCTGTTTTCGCTCACGCCCTCAATCACGAGCTCGCCCAGGGCCGAGCGCATCTTGCGAATGGCGCCGTCACGCGTGGGCGCACACACGATGAGCTTGCCGAGCATGGAGTCGTAGTACGGCGGAACTTTCGCACCGGCAAACATGGCGGAATCCCAGCGCACGCGCGGACCACCCGGCACACGCAACGCGGTGACCGTTCCGCATGACGGCAGAAAGTCCGGCGTTTCGGCATTGATGCGGCACTCCATGGCGTGGTTACGGACCGGCATATCCTCCTGCTCAAAGGGCAGAGGCTGGCCGGCTGCCACGCGCAGCTGCCACTTGACCAAGTCGGTATCGGTCACAAACTCCGTAACCGGATGCTCCACCTGCAAGCGCGTGTTCATTTCCATAAAGTAGAAATTGCCGTCGTCCGAATACAGGAACTCAATGGTACCGGCGCCCTCATAGCCAACGGCACGAGCCAGGTCGCGCGCGGCCTTGTGCATGCGCGCGCGAATATCATCGCGTCCGTCGAGGCACGGCGCGGGGCTCTCCTCGATCAGCTTTTGGTTGCGACGCTGCACCGAGCACTCGCGCTCGCCAAGCGAAAACACATGGCCCTGCTTATCGGCCATAATCTGCACCTCAACGTGATGCGCCGGCGCGACGAACTTCTCCATGTAGCACTCGCCGTCGCCAAAGACGGCCTCGCCCTCGGCACGCGCCTCGATGAACGCCTTTGCCGCATCTTCCACGCGCTCGACCTTGCGAATACCGCGACCGCCGCCACCTGCACGCGCCTTAATGAGCACGGGACAGCCAATGCGCTCGGCCTCGGCCGTTGCCTCCTCGGGGCTTTTGAGCAAATCGCAGCCCGGCACGATGGGCACGCCCGCCGCGGCAGCCGTTCGACGTGCGGCGTCCTTGTCGCCCATGCTGTCGATCACCTTGGCCGAAGGACCAACAAACGCCAGGCCATACTTGTCGCAGTCGCGCACGAAGCTCGCCTTCTCGGAAAAGAAGCCATAGCCGGGATGAATTGCCTTAGCTCCCGACTTTACGGCACAGGTGAGCACGGCATCGTCGTTGAGGTAGCTCTCGGCAAGACGCGGGCCACCGATGCAATACGCCTCGTCGGCAAGCTGCACGTGCAGCGCGTCCGCATCGGCCGTGGAATAAACAGCGACGGTCTTGATGCCCATATCGCGGCACGCGCGGATAACACGGACCGCGACTTCGCCGCGGTTGGCGATGAGCACTTTGTCGAACATGGAGCCTTCCTTAACTTTCGTGCATGAGTGCAAAAGACATATCGGCGCGGCAGCAAACCTCACCGTTGACGCTCGCGGTACCCGTCGCAAAGCGGAACGGCCCGCGCGCACGCGTGATGGAGCACACCAGATCCACCGTGTCGCCCGGGCGCACCGGACGCTTAAAGCGCACCTTGTCCAGACTCGTGTAGAACGGCGTCGCGCCGCGCGCCTCCTCATCGCCCATCAGCAGCACGCAGCAGTTTTGGGCGAGCATCTCGCACTGGATCACGCCGGGGACCACCGGGTTTCCCGGAAAATGCCCCTGCAAAAAGTATTCGTCGCCCGTAATCGTGATCTTGCCGTGGGCCTCGTCGCCCACCAGCTCGGCCTCGTCGAGCAAAAGCATCGGCTCGCGATGCGGTAACAGCTTCTTGAGCTCTTCTTTGTTCATGGATATCACCTATCCGATCCTCATGAGGCAGCTGCCGAACTCCACGAGGTCGCCGTCGGCCACGCAGATCTCGAGCACCTCGCCATCTGCCTCTGCCGTTACCTCGTTGAGAACCTTCATGGCCTCGATGATGCAGAGCGTCTCGCCGGCCTTGACCTTAGAGCCCACGTGCACAAACGGCTCGTCGCCCGGCGCCGGGGCAGCATAGAAAACGCCGACCATGGGAGCGGTCACCTCGGTGCCCTTGGGCTCCGGTGCGGCGGCAGGTGTCTGCGCGGCGGGCTCCGGTGCGGCAGGCGCGACTGTGGGAGCTGCAACTGGAGCGGCCATAGCGCTCGGCATGGGCATGGGCACGGCAACCGGCTGTGCGGCGCTCGCGCGCTCGAGTTCGACCGCGGTGCCATCGGGCTCCTCAACGCGTACGCGCGTGAGGCCGCGGTCCTCCATAACATCGGCTATCTCGGCAAGTCTTTTGGAATCCATGCTCTAGCTCCTCGTATATCTACGCAGCGCGATGGCGGCGTTGTGTCCGCCAAAGCCCAGGTTGGTCGAAAGCGCCCAGGTAAGGTCAGCGCGAACCGCGCGATTGGGCGTGTAGTCAAGATCGCAGGCGGGATCGGGCGTGTGGTAGTTAATGGTCGGCGGCACCACGCCCTGCTCGAGCGCCATGGCGCAGGCCATGACCTCGATGGCGCCCGTGGCACCGATCATGTGGCCGGTCATCGACTTAGTCGACGAGACGTGCGCGGCGCGCGCCGCGTCCTCGCCGAGCGCACGCTTAATGCCCGCCGTCTCGGACGAATCGTTGAGCTTGGTCGATGTGCCGTGGGCATTGATGTAGAGACCCTCGGATGGCTTGACGTCGCCCTCGGTCACCGCCAGCGATATCGCGCGGGCAATGCCGGCAGCCTTGGGATCAGGACTCGTGATGTGGTAGGCGTCATCGGTGTTGCCGTAGCCCACGACCTCGGCGTAAATGTGCGCACCGCGGGCCCGTGCATGCTCCATGCCCTCGAGCACGAGCACGCAGGCGCCCTCGCCCATCACAAAGCCGTCGCGGTCTGCATCGAACGGGCGGCAGGCCGTCGCGGGATCGGGGTTGGTGGTCAATGCACGGCAGGACGTAAAGCCCGCAACAGCATCGGGGATAATGGCGGCCTCGGCGCCGCCCGCGAGGATCGCGTCGGCATAGCCGTGCTTGATGGCGCGGAACGCCTCGCCCACCGCATGGGCAGAAGTCGCGCAGGCGGTCACGACGGGCAGAGTCGGGCCCTTTGCCTTATGGCGAATCGCAATGTTGCCCGAAGCCATGTTGGGAATCATCATCGCAATCATGTAGGGCGATGCGCGACGAGGCCCGCGATCGGCAATCGTGTGGACGTTGTCGACAAGCGTCTGCATGCCGCCCACGCCCGAGCCCACATAGACACCCAGGCGATCGCGATCGACCGCGCCCTCAACATCGAGGCCCGCATCGTGCATGGCCTCGTCCGACGCTGCCAGGGCAAACTGAACGCAGGGGTCCAGGTGCTTGGCGTCACGCTTGCCAAAGTACTCGTTGCCGTCAAAGCCCTTGACCTCGGCCGCCACCTTGACGGCAAACGCATCGGTATCGAAGTGCGTGATCGGGCCGATGCCGCACGTGCCGGCACACATTGCCGCCCAGGTGGCAAGCGCGGTGTTGCCGAGCGGCGATACGGCACCGATGCCGGTGATTGCAACTCTCTGTTCCATCATGGTCTCCTCATCCAAGCCGTTGTGTGGCTCTGGTTTCTACATCGCCATTCCGCCGTCGACGCGTACGACCTCGCCCGTAATGTAGGCAGCCGCATCGCTCGCCAAAAAGCGCACCACGCCGGCCACTTCCTCGGGCTGCGCCATACGCTTTAGGGGAATCTGCTCCTCGGTTGCCGCGCGAACCTTCTCCGAGAGCTTTGCCGTCATATCCGTCTCGACAAACCCGGGGGCAACTGCGTTCACTCGTACGCCGCGGGGCGCAAGCTCACGCGCTACTGCCTTGGTCAGGCCAATCACGCCCGCCTTGGAGGCAGCGTAGTTGGCCTGCCCGGCATTGCCCATCAGGCCCACGACCGAGCTCATGTTGACGATGCAGCCGCCACGCTGGCGCATAAAGGTCTTGGTGAGCGCGCGTGTTGTATTGAACGTGCCCTTGAGATTGACATCGAGCACGCGATCGAAGGCATCGTCGCCCATGCGCATAAGCAGCCCATCGCGAGTGATCCCGGCGTTATTGACGAGCGCCCAAATCGAACCAAAGTCGTTGAACACGGCCTCGATGCACGCATTGACGGCATCGGGGTCGGCCACATCGCATTGATACGCGAGAGCTGTGGCACCAGCGGCCTCGCAGGCTTCGCACGTCTCGCGCGCCGCATCGACGCTACCGGCATAGACGACGGCGATATCAAAGCCGTCCTCCGCCAGGCCAACCGCACAAGCGCGGCCGATACCACGCGAGCCGCCCGTGATCAGTGCCACGCGACGTGAATCGTTGCGCTCGAGCGCGCCGTTGTTCAAGTTGCCCATGTCATTCCTTTCGGGTTACAGCCCTGTGGGCTATGCGAGCTCATCGGCAATAGCTGCGACCTGCTCGGCTGTTTCGCACGAATACACGCGAACGTCGCTCAACGTACGCTTGACCAGGCCGGACAGCGTTTTGCCAGGGCCAACCTCAATAAACGTGTCGATGCCTTGATCCTGCAGAGCATGCAGCGTGTCGACCCAGCGCACGGCATGGCTCACTTGGTTGGCCAAGACATCCGATGCTGCTCGCGGATCCGCCGGATAGGGCGCCGCCGTCATGTTTGCCATGACCGGAATCAGCAGCGGAGACGGCGCGTGGCCGTCTTGGATATACGTCGCCAGCCCCTCAGTCGCCTCTGCCATATAGGGGCTATGAAATGCACCCGACACCGCGACTTTCATAGCGCGGCCGCCAGCCTCTTTTACTAGGTCGTCGAGCGCCTGCAGCGCCTCGGGCGCTCCGGCCACAACCATCTGCTGCGGGCTGTTGTAGTTGACCGGCCAGCAGTCCTCGCCGGCCTGCGCAGCCAGGTTCTCGACTTGCGCCGCATCGAGCTTGATGACGGCGCGCATGCCGCCCGGATGGCGCTCGGCAGCCGCGGCCATCAGCGCCGCGCGCTCGCACACGAGCTCAAAGCCCGCTCGCGTATCGAACGCCCCCGCAAAGGTGAGCGCGGCGACCTCGCCCAGCGAGAATCCCGCACAGGCGGCAGGTACCACGCCGCGCTCACGCAGGGCGGCAGCCGCTGCTAGGTCGTGAACGAACACGCACGGCTGCGTGTTCTCGGTCTGCGAGAGCTCCTCCTTGGAGGCACTCCGGCATTGCTCGCTGGTCCCCGGGCGCACCTCGTCGGCAATGGCGAACACCTCGGCGGCCGCCGACGATGTCTCGATCAAGTCGACGCCCATCGCGGGGTGCTGGGCACCCTGGCCGGCAAACAAAAACGCTACGCCACCCATGCGCACGCACCCTTCAGGACGTGCTCGGCGCCATCGACCAGGTCGTCAACGATTTCGCGTGCGCTCTGGCGCTCGTTGACCATGCCGGCAATCTGTCCACACAAAAACGAACCCTCTTCGTAGTTGCCGTCCTTGGCGGCCTTACGCAGCGCACCGGTTCCCATAGCACCGAGCTCCTCGGCACTCGCGCCGGAACCCTCGCTCTTGGCATAGGCGTTGGTGAAGGGGCTCTTGAGGGCGCGCACTGGATGTCCCGTCGAGCGACCGGTCGCACGCGTTGAAGTGTCGTTGGCCTTCAGGACCATCTCTTTGTACTGCTCCGAGACGGTGCACTCGTCTGCGACCAGAAAGCGCGTACCCACTTGCACGCCTTCGGCGCCCAGCATAAAGGCGGCCGCCACGCCGCGGCCGTCGGCAATACCGCCGGCGGCCACGACGGGAATGTCAACCGCATCGACGACCTGCGGCACCAGTGCCATCGTCGAGGTCTCGCCAATATGGCCGCCCGATTCGGTACCCTCGGCAACAACCGCCGTGGCTCCACGACGTGCCACGAGGCGCGCCAGCGCCACCGAGGCAACGACCGGGATGACCTTGATGCCCGCCTCGTTCCACGCCTTCATGTACTTGGCGGGATTGCCGGCGCCCGTCACGACGACCGGCACTCGCTCGTCAATCACGACCTGTGCAACCTCGTCGGCAAACGGGCTCATGAGCATGACGTTCACGCCAAAGGGCTTATCCGTCTTGGCGCGCAGCTCATGAATCTGGTCGCGAAGCCAGTTGGCGTCGGCGTTCATGGCCGCGATGATGCCTAAGCCACCCGCCTCGGACACTGCGGACGCCAGCGAGGCATCGGCAATCCAGGCCATACCGCCCTGGAACACGGGCTTTTCGATGCCGAGCAGATCGCAGAGAGGAGTCTTGAGCATCTCTACTTCTCCAATGCCGCCTCGACCGTATCGGCGAACTCGCCGACCGTCTTGGGGTTCTCCTCGGTATCGAGCTGGATGCCAAACTCGTCCTCGACGGCAACGAGGATCTCGACGGTGCCCAGGCTGTCGAGACCAATCTCCTCGAGCGTGGACTCGGGCTTCATCTCGACATCGTCAAGACCGGCGGTCTCGCGGATAACGTCGCAAACGCGCTCGAAGGTCTTCTGATCTGCCATGGTAGTTCTCCTTTGGTTGTGCCCTAGGGCGTTTTTATTTCCTATGTGCGACTACTTCCAACGAAGCAGATAGCCACCTATATCCAGACCGGCGCCAAATCCAACCAAGGCGATGGTGTCGCCTGTGTGAAGTGCACCGGCGTTTGCCAGCCGGTCGAGGGCAAGCGGAATGCATGCGCTCGAAATGTTGCCGGTCTCGTGCAACGTGCGAACCACGCGCTCGTCCGGCACGCCCAGGCGCTTAACCGCCTGGCTCAGGATTCGTTCGTTAGCCTGATGGAATACAAAATGATCGATGTCTTCGACCAAAATGCCCGCATCGATCGCAAGCTTATGGACCGTGTCGCAGATGGCGTTGACGCCGAACTTGAACACGCGGCGGCCATTCATGGACAGCACGCTCGCGCTATCTGCGGAAGCCTTAAACGGCGAGGTACCGACCAGACCGGGAACGCGCAACGTCTCGACGTCGGGCGCCGTCGAAAGCTCAACGGCAAGGGGACTGTCTCCCCCAGCCTCAATCACTGCGGCGCCTGCCCCATCGCCAAAGAGCACGCAGGTGGCACGGTCGGTCCAGTCGAGCGCGCGCGTCATCTGCTCGGCAGCAACGACAAGCACGCGCTCGGCGCGACCGCGGGCGATATAGCCCTCGGCGACATCGAGCGCAAATACGAAGCCGGCACAAGCCGCCGAGACATCGAAGGCAGGGCACGTCGCGCCTAGTCGCTCAGCAACGGCACACGCCTCAGCGGGAACAAGGTGGTCACCCGTCGTCGTCGAGCAGACGATCAGATCCAGCTGGCTCGCGTCGATTCCGGACACCTGGAGTGCCCGCTCACTCGCCGCTACGGCAAGGTCGTCAAGTGACTCGGTGGTGCAGACGTGGCGGCTCTTGATACCCGTGCGGGTAAAAATCCACTCATCCGAGGTATCGAGGAACTCAGACAGCTCGTCATTGGAAACACTGCGTTCAGGAAGCGCCGAGCCTGTTCCAAGAATCGTGAAACCCATCACTAACCTCCTTTGAGTTGTTGACGTGTTTACATCGACCAAGAGAGGATAACGCATTTCAGTCTTTGTTGACGTGTTAACATTAAATTGTCCAAATGCGACAAAGGCTTCACATTGTGTCTATCTCTCGACACCATTGCGTCATTCACTTATTCAATAAGGAGGTAGCAGCCGCTATGGATGCCCAATTAACGATTGTCGACGTAACCGGATCGACCAACGATGACCTGCTCGAGGCAGGAAAACAGGGTGCGCCGCACGGCACAGGACTTGCCGCCCGCGCGCAAACGGCAGGACGCGGCCGGCGCGGCCACAAGTGGGATTCAACCGCCGGCAACCTATTGCTTTCGATTGTCCTGCGTCCATGCGTTAATCCCGCAAAGTACTCTGGTCTTGCCGCCGTCAGCGGCCTAGTGGTGCTCGAAGCACTCGAAAAGCAAGGTCTTGCAAACGAGATCGGCCTCAAATGGCCCAACGACCTGGTCGCGCGAGGACGCAAACTCGGCGGCATTCTGGTCGAGGCCGCACGCGATAACGAAGGCAAACCTTTCGCCGTCTGCGGCATTGGTGTCAACGTAAACTACACGCCCCAAGAGGTGCCCGATGGCGGCCTGGCGGCAATTGGCCTCTCGGACCTCAACGAGAGCGTTCCCGCCGTCGACATGCTCCTCGATGAGGTCTATCACGCAGTTATAGACGCTGTAGATACCTGGGCAGAGCGCCTCAACGCCAAGGAAGAAGACGCCGGTCCGCTCGCGCCCGTCCACGACGAATATATCGCTCACCTCAATTGGATCGGGAAGCACGTTATCGCCCGCTCCCCCGCTGGAGACGAGCTGGCACGAGGCATATTTAGAACGGTCGACGATTGCGGCCGCGCATGCATTGAGACCGAGAGCGGCTTGTGCGTCTTCCACTTCGAAGAAGCATCCTTGCGCCCCCTGAGCGAATAGGGCGCCGCAGCCGCCGGCTCGGCAGACGAATTCGCTATCCCAAAATCTAAACTCAAAACAAAAGGGCCCCGCTACCGTAACGGCAGCGGGGCCCTTTAAGCTATGAGCGATATCGCTTAGAGCTTGATGTCGATGTCGACGCCAGCGGGGAGGTCGAGACGCATGAGCGAATCAACGGTGCCCGAGGTGGGGTCGAGGATGTCGATGAGGCGCTTGTGGGTGCGCATCTCGAACTGCTCACGGGAGTCCTTGTTAATGTGCGGCGAGCGGATAACCGTGTACAGGTTGCGCTCGGTGGGCAGGGGGACAGGACCGGAAACGCGAGCGCCGGTCTTCTGAGCGGTCTCGACGATGAGCTTCGCGGACTGATCGACGACCTCGTGATCATAGCCCTTGAGGCGAATGCGGATCTTCTGGGTAGCCAACTTAAACCTCCAAAGAGTGCGAGAGATGTTCTCGCAGGATTACGTAACAGGGAGCTCGAACTTAGGCGTTCTTGCTCATGACCTCGTCCACGATGGACTTGGGCGCAGGCTCATAAGAGTCGAACTGCATCGTGTAGGATGCACGGCCCTGGGTCTGGGAGCGAAGGTCGGTAGCGTAACCGAACATCTCGCCCAGCGGCACCTTGGCACGGATGAGCTTGCTGTTCTTGCGATCCTCCATGCCCTCAATCTTGCCGCGGCGACCGGAGAGGTTGCCCATAACGTCGCCCATGTACTGCTCGGGGGTCTCGACCTCGACAGCCATGATCGGCTCGAGCAGCTGCGGATCGGACTTCTTGAGGGCGTCCTTGATAGCCATGGAACCGGCGATCTTGAAGGCGGCCTCGGAGGAGTCGACCTCGTGGTAAGAACCGTCGAACAGGGTGACCTTGACGTCGAGGACCGGGAAGCCGGCGATAACACCGGTGTTCAGGGCCTCCTGGATGCCCTTGTCGATGGACGGGATGTACTCCTTGGGCACGACGCCGCCGACGATAGCGTTGACGAACTCGTAGCCGAAGCCCTCCTCCATCTTCTCGAGCTTGATGACGGCGTGGCCGTACTGACCGCGACCGCCGGACTGACGGACGAACTTGCCCTCAGCCTTCTCGACGTCGTGACCAGCGGTCTCGCGGTAGGCGACCTGGGGCTTACCAACGTTAGCGTCAACTTTGAACTCACGGAGCAGACGGTCAACGATGATCTCGAGGTGCAGCTCGCCCATGCCGGCGATGATGGTCTGGCCGGTCTCGTGGTTGGTGGACACCTGGAAGGTCGGGTCCTCCTCGGCGAGCTTGGTCAGAGCCAAGGACATCTTGTCCTGCTCGGCTTTGGTCTTGGGCTCGATGGCAACGTCGATAACGGGCTTAGCGAACTCGATCTTCTCGAGGACGATCTCCTTGCCCTCGGCGCACAGGGTGTCGCCGGTGGTGGAGTTCTTGAAGCCGACGCAAGCGACGATGTCGCCGGCGGCAGCGTCGTCACGGTCGATACGCTCGGCGGCGTTCATCTCGAGGATGCGGCCGAGGCGCTCGCGCTGACCGTTGGAAGCGTTGACCACGTAGGAGCCGGACTCGGCGCGGCCGGAGTAAACGCGGACGTAGGTGAGCTTACCGACGAACGGGTCGGTCATGATCTTGAAGACCAGGCCGGAGAAGGGCTCGTCGAAGGAAGGATGACGCTGGATCTCCTCGCCGGTGTCCGGATCGGTACCGGTGACGGCCTCGACGTCGAGCGGGCTGGGCAGGTAGTCGACGACAGCGTCGAGCAGCTCCTGGACGCCCTTGTTCTTGTAGGCGGAACCCACGAAGACGAGGTTGAGCTCGTTGGCCAGAACGCCCTTGCGCAGAGCAGCCTTGAGCTCCTCGACGGTGAAGTCCTCCTCCATGAGGATCTTCTCCATGAGCTCGTCGTCAAAGCTGGCAGCAGCGTCGAGGAGCTCCTCGCGCTTGGTGGCAGCGATGTCGGCAAACTCAGCCGGGATCTCGTCCATCGGCTCGGGGTAGGTCATGCCCTTCTCGTCGGCCTTGAAGTCCCATGCAGTCATGGTGACCAGGTCGATGACGCCCCAGAAGTTGTCCTCGGCGCCCATCGGGACCTGAGCGGCCACGGCGTTAGCGTCGAGACGATCCTTCATGGTCTCGATAGCGTTGAAGAAGTCAGCGCCCACGCGGTCATACTTGTTGATGAAGGCGATACGGGGGACGTTGAAGGTAGAAGCCTGACGCCAAACGGTCTCAGACTGGGGCTGAACGCCGGCAACGGCGTCGAAGACGGCGACAGCGCCATCGAGGACGCGCAGGCAGCGCTCGACCTCAGCGGTGAAGTCAACGTGGCCCGGGGTGTCGATGATCTGGATGCGGTAGTCCTTACCGTCCTTGTTCCAGAAGCACGTGGTAGCAGCGGAGGTAATGGTTACGCCGCGCTCCTGCTCCTGAACCATCCAGTCCATGGTGGCAGCGCCCTCATGAACCTCACCGATCTTGTGGGTCTTACCGGTGTAGTAAAGAATACGCTCGGTCGTGGTGGTCTTACCGGCATCGATGTGGGCCATGATGCCGATGTTACGGGTATCGGAAAGCTTGTACTTAGGCTTAGCCATGTTAGTTCCTTACCTTAACTTACCAACGATAGTGAGAGAACGCGCGGTTGGCCTCGGCCATCTTGAAGACGTCCTCACGCTTCTTGACGGAAGCGCCCAGGCCGTTGGAAGCGTCGAGGATCTCGTTGGCGAGACGCTCGGCCATGGTCTTCTCCTTGCGAGCGCGGGAGAAGTTGACGATCCAGCGGATACCCAGAGCGGTGGAACGACGGGAGTTGACCTCCATCGGGACCTGATAGGTAGCGCCACCGACACGCTTGGGCTTAACCTCGAGCGTGGGCTTGACGTTGTCCATAGCCTTCTTGAAGGTAGCGAGAGCGTCGCCACCCTCGGACTTCTCGGCAACGATCTCGAAAGCGGTGTAAACGATGCGCTCAGCGGTGGCCTTCTTGCCGTCAAGAAGGACCTTGTTGATGAGCTGAGTCACCAGGCGGTTGTTGTAAACGGCGTCAGGCTGAACCTCACGACGATTAGCTGCTGCACGACGCGGCATGTGAAATCTCCTTAAGTGTCTACCGTGCGGCGCTTAGGCGGCACACGGCGAAAGTATCAAAACGTTATCTGGCTTATTTAGCCTTGGGGCGCTTAGCACCGTACTTGGAACGGGCCTGCATACGGTTCTGGACCGGAGCGGCGTCGTAGGCGCCACGGATGACGTGATAACGGACACCAGGGAGGTCACGGACACGACCGCCGCGGACGAGCACGATGGAGTGCTCCTGCAGGTTGTGGCCCTCACCCGGGATGTAAGCAGTAACTTCGATGCCGTTGACAAGGCGAACACGGGCAACCTTACGAAGAGCCGAGTTCGGCTTCTTGGGGCTCGTGGTGAAGACGCGGGTGCACACGCCGCGCTTCTGGGAGTTGTGCTGCAGAGCAGCGTTCTTGGACTTCTTGGGCACGGAACGACGGCCCTGGCGAACCAGCTGGTTAATAGTAGGCAAAGCGTACTCCTTCTCGAATGATTCCAGCTTTCTGTAAAGTGCAACGGCTTGAATCGAGGGGTCAGCATCCCCCTACGAAACACGCAGTTCGATAGGATACGTGGCGTTAGCTGTGCCGTCAACAGACCACGCTGCCGGGCGTATCCTAAAATAAGCATATTTCCGCAAAGCCTACACAAATGGAATCCCCTCCTGTGCGCGGTGGTGGATCCCCGGCCCGGGCGGCCTATCAAGATTTTGCCGCATACTTCCGAAATTCAGACGAATACCGCTCGCTTTAACCGCCCATTTACCGCAAAAGAGGCCGCTTCCCCTAGTAGGAAGCGGCCCCAAATCTTACGAATAGACGATAGTAAAGGGCTCTTCCGTTTCGGTCTCTCCTGTTGACGTGCACCTCGTGCCCTCAAGCGTTACTGAGACCACTTGTTCGACATCAATCAACTTCGTTGGCACCCAGATGTTCTCTCCGCTATTGCGCCCATAAGAAAAATATAAGTTGAACACCCCTGCGTCGTCATCTTCGATAATCTGCTCCGATCCATCCTTGTAGCTGACGGTCAGCTTATTATCAACTGCTTCATAGCCCAAATCATCGATGTGCGTCTGGATGGAAAACGGGCTAATCTCAAGAGGCGAGTCACCGGAGCGGAGTTCCTTTGTATCGACGTACGCTCCAATATTGAACTCGGGTGTCGACGCCTCAAACCGCCTCGCACTCTCACCTTCACCCTCGGTCCAGTGGATATTCCAGGTGACCGCATGTTGCAAATCTCGCTCGCGATCCATAGCGGCAAAGTACATCGTGCCATTAATGACAGTATCGTTTGATGTGTCCTTATCAATGGTGCTGCGTGTGTCAGGCCATTCCTCGCCGAACTTCATATCGGGCGTGCCGATGCCCTGTTCTTCTTCACCATAGAGAACAAGTTCGCCTGTCTCTGCTGCCGGCTTGTAGTAGTTAACGCCATTTGGATTGGACAACGTAAACGTCACGGCTCCGCAGCCGTTTTGGTCAATAGCCATCTCATGGATATCGAGCGTATAGCCATTACCCTCGACGGACAGATCAACCTTCTGGACTGTGCCCTCCAGGCTTTGGGGCGCGATGCCATCGCCAAACTCTCTGGTGTAGGTATATTGAGTCCCCGATGAGCCGCCGTTGGTCCAGGTAATGGAATCCCCGTTGCCGTGGTTTCCCCAAGCTGAGGCAAAATAGCTGGAATTGACGAAGGCGTAGGCGACCCCTCCGGTCGCCAGCACTCCGGCAAGGCATCCGATCACGGCAACATACAGAGGCTTCGCGTGACCCTTTCGGCGAAGCGGCTCACCAGCAGCGGCATAAAGAACACGGTCAGCAAGATCGCTATCGGCTTGGACGGACTCGAAGGCCTGCTTGATTTGATTGGATTTCACGGTCGCCCTCCTCTAGGATGAACTTGAGCTTCGATCTGCCGCGAGCCAAACGCGTTCGAACAGTCGCGGCTGGCACATGCAATAACTCGGCAATCTCTGAGGTCGAAAAGCCCAGATAGTAATAGAGCATGATGGGAACACGGAATCGTTCCGGAAGTCGCATAACGTCTGACAGGACCGCCTTGGTCTCATCCTGCGTCGCCGAAAGCGAATCTGCCAGATTCTCAATATCCTCCACACGCCTCCATGGCTTTCGAAAGAGCGATTTACATTCATTGATCGTGACCCGGATAAGCCAGCGGCGAAGATGTTCCCAACTTTCAAAGTGCCCATCGCTTTTAAGCAACTTAAGAAAGACATCTTGGGCAACATCGTCGGCATCGGCGCGATCGCGCAGGTACGTCAATGCGATCCGAAACACGACATCCCGGTGATCTTCGACCGCCTGTCTAAATGTTTGTTCTTCCATAATCACCTCCCGGTGACGGTACTGATTCTTGATGAGGTCCTCACCATAGATACGCTCTGGCCGGACGAAATGTTTCAAAGTCAAGCAGGAAAAACCTGCCAAAATAAACCTGTCCCTTATTGGCATAAAGAAATCCCTCCTGTGCGTGAGGGCGGATTCCCGGTCCGGGCGGCGCAGGGGTTAAGTTTGCTGCTCTACAGTCCTGGCTCGCACGGAGGCCACATTAAGTGGCCTCCGGCTCGTGCGGAACTCGCGACAAACTTAACCCCTGCGCCGCCCGGACCGGGAATCCAACATACTCGTCGGGGCAACGTTCCTCATCAAAAAAAGGCCCGCTCCCCTGTTGGGAAGCGAGCCTTTATAAGGGCGGTTAACGTACTAGGAAATTACTCCTCGTCGTTGTCCTTGGCCTCTTCGGCGTCGTCGGTGTCCACGAGCTGGTTGAGCAGCTCATCGAGGGAAGCCATGTCCTCGTTGATCGCGCCGTTGGCGGGAGCCTTCTTGTCGTCGATCGGGGCGCCCAGGAGCTCCTCGTCGGCGTCGGCGTGATGCGTCGGAGCGGAGGTACCCAGCAGGATATCGTCCGGACCGTCGGGGCTAAAGACCATCTGCAGCAGCTGCGAGAGGTCTTCCTCGTCGGCAACGTCGTCGTTGTTCTCGAGGATGTAGAGCAGGTCGTGGGCCTCCAGGCCGTCACGGAGCTCCTCGATCGCCTTGGCACCGATACCATCGATGCGCAGCAGATCCTCCTCGGACTTGCCGACCAGATCGCCGACCGTCTCGATGCCGACCTCGCTGAACTTGTTGGTCCAGCGCTGCGACACGCCCAGGTCGTCGAACAGGTACAGGCGAGCCTTCTCGGCGGAGATAGTATGGCCGTTGCGGGTGAACGAACCGTCAGCACCACCGAACTCGTCGTAGCCGGCCCAGTCGAGCTGCTGCGGGAGTTGCTCGTCCAGGTCCTTGAGCTCCACAGGAGCCCACTCGGGCAGCGACTTGGCGTTGGGCGAAGCCGGGCCGTCGATGTCCACGTAGCCGTCGGCCGTGCGATACGTCAGCTTGGCGTTGGCGTACGGCTTGAGGCCGGTACCAGCCGGGATCTTCTTACCGACGATGACGTTGGACTTAAGGTCGAGCAGGTGATCGACCTTGCCCTCGATGGCAGCCTCGGTAAGGACGCCAGCGGTACGGATGAACGAAGCGCTCGACAGCCAGGAGTCGATGTTGGACGCGACCTTGAGCGTACCCAGGATGACGGGCTCGGCCACGGGAGCCTGACCGCCCAGACGGGCAACGCGCTCGACCTCGTCGGCGAACTCATAGCGGTCAACATACTGACCAAGCAGGTACTTGGAGTCACCGGGGTTGGTGATCTGAACGCGACGCAGCATCTGACGTGCGAGCACCTCGATGTGCTTGTCGTTCAGGTCGACGCCCTGGCTGGTGTAGACGTCCTTGACGCTCTCGACGAAGGTGTGCATCGTCGACTCGATGTCGGTCAGCTTGCGCAGGTTGCGGAAGTTGACGAAGCCCTTGGTGATCTGGTCGCCGGCGCGAACCTCGCAGCCGTCCTCGATCTCGGGCATAAAGCGCACCGAAGCGGGGACGCGACGCTCGTCGAGGACACGGGTGTGGTCCTCGGAGTCGGTGAGCGTCAGCACATACTCGGACTTCTCGGGCTTAATCGAGAGGTGGCCGGAGTACGGAGCCAGCTCGGCCTCGCGACCCAGAATCTTCTCGTTGACGTTGCCGACGATATCGAACATACGGCTGACCGTAGGCAGACCCTGCGTAATATCGTCGACGCCAGCGACGCCGCCGGAGTGAATGGTACGCATCGTAAGCTGCGTACCGGGCTCGCCGATGGACTGGGCGGCAATAATGCCGACCGCGGTACCGATGGCGACCGGACGACGGGTGGAAAGATCCCAGCCGTAGCACTTCTGGCACACGCCGTACTTGGAACGGCAGGTGAGCAGCGCGCGAAGCTTGACCTTCTTAAGGCCGGCATCGACCATCTTCTGGATGTCGGCGACCTTCTCGATGTAGCCGTCCTGCTCAAAGAGCACGGTGCCATCGGGAGCCACGACGTCCTCAATGAAGCAACGGCCGACGAGGTCGGTGTTGAGGTCGGTGGTGCCGGGGATGATGAGGTTGTAAGTGACGCCCTCGTGCGTACCGCAGTCCTCCTCGCGGACGATGACGTCCTGGGCCACGTCGACCAGACGACGGGTCAGGTAACCAGAGTCCGAGGTGTGGGATGCGGTATCGACCAGGCCCTTACGGGCGCCGTAGGTCGAAATGAAGTACTCGAGCGGCAGCAGGCCCTCGCGGAAGTTCGCCTTAATGGGAAGGTCGATCGTCTCGCCGGACATGTCTGCCATCAGGCCACGCATACCGCCGAGCTGACGCAGCTGGGTCTTAGAACCACGGGCGCCGGAGTCGGCCATCATGTACAGCGGGTTCTCCTCGTCGAACATGTCGAGCATGAGCGCTGCAACCTTATCGGTACAAGCGGTCCACTCGTTAACGACTTCGATGTGGCGCTCCGTCTCGTTGATGAAGCCCTCCTCGAAGTACTCGTTGATCTGGTCGACGTTGGCCTGGGCGCGGTCGAGCAGCTCCTGCTTCTCGGCAGGGATGAGAGCGTCCCACACCGAGATGGTGAGGCCGGCGCGGGTAGCGTAGTGGAAGCCGGAGTACTTGATGGCGTCGAGGATCGGGCCGACCTTGGCCTCGGGATAGCGATCGCAGCAGTCCGCAACCAGCTTGGCCACGTCGCCCTTGACCATCTTGTAGTTCATGAACTCATAGTCTTCGGGCAGGCACTGGCGGTTGAAGATGATGCGGCCGATAGAGGTCTCGAAGCGCGCGGTCTTGTTGCCGGTGACGTCGTAGTCGACGAACTCGTTCTTGCCGTTCTTGACGCGGAAGATACGGGTGCCGTCCTCGTTGATGACGTTGGCGTTCTCGGCGGACACGCGAACCTGGATCTTGGCCTGCATGTCGACCTCGGAGCGGCAGTCATAGGCGTGCAGCGCGTCGTCGAAGCTGGCGAACACGTGGTTCTCGCCGGGCAGGCCGTCGCGGACCTGGGTGAGGTAGTACACACCGATGATCATGTCCTGCGAAGGGATGTTAACCGGCTTGCCGGATGCCGGCGAGCGCAGGTTGTTCGCAGAGAGCATGAGCACGCGAGCCTCGGCCTGGGCCTGGCTGGACAGCGGCACGTGGACAGACATCTGGTCGCCGTCGAAGTCGGCGTTGAAGGGCGAGCAGACCAGCGGGTGCAGGTGGATAGCCTTGCCCTCGACCAGCACCGGCTCAAAGGCCTGGATGGACAGACGGTGCAGGGTCGGTGCACGGTTGAGCAGCACGACGCGGCCGTCGATGACCTCTTCGAGGATGTCCCACACAAAGGTGGCACCACGGTCGATAGCGCGCTTGGCGCCCTTGATGTTCTCGACCTTGCCGAGCTCGACCAGGCGCTTCATGACGAAAGGCTTGAAGAGCTCCAGCGCCATGGTCTTGGGCAGACCACACTGGTGCAGCAGCAGCTTGGGGTCGGTAACGATTACCGAACGGCCGGAGTAGTCGACACGCTTACCCAGCAGGTTCTGACGGAAACGACCCTGCTTGCCCTTGAGGGCCTCGGCGAGCGACTTGAGCGGGCGACCGCCACGGCCAGAGACCGGGCGACCACGACGGCCGTTGTCGAACAGGGCGTCCACGGACTCCTGGAGCATGCGTTTCTCGTTGTTCACGATGATCGCAGGGGCGTCCAGGTCGAGCAGGCGCTTGAGTCGGTTGTTACGGTTGATCACGCGACGATACAGGTCGTTGAGGTCGGATGCGGCGAAGCGGCCGCCGTCGAGCTGGACCATCGGGCGCAGATCGGGCGGAATGACCGGAATGACATCCAGGATCATGTTCGCGGGGCTGTTGCCGCCCTTCAGGAAGGCGTCAACGACCTCGAGGCGCTTAACGGCCTTCTCGCGCTTCTGCTTCTGGGAATCCTCGTCGGCGATGATGGCCTTGAGCTTCTCGGCCTCGGAGGGGAGGTCGATGGCAGCGAGCAGGTCGCGGACGGCCTCGGCACCCATACCACCCTTGAAGTACATGGAGTAGTTACGGGTCATCTCGCGGAACAGCGGCTCATCGGAGATGAGGTCGCGCTCGGTAAGCTTCATGAAGGCGTTGAAGGCGTCCGTGCGGAGCTGCTTCTCGTCCTTGCACTCTTCCTCGATGTCGACGATGCCAGAGGCGATCTCCTCGGGGGTCAGCGGCTCCTCGTCGGAGAACTCGTCAAAGTTCTCGGGGTTGCCCTGCTCCTTGAGGGACTCGATCTGGCGGGCGCACTCGGCATCGATCTCTTCCAGATCGGCGGCGAGCTCCTCGCGCAGGTCGTCAGCGTCGGCCTCGCGAGCCTCGTAGTCGACCTCGGTGATGATGTAGCTGGCAAAGTACAGAACCTTCTCGAGGTCCTTGGACTTGATGTCGAGCATACGGCTCATCGGGAAGCTCGTGGGGCTCTTGAAGTACCAGATGTGGGACACGGGAGCGGCGAGCTCGATGTGACCCATGCGCTCGCGACGAACCTTGGCCGAGGTGACCTCGACGCCGCAGCGCTCGCAGACGATGCCCTTAAAGCGGATGCCCTTGTACTTGCCGCAGGAGCACTCCCAGTCCTTGGCGGGACCGAAGATCTTCTCGCAGAACAGGCCGTCCTTCTCGGGCTTGAGGGTACGGTAATTGATGGTCTCCGGCTTCTTGACCTCACCGTGCGACCAGGAACGGATCTGGTCGGCGGAGGCAAGGGAGATCTTTACCGAGTCAAAATCAGTAGCTTCGAAATCTGCCACAGTCAACTACTCCTTATCAGTGGTCGTGGCGGCGACAGCCTCGGGTGCCTCGGCGGTCTCGGCATCCTGGGCCTCGACGTCGGTGTCAACGCCGGCGAGCGCAGCCAGGTCGTCGAGAGCGGAGGTCTCCTCGGCGGTCACAGGGGCGGAGGCGTCCTCGTCGGCATCGTGCATGGGCTCGATGTCCAGTGCGAGGGAACGGATCTCCTTGACGAGAACCTTGAAGGACTCGGGGATACCCGGAACCGGGACGTTCTCGCCCTTGACGATGGACTCGTAGGTCTTGACGCGGCCCACGGTATCGTCGGACTTGACGGTCAGGATCTCCTGCAGGACGTTGGCAGCACCGTATGCGTACAGTGCCCAAACTTCCATCTCGCCGAAGCGCTGGCCGCCGAACTGAGCCTTGCCGCCCAGCGGTTGCTGGGTAACCAGGCTGTAAGGGCCGGTCGAACGGGCGTGGATCTTGTCGTCGACCATGTGGCCGAGCTTGAGGATGTAGGACGTACCCACGGTAATGGGCTCGCGGAACTCCTCGCCGGTGCGGCCGTCGAACAGGCGGGTCTTGCCGCGCTCGTCAAGCTGGGTGACAAACTCGGGGCGCATGTGATCGCCAAAGGCAGCGGTGGCCTTGTTGAGCATGTTCTTGTTGGCGCGACGGATGACCTCGGCGATCTCGTCCTCCTTGGCGCCGTCGAAGACGGGCGTCGAGACGAAGAACGGACCGGGGACATACTTGTCGGAGTCGGCATCCTCGGTATCCCAACCGCAGGCAGCAGCCCAGCCAAGGTGGCACTCGAGCAGCTGACCGACGTTCATACGCGAAGGAACGCCCAGCGGGTTGAGGATAACGTCGATCGGGGTACCGTCAGCCATGTAGGGCATGTCCTCGACCGGCAGAACGTTACAGATAACGCCCTTGTTGCCGTGGCGACCGGCGATCTTATCGCCCTGCTGGATCTTACGACGCTGGGCGACGTAGACGCGCACCTGCTCGTTGACGCCGGGGGCCAGGTCGTCGCCGTTCTCGCGGCTAAAGCGGACGACGTCGATGACGCGGCCATAAGCGCCGTGAGGCATCTTAAGGGAGGTGTCGCGAACATCGTGAGCCTTGGCACCGAAGATGGCGCGCAGCAGGCGCTCCTCGGCGGTCAGAGCGCTCTCGCCCTTAGGCGTGACCTTGCCGACCAGGATGTCGCCAGGGCCGACCTCGGCGCCGATGCGGATGATGCCGTCCTCGTCGAGGTTGGCAAGCATGTCCTCGGAGAGGTTCGGGATCTCGCGAGTGATCTCCTCGGGGCCGAGCTTGGTGTCGCGGGCGTCGATCTCGTGACGGGTGATATTGATGGTCGTCAGCAGGTCCTCGGCCACCAGGCGCTCGGACACGACGATACCGTCCTCGTAGTTGAAGCCTTCCCACGGCATGTATGCCACGGTGAGGTTCTGGCCCAGTGCGAGCTCGCCATGATCGGTCGAAGGACCGTCGGCCAGAGGCTCGCCCTGCTCAACGGTGTCACCGACGCGCACGAGCGGACGGTGGTTGATGCAGGTGGACTGGTTGGAGCGCTGGTACTTGGCCAGGTGATACTCGTCCATGCCGCCGGCATGCTTGACGATAATCTTGGAGGCGTCGGCATAGATGACTTCGCCGGCGTTCTTGGCCAGGGTAACCTCGCCAGAGTCCAGGGCGGCGCGACGCTCCATGCCGGTACCGACATAGGGAGCGGCGGGGTGAACCAGCGGCACGGCCTGACGCTGCATGTTGGCGCCCATGAGCGTACGCTTGGCGTCGTCGTGCTCGAGGAACGGAATCAGCGTGGCTGCGACGGAGAGCATCTGACGCGGCGAGACGTCCATGTAGTCGACGTCCTCGACAGGCACGTCGGCGGGAGCGCCGAAGGAGCCGTCGAAGTCGCGGGTACGGGCGATCACGGTATGCGGACGGACGATCTTGCCCTCGGCATCGGTCGTGATGAACTCGTTGGTCTTGGGATCGAGCGGCGTGTTGGCCGGCGCGATGACGTGTTTCTCTTCCTCGTCAGCGGTCATCCAGTCGATCTGGTCGGTGGCAACGCCGTTCTCGACGCGACGGAACGGGGCCTCGATGAAGCCATACTCGTTGACGCGGGCGTAGAGGGCGAGCGAGCCGATCAGGCCGATGTTGGGGCCTTCGGGGGTCTCGATCGGGCACATGCGGCTGTAGTGCGAGTTGTGAACGTCGCGGACGGCCGTCGGCACGTTGGTGCGGCGGCTGGAGCCCGACTTGTGGCCGGCAAGGCCGCCAGGGCCGAGTGCGGACAGACGGCGCTTGTGAGTCAGACCGGTCAGGGGGTTCGCCTGGTCCATGAACTGCGAGAGCTGCGAGGAACCGAAGAACTCCTTGATGGAGGCCACGATCGGACGGATGTTGATGAGCGACTGCGGGGTGATCTCGTCGATGTCCTGGGAGCTCATGCGCTCACGGACGACGCGCTCCATACGGCTCATGCCGATACGGAACTGGTTGGCGACGAGCTCGCCGACGGTGCGAATGCGGCGGTTGCCAAAGTGGTCGATGTCGTCGACCTTGAAGCCCTGCTCGCCGGCAGCGAGGGACAGCAGGTAGCGCAGCGTAGCGACGATATCCTCGTCGGTGAGCACCGTGACCTCTTCCTCGGTGGTGAGGTTGAGCTTCTTGTTGACCTTGTAACGACCGACGCGGGCCAGATCGTAGCGCTGCGGGTTGAAGAGCAGGCCCTCGAGCAGGCTGCGGGAAGCATCCACGGTGGGAGGCTCGCCCGGGCGCAGGCGACGGTAGATCTCGATAAGAGCATCCTCGCGGGTAAGGGCGGTATCGCGCTCGAGGGTGCGCTTGATCACATCGGAGTTGCCGAGCAGCTCGATGATATCGTCGTTGGTGACGGCGATGCCAAGGGCGCGCAGGAACATCGTGGCGCTCTGCTTGCGCTTACGGTCGATGGAGACCATGAGCTGGTCGCGCTTGTCGACCTCAAACTCGAGCCAGGCACCGCGGGACGGGATGATCTGAGCCTTGTAGATCTGCTTGCCCGAATCCATCTCGGAGCTGTAGTACACGCCCGGGGAACGGACGAGCTGGGAGACGACGATACGCTCGGTACCGTTGATGATAAAGGTGCCCTGATCGGTCATCATGGGGAAGTCGCCCATAAAGACGAGCTGCTCCTTGATCTCACCGGTCTCCTTGTTAGTGAGACGGACGTCGGTCAGAAGCGGAGCCTGATAGGTCATGTCCTTCTCGCGGCACTCCTCGACGGTGTGCGCGGGATCGCCAAACTGATGCTCGCCGAAGGTAACCTCGAGAACATGGTTCTGGCTCTGGATGGGGCTGGATTCCTTGAACGCCTCACGAAGGCCCTCGTCCTTAAAACGCTCAAAGGATTCCCTTTGAACAGAGATAAGGTTGGGGAGCTCCATGGCCTCCGGGATTTTCCCGAAGCTGACGCGCTTGCGCTCAGTGGCAGTGTATGCGTAGGTCACCAGGTTTTTCCTCCTTCACGGAAATGCTCGGTGGATTGGCGAGGCATAGCTTCGCCAGTTATCGCAACCTAATAGTTTATCAGGTACCGACCGTTGAGCAAGAAAAGCCTTGACGTGATTGAGTTTTTGGAGTAGCAAAGTTTTTCGACAGAAAACATGCAGGTAGATGGATGTGTATCGAACACCTGTTCATATATTTTCTGTGAACAGAGGGCTAGCAATCGCAGCTCTTATAAAAAACGGGCGCGAACCGAAGTCCGCACCCGTAAATGTCGATGCCCGAAGGCTTACTTACGCATCAAACCGCCGCGCTCGTCGATGGCATCCCAGAAGGCGCCGGCAAAGCGAGGATCGCTTGCAGCCATGAGGGCGTTGGTGGCCATCCAGCCAGACGGGGTACCGGTATCGTAGCCCGACAGCGGGTCGATGACGACGGCGTACATGTCCTCGCGGTCGAGCGAGCGGGCCATGGCGTCGGTCAGCTGGATCTCGCCGCCCTTACCGGCCTGCTGATCGGCCAGCAGGTCCATGACCAACGGGCTCAGCAGGTAGCGACCGACGATGTACAGGTTGGACGGAGCCGCCTCGGGAGCGGGCTTCTCGACCAGGCCGCCGATGCGCCAAACGGCACCGGGCTCGTCGTCGGCGGCATTCTCGAAGCCCTCGAGAGCGCCCACGCGATTGCCGGCGATAACGCCATAGCGGCTGACTTCCTCGGGAGCGCACGCGGCAACGGCGATAACAGAAGCGCCACCGTGCTCCTTGGAGACGGCAAGCATCTTGTCGCAGATGTCGCGGTTGGGCACAACGTAGTCGCCCAGAAGAACCAGGAAGTTCTCCCCCGCCACAGCGTCAGCGGCAGAGCGAATGGCGTGACCGAGGCCCTTGGGCTCGTACTGATAGCGGAAGTCGACCGGCATACCGCCCGCATGGGCGACGGCGTCGGCATAAGCATCCTTGCCGCGCTCGCGCAGCAGGTTCTCGAGCGAACAATCGGGCTGGAAGTAGCTCAGCAACTCGGGCTTGCCGGGAGAGGTGACGATAATGGCGTCGTCGACCTCCTCGGGGTCGAGCGCCTCCTCGACGACGTACTGGATGACCGGCTTGTCGAGCACCGGCAGCATCTCTTTAGGCGTGCACTTGGTGCCAGGCAGAAAACGCGTGCCAAGACCGGCGGCGGGGATGATTGCCTTCATAGTATTCAGGGATCCTTTCGCAGGCGCAGGATGCGCCCTGTGCGTGCGGCACGGCGGCCGCAGACCAAATTGCGATACTGAAGTATCTTACCGCCGGAGACATACGTCGCCGTAAGGCAAACGCAATTCTTCAGCAGGTCAACGCAAATTATTGCTCGAATGATGCAATTTTACGCCCCAGCGGTAACGGGATTGGCACGGCGAAGACAGCGGTGTTCTGCGTGCCGAGCAATGGGAATGAGGGGCCAAAACAAAAAAGACGGGGCTCGCAATGCGAACCCCGTCTGCAAAGAAATCTGGCGAGAAAGCCTGATTACTTGAGGGTGACAGCAGCGCCAGCAGCCTCGAGCTTCTCCTTGGCAGCCTCGGCGTCCTCCTTCTTGGCACCCTCGAGAACAGCCTTGGGAGCGCCCTCGACGACCTCCTTGGCCTCCTTCAGGCCAAGGTTGGTGAGCTCACGGACGGCCTTGATGACCTGGATCTTGTTGTCGCCGAAGCCCTCGAGCACGACGTCAAACTCGGTCTTCTCCTCGGCCTCAGCAGCGCCAGCAGCGGGAGCGGCGACAACAGCGGCAGGAGCAGCGGCGGAAACGCCGAAGGTGTCCTCGATAGCCTTAACGAGCTCGGAAGCCTCGAGAAGGGTCATTTCCTTAAGAGCATCGATGATCTCATCGGTGGTAAGCTTAGCCATTTCTAAGTCCTTTCGGTTTCCGTGTCTGTGCACGGAGATCAGTTAAAACACGACGCGAATGCGTCAGGGGTGCGGCGTTGCCGCCGCGGGTGAAAACAGCGACTAGGCTGCCTTCTGCTCGGAGACCTGCTGGATCGAACGAGCGAGACCAGAGGAAACGCCGTTGACGCAGACAGCGATGTCGCGAGCGAAACCGGAGATAAGACCGGCAATCTGGCCGAGAAGCTGGTCCTTGGTGGGCAGCTCGGCGATAGCCTTAACATCATCAGCGGAAACGGCCTTGCCGTCGGAGATACCGCCCTTGATCTCAAGGACGCCCTTGGACTTAGCGGAGAAGTCCTTAAGGGTCTTAGCGGCCTCGACCGGCTCGGTCTCGTAGAACACATAAGCGACGGGGCCGGCGAGGATCTCGTCGAGCTCGGGCTGCTCCTGGTTCTTGAGAGCGATCTTGACCAGGTTGTTCTTGTAGACCTTCATCTCGGCGCCGCACTCGCGAAGCTGATGACGCAGCTCCTGAGCCTGCTTAACCGTCAGACCGTTGTAGTTGACGACGAACAGACCGGCGTTCTCGGCGATACGGGACTCGATCTCTGCAACCTTGTCGATTTTGTACTGCTGGGGCATGAATTACACCTCCTCGAATTCTTTCCGGGCACGGTCCGCCACAAGGACGTGACGGGGGCATGTCCAAAAAGAAAGCCCCCGCGCTGCATGAGCGACGGGGGCGAGAAGACATATCTACTCGACCACCTCGGCTGGCGGGATATCCCATTAAGCTCGCGGGCGATGCCCGTTTGCACCGGCTGTCTCTGGCAGCGGATTCGTGCGTGAACCGAAAGTATTATGGCGGGGACCCCGGCGTCGGTCAACGGAAAACCGGGCTGCACACAATTCCACCATCCGGCCGCGCCGCCGAAGGCCGGGCGCAAGGTTTTCGCTCGGTCAGGTCCTGGGCTCGCTCGGAAAGCACATTAAGTGCTTTCCGGCTCGTGCGGAATCTACGAAAACCTTGCGCCCGGCCTTCGGCGGCTCGGCCTGCGGTGACTTTGGGGCAGCCCGGGTTTTCGTTGGCTGACGCCCCCACTCATAGTGCTTGGGTCGGTGGGCTGATGTGTTGCGTCCCGTTGGACTATAAGGTTGAAATGAAGGTGGACAGGCGATTTAGGCCTTCGTCCAGATCTTTGTCGGAGACGCAGTAGCTGAGGCGGATGTGGCCTTCGGTGCCGAAACAGTCGCCCGGAACTAGGGCTACGTTGGCTTCTTTGATGGCTTTGATGCAGAAGGCTTCGCTTGTTAGGCCGTACTGTTTGATGCTGGGGAAGGCGTAGAAGGCTCCCGCAGGTTCTACGACGTCGAGGCCCATAGCGTTTAAGGCTGCGAGCACGCGTTCGCGGCGGGCTCGGTAGACATTGAGCATGGGGGTTGGGTCGACGGTCAGGGCTCGGGCTGCGGCGCCCATCTCAAAGGAGACGGCGCTCGATACTAAGTATTGGTGGGCTTTTGCGATCTCGGCGATGACGGGGACTGCCGCTGCGAGCCAGCCCAAGCGCCAGCCGGTCATGGCCCAGGGCTTGGAGAAGCTCTCGATGACCACCGTCTGTTCGCGTAGCTCCGGGTGACGCTGGGCAAATCGCTCGTAGCCATCCACGTAGACCAGGCGGTTATATACGTCGTCGCAGACCACGTAGATGCTCGCCTGCTCCGCCACGCGTGCCACGGCGTCGAGCGATGCCGCGTCAAGGATGCAGCCCGTGGGATTGTTGGGCGAGCAGATGACGATAGCCTTGGTCGCCGGCGTCACGCAAGCACGAAGTGCGTCCTCGTCAATCTGGAATTGCGTAGGCTCCGTATCCAAAAAGACCGCTTTGGCGTGGTTGGCCACGACGATGCTCTCGTATAGGCCAAAGGCCGGCGTGGGGATGATGACCTCGTCGCCGGGGTTGAGCATAGCCATGAATGCTGCCGACAGGGCCTCGGTCGCGCCGTCAGTCAGGATGACCTCGTCGGCCGAAAACATAAGGCCCGCGTCCCCCATGTAAGCAGACAACGCCTCACGCAGGGCGGGGCGACCGTTGTTGGGCGGATAGTGCGTGTCGCCGCGGTCGAGCGAAGCCGTCACCTCGGCGCTAATCACATCGGGCGTGGGAAAATCGGGCTCGCCGAGCGCGAGCGCAATGCATCCTGGGTACTGGGCAGCGAGCGCGTTAATCCGACGGATGCCGGAGGGCTTGAGCGTGGCAAGCGAGGTGTTCATGGGCAGACGCATGGCGTTCCTTTCGTAAGGGTTGCACTAGGATAGCGCGGCGAGGCACCGCCAGACGGTGTAACCTAAACGGAAACCAACCGGAAAGGAGGCGGCATGGAGACGACCACACGCGGCGATGTGCCAAAAACGTTGCGAACCATTGCGTATATCAGCATTCCCGATAGCGCCGATCTTGAGTTTTTGCTCTGGGATCTGCAGGATGCCATCGCCGCCTATACTCAGCTTTCTGGCACCACGCTCCCCCGCCCGATCGATTTGGAAGCGGATGATGCCGGCGCAGTCGATGGCATGGTGCTCGCCGTTGATGATGCATTTGACGATGAGGCTATGATCGCTGTCGAGCAGATACTCGATCGCCTTAAGAATACAGACGCGCGCGTCTATGTCATCGTCCAAGCCCTGTCCAAAAGCACCAAGCAGGCGGACGAAGCCCTCGACCGCCTGTATCGGGAATGCCTTCTACGTGATCTGCCGTGGTGCAACGGCATTGTTGCCTGTGCCGGCAGCGGCATCGCAGCGCTTCGCCACTCACCGCGCATGGGACTCCTGCGACGGCCATTTTCGGAAGCGATGGATAAACTTGTGGGCGCTGTGCGCATGGGCTGCTCCATTGAGCATGCGCAGCTGCTTGGCGGCGGCAATGCCGATAGCGTCGATGCTGACGGCATGGTGCGCGTCAAGCCCGCGCTGCCCGCACCGATATGGCATGCCATCATGAAATACCTCGGCAGCCGCGCCCAATCAGATATCTAAATTACAGAGCGCCCCATTCAACGGCCTCGCGCCAGCGCTCGACAAGGCGTTCCAGGCGCCATGCCGCATTGGCGGGACTTGTCGACGGCAGAACGATGGCCGGTAGCCCGGTGCGTTCTTGTAGATAGCGCTTGTAGAGCCGGCCAGCTGTACCGCCGTTGCATATCACCTGCTCAATGGGAGCTGCGCCGGTAATGCGCTCGACATGCGCCGGAACGACGTTTTTGATGCTCGCGTCGCTTGAGCCCTTGATGTCACAGCTCTCGATCACGTCCCACAGGGCCACACCGCCGTTCAGCAGCATAGCCCGCTTGGCGGCAATCGAGACGTCGAGCGTCGCGGGCTCACCGCTTGCCAAAGGGTCGCCCTCGTTGGGCGGCACGGGCACACCGAGGCATGCGGCCATCACGCGCCAAAAGCGATTCTGAGGGTTACCGTAATAAAAGGCATTGGCACGCGAAAGCACCGAGGGAAACGACCCGAGCACCAAAACGCGCGAGTGCTCGTCAAACACGGGTTCAAACCCATGCTCAATATGTTGATAGCCCTCGTCGGACGCAGCCACGATCTAGACCCTCAACAGATAGCGCACCTCGTAGGGTGCAAGCTCAAGAGAGCCCGGCAGCTCGACCGTGGGAGCATCGTCGGCAAGCAGGTCGACGAAGGAGCCGTTGAGTTCGCCGGCGCCAAAGGTGTAAGGCTCGTCCACGGCGTTCACCGCCACGAGCACCGTCGCGTCGTTGCAGGCGCGCTCGAACAGCAGCTGCTTGTTCTGGATCACCACGTTGCGATAGGCACCGTAGTTGAGAGCACGGGCCGCCACGTCGTCGGCCGAGCGCAGGTGCGTGAGCTGCTTGATGAAAGCCGTCAGCTCGTTGGGCGCAGGCTCATCGAGCGCAGGGCGCAGCGCCCAGTCGCCATCGGAGCCGCCCTTTTCGCCGGCAATTCCCCACTCGCTGCCGTAGTAGACGCACGGAATGCCCGGCATTCCAAAGAGCATGCCGTAGGCGGGGCGCAGGCAGGACTTGTCCGTCAGGATGCTCGCCAGGCGCGGCACATCGTGGTTGTCAACAAACGACAGCAGGTGTTTGCCGCGGTAGATGCACCACGGATCGCCGCCAAACTGGCGATGCAACGAATGGGCAATCTCGAACATGTTGACCGAATTAAAGCTGGAGTAAAGGCCCTTGTAACACTCGTAGTTGGTGCAGGAGTCGAGCATCTCGTCGTTGACGATCTGACTGTAGTCGCCGTGGAGCGTCTCGCCGATCAGCACAAAGTCGGACTTGAGCTCACGGGCAAAGTTATGCAGACGACGCATAAAGTCGCGGTCGAGCATGTAGGCAACGTCCAGGCGCAGACCGTCGACGCCAAAGACATCGGCCCAAAAGCGCACGGACTCGAGTAGGTAATCGATCACAGCGGGATTTTGCAGGTTGAGCTTCACGAGCTCAAAATGGCCTTCCCAACCCTCGTACCAAAAGCCGTCGCCATAGCAGGAGTCGCCGTCAAAGCTAATGTGGAACCAGTCCTTGTACGGCGAGTCCCACTTACGCTCCTGCACATCGCGGAAGGCCCAAAAGCCGCGACCGACGTGGTTGAAGACGGCGTCGAGCACCACGCGGATGCCGTGGGCATGCAGCGTCTCACACACGGCGGCAAAGTCGGCATCCCCACCCAGGCGGCGGTCGATATGGCGCAGGCTGCGCGTATCGTAGCCGTGGCTATCAGACTCGAGCGGCGGGTTGATCAGTACAGCGCCAATACCAAGTTTCTGCAAGTAGTCGGCCCATTGGGCGATTTTCATGATGGGCGCATCGGGGTTGGGCGCGACGCTGGCAGCCTGGGCGAGCTCATCCTCGGCAACGGGCGCGGCATTCTCGCGCGGAGCTCCACAGAAGCCCAGCGGATAGACCTGATAGAACGTCGTCTCGTATGCCCACATAGCAACCTCCCGGTAAGCTCAACACAACGACATCCATTGTATGCCCGGCTTGTATCCTCTTCCCCAAAATAAGTTGCGGTGGAATAGTTCCTGCTTGGGCCTTCAGAGGCCTTAAACAGGAACTATTCCACCGCAACTGATGAGGGGACGTGATTAGGCGACGGGCTTGGCGCGGCGTATGGCCGGGAATAGTATCGTGATAGCGAGGATGACGCCCACGACGGCGATTGCGCCACCTGCGCAGCCGATCCAGGCGATACCGGGGCCCGAAACCACGGCGCCACCGATCGCGGTGCCCGTACCGATACCGAGGTTGAACAGGCCCGAGAAGATTGACATGGCGACGGCCGACGAATCTGCCGGCGTGTGCTTGATGAGCTCGGCCTGAAACGCCACGTTAAAGGCCGTGGCGCAGCAACCCCACAGTGCGCAGACGGCAAGCACTGTCACGAGCGACGATGCGGCCGGCCCCATGAGCAGCAGGGCCACCGGCACGCCGGAGAGCGTGATAGCCAAGAACGGGAAGCGATGCCCATCGAACAGGCGGCCAAACAGCCAGCTTCCGAGCAAACCAGAGCAGCCAAACGCCGTCAGCGTCATGGTAATGGCGCCCGCATCGACGTGCGCGACCTGCGCCAGGAAGGGCTCGATATAGCTGTAGCTTGCGTAATAGCCGGTCGCCATGAAGACCGTGACTGCGTAGAGCGCGATCAGGAGCGGGTTCTTGAGCAGCTCGGGCAACTGTTTGACGGTAAAGCGCTCGCCCGCCGGCATGGCCGGGAACACGGTCGCCTGGTAGACGACCGCGATGGCCGAGAGGACCCCGACCACGGCAAACGTCATGCGCCAGCCCACGGCCAAGCCAATAGCGCGACCGAGGGGCAGACCAAAGATCTGCGCGATGGACGAGCCCGTAGCGATCATGCTGATGGCGAGCGCCCCGTGGCGCGTGTCGACCAGGCGCGAGGCCATAATCGAAGCGACCGACCAGAACACGGCATGTGCGCAAGCGACCACCAGGCGCGCACAGACCAGGATGGGATAAGTCGGCGCCACAGCGGACAGAAACTGGCCCAGCGAAAACACGGCCAGCACGCCCAGCAGCATCCGCTTGAACTCAAAGCGCGAAGCGAACACCATGAGCGGCAGCGACAGCAGCATGACGCCCCAGGCATAGACCGAGATCATGATGCCGGCTTGGGACTCGGTGAGCGAGAACGACGCGGCGATGTCAGTCAAAAGACCGATGGGCATAAACTCCGACGTGTTGAACACGAAGGCGCAGCAGGTGAGTCCGATGAGCGGGAGCCACTGCTTGAGCGTGATGCCGTCTTGCCTTGCCTGAGTCATATATAACGTCTCCAATCGTTTTGAGCGGAGGCGATTATATAGCAACGGCCCCGCATCCGTCAGCAACAGATGCGGGGCCGAAAACAATTCGATACACAGAGGTTGCGCCGTCAATAAATAACTAAGCCAACCCCAGCAATATACCTGCCGAATGCACGACAAACGCCACGATCCAGGCGACCGTCACTTGAAATGCGAATACGGCCACGGCGTAGCGCGCGCCCAGCTCGCTCTTGACGGCGCCGATGGCAGCCACGCAGGGCGGATACAGCAGCGTGAAGACCAAAAACACGTAGGCGGTGAACGGCGAAAACATGGTCGACAACACCGCAGGCGAGGTCGCGCCCAAAAGCACCGTGAGGGTCGAGATGACGCTCTCCTTGGCGATAAGTCCGGTGACGAGCGCCGTGGATGCACGCCAGTCGCCAAAGCCGAGCGGTGCCAGCGCCGGCGCGATAATGCTACCCAGACCGGCAAGTAGACTCTGCGACTGATCGGCGACCACATTAAAGCGAATGTCGAACGTCTGAAGGAACCAGATGACCACGGTAGCAGCAAAGATAATGGTAAAGGCTTTGGTAATAAAGTCTTTGGCCTTATCCCATGCCAGCATCACCGTCGTCTTGACGCTCGGCAGGCGGTAATTGGGAAGCTCCATGATAAACGGCACCGGGTCGCCCTTAAATGCCGTGCGGTTAAGCACCAAAGCCGCGATGCAACCAACCGCAATGCCAATCAGATAGAGCGAGACCATGGCGGGGACCGTCGCCTGCGGGAAGAATGCTCCGCACAGCAAGCCGTAAACCGGCAGCTTGGCTGAGCAGCTCATAAACGGCGTGAGCATGACGGTCATCTTGCGGTCGTGCTCGGATGGGAGCGTACGGGTCGACATGATAGCCGGCACGGTGCAGCCAAACCCGACGAGCATGGGCACAAAGCTGCGGCCCGAAAGGCCAAAGCGGCGCAGCACCTTATCCATGACAAAGGCAACACGCGCCATGTAGCCCGAGTCCTCCAGAATGGAGAGGAACAAAAAGAGCACGACGATAATCGGCAGGAAGGTCAGCACGCTGCCCACGCCCGTAAGCACGCCGTCGACAGCCAGCGAGCGCACTACGTCGTTGGTGCCGAACGCCTTGAGACCCGCATCGGCCGAGGCGATGATGGCAGCGATGCCGTCCTCCATAAGTCCCTGCAACGCCGCGCCGATCACGCCAAACGTCAGCCAAAAGACGAGACCCATGATCACCAGGAACGCCGGGATAGCCGTGTAGCGACCCGTCAGGATGCGGTCAATCTTGACGGAGCGCACGTGCTCGCGGCTCTCGTGCGGCTTGACGACGCAACGCCCGCACACGTCGCCGATAAAGCCGAAGCGCATGTCAGCCAGCGCAGATAGACGGTCGGTGCCGGCCTCGCCCTCCATTTGGCTAATGATGTGCTCGATGGCGTCGAGCTCGTTGCGGTCCAGGTGAAGCGCCTCGGTCACCAGCTCGTCGCCCTCAACCAGCTTGGTCGCCGCAAAACGCACGGGAATGTGCGCCGTCGCGGCATGGTCCTCGATAAGGTTGGCGATGCCGTGAATGCAGCGATGCAGCGCGCCGCCGTCCGGACCATCGGGCGCGCAGAAGTCCAGGCGACCGGGACGCTCGCGGAACCGCGCCACGTGCAAGGCATGATCCACCAACTCGCCAATACCCTCGTTGCGGGCAGCACTAATGGGAACAACAGGCACGCCCAGCAGGCTCTCGAGCAGGTTGACGTCCACGGCGCCGCCGTTGGCCGTCACCTCGTCCATCATGTTGAGCGCGATGACCATGGGTCGATCGAGCTCCATAAGCTGCAGCGTCAGGTAAAGGTTACGCTCGATGTTGGTGGCGTCGATGATATCGATGATGGCGTCGGGGTGCTCATCCAGGATAAACTGGCGGCTTACGATCTCCTCGCCCGTGTACGGCGACAGAGAGTAAATGCCGGGCAGATCGGTAACGCTTGCCTCGGGGTGGTTGCGGATGGCGCCATCTTTGCGGTCGACCGTCACGCCAGGAAAGTTACCGACATGCTGGTTGGAGCCCGTCAGCTGGTTGAACAGCGTGGTCTTGCCGCAGTTTTGGTTGCCGGCGAGGGCAAAATGCAGCGGTGCGCCCTCGGGCACGGCCGTCTTTGCCGCGCGGGGCGAATACGTCCCCTCGCCCAGGGCCGGATGCTCCGTCGTGCCGATTGCGGCGTTAGCGCGCGGACCCGTATCGGTGTCGTGAATGCCCACGAGCTCGATGCGAGCGGCATCGTCCTTGCGCAGCGTCAACTCATAGCCACGCAGGCGAATCTCGAGCGGGTCGCCCATAGGGGCGTACTTCATCATGGTGACTTCGGTGCCCGGCGTTAGGCCCATGTCCAAAATATGCTGTCGGAGTGCCTGATCGTCCGATGCCACCGATGCGACAACGGCATCCTTTCCAATCTCGAGTGTATCGAGTCTCACGTCCGCGTTCCTCCCCCAGCGCCCACAGGGCGTTGCATTTTGTTTACCATGGCTAACCGTTTGCCATGGCTAACCAATTGTAACCATGCATGATAGCGCGAACACACAACGATGTTCAATCAGCAAATTGGCGCAATGGGGACAGGCAGGAGAGTTCAGGGCCATAGTTTCCCGATGAGGCCTCTCGGGGAAACTACATCCCAGAATTCCGGCTCGAAACGGGGATATGGTTTCCCAAACAGGCCTCTTACGGAAAATGCATCCCGGAATCCCCGCTCGAAACGGGACGCGCTTTCCCAGTCGAGGCCCTATGGGAAACTGCGTCCCACCTTGAAAGGCAAAACTGGGGCGCAGTTTCCGGGCGGGGCATCAAAAACGAAGTTGCGGTGGAATAGTTCCTGGATGGGCTGGTTGATGCCCCAGATCGGAACTATTTCACCGCAAGTTATTGAAGGGCTGGGATGCCCGTCCTCTTACAGATGGCGCTCCAGGAAGCGGAAGGCCAGGCGGATCCAGGGACGGACGGAAACCTGCTTGTCCTCGTTGTCGACCGCGGTGTTGGCGTTGCCGAGCGAAAGGCCGTGACCACCTTGGTCAAAGACGTGCATCTCGCAAGGGACGCCCTCCTCTGCCATGCGTTGGGCAAACGGATAGACCTGCGCGATCGGCGCCGTTTTGTCGTCGGACACGCCCCACACAAAGGTCGGCGGCATCTGACGCGAAACATGCGTGGTGGGGCAGATGTCGGCCAAATGCTCGTCAGTTGCCTCGCCACCCGTCACCATCGACAGGTAGTCGTTGAGCAAATCGCGCCCCGTCTTGCCGCCCGTCTTGGGCACACGCAAGTCAATGCGCGGATCGCGCGTCTGCATGTCGCGCACATAGGCAAAGTCGAGCAATGGATAGCCCAGCACCACGGCATCGGGACGGATGTCGTCCGGACGCGCCCCGGCAAGTGCCGCAAAGGAGCCGGTCTTCCACTGTGTTGCCAGCGAGGCGCAAATCATGCCGCCAGCAGAAAAGCCCACGACGCACACGCGCTTAGGATCGACATGCCACTCGTCGGCGTTGGCGCGCACCGTGGCGACCATCTTGGCAAGATCTGCCTGGGGGTGCGGAAAGCTCACGTCACCTGTAGAACTCGTGACATAGTTGAGCACAAAGGCCTGGTAACCGTGATCCAAAAACGCAAACGCCACAGGATCCTGCTCATGCGGAGCGATATGCGTAAACGCACCTCCGCCACAGATAATCACCGCGGGGCGGCGGCCATTCGGTTTATCGGGCAACGGCTCGGCACCCAAATACGTAAACGTCGCCGGATAATCCTCGGTCGGCTCCTCGCCCCACAGCGCATGGTTCTCGACAATCATATGTGCTCCCTTCGCGCAAATTATGCGCCCTTGTTTTTCGCCTTCAAGCGTACCCCACTTGAACCCGTGGCGCAGAAACACTCCGGCAATAAGTTTCCCTTCAACTGATATATCACATAATCCCAGTTCAGAGGTATCATTGAGCAGCGTAGAATAGGGGCGTTGACCAAGCCGCGAAACACATGTGAAATGTTTCCGGCAAACCAAACGCGCGATATGCGCCTATTTAAGTTGGAGGCAACTATGGGTCTGCTCGATTCGCTTAAGTCCACCTTCACCTCGACCGGCGAGGCGTCCGTTCCGCCCGCAGCAAGCTTCGCTACCCGCGAAGGCGTCATCTACGCCCCCGTCAACGGCGTGCTCGTCAACCTGGACGAGGTTCCCGACGAGACGATCGCCTCGGGCATGCTTGGCCAGGGCTATGGCATCGAGCCCATTACCGGCACCATCTATGCGCCCGCCAACGGCCGCATCGGCGCCACCACTGTCACCAACCACTCCATTGGCATGATCACCGAGGACGGTCTTCGCGTGTTTATCCATGTCGGCCTGGGCACCGTGGAAATGAACGGCAAGGGTTTTGCCCGCTTTGTCGAGATGGGCGATGTGGTCAAGGCAGGCCAGCCGCTCATCAGCTTCGACCGCGAGGCCATTAAGGCCGCTGGTCACGAGGACATCGTGACCGTCATCGTTTCCGAGCTCGATCGTCTTAAGAGCATCGACCATGTCGGCGAATCTGGAACGCTTATCGGCGGCAACCCGCTCGTCAAGCTGGGCGACCCGCTGCTGGTAGCCAAGACCAAGTAGCCAGGCCCCGCGCCATACAGCCAAAAGGCACCTCGTCAAGCGCCCGCGACCATTTGGCCGCGGGCGCTTTTCGTTTGAAAAACCATCCCGCCAATGCCTTATCTGTATAGCCCAAATGAGCCGAGCTGCTAGAATATCGAACTGTATGGATAACTATCATTCAACCGTTATGGGAGGATACGTGAACCGCACCAAAATCGCGCAGCTCTATGCCGATGCCGAGTCGCTCGGCGGCCAGACCGTCACCGTCGCCGGCTGGGTCAAGTCCGTCCGCGACATGAAGAACTTTGGCTTTGTTACGCTCAACGACGGCAGCTGCTTCCGCGACCTGCAGGTCGTCATGAACCGCGAGGCACTCGACAACTACGACGAGATCGCCCATCAAAACGTCTCGGCCGCACTCATTTGCACCGGCACCGTCAAGCTGACCCCCGATGCGCCCCAGCCTTTCGAGCTTTCTGCCACCTCCATCGAGGTCGAGGGCACGAGCGCCCCGGATTACCCGCTGCAGAAGAAGCGCGCAACCGTCGAGTTCCTGCGCACCCAGCAGCACCTGCGTCCGCGCACCAACCTGTTCCGCGCCGTGTTCCGCATCCGCTCTGTCGCGGCTGCCGCCATCCACCGCTTCTTCCAGGAGCAGGGCTTTGTCTACGTCAACACCCCCATCATCACCACGAGTGACTGCGAGGGCGCCGGCGAGATGTTCCGCGTGACCACGCTCGACCCCAATAATCCGCCCCTCACCGAGTCCGGCGAGGTCGACTGGAGCCAGGACTTCTTTGGCAAGCATGCAAGCCTCACCGTGTCCGGCCAGCTCAATGCCGAGAACTTTGCCATGGCCTTTGGCGACGTGTACACCTTTGGCCCCACCTTCCGCGCCGAAAACTCCAACACCACGCGCCACGCCGCCGAGTTTTGGATGATCGAGCCCGAGATGGCCTTCGCCGACCTCAACGACTACATGGACAACGCCGAGGCCATGCTCAAGTACGTCCTTAAGGACGTTATGGCCACCTGCCCCGACGAGCTCAATATGCTCAACAAGTTTGTGGACAGGGGTCTGCTCGAGCGCCTGGACCATGTCGCCAACTCCGACTTTGCCCGCGTTACCTACACCGAGGCCGTCGAGATCCTGGAGCAGGCAGTCGCTGCTGGCCACCAGTTTGACTATCCCGTGAGCTGGGGCATCGACCTGCAAACCGAGCACGAGCGCTTCCTGACCGAGGAGCACTTTAAGCGCCCGACCTTCGTGACCGACTACCCGGCCGAGATCAAGGCGTTCTACATGCGCATGAACGAGGACGGCAAGACCGTCGCCGCCGCCGACTGCCTGGTTCCCGGTATCGGCGAGATTATCGGCGGCTCCCAGCGCGAGGAGCGCCTGGATCTGCTCGAGGCCCGCATCAAGGACCTGGGCATGAATCCCGAGCAGTACAAGTACTACCTTGACCTGCGCCGCTACGGTTCCTGCAAGCACGCCGGCTACGGTCTGGGCTTCGAGCGCTTGGTCATGTATCTGACCGGCGTGGGCAACATCCGCGACGTCCTGCCGCACCCGCGCACCGTGGGCAACGCCGACTTCTAATCGTCGGACGCTAGCTCGCGTCGCCACACGCCAACACTCATCTCACAAGCGCCTCTCGACATCGGTCGAGAGGCGCTTTTTCAACAGCATCCGTCAAGCTTTTGGCAAGTTTTTGGTCAGTTGAGCAGGGCTGTTGAAAACTCAACCCGCCGTTTGCCGACGACTACCGACCGCCCAGAGCGCCCTGCGCCCCTGGGAAAGCCCCGCGTCCTAGGCTCCATACCGTCGCCACCCAAAACGGAAAGGACGTGGGCACGATGACCGAAGCCACTGTTGAAACCTACGACACCACGACGAGGAGCGCCGCCTCGATGGCAGCCTATCGCGCCGTTCGCATCCTGCAGCTCTTGAGCGAAAACACCGGCGAAGACAAGGCTATGCTTTCCGATGAGCTGATCCGGCGCCTCGCCCATCCTGACGACCCCGCCCGCATGCCCATCTCGGCGGCGCGGCGCAGCATCTACACCGCCATCTCCGCGCTTCGCCATGCCGGATACGAAATTGAGTACAAACGCGGCGTGGGATACAAACTTCTTACCCGTCCGCTCACCGACGAAGAGATCATCAGGCTCCACGGTATGGTCATGCGCAACCGCTCCACGCCTATCGCTATCCGCAAGAGCATGGCGCAGCACTTAGTTGCCATGGCGAGTGCCGACGTTCGCGGCTACCTCGATATACCCGAACCCGTTCCAGGCGCAGGCAGCAAGGCCACCAAGGCAACACGCACGCCCATCAAGCGCATCGACACGTGCGAGCTCGTCGAGCAGGCCATCGACCACGGAACCACGGTGAGTTTTGATATTTCGAGCGTCACGACGCGTGGCGAAACCGAAGCAGCACGAATGACACTCCGTCCCTTTGCCATCAGGCAGCGCGATGGCATCTCGTATCTGCTGGGAACGGTCTACGACGCCCGAGGCGCCGATGACACGTTGCGTACCGTAGAGATTGGCCGAATGAGAAACGTCACCACACGTCTCCTCGACGGCAAGAAGCTCTTCGCCGCCCTAGACGAGGACGACGCCTCCTCCGCCGCATAAGACCCTCCGCCGCCCATTCGACTACCCGTACCGCCCATCCGATTCTGTATTAAAAAACCCGCCAGACTGTTGTAAAAATGGACATCAGCGCTACTATAGTTCCACTTGCACTTTGTCCCAGTGCAGTGTTTCCAGCCATTTTTATACTGGGGGTAATGATATGAAGGACATCACCATCAGCCGCAGGAGCCTTCTGGTCTCCGCCGGCCTGCTCGCGCTCGCCCCGCTCGCCGGATGCGGCGGCAACTCTGGTTCCGGCTCCGCTGCCGCCGGTTCCGACTACACCATCGGCGTTCTGCAGCTCACCGAGCACTCCGCGCTCGATGCCGCCAACGCCGGCTTCGTCAAGGCCATCAAGAAGAGCGGCCTTAAGGTCAAGATCGACCAGAAGAACGCCCAGAACGACCAGTCCACGTGTAAGTCCATTGCCGACAAGTTTGTGGGCGACAACGTCAACCTGATTTATGCCATCGCCACGCCCGCCGCGCAGGCTGCCGCCGGCGCCACGGCCGATATCCCCATCGTGGGCTGCGCCATCACCGACTACGCCGCCTCCGGCCTGGTCCAGGACAACGACAAGCCCGGCACCAACGTCACGGGCGCTTCCGACCTCACCCCGGTCGCCGAGCAGCTCGAGATGATGCAGAAGGTCCTGCCCGACGTTAAAAAGGTCGGCCTGCTCTACTGCACCGCCGAGTCCAACTCCGACGTCCAGATCAAGGCCGCCAAGAAGGAGCTCGACAAGCTGGGCCTCGAGTACACTGACTTCACCGTCTCGAGCTCCAACGAGATTCAGTCCGTCGTCGAGTCTGCCGTGGGCAAGGTCGACGCGCTGTACTCCCCCACCGACAACACCATCGCCGCGGGTGCCTCGCAGGTCGGCCAGATCTGCAAGGAAAACAAGCTTCCCTTCGTGACTGGCGAGGAGGGTATGTGCATGGCCGGCGGCCTGTTCACCCTCTCCATCAACTATGAGGACCTGGGCTACGCCGCGGGCGAGATGGCCGTTAAGATCCTGAAGGGCGAGGCCAAGCCCGAAGACATGCCGATCAAGCACCTCTCGAGCAAGGACCTGGTCGTCGTCAAGAACGACGAGATGGCCGAAGCCCTGGGCATCGACCTTTCCGCTCTGGACGCGTAATGCCATACGCGGCATGCGTCTAGAGCCCGTGCTCGCGCTTTAGCCGCGTTATTCAATATCTGAGCCACAGGGGCGGGCGCTGTAGACCGGCGTCCGCCCTGCTTGTTTCAGGTAAAACAAAACGTCTGTCCGCAGCTCTTTTATACATTGTTACCGCTATTATGGAAAATCACGTGTCCACCCTATTCTAGGAGGTATGAAGCATGCTCATTGCATTGCAGGGCGCCGTTTCGCAGGGCGTCCTCTGGGGCATTATGGTGCTTGGCGTGTTTATCACGTTCCGCCTGCTCGACATTCCCGATATGACCTGCGACGGCAGCTTTGCCCTCGGCGGCTGCGTCTGCGCTGTGCTCATCGTCAATAACAACGTCGACCCGCTGTTCGCCGTGCTGGCCGGTATGTGCGCCGGCGCCATCGCGGGCGCCGTCACGGGCATTTTGACCACCGTCTTTGAGATTCCTGCGATCCTCGCCGGAATCCTCACCCAGATCAGCCTGTGGTCCATCAACCTGCGCATCATGGGCAAGTCCAATACGCCCATTCTTGCCAAAGGCACCGTGTTCTCGGCCGTCAGCAATATGACCGGTCTGCCGCAGTCCACCGTTGCCATCATCTTGGGCATCCTGCTCGCCGTGGCTATCGTTGCCATCCTGTATTGGTTCTTTGGCACCGAGATCGGCTCGGCGCTGCGAGCCACCGGCAACAACGAGTACATGATCCGCGCTCTGGGCGTCAACACCAACTCCACCAAGATGATCGCCCTCGTGCTCTCCAACGCCCTCATCGGCCTTTCGGGCGCGCTCATCTGCCAGAGCCAAAAGTATGCCGACATTGGTATGGGCACCGGTGCCATCGTTATCGGTCTTGCCGCCATTGTTATCGGCGAGGTGCTCGGTCGCCTGCTGCCCGGCGGACTCACACAGTTTAGCGTTCGCCTGGCCTCTGCCGTCTTTGGCTCCGTGGTGTACTTCCTCATCCGCGCCATCGTGCTGCAGCTGGGCATGGACGCCAACGACATGAAGCTGCTCTCCGCCGTGATCGTTGCCGTGGCCCTGTGCGTACCCGTCGTTTGGGAGCGCTATAAGCTCCGCAGCTCCTACACGAAGGGAGATGAGGCAGATGCTTAAGCTCTCGCATGTCAAGAAGACCTTTAACAAGGGCACCGTCACCGAGAAGCGCGCGCTCACCGGCGTCGACCTCACCCTGAATGACGGCGACTTTGTAACCGTGATCGGCGGCAACGGCGCCGGCAAGTCCACGCTGCTCAACATGATCGCCGGCGTGTACCCGCTCGATTCGGGCGTTATTGAGCTCGACGGCACCGACATCTCGCGCCTGAGCGAGTCGCAGCGCGCCAAGTACCTGGGCCGCGTGTTTCAGGACCCCATGCGCGGTACCGCTGCCGACATGCAGATTGCCGAGAACTTGGCCCTCGCCAAGCGTCGCGGCCAGCGTCGCGGCCTTTCGTGGGGCGTCACCAAGGCCGAGAAAGATGAGTACGTTGAGTTGCTCAAGCGCCTGGACCTTGGTCTGGACACGCGTCTCAACGCCAAGGTCGGCCTGCTCTCGGGTGGCCAGCGCCAGGCACTCACCCTGCTGATGGCCACGCTCACCAGGCCGCGCCTGCTGCTGCTCGACGAGCACACCGCGGCCCTCGACCCCAAGACGGCCTCTAAGGTGCTTAACCTGACCGAGGAGATCGTCGACGAGAACCACCTGACCACGCTCATGGTCACGCATAACATGAATGACGCCATCCGTCTGGGCAACCGTCTGATCATGATGCACGAAGGCCACGTGATCTACGACGTGGCGGGCGATGAGAAGAAGTCGCTCACCGTAGCCGACCTGCTGCAGAAGTTCGAGGAGGTCTCGGGCGGCGAGCTCGCCAACGACCGCATGCTGCTGAGCTAAAACCTGCCAAAAAGGGACAGGTTTATTTTGGCAGGTTTTATCTGCGCAAACGTCAAAACCGCCGCTAAGGGACAGACGCCCTTGCGGCGGTTTTCGCATATTATGTCGATAATCCGATATTCAACCAGACATTCTGGCTAAGGACTAAGGAAACTGCCATGAAAAGACTCCCCCGCCTTGCGTTAGCCGCCGCGTTGTTTGCCGGCGCGCTCGCAGGCATCCCAAGCCTCGCTTTCGCGGGGAACCTGCCCGCCGCTATTGACGGCTCCGTGGCCGTCATGCACACCAACGACATCCACGGCAGCTACAAGTACAGCTACAACGCAAGCAAGGGCACCGGCACTGTGGGCTTTGATGGACTGGCGGTTCTCTATAGCGCCCAAAACAGCGCCCCCGATCTTTTGCTCGATGCGGGCGACACCTTCCACGGGCAGTCCTTCGCCACCATGAGCGAGGGCAGGAGCATCGCCGAGCTCATGGACACCTTCTATGCAGACGGCTACGACGCGACCACGCCGGGCAACCACGACTGGAGCTACGGCGCGGACAAGCTCCGCACCATGACCGGCTACAGCACCACCGGCACGCCCTTCGCCATGCTCTGCGCGAACGCAAAGTCTACGAGCGGCGTATGGAGCTCGAGCATCACGAAGACGCTCGATCGCACCTGGGAGAATAGCGAGGATCACTCCACATTCGACTACAAAATCAAGGTCGGCGTCGTGGGTGCCATGGATGAGTCGCTGGGATCCTCGCTGCGCGCGGACCTGGTCGCGGACACGTCGTTCTCGAGTGCCACGAACGCCATCAATACCGAGGCAGAGCAGCTGCGCAAGGAGGGCTGCAACGTTGTCGTCTGTATCGCGCATACGCTTAACGCCAAGACCTTTGCCACACGGCTCCGTGGCATCGATGCCCTTATCGCAGGCCACGAGCACATCAACCTTAACGAGAAGGTGACGGGAGCCGACGGCAAGACTATCCACGTTGTCGAGGCAGGCAGCGCCTTTGCCGAGGTGGGGCTGCTTTCCATTCCGTACAAGTACGACACCAATGGCACCGAGACGACCGACGATGACACGGTCACAGTCCCTGCAGACGGCAGCGACGAGAAGCTCTACACCGCCAAGAACGTCAACGACCTTTTGGCAGACCCCGACAAGGGCTCCGACTACCAAAGCCGCCTTGAAGCCGTCCGCAACAAGATCAAGCCGCTCGACGAGGACTTTGAAAACGAATCGAACAAGGTGCTCGGCACATCCACCACCAACTATTTCTACGGCGAGGACGCCGCAGGCACGCATGGTTGGGAAATGGTGCGCACCACCGATTTCCGCCCCAGCAAGGAGGGCGACACCACCAAGGCCCAGACCATCGGCCACGTGATTTGCGGCTCCTATCTTGCCCTGACGGGCGCGGACTTCGCTATCGAAAACGCTGGCGGCATCCGCGGCGGCATCGCGGCGGGCAACGTGACCGCCGGCAACGTCATCGCCATCTCGCCCTACGGCAACACCGTGGAGACCTGGACCATGACCGGCGCGGACTTCCTCGCAGCGCTCGAGCACTCGCTACAAATCAGCGACGATTGCAACGACAGCTACGAGCTTCAGCAGGCTTATGTGGCGGCCGGTCACACCGAGCAGGAGGCGCAAAACAAGTACAAGTGGCGCGATGACTCTGGCAGCGTTCTCTCCTTTGGCGGCATCAACGTGACGATTGATTGGACGCAGCCCGAAGGCAAGCGCATTGTGAGTGCCACACTCACCAAAGACGGCAGCACGTTCGATCCCACCAAGACCTATACCGTCGCCACCAACAACTACATCATTACCAACACGACCGACTTCCCCACCTTCGCAAACGCCACCAAGCACACCGAGTGGGGTACCTGCGAGTCAGCGCTAAGGGCGCTGATCGGGCAGAACGGCTGGGAGAGCAAGATGGCCGGGCTAGCCGGCACCATCGGCTTCGGCTCCGCAGCCGTGGACCCCACGCCCTCACCGGCCCCGACGCCTAAGCCCTCGTCTAAGACGGACACGGCGACCACGAAGGTCATCACCAAGAAGACGACCGGTAAGCTTGCCGCAACGGGAGACCGCACGCTGGCAGTAGTTGGCGCGTGCCTTATCGGCGGCATCATCGTCATCATGCTCGGCATTATCTGGAAGCGTCGACGCTAAGCTACACCGCCGGGCCTTACAGCCCCGCCGCGTAAACCTTATATCGAGCACAGAAGCCCGTCCGATGTGATCGGACGGGCTTCTTGGTGGGTATCATGGTTGGACGATCATTAGGAGGTTTTCCCTACATGGAATTGTTTGAGCCGATTCTTCATTTCTTTGAGCAACGGTGGGTCCACAACATCATCTGGGCCGTCATCTTGGCGATAGGCACCGCCGTCGCCGCCAAGGTCGTATCCAAGACCCTGAACCATCTGCTTAACCGAGACGATAACCCGCTTCCGGCATCGAGTATCTTCATCAACATCGCGCGCGCCGTCATCTGGATGATCGGCGGCAGCTTTATCCTCGACAACTGCTTTGGCATTAACGCAAACGCCCTCGTTGCCGCTCTTGGCGTCGGCGGCATCGCCATTTCGCTCGGCTTTCAGGACACGCTGTCAAACCTTATCGGCGGCATGCAGGTGACCTTTATGGGCATCATCAAGCCCGGCGACAATATCGAGGTCGGCGGCGTATCCGGCGTGGTCCAAGACATCACTTGGCGCCATACAACGATTGAGGATGCCTGTGGACAGACCATCATTGTGCCCAACTCCAACATTTCCAAGAACACACTCGTGCATTTGATGCCCTTTGGGCGCGTGGCCGTGCCCGTTGCCGTAAAGGACACGTCCAAGTGGGCTTCCCTTGACGTGCTGGCAGACGAGCTGACCAGCGCCACCAAGGCCGCCGTGCTTCCCATCTCGGGCTTTGACAAGGAGCCGTATGTGCTCTTTAGCGAGATCGGCGACTTTGGCATCAAGGGCAAGATCATCTTTATCGTCAGCGACGACAGCACCACTTTCACCGCTGCCGACGCCTGCATCCGCGCCATCGCCCCCATCATTGCCTAACCACCACAAAGGGGACAGGCACCTTTGTTGTGGTTTTCATTCGTGGTACCATGGTTTATATAGTTGTTTAAACGACTAAGGGAGCAACATCATGGAAGAGGCCTACCGTCAAGCACGCAAGCGCGGCGAGCAAGGACGTCGACGCGCCATTAGTCAAAGCGAGTATCCGTACCTCACGGACCTCGATAGCTTGGTTGCCCAGCTCCCCTTAGGCCAGCGAGAGAATGTCGGCCTGAGAGACATTCCGCTCGAAATGGTCGTCGGTACGGTTACCAAGGGCCGTCAGTCCGCCTTTTCATGCAACTTTATGCCCCTGCTGCCGTTTGGCACCGAGTTCGCCCGCAAGTGGTCCAACCTCTACGACATCCAGGTAACCGAGGGTTATCGCGACCCCATCATCGTCACCGAGTTCATGCATCGGTTCTATGTCCAGGAAGGCAACAAACGCGTCAGTGTCCTCAAATTCCTGGACGCTCCGACGGTTTCGGCCAAGGTCACCCGTCTCTACCCCGGCACATGGGATTCCGTCGAAAGCCGCCTGTACGGCGAGTTCTGCGCGTTTTGGCGCGTCTGCCCCCTATACGAGATCGAGTTCTCGCGTGAGGGAAGCTACGAGACGCTCGCCAAGATGCTCGGTCAGAACCTTATCGAAAAATGGCCGCAGAAAAAGGTCGACTACCTGCGCCACACCTTCCTGCTCTTTAAGCGCGCCTACCTTCGCGCAGGCGGCGACCACCTGGACATTACGCCCGCCGACGCCATGCTCGTCTACCTCAATGTGTACAACCAGGACCGCCTGCTGGATACGCCGACGGATATCGTCGTAAACCGCCTGTGCAAGATCTGGCGCGAGCTGGTTATTGCCGGCAAAAATGACGAGGACAAGGTCGATCTTGTCGAAGCACCGAGCGTCGACGAGGAGGAGACGCCCGCCAAGTCCACCTCTGGCGTGCTCAACTTCTTTATGGGCAAGACCGTCTACTCGACGGCCAACCCCCTGCGCATCGCCTTTATCCATGAGTTCCCCTGTGCGACGTCGAGCTGGGACAGCCTGCACGACCAAGGGCGTCAGTATCTCGATGAGCACTTTGGCGGTATCGTGCGCACCGAGGCGTTCGAGGACTGTCACGATCCGGATGTGTTCTACGCCGCCGTGGAAACGGCTGTCAAACATGGAGCAAACGTCATCTTCTCGACCTCGCACCGCCTGATGGAATACACGCTCAGGGCTGCCGTTGAGTATCCCCGGGTTCGGTTCCTCAACTGCTCTATCGGCCTTCCCCATCAAAGCGTCCGTTCGTACTTTGGCAAGATGTACGAGGCCAAGTTTCTGCTGGGCGCCCTTGCGGCCAGCATGGCGGACAACCACCGCATCGGTTACCACGCGTCGGTCTTCGCCTCGGGCGCACTCAGCGAGATCAACGCCTTTGCGATTGGCGCCTCGCTGCTCGACCCGCGCGCGCAGGTCATCCTCACCTGGGGCGATGTTCCCGCCGGCGGTCTTGCCGAAGCCATGTGCCGCGAAGGCGTAAGCGTCATGACCGGCGCTGACATGTCAAAGTCGCTCGAAGACCCAACGGCCTACGGGCTTCACCGCTTGGTCGACGGCAAAGTCACCGGCATCGCCATGCCCGTATGGAACTGGGGCCGTTACTACGAGCTCATCGTTCGCAGCCTTCTTCACGGCACGTGGGACGAGACCAGCGACGACAACCAAGTGCGCGCTGTCAACTACTGGTATGGCATGAGCTCCGGCGTTATCGACATTCGTTACGCTCCGGGCCTACCCTACCAAACGCGCAAACTCGTGCAGTTGCTCCGCAACGGCATTGTTGTGGGATCCATCAACCCCTTTGGCGGCGAGCTCCACAGCCAGAACGGCGTGGTACAGATCGAAGGCTTCCCTCCGCTGCCGAGCACGCAGATTGTCGAGATGAATTGGCTGGCGGACAACGTGGTAGGCACCATTCCGCAGCTCGACGATGAGCCGAAAGTCCCTGCCCTATGAAAATCCTTGCCATAGCCGATACCGAAGAACGATGCCTTTGGGAGTGCTTTCGCAAGGAACGCTTTGAGGGAGTCGACCTGATTTTGTCCGCCGGCGATCTGGACCCGGACTATCTTGAGTTTTTGGTTACGGTCATCAACAAACCGCTCATCTACGTGCGCGGCAATCACGATGACCGCTACGCACGTCATGCACCGGGTGGATGTATCTGCGTAGAGGACAGCGTGTACACGTACCGAGGGATTCGCATTGCGGGCCTTGGCGGGTCCATGCGTTATCGCGACGGCGCCAACATGTACACCGAACGCGAGATGTCCAAGCGCATGCGTAAGCTGTCGCGTAAGGTTAGGATGGTCGGCGGGTGCGACATTCTGCTTACCCATGCACCCGCCGCCGGTATGGGTGATCTGGACGATCTGCCGCATCGAGGATTCGAGTGTTTTAACACAGCACTCGAATCCTGGAATCCCGACTACATGGTGCACGGGCATGTGCACCAAAGCTACGGTTGCGATTTTCAGCGCGAGCGTCAGCATGTGTGTGGAACGACGATCATCAACGCTTGCGGCTATACGCAGTTTGAGCTCGACCAGACGCACTACCCCATCCGCGGCTGGCAAGCAGCTTGGCTCAACTCACAAACCATGCGCCGCGAGCTCAAACGCCACGAAGCCATCGAGTCTTCAACAGCCAGAACACCCTGGTAACCACCATAAAGGGGACACTGTCCCCTTTATGGTGCTTTTGACGCGATAACAAGAAACCCGGTCCTGCACAAGGCAGAACCGGGTTTCTTTAGCAATGCTTGCTGTACTCAGGCAGTAACTAGCAGTTACTCAGCCAGGAAGTCACGCTGGACAGCGGGATCGACCTTGACGCCAGGGCCCATGGTGGAAGACACGGAGATGGACTTGACGTACTTGCCCTTAGCAGAAGAGGGCTTGACGCGCAGAATCTCGGTGTACAGGGCAGCGTAGTTCTCGACGAGCTGCTGCTCAGAGAAGGACTTCTTGCCCAGGGGCACGTGGCAGATGCCGTAGCGGTCGGCGCGGTACTCAACGCGGCCAGCCTTGAGCTCGGAGACCATCTTGGCGACGTCCATGGTCACGGTGCCGAGCTTGGGGTTCGGCATGAGGCCACGGGGACCAAGGATCTTACCGATGCGGCCAACCTTGGCCATCATGTTCGGCGTAGCGATAGCGGCGTCGAAGTTGATCTCGCCCTTCTGAATCTGGGCGACGAGCTCGTCGGAACCGATGATGTCGGCGCCGGCAGCCTCAGCCTCACGGGCCTTCTCGCCCTCGGCGAAGACGGCAACACGAACGGTCTTGCCGGTGCCGTGGGGCAGGGAGATGGAACCACGGATGTTCTGGTCAGCCTTACGAGTATCGATGCCCAGACGGAAGTGAGCCTCGACGGTCTCGTCGAACTTGGCGGTGTCGAGCTCCTTGATGAGCTTGGCAGCCTGAAGGGGGGTGTAGAGCGTGGCGCGGTCGATCTTCTCGGCAGCGGCGTTATAGCTCTTACCATGCTTAGCCATGTGCATTACCTCCTGTGGTTAAACGGGCGTGAGCCCTCCCACATCGTATCGTGTGCCCTATTGCACACATTTAACGGGCGCCCCGGTCGGAGCACCCGCCGTTACCATAAGAAATCGCTACTCAGCGATGGTGACGCCCATGGAACGGGCGGTACCGGCGATGATCTTCTTGGCGGCGTCAATGTCGTTGGCATTGAGGTCCGGCATCTTGATCTCGGCGATCTTGGTGAGCTGCTCCTGGGAGAGCTGACCAACCTTGTCAGCCTGGGGCTTAGCGGAACCAGACTTGAGGTTCAGCTCCTTCTTGATAAGGTGAGCCGCCGGCGGGGTCTTGGTGATGAAGGAGAAGGACTTGTCCTCGTAGACAGAGATCTCAACGGGGATGATGTCACCCTTCTTGTCCTGCGTCTCGGCGTTAAAGGCCTGGCAGAACTGCATGATGTTCACGCCAGCAGCGCCCAGGGCGGGGCCGACGGGAGGAGCAGGGTTTGCTGCACCAGCAGGAATCTGGAGCTTAATGACGTTGGCAACCTTCTTCTCAGCCATGGTCATTCCTTTCGAATCACGAGTGTGAAGTACTTGCTATATCGTAAGCACGCACGTGTTAGAAGCACTCCTGAGATGAGCAGTCACAGAAGAAGCACGCTCGCGCGAACGGACGAAAACTTAAGCGATGACAGCGACCTGGTTAAAGTCGAGCTCGACCGGCGTCTCGCGGCCAAAGATCATCAGCGTGACCTTGAGCTTGCCAGCCTCGGTGTTAACCTCGGAGACCTTGCCATCAAAGTCGGTAAGCGGGCCATCGGTGACGCGGACGGACGTACCGACCTCAATATCAACCGAGGTGCGCTTGGGCGAATCGCCCTTACCGGGACGACGAGTCATCTTGTTGTACTCGTCGCGGGAAAGCGGAGCGGGCTTGCCGTTGCCGCCTAGGAAACCGGTGACGCCAGGCGTGTTACGAACACACGTCCAAGCATCGTCATCCATCTCCATGCGGACCAGGACATAACCCGGGAAGATCTTGGAATCCTTGGTCTCACGCTTGCCACCCTCTTTAATCTCGGTGACGCGCTCCATAGGAATCTCGATATCAAAGATACGGTCCTGCATGCCCATAGTCTCGATGCGATGCTCGAGATCGGACTTAACGCGGTTCTCGTATCCAGAGTAAGTGTGAACGACGTACCAACGCTTAGACATGGTTTAGCCCCTCAATCCAGAGAACAGAGCAAGAGCCTCGCCAAAGCCAGCATCGAGCAGAGCGATGACGACGCCGACGACGATCAGAGAAGCGCAAACAACAACCGAGTAGTTCACGAGCTCCTTCTTATCGGGCCACGTGACACGCTTCATCTCGGACTTGACCGAAGCGAAATACTTCTTGGTGCGGGCGAAGAAACCAGGCTTCTCGTTCTTCTTGGCAACGGCCTTCTTGGCCTCAACCTTGGAGTTGGCGGCAGCTTTGTTGGCAGGTGCCGGCTGCTGAGCCTTCTTCTTGTTCTTCTTGTTGGCCATTTGGGTTACCTCCGCGCAATGCGCTTATACATGAGTAAACCGTAAGCCCCCAAGTGGGAGCTTACGGAATAATGACTGGCACGCCAGGAAGGACTCGAACCCTCAACACTCGGTTTTGGAGACCGATGCTCTACCAATTGAACTACTGGCGTATGTGACTAGAGACTAGCGAGTCTCTTTGTGCAGCGTGTGGTGACGGCACCAGGGGCAATACTTCTTGATCTCCATACGATCAGGCATGGTCGACTTGTTCTTGGTGGTCGTATAGTTGCGGCGCTTGCACTCAGTGCACGCAAGAGTAACTAGAGTACGCATGTATCCTGAACCTTTCATTTCCGCCCCGTACGGGCACGAGTTGTTACTTTATCAGCTCCACGTAAGTGCTGTCAATGAAAACCTCGAGTCAATTGGTTCTCGGTGGATCCATTCATATTTGGAACACATCAATGAAGTCATCGAGAGCTAATCGACGGTGCATCCAGGACCATTATCGATCCTCTCGACACCAGCAACGGCTCAATATCCATTGCAGAAAAGAACCCGGCACCCATATAAGTGCCGGGTTCTCTAAGTCAGCTATATCAAAGAGCTAATTTACTCAATGATCGTGGAGACGATGCCCGAACCGACGGTGTGGCCACCCTCGCGGATAGCGAAGCGCAGGCCCTCCTCCATGGCGATCGGGTGGATGAGGTCGCCCTCGATGGTGATGTGGTCACCAGGCATAGCCATCTCGGTGCCCTCGGGGAGCTTGACCGTACCGGTAACGTCGGTGGTACGGAAGTAGAACTGAGGACGATAACCATCGAAGAACGGGGTGTGACGGCCGCCCTCCTCCTTGGTCAGAACGTAGATCTCGCCGGTGAACTTGGTGTGCGGGGTAACCGAACCGGGCTTGCAGAGAACCTGGCCGCGCTCGATGTCCTCACGCTTGATGCCGCGGAGCAGCAGACCGACGTTGTCGCCAGCCTCGCAGAAGTCCATGGACTTACGGAACATCTCGATACCGGTAACGACGGTGTTCTGGGTATCCTTGATGCCGACGATCTCGACGGGCTCGTTGAGCTTGAGCTCACCGCGCTCGACACGGCCAGTAGCAACGGTACCACGGCCGGAGATGGTCATAACGTCCTCAACGGCCATCAGGAACGGGAGGTCGTTGTTACGAGCAGGCGTCGGGATGTACTCGTCGACGGCCTTCATGAGCTCGCGAATGGCGTCCATCCACTTGGCGTCGCCCTCGAGAGCGCCCAGAGCGGAGCCACGGATGACGGGGATGTCGTCGCCGGGGAAATCGTACTCGGAGAGGAGCTCACGGGTCTCCATCTCGACGAGGTCGATGAGCTCGTCATCGTCGACCATGTCGCACTTGTTCAGGAAGACGACGATGTAGGGAACGCCGACCTGACGGGCGAGCAGGATGTGCTCGCGGGTCTGAGCCATGGGGCCGTCGGTAGCAGCGATGACCAGGATAGCGCCGTCCATCTGAGCAGCGCCGGAGATCATGTTCTTGACGTAGTCAGCGTGGCCCGGGCAGTCAACGTGAGCGTAGTGACGGGCAGCGGTCTCGTACTCAACGTGGGAGACGGAAATCGTAATGCCGCGCTCGCGCTCCTCGGGAGCCTTGTCGATGTTCTCGAACGCAGTGAAGTCAGCCTTGCAGCCCTCGGTCTCGGAGAGAACCTTGGTGATGGCAGCGGTCAGCGTGGTCTTGCCGTGGTCGACGTGACCAATGGTGCCGATGTTAACATGCGGCTTAGTGCGCTCAAACTTCTCTTTGGCCATAAAGCCCTCCTCTTAACAGGTCGTCCCCGGACGGGACTTTGCCTTTATACCATAGTGGCCTCTCAACATACTATTGAGAAGCCACCGTGTTACCTATGGTAGCGGTGACTGGATTCGAACCAGTGACGCCACGGGTATGAACCGTGTGCTCTAACCAACTGAGCTACACCGCCGGATGGAGCCTGCAACCAGACTTGAACTGGTGACCTCTTCGTTACCAACGAAGTGCTCTACCGACTGAGCTATACAGGCACTTGACGGGTGGGAGCTATAGGATTCGAACCTATGTAGGCAGAGCCAACGGGTTTACAGCCCGTCCCCATTAACCACTCGGGCAAACTCCCAATCGTTCAAGTATCCGCAGGTCCTTTGGTCTTTTGGACCGCCGCCCCCGCGAACGAAGAAGATAATACGATGCCACCTTGGGGGCTGTCAACGAAAACCTCTAGATACACGGTGCCGGGCGTATCTATATAGCCGTGACCTGCGGTTTTATTGAGTTTGGATATGAAGGACAGTGGTTTTGGATACTGAGGTGACGTTTCCCAAGGTAACACTTTGCTGTAGTGGAGTACACCTTCAGTATCGAACTTCGATACCGACCCTCTTGCACTATTACATAGGTCACGATCGTGCTTCCACGGCACGTTCAAGCGTGGATAATCTCCCGCTTTTAGCGCGGCTCTAAGCCCAAAGCGGAGATTATCCACGCTCATTCTCCAGACGGGAGAACTATAGAGCCGCTACTGCTCGGGCCAGACCAAAGTAGACCCATAGAGCGGCTCCCCCTTGGTGCAGGGGTAGCGACTCAAGTAACACGACGATAGCAAGTCGAAGAAATAGGTCATGGCGTATTTCGAATAAACGCCGAGTCGGTCAATTCCGTTTCCCGCATTACCAAGACGATATACACGGTCAAAAGACCTCGATTTGTCATCGTTGCTAAACGCAGTAATTAGAATCTTCCTGCCCGAACGGCAATCAAGATACTCACGCGCCTGGGACGCAAATAGCCCGGAGACCGATACGAGAATTATCAATGACTGCGAAGCGTCTCCCATGTTTTTCAATTCCGCGACGTTAGCCCCAGCAACTATGCGAACTATCTTGCCCGCATAAAACATTTCCTGCTGAAATCGTACGAGATTGGCGCTCACATTATTGGTGCACCAGATTTCAACGTTTTTATGGCCATCAATTTCGTCGGCAAGGTGCTTAATAGCGATATCGGACACGCCGCTTTCAACCTCAGCGAACATCTCGATCATGCGAACGTCGAGCTCTGCCCTGTACTCCTCGTAGCCAAATTCCTCCTCTCGATGGCTTAAGTCGCTTGGAAAGACTGATTGAGTAAATGATTCTTTCAAATCGCTAAGAGACTGGTAGCCCAATCGATTGCAGAAACGACGAACAGCGGAACGGGTCACGAATGCATCGCGGGTTATTGTGGCAACATTGATTTCGCTCGAACGCCTAATGTGAGCGATGAGATATCGAGCGATGGCGGCATCGTTTGACCCAAACTCGCTGTTGATGATGGAACTAATGCGATTGAGCACATCGAAGTCATTGATATTCACGTGATCCCTCTTTCCGCTCTCCTCGAAATCATAGTTCATTTATTGAATCAAACAGCTTTGGTCGTTCTCCTATGATTCAAATCAGTTGACGTCATCTTAATCGTAATTCCGCCACACGTATCCACCGTGTTGAATGATGGAAAGGGGATTCATGGGCAACGTGAACAACATCCCGTTTCTCTGGGGTTCCGCCACGGCGTCTTATCAGTGCGAGGGTGCCTGGAACGAAGACGGCAAAGGCCTTGGCGAGTGGGATTTCTTTAACCACACAAGCAATAAGAACATCAACCATGTTGACGGTGATGTATCTTGCGACTTCTACCATCGCTATGAAGAAGATATCCGCATGATGAAAGAAGGCGGACAAAACACCTATCGCTTCTCTCTTTCATGGAGTCGAATCATCCCCACGGGTATCGGTGAAGTGAATGAAAAGGGTATCGATTTTTATAATCGGGTCATTGATTGCTGCCTCGAAAATGGCATAGAGCCCAACGTTACGCTGTTCCATTACGATCTGCCATTCACGCTTGCTTGCAAAGGCGGATGGCTGAACAACGATATGGCAGAGTGGTTCTGCAAATACGCCAAGATTTGCTTTGAGCGCTTTGGAGACCGCGTCAAAATCTGGGCTACCGTTAACGAGCCGCATTTCTACAGCTACTGCGTAAACATGTTGGGCAACTATCCCCCCAATCGATCGCTCGACGTTCAGTCGTACATGCAGTTTCAGTACAACCTGATGCGCGCAAGCGCACTCGCAGTCCGAGCATATCGTCAAATGGGCTACGACGGCATCATCGGCGCCGTCCACGATGGCGGCGTTGTCGAACTCGACCCGGCAACCGAGCACCCCGATGACGTATTTCGATACGCAGACTTTTTCGCCAATCGCATGATTCTGGCACCAGCACTTCAGGGTCAACTGCCGCCAGAAATGGACGAAATCCTTGAAAAACTTGGCGTCTCGCTCTATCGATCCCCAAATGACGTAGAAGAATTCAGAGACGGTAAAGTCGATTTTATTGGACTCAACGTGTATTGCCGAGAGTATGTAACCGACTGGCACGGTGGAGAGCTTGCCGTTTCGGCGAACAATAAGGGCGGTTCGAGCAAAAAGGTCGAAGGAAAATGCATTGCGCCCTTGTTTGAAAGCGCCCGCGACAGCAATGTTCCCCGCAATAAATGGGGCCGCGAAATACTCCCAAGTTGCATGTATTCAACCATCATGGATGTCCACGAGCGCTATGACGCGCCCCGCATCTTTATTACGGAAAACGGACATGGCGCCTATGAGCAACCAGACGCAGACGGAATAATCCACGATGATGACCGCATCGAGCTTCTGGGCCAGTTCATCGAGCACATGATGAGGGCTAAGCGCGACGGCGCGCGCGTTGAGGGCTACTACCTCTGGTCGACGATGGATCTGTATAGCTGGATCAACGGCTACGAAAAACGATACGGACTTGTCCATATCGACTTCGAGAACAATCTGGAGCGCACCCCCAAAAAGAGCTGGTATTGGTACCGAGACCTTATCTCGAAGTATCAGGAGCAGGAAGGTTAGGAGAAAGAGATGAAATATCAGGCAATGTCCGAAACAGTCCTAAAGGCTGTTGGCGGCAAAGAGAACATTACATCGGTAACTCATTGTGCGACGCGCCTTCGCATCGACGCACGAGACACCTCGATCATCGATCTCCAGCTCGCCAAATCGGCTGACCAGGCGCTCGGGGCAGTAGTCAGCAGTGGCCAGCTTCAGGTGATCATCGGCCCCAACGTCACCGAGGCCTACAACGACTTCCTCGACTTCGCGGGAATCGAAGTCGGCGGTGGCACGGTTGCCGACGATGCCCAAACCGCCAAACACCTTGCAGAAGGCATTAAAAGCGGTAACACCGCCATGGGCTTGATTGAGAAATTCGGGAACGTCTCTGCACAGGTATTCATGCCCATCGTCCCGGCGCTCATCGTTGGCGGACTCATTCTTTCGATCAAGAATCTCCTGGTCAATTATTGTGGATTGAGCACCGATAGCGGAACCGCCCAGGTTCTGCTGGCGATCTTCAGCGCCTCATTTAGCTTCCTGCCCGTTTACCTCGGCTATCAGCTCGCCGCCGTCATGAAGATGCAGCCTATCATGGGCGCACTGCTGGGCGCAATCATGATTAGCTCGTCTATTAGCGGTGCTGAGGGTCTCGACTTTCTTGGCATCCCCATCCCGACGAATGACTACTCGAGCACGGTGGTGCCAATCGTACTGGGCGTTGTGTTCATGTACTTTGTTGATCGCGGTCTTCAGAAAATCATCCCCGACATTACCAAACTGTTCTTGAAGCCGCTGCTCACCATGTTCATCGTCGTGCCTGTTGAGCTGATTATCCTCGGCCCCGCCGGCAGCATGATGGGCTACGCGCTGAGTGATGCCGCCACGTGGCTCATGGATAACGTGGCATTTATCGCTACTCCAATCCTTGCAGCCCTTAACCCCTATTTTGTCATGCTCGGTCTTGATAAGGCCTACATCGCGATCGAAGTTACGAGCTTGGCGCAGCTCGGCTGGGCGCCCATCATCTTTGGCTTCATCTCAAACCTCTGCATTGGCGGCACGAGTCTCGCCTTGGCAACTGCAATGAAAGGCAACAAGGAGAAGAGAGGTATGGTCACCACGGTTGCCGTCACCGCACTCTGTGGCGTAACTGAGCCCGCATTTTACGGTTGCCTCATCGAGCGTCCCCGCCTGCTTGTCGGCACAGCAATCGGCGCCCTCTGCGCGGGACTCCCTGCAGGCATCTTCGTCCTGAAGGAGTATGTTGCGGGAGCATGCCCCGGTCTTCTTTCTGCGCTGATCTTTATCGCTCCCGATGGATCCATGGGCAACTTCGTACTGGCGTGCGTTGTCGCCGTCATCGCCATCGTTGTCTCGTTCATCGCTGCGCGCGTGATCATCAAGAAGAATCCCAACTATATTGAGTAGATGCCCGCTGCTTGCATTGGGGACATCCTCGGCAGACCATTAGCAAGAACCCAAGAAGTCCCTTAGGAGCTCGATTAATCCATTCGGATTCCTCAGGCACAAACGACCCCGATTCCACAATGAAATCGGGGTCGTTGTTTCTAAAGCCTTCGATAGACAATCGGTGTTTACCTTAGCTCCCTATCCAAGTTAATTATCCACGCTCGTTCTCCGGTCGGAAGATTTTCTTCTCTCGCGTGTCCAGAAATCCACGCTCGAGCAGAACATCCAGGTCCGCACCCGCCCTTGTCTCGATCTGTAACAGCAAGAGGCCTATTCCGCTTCTACATGTTACAGATCAAGATATTCCTAAAACACCCTAAGTTTCATCTCAATCTGTAACAGTTAGATGCCAAATATCGGTCTTGGTGTTACAGATTTAGACAAACTGGAGGACGAGACAAACCAAAAACGGGATGGGCGCTAACCCGATGGCGCACCACCTAAATAGAAACGGGCTCTGTCCCATATAGAGACAGAGCCCGAAACTCTCATGGAGCCAGTGACAGGAATCGAACCTGCAACCCACTGATTACAAATCAGTTGCGCTACCGTTGCGCCACACTGGCACACTTGGCGCTTTCGCGCGAAGCCTGTTAAGAATAAAGGAATTACGGACGGGGCGCAACAGGCCACACGGCGTTATACAAATATGCAAAATCCAGCAACAACAGGTACCAGGCCCGTTCATTTCTGTCGGTTCGCCCTCAATCTCAAAACCCTTCGTCAGAACGAATAGTTTTAATTACAATTGCTATATATAAAACTATTCGTTTTGACGAAGGGTTTCGTGATGCTTACTACCAAGGAAGCCGCCGAGCTGCTCGGCATCACTCCGCGCAGGGTGCAGGAGCTCATAAAAAACGGAGCACTTGATGCCCGCAAGGCTTCTGGTGTATGGCTCATCGACAAAGACAGCGTCGACACGCGACTCCGCTCCGTGACCAAAACGGGGGGACGTCCCCGCCGCGGCCACGGTAAGAGCGAGATCGCGTTCACCCTCATGAATCGCACGCACGAAGTCGCTCAGCTGGTCTACAGTACATCGCGAAAAGACTTTACCCACATCGGTGCCGACATCGATTACGCCCACGCCCCTATTGGAGTATTTGGCCCTAATAGCCCCATATCGCTAGACTCCTTCCGCATCTGGTGGCGCGGCCGCGGTATCCCGCTCGCACGCATTGGGCTAGCCTCCCTGCTTGCAGAAGCCGCAGTCGATGTTCCCGATGAACTCGTCCAGCGAAATCTCGGCCTCTCCTTATCCGACCAGTATTGGATTAGGCCCCAAGGTTCCGGTCTCACCTGGGAGGATATCAACTTCTTCAATAACGCCTTTGATGACGTCTCGCTGTCCATTGCACCCTTTGCCCCAGAGGGAAAAGCGGCTGCCGCAAAGCCCGATAACACCTCGGACGGCAATCTTCAAAAGTACTGGACGTGCGAGGGCGAACGTCGAATTCTGCATAAGGCAGGAGCGCACCTGGACCAGGAACCTTATAACGAGCTGGTGGCGACCGCGCTCCACCGTCGCATCCTAAACGCCTGCGATTATGTGCCTTACTCGCTCGAGGGCACGGGCACTTCCGCCCTGAGCACATGCGATGTCTTCTTAACTGATGAAGAAGAGTATGTCCCTGCGTTCTATGTAAACCAGCACGCAAACGCAGATGAACGGCTAACCGACTACGAGCGATATGTAGCAAACTGCGAGGAGCTCGGGGTGACAGGCGTCAAGGATGCCCTTGACCGCATGATCGTATGTGACGACATCATTGCCAACTACGATCGTCATTGGCGCAACTTCGGCCTCGTGCGAAACGTAAACACGCAAGCTTGCAGACCTGCCCCCATCTTCGATTCGGGCTCATCGCTCTGGTGCAACATATCACTAGAGGAGCTTAGGGCGGGAGAGCACAGTTTTACCAGCGCACAATTTCATTCAAGCCCCGCCAAACAAATGTTGCTCGTCGAGGACATGGGCTGGTTTGACTGCGACAAACTCGAAGGCTTCGTTGACGAGGCAATCGAGATTCTTTCCAGAAACGACGCGCTCACGGCAAGGCTGCCATATCTAAAAGAGGCGCTAACGTGGCGCCTCGAAAGAATGATCGACATCGCTGAATGGAGTTAGCGAGGCAGCATTGCCCCGCCAACTTCCCTACCTCCCGCGCAGGGCCTTGAGCTTGGCCAGGGCATCGGGGCTCAGGCGACTGCCCAGAGTCATCTTGATCTGCGGAGCTTCCTCTGCCTCGTGAACGTCGTTATCGATCTGTTTGATCTCGTCCACCAGCATACGGCTCGAGATGCGCGTAACGCCCTTGCCCATGACGACGGCCTGGATTGTGCCGTCACTCGATACCACGGAGCACGCGCGGCCCTCCTCACGTGCCTCGATGCAGAGCTTCTGCACCACGGTATCGGCAGAGACGCCCGTCGGCGAAAACTCGATGCGCACGCCGCGGGCCGGCAGGTTGGGGCGCTCGCTGGAAATATTGCCCGCGCCGTCGAACACGATCACGGCCTCGTAGCGGCCCTGGGCAAACGCAGCTACGTCATTAATGAGCGCCGTGCGCGCCATATCGTGAACGTCGCTGGAATACGGATCGTCGGAATGGTCGTACACGAGCTTTTCGTAGCGCGGCGTGCAGTGGATCACGTTGTAACCGTCGACCACCAGCAGCTCGGGCTTGTTGGAGTGCACCGTCGAGACTGGGTCGGCGATAGCCTGCGCAAACGCATTGCCGCCCACGCCATAGGTCGCGGCCGAAACAATCGGCTTGGCCGAGCCCTCGCCAAAGCGCTTGGCCTTGGACTTGGCACGGTTCTTTTTGGACATGCGCTACTCCTCCCCCATCAGCTCGCCGGCGTTGCGGCGCAGCCACTCAAAGCACAGCGCCGTGGTCGCCTGGGCAACATTGAGGCTCTCGGTCATACCGCGCTGGGGAAGCTTGGTCAAAAAGTCGCATTTCTCGAGCACCAGACGCGAGATGCCGTCGCCCTCGGAGCCCATGACGAGCGCCACGCGGCCCTCGAAAGGAGCATCCCAGCAACTGCCTTCGGCGTGCTCGGAAGCACCGCCCACCCAAAAACCAGCGGCCTTAAAATCGTCGAGCGCACGGGCGATATTGGGAACCTGCGCGATAGGCAGATGCATGACGGCACCGGCTGAGGTCTTATAGCTGCCCACGGTCACGCCGGCGGCACGCTTATTGGCAATGACGACGCCCGCCGCGCCCACAACCTCGGCGGAGCGCACGATGGCGCCAAAGTTGCCGTCGTCAGTCACGTGGTCGAGCACCACGACAAGTGCCGGGCCCTCGCCTGCGCGGTCGAGAATATCGGCGACATCGGCATAGGGGAAGTTGCCAACCTCGAGCGCGATGCCCTGGTGAGCGCCGTGGCTCGACAGTGCGTCGAGCTGCGCGCGCGGCACATACTTAATGCGGACACCCACGGCGTTGAGGTCGTCGACCAGGCGCGACAAGGCGGCATCGCGCTCCCCGCCCTCGGCAATGAGCGCGCACTTGATGGGAAAACCAGTGCGTAGCGCCTCGGCGGCAGCACGACGACCTTCGATAAACTCGCCCTTGGGAGCCTGGACAGCGTCGCGGTTGCGATCGCGCTGCGGACGTGCGGCCTGGGTGCGATCGCGCTGGCCCTTGGGAGCGGCAGCGCGGTCATTGCGGCGAATCGAACGCGAGCCAGAAGCAGCCTGCTTGCCGCCACGAGGCGCACGCTTGCGATTGTCGGCCATAAAGCGACCTCCTAAATACAACTATCAAACGAAACAAAATAAACGACCGCCCATGAATATTAATTCGGGCGGTCGGTACGGGTTTTCCAAGTGCCCGAGATTGCCGTGAAAGAGGAGCGACGCGTACTTGAGTACGCGAGCGACGGTTTGAACGGCAAGGTCGGGCGCTTGGGAAACCCGAAGGGATTAGAGAGTCTTAATACGGGTGCCCGCGGCCGTATCTTCAATCGTCAACCCGAGGTCCTTTAGCTGGTCGCGGATGGCATCGGCCAGATCCCAGTTCTTGGCGGCGCGGGCCTCGGCGCGGGCCTCGAGAATCTTGGCAGCGGCCTCGTCCACGTCGTCACCCGTGTAGGCAACCAAACCGGCGGCAACGCCCAGCAGGCCCAGCGGCAGCTCGACCTTGGGCTCGGGAAGCTCAACGCCAAACGTATCGAGCAACTCGGCCAGCGTGTCGGCGGCGGCAAGCGCGGCGGCCTTGTCGGCAGCGTCGCCCGCCTGCTCCAGGTACTGGTTGCACTCGGTCACAAAGCCAAAGACGGCACCCATGGCACCGGCGGTGTTAAAGTCGTCGTCCATGCACTCCTTAAAGGCAGTACGAGTCTCGGCGGCCTTGGCGACAAACGCCTCGGCGGCAGCCTCATCGGCGTCGGCCGTCGCGTGGCTTGCAGCCCAGCGCAGGTTCTCGACCGTGCCGGCGATACGCGTGAGCGAGTTCTCGGCACCCTCCAGGCGCTCCCAAGAGAAGTCGAGCGGCGAGCGATAGCTCGTCTGCAGCATCAGCAAGCGCAGAGCCGCGGCAGAGTGCTGCTCGAGCACCTCGGCCAGCGTAAAGAAGTTACCGAGCGACTTGGACATCTTCTCGCCGTCAACCAGCAGCATGCCCGTGTGCATCCAGGTGTTGGAGAAGCCCTGGTGCCAGGCGCAGGTGGCCTGGGCGCACTCGTTTTCGTGATGCGGGAAGGCAAGGTCGGAGCCGCCGCCGTGGATGTCAATCGGGGTGCCCAGGTAGCGGTGCACCATGGCGGCGCACTCGGTGTGCCAGCCGGGACGGCCCTCGCCCCAGGGGCTCGGCCAGCTGGGCTCGCCAGGCTTGGCGGCCTTCCACAGGGCAAAGTCGAGCGGGTCGTTCTTGTCCTCGTTCTCCTCGATGCGCGCGCCCACCATAAGGTCGTCGATGTTGCGGCCCGAGACCTGGCCGTAGTTGGGGTCGCTGCGCACGGCAAAGTACACGTCGCCGTTATCGGCGGCATAGGCATGGCCCTGCTCGATAAGCGTCTTGATCATGGCGATCATGGGGCCGATCTCTTTGGTGGCGCGGGGACGCACATCGGGATCGAGCACGTTGGCAGCGCGCATGACGCCAATGAACTTATCCGAGAACTCCGTCGCGACCTCGGCGGCCGTACGGCCCTGCTCGTTGGCGCGCTTGATAATCTTGTCGTCGACATCGGTGAGGTTCTGGGCGAACGTGACCTCGTAGCCGCTCGCGATGAGCCAGCGGCGAATCACATCGAAGCTGATGAACGTGCGGGCGTTGCCGATGTGAATGTTGTCGTAGACCGTGGGGCCGCACACGTACATGCGGACCTTGCCGGACTCGATGGGCTGGAACTCTTCCTTTTTATGGGTAGCGCTGTTGTAGATACGCATTCGTTACTCCTTAACAGTTTTCTGTAGCAGGCAGACGGCCCAGGCGCCAATTCCCTCGCCTTGACCTTCCCAACCGAGCTTTTCGGTCGTGGTGGCGGCGACGCCCACGTTTTCGACGTCAACGCCCAGAGCATGGGCAAGGTTGGCGCGCATGGCATCGCGGTGCGGGGTGATCTTGGGCTGCTGGCAGGCAATGGTGCAGTCGGCATCGACAAACTCAAAGCCCAGCTCGCGCGCATAGTCCATCACACGGGCAAGCAGCACCATCGAATCGGCACCCTCATAGGCAGGATCGGTGTCGGGGAACAGTTTGCCGATGTCTCCCCCGCGGCAGGCGCCCAAAATGGCGTCGGCCAAGGCGTGCGCGAGCACATCGGCATCCGAGTGGCCCAGCAGGCCGCGCTCGTAGGGAATGTCGACCCCGCCGATGATACATCGACGCCCCTCCACCAGACGGTGGACGTCGTAGCCATGGCCAATGCGCAGGTTACTGAACATGGGGAAGGTCCTCTCCCTCGGCCATGCGACCGAGCAGAATCGCGGTTACGGGACGCAGGTCCTCGGGCACCGTCACCTTAAGGTTGTCACGTGGGCTCTGGACGCAGCGGACACGCCCGCCCATGCGCTCGACCAGCGACGAATCGTCCGTGCCGATAAAGCCCTCGGCAATCGCCGCGGCATGGGCGCGCTTCATAGCGTCGACACTAAAGATCTGCGGCGTCTGTGCAGCCCAATAGAGTTCGCGCGGCGGTGTCTTAACGATGTTATCGCCATCGACGATCTTGAGCGTGTCAATCGCGGGCTGACCGCACACGACACCGTCGAGCGAGCGGTCACCCATGAGCACGTCGATAGCGTGGTCGATGGCCTCGGTCGTAATGAGCGGACGAGCGCCATCGTGGATGGCGACATATTCGAAACCCGCCGGAACCGCATGCACGCCGGCACGGGTGGAATCCTGACGGGTATCGCCAGCATCGGCAAAGCTGATGGGCGTGTCATAGTCAAACGGGTCGATGGCAAGTCGGCGCATCTCGGCACGGCGCTCGGCAGGACACACCACCACGATGTGGCCGACCTTGTCGCTTCGATCGAACGCGCGGATGGACCAGCTCATGAGCGGACGGCCCGCTACATTGACGAGCTGCTTGCCACCGGGGTTACCAAAGCGCTGGCCGCTGCCACCGGCAACGACCACGGCGCATACGGGCGCCATTATGCGTTCCCCTGTTTGGTGCCCTTCATGCGGTACAGCGAGTCCGCAAGAATGGCAGGGTTGTTGACGCCAAAGTCGCCCAGGCGCTCCGGATCCTCGCTGATGTCGTCCATGAGCTCCTGCAGCGAGCCGTACTCGTCGACAATCTTCTCGGCCACGCCGTCGCGCACGACGGACACGCGCGAAAGCGTGCGCAGGCCCAGCGGCGTCATGACAGAGTCCTCATCCAGGTCGTCGTAGCCCAGAACCGCCGCCACATGCTGCGGGTCGGACAAGTCCTTGGGCGTCATACGGGCAAGCTCAGCGCGAATTTTCTCGGCGTTTGCCTCGGAGGAGTCACTCGCGTAGTCGCGGATCATCAGGTCATACTCGGTATCCATACTGGAGCCGGCGAGCTGCTCGAGCTGCATCTGCACGAGCTTGCCCTGGTTGCCCAGCTTGACAATGCAATCCTTAAGCTCGGTCTTTGCCTGCTGCATGATCTCGAAACTCGAGAAAATGCCGGTGATGTCAGCGAGCGTAACGTAGTCATCGAGCTCGAGGGCCGTCAGACGCAGCAGGGAGCGATCGAGCGACTGACGGGTGGTCTGGAGCGTGGCGACGAGTTGGTTGACCGAGCTCATGATGGTGGTAACGGGCTGGATCTCGTAGCTCTTGCCGTGAACGTACACGTTGACAACGGCACGACGGGCCGAGACCGAGATCACGATGGCATCCGTGAGCACCGACATGCGAGCGGCGGTGCGGTGACGCATACCCGTCTCGCTCGTGGCAAGCGAGGGATCGGGATTGAGGTGGAAGTTGGCGCGCAGGATCTGGGTGAGGTCACCGTCGATGACGATGGCACCGTCCATCTTGGAGAGCTCGAACAGACGGTTTGAGGTAAACGAAATGTTGAGCGGGAAGCCGTCGTTACCGGCGGCGAGCACGTTTTCGGTGTCGCCGACGCAGATAAGGGCGCCCAGGTGACCGGCAATGATCATGTCGAGGGCGGTGCGGATCGGCTGGCCAGGTGCCGTCAGACGAATGGCCTGTTCCATACGCTTTTGCAGCTCGTTCTTATCCAAGGCATCGCTCCCATCGTATACGCTCCATAAACGCTAAATAGTTTCTCACGGTTTGTCCCCGCAGCAGCCACGAAATCCGATGCTTACAGAATGAGCGAACACCGCTTAGGTAGCTCATTTGGGACGGGGCTCCTTTGACTGCTCATGTGGTAGCATCGGGTCTCATATAAATGAGGGAGTAGTCGCGTAATCGGGCTCGCCCGCAGAGAGGGAGCCAGACTATGGGACTCGCAGAGCTCGTGTTGCTCGCCGTTGGCCTTTCGATGGACGCCTTTGCCGTTTCCATCTGCAAGGGTCTCGGCATGAAAAAGATCAACCTTAAAGTCGCCGTGGTGCTCGGCCTGTTCTTTGGCGGCTTTCAGGCCGGCATGCCCGTGATCGGATGGGCGCTCGGCAGTCAATTCATGGGCATCATCGGGCCCATCGACCATTGGATCGCCTTTATCCTTTTGGCCTTCATCGGCGGCAAGATGCTGTGGGAGGCCTTTACCGAAGACGAGGATGAGGACGAAGGCGACGGCAAGGATGCCGAGAAGATTGACCTGGTAGAATACCTGATTCTCGCCATTGCCACCTCAATTGACGCCCTGGCCGTAGGCATCTCGTTTGCGGCGCTCTCGGTCGATATCGTTCCCGCTGTATCGCTTATCGGCGTCACAACGTTTATCTTCTCCGTCGCCGGCGTAGCGATCGGCCACACCTTTGGCGCGCGCTACGAAAAACCCGCCACCATCGTCGGCGGCGTTGTGCTCGTCCTCATCGGCCTCAAGATTTTGCTGGAGCATCTGGGGATTTTGGCGCTGTAAAACACCCTTCAAAACTAAACGTCCGGATGAGGCCTCATGCAGAGTTTTGCATGAGGCCTTTTCATGCAGACTTTTGCATGTCATACTATTATGCAAAAGTCTGCACGTTAGGAGATCGCCGTGGATACCCTTCCCATCACCACACCGCGCCAAGCTGGCATCTACGTGCGCCAGGCACGCGAGACTCAGGGTCTCACCCGTGCCGCCCTCGCCAAAAAGGCCGGTGTTTCGGAGCGCCTGCTCGCATCGCTCGAGCTAGGAGACGCCACCGGCATTCGACTCGACAAGTTGCTGGCGATTTTCGACGCTCTTGGACTGGCACTCGCAGCACAAGGGGATATCGGCGAAGCGAAAAACGAGCGACCAGTCGACGCCCCGCATGCCAATCCGCTGCCTCGCAGCATCCCCAGGCGCCATCACACTCAACGTCCTCATCATCGCAACCGTCGTAGTACCGCCATTCCGGCTCTTCCAGATGTCCCCTTTACATCCGCACTCTACGACGAGGTCTTCGCCGATTTCGCCATGTCCAATCTCGGAGTCTCGATTGCCGCAAACGCATCTAGCAAAACCAAGCCCGAAGGGAAATAGCCAATGGCCAGAACATCACTTCGGACCATTATTTGCGGCGTGCCTGCTGGAACGCTCACGCAAGATGAGAACGGTCTTATCAGCTTTACCTACGATCATGACTATGACGGGCCAGCCCTATCGACCAACATACCCGTATCGAATCGCGCATACGGACAACAGGTCATGAATCCGTACCTGTTTGGCCTTCTACCCGACAGCGAGGACCAACGAAAAGCGATTGCCGCCGAATTCGACGTTAGGCCCAACAATCCCGTTGCGTTGCTCAGCCATATCGGACTCGACTGTCCGGGCGGAGTGCAGTTTTGTGCCGAAGAAGATGCCGACGCCGTCCTGCATCGCGCTGGCGAATACCGCCCTATAGACGACCACGAAATTGCTCTTCGTCTCAAGTCGATCAGAGATGACCGCGATGCATCGTGGATGGGTCTAGATGAAAGTTGGTCACTTGGAGGCAACCAGGGCAAGTTCGCGCTCGCGTTCATAAACGACCGCTGGTGCGAATGCATGGGCTCCTCGCCCACGACGCATATTTTCAAAAATGGCGTTATCGGATTTAAACTCGAGGCTCTCAATGAGTTTGTCTGCATGAAAAGCGCCCAGCGCGCCGGCATCGCAACGGCAAACGTCGAATATCGTATGTTTGAGGACGAACCTGCCCTCATTGTTGAGCGCTATGACCGCGTGAAAGTCAAAGACGGAACGATCAGGCGCCTACATCAAGAAGACCTCTGTCAGGCACTTGGGGTGATGCCCGCCCAAAAGTACACGGCAGACGGCGGCCCGACCACACGCGACATTCAAGAGCTCCTCGTAAATACGAGCCACCATCAACTTAACCTGTATCTGTTTACGCAGATACTTTTCTTTAACGCCATCATCGGCGCACCGGATGCGCACGCGAAAAACTATTCCCTGCTCCTTGGAAACGACGGCGCAGCCATGATGGCTCGAATGTACGATGTCGCGTCGGGTTTGGCGTATGAGCGCATGCGCCGCCGGGCGCGCCTTGCCATGAGCGTTGGCGGCGAAAATCGTGTGGGGTGCATCGGTCCAGGCGCTATCCGCCGATACCACGGTATGGGCGACCCCACGCTGGAGGCGACGCTCACCGATGCCGGGCTATCCGAGAAGTTTTGCTTTGCGACCATGATGGACCTCGCCTACGAGGTACCCATTTGCATGGAAGAGGTCATGGACGAATACGCCGACCTGCCCGGCATGGCGGACCTGCGCGAGCATATGCTCGGCCCCGTCCGCGAAAACTGCCAGCGCGCCCTCGACCTCATCAGGGCAGAAATGGACTAGGTGGCCGTAATTTCGCAATTATCAAACAAAAGAGAGGGGGCACCCGTCGCAAAAGACCGGGTGCCCCCTCTCATAATGTCATTTGCAATCCGCTAGCACGTGACTCGGACTGCTGCTAGCGCAACCTTTACGCAGCGAGGCGCTTGAGGACGTCGATGAGCAGCTCGTAGAAGCGCTCGGCAGAAGCGAGCTCCATGCTCTCGTCCGGGGTATGGACATCGGAGAGCGTCGGGCCCACGGCGATGGCGTCCAGGCCGTGCAGAGCCTCGGCAAACAGGCCGCACTCAAGGCCGGCGTGAATGGACTCGATGCGCAGCTCGGAGCCAAAGAGCTCTCGATAGCTCTCGACAAAGACTTCGCGGACCGGCGAATGCTCGGCATAGCTCCAGCCGGGATACTCAAACTCAAACTTGGCGTCGAAGCCCAGGACATCGGCCAGCGTCTGCAGACGGTCCTTGAACTCGTTCTGCAGCGAGGTGATCGAAGAGCGCGGGGACAGCATAATCTTGACCTCGTCATCGGAGGTGGCGACCACGCCGATGTTGGAGGAAACCTCGACGGAGCCGTCGGTGGCGACGTTGCGGCGAATCACGCCGTTAGGGGCAAGGCGCAGGGCGCGGATGAGGGCAAGCGCGGACTTCTGGTCCATGGCCTCAACCTCGGCGTCGTCGGCAATCTCGACGGTGCAAGTAAAGCCGGGGTCGAAGACCTCGAGCTCGGCAGTGACGTCGGCGATGATGCCCTTTGCGATCTGGGCCGCGGCCTCGGCGGCAGCGTGGTCGGCGTAGACCAGAACAGCCTTGCACTCACGGTTGATGGCGTTGTCCTTGGTGCCGCCGTTAAAGCTAACGATGGCGGGCTCGCCGGCAACCATCAGGCGGTCGATGATGCGGGCCATGATGAGGTTGCCGTTGCCGCGCTCCAGGTTGATATCGCTGCCGGAGTGGCCGCCCAGCAGGCCGGAGATGTCGAGCGTGAGGGTGCTACCGGTCTTGTGCTCGCGCGCGATCGGGCAGGTGTAGGTAACGACGACGCCGCCGGCACAGCTGACGGTGGCAACGCCCTCTTCCTCGGAGTCAAGGTTGATCATGGTGCGGGCGCTAATCTGGGACTTGTCGAGCGTCTCGGCGCCGACCAGGCCAGTCTCCTCGTCGGTGGTGAACACGCACTCGAGGGCCGGATGGGTAATCGAATCGTCGTTGAGCACGGTAAGCATAAGCGCGACGGCAATACCGTTGTCGGCGCCCAGAGTGGTGCCGTTAGCGGTGAGGACGCCGTCCTTGACGACCAGGTCGATACCATCGGTCGTAAAGTCGTGCTCAACGGAGCCCAACTTGTCGCACACCATATCGATGTGGCCCTGCAGCATCACGGTCGGGGCATTCTCGGCACCGGCAGATGCGGGCTTGCGAATGATGACGTTGTAGACCTCGTCCTGGTACACATCGAGACCGCGCTCCTTGGCAAACGCAACCAGGAAATCGCTGATGCCCTTCTCGTTGCCAGACCCACGGGGGATCGCGCTGACCTCCTCAAAGAAATGGAACAGCTGGGCGGGCTCGTAGCCGGTAATCTTGTAGTCCATGGTGCCTCCTTGGCGCAACTGGTTAGACAGTAAGACATGCGACTTGTATATTCCCAGACTTTGCGTGCATAAACCAGTCGAAAACGCCGAGCGCCCTCGCATCATCGGCTAACGGTGGACCGTATAGCGTAACGGTCACAACTTCCGCAGCTCTACAAATCGAGGCACCCTTTCCGGAGCGCCTCGATTGCGCGTATCAAATTGTCGCCACGCCCTACAGCGCGCCGGAACCGGCTTGCATCATGCCGCCGGGGCCCGAGGTCACGCCGCCGCTCACGGGCGCGACGTTGCCGGTGTGCGGAGCCGCCGGGGCGGTATCGCCACCGAGCGTGCCCGCCGGACGCGGTGCCGGAATCTCGCCCGTGCCGTGACTAAAGACAAACTTGCCGTCGGCCACATCGCACTGAACGGTATCGCCCTCGCCCCACTCACCGGCCAGCAGTTCCTCGGACAGCGGGTCCTCAATGAGCTTTTGGATGGCACGGCGCAGCGGACGCGCGCCATTGGTGAGGTCGGTGCCCTCGGCCACAATCTTGTCGTAGGCCGCATCGGTGAGCTTGATGTTCATGCCGTTGGCAATCAGGCGTTGACGCAGGTCGTCCACCAGCAGGTGCGCGATCTTGGTCAGATTCTCGCCCGAAAGCTTCTGGAACACCACGATGTCGTCGATACGGTTGAGCAGCTCGGGGCGGAACAGGCGCTTAAGTTCGCCCATCGCACGGCCCTTAATCTCGCTCGAGGTAAGGCCCTGCTCACCGGTGGTGCCAAAACCGACGCTCGCATCCTGCGCGATCTCGCGGGCGCCCACGTTGGACGTCATGATAATCACGGTATTGCGGAAGTCGACCGTCTTGCCCTGGCTATCAGTCAGGCGACCCTCCTCCAGCACCTGCAGCAAGATGTTGAAGATGTCGGGGTGCGCCTTCTCGATCTCGTCGAACAGCACGACCGAGTACGGGTGACGACGAACGGCCTTGGTAAGCTGACCGCCCTCGTCGTGGCCCACGTAACCCGGAGGGCTACCGATGAGCTTGGAGACCTCAAACTCGCTACCGAACTCGGACATGTCGAAGCTGATGAGCGCGTCCTTGCTGCCAAAGAGGTACTCGGCGAGCGTCTTGGCGAGCTCGGTCTTGCCCGTGCCGGTGGGACCCAGGAAGATAAAGCTGCCGCCGGGGCGACGCGGATCCTTGAGCGGCGAGCGGCTGCGGCGCACGGCCTTGGCGACGGCCTCGACAGCCTCGTCCTGGCCGATGATGCGGGTCTTGAGCACGCTTTCGGTCTGCAGCAGGCGCCGGCTCTCGCTCTCGGTGAGCGAGGAAACCGGCACGCCAGAGGTCACGGACACGATGTCGGCAATCTGGGCGACGTCGATGGCGAGCGGGCTGGCGTCGAGCTCGGCGGTCCAGGCGGCCTTGGCCTCGGCGAGCTCAATCTCGGCGGCCTTCTGCTGCTCGGTGATCTCGGCGGCCTTGTTCATGTCGTCGCTCTCGGTGGCCTCCTGCGCGGCGGCCTTGAGCTCCTCTATGCGATGCTCGGCCTCGCGCACCGGCTCGGGCGCGCGGTTGGCGGCGATGCGGGCGCGGGCGCCGGCCTCGTCAATGAGGTCGATGGCCTTATCGGGCAGGAAGCGATCCTGGATGTAGCGGTTGGAGAGGTTCGCGGCGGCCTCGATAGCACCCTGCGTATAGCGCACATGGTGGTGCTCCTCGTAGCGCGGCTTGAGCGCGGTCAGGATCTTGACCGTGTCCTCGACGCTCGGCTCCTCGACATCGATGGTCTGGAAGCGACGCTCGAAGGCCGGGTCCTTGGTGAGGTACTTGCGGAACTCCTCGGCCGTGGTGGCACCGATGATCTGGAAAGCACCGCGTGCGAGAACGGGCTTGAGCATGGAGCTCGCGTCGATGGAGCCCTCGGCAGAGCCGGCACCGATGATGGTGTGCATCTCGTCAATAAACAGGATGACGTCGTCAGCCTCGGTGGCCTCCTGGATCACGTTCTTGAGGCGCTCCTCAAACTCACCGCGATACTTGGCGCCCGCGACAAGACCCGGCAGGTCGAGCGTCCAGATATTCTGGTTCATGAGGTTCTCGGGCACGTTGCCGGCTGCAATCTGCTGAGCCAGGCCCTCGACGATGGCCGTCTTGCCCACGCCGGGGTCGCCCAGAATGAGCGGGTTGTTCTTGGTGCGGCGCGAAAGAATTTCCATCATACGCTGGACTTCCTTTTCGCGACCAATTACAGGGTCGAGCTCGCCGTCGCGCGCCTTCTGCGTGAGGTTAGTCGCGAACTGCTTAAGCGTATCGGTGCCACTCCCCTTTTGCTGAGAGGCATCCGAGCCGCTAAAGAACGGCAGGCCCGCACCGGGACGACCAGCACCGGCGCCGGCGAGCGGACGCTTCTTGTCCTGGTCCTTGGCGGTGAGTTTCTCGATAGCCTTTTTGATAGAGGCGGACGACACACCCAGGCGCATGAGGATGTCCATGGCCATGCCGTTGCCCTCTTCGACGATGCCGATCAGCAAGTGCTCGGTCGACACGTAGGTCTGGTTATTCTCACGCGCCACGCGGAATGAACGCTCCATAACGCTAATGACGAGCGGCGTAAAGGCGAGCTTGGCCGCCTCGGTCTCCTCGCTGGGCTCGGGAACCGTGGTCTGGACCTCTTTGAGAGTATCCATGATGTCGTCGTAGGAGATATCAAGCGAGCGCAGCGCCTCGGCAGCGATGCCCTCGTCCTCCTTGGCGAGTGCGAGCAGCAGGTGCTCGGTGCCCACCTTATTTGAGTGCAGATCGAGCGCCTCCTGTTTGGCCATCGACATGACCTTGCGCGCTCGATCGGTAAATCTATCTAACATGCTCGTTTCCTTACATGAGTTCATCGAAATCAAAACGCCCGCCCGTCGGCGGCGCTTTTGTCTCTTTACCCACAGGTTGTCTATGTTAACAGCTGGAGGAATATCTATAAACCCGGCTCACATGAATGCAGGTTATGACCGCATCGCGGGACTCACCGCGCGATGCGCGACAGGCGCCCCGCAAGAGAAACCCTAGGCGTCTTTCACCACGTCGGGACTCGTCGCACGCGATGCGCGATAGGCATCGGCCTCCTTGGAGACGCGTTCGAGCAGCTCGGATGTATCGACGCCCTCGACTTGCGCGACCGTTTCCACCGTCTGCATGGCGACCGCCCTCAGGTACGCGCACGCGCTGTCCCCCGGCTGCTCGAGGTCTATCTCCTCGCCGCCCTCCCGGGCAAAGCCGACCGCCATCACAAAGCCCATGATGCCCGAGACCAGAAAGCCCACCGCAAAGCTCGAATCTGCCTTGAGCTCTTCTCCGTCGGGGTGGACGATCTCTCTCACGCGGTCGATGATGATCGTATGGATGCCCTGCACGACCTGCTCGGCGGCACCCGCCCTCATGGTGATGACGATGCGCCGCAGCAGGCAGCGGACGTCGCGCCGGTCGAACGCCGAAAGGTCGCCCTCGCTCGAAAAATGCCAGAGGGCATCGGTGATGAGCTCGTTATCCTGCAGCAGCTGGGCTATGGCGATGGCGACGAGTTCATCGAAATCGTGAAAATAGTAGTAAAACGTTCCGCGATTGCACTGGGCGGCGCGGGTCACCTCGCCAACCGACAGCTCGAAGATGCTGTTGTTCTCGATGAGCTCCCAAAACGCCTCGATGATACGGGTGCGTGCATCGGGCGCATCGGCGTCCTTACGCGGTCTCGCCATGCGCCTCACCGCACCCCTGCGCCTTGGCGTTCATGATGAGCATCTGAAGACGGTTCTCCACGTTGGCGAAGCTCACGTCGGGATCGTAGTCGAGCGGCAGGAACTGCGCCGTGGGATACTGCTCCTTGAGCGCATGGATGAGCCCGCGCCCCACGACATGGTTGGGCAGACACCCGAACGGCTGCAGGATCACGAAGTTGCGGCAGCCGCGCTTGGCGTGCTCGAGAATCTCCGCCGGAATCAGCACGCCCTCGCCCGCATCGAACGTATGGTGCAGGATCTTATCGCTCGCGCGCACGAGCTCGGGCATGCGCGTCGGCGGCTCGTAGAGCGGGCTCGCCGCGCCCAGGCGGTCGCAGCGGTCGTGCGCGAGCTCGAACAGGTTGTCCGCCGTGGCGTACCAGGCCTTTTCGGGCAGCGACAGGTCGACGTGGAACTCGCGCGACTGCGCATGCTTGTAGAAATAGGTCTTGCGGATCACGTCGGTCATGCGCGCCTCGATGACCTCGAGCCCGTTGTCCTCGAGGTAGCGCTCGATCTCGTGGTTGGCGCCGAGATGGAAATTGAGCAGGTACTCGCCCACGATGAGAACGGTCGGATGCGGGTTCGAGCGGTCGTACGGAACGGCGTCCATGATCGCAAGCGCGCGTTTGAAGCCCGTCGCCTGGCCTCTCAGACCGGAGCGCTCCATGCCCTCGATAACCTCATCGAGCGCGCGGTCGAACGCAGCGTCCGCCGCGCCCTTCTCGAGCTCGTAGGGACGGATGCGCCTAAGCATGGCCTCGAGGGCATCGATCATGGGAAGACCGTAGGCGATCTGGATGCTCGGGCCAAGGCCGAGCTTGAAGCCCGGATGCGCATTGTGGGCATCGACGTCGTCGTTGGTGAGCACCGGGACATAGTCGTATCCCGCGTCGTCGAGCGCGCGGCGCAGCAGGGGCATGTAGTGCGTCAGGCGGCAGTCGCCGATATACTTGCCAGTCACCACGGCGACGTCGTGCGGGTCGTACTTACCGCTCTCGAGTGCCGCGAGCGCCTCGCCGATCACGATTTGCGCGGGGAAGCAGATGTCGTTGTGCACATAGCGTTTGCCCAGGCGGATGGCATCCTCGCGCCCGATATCAAGGGCCTCGGCGCGCACGCCCTGATTGCGCATCGCCGCGGTCATGAGCCTGCAGAACGCATGGGAGGTGTTGGGGACCAGCGCGATCTTGTCGTGCCGGTCGCGCTTGGTGTACTTGACCTTATACGGGTCGTCGAGCGGATGGACCGCGTGCACCCGGGCGCCCTCGGCACGCTCCTCCGCGCGACGACGGTTGACCGACTCGATAAACGAACGCACGCGAATGCCCATGGGACCGGCGACGTCGCTCTCATCGAGCTTGATCATCATCGGAACCTTGGAGCCCATCTCGCCCATCATGCGCGCGATCTCGTCGGTGAGATACGCATCGTGGCCGCAGCCGAAGCTGCCCATCTGCACGAGCTCGAGCTCGGGCGTCGATGCGACGATGACCGCGCACGACAGCATGCGCGCATGGTAGTTGTTCACGATGTCGATGCGGCTGTTGGAAAGATCGACGTTGCAGACCCCCGGCACCGCATCGGGCGTCAGCACGGGGATGCCGCGCTCAGAGAAGAGCTTGGGCAGCCCGTGGTTGACCAGCGGGTCGTTGTGGTACGGGCGCGAAGCGATCACCACCGCGTAGCCGCCGTCCTCGTGCACGTTCTCGAGCACCTGCCTGCCGCGCAGCTGCAGCTGGTTCTCAAACGTCTCCTGCGCGCGGTCCGCCTGCTCGGTCGCCTTGGCAACCAGGTCGGCATCGATATCGAAGGTCTCCTTGCACCACGCCTTGAGCTGGCGGTTTCGGTCGCCCTCGTCGTACCAGTGGAACAGCGGCGTATCGAACGGAACGCCGAAACGCTCCTCCGGGTTATCGGAATTGCGCATCACGTAGGGGTATCCCTTTACGACGGCGCACATCCACTCGCTGGTAGAGGCGGTGTTTTCGGTGGGCACCGTCGTGATGACGGGCATGAAGATGCGGTCGACGCCGGCGTCGACGAGATTGCGGATGTGCCCGTGGACGAGCTTGGCCGGGAAGCACACGGTGTCGGATGTGACGTGCGCCAGACCGCGCTCGTACATCGCCTTGGTGCTGCGTCCCGAGACGCGCACCTTAAAGCCGAGCGTGCTGAAGAACGTCGACCAGAACGGCATGGTGTCCCAGAACTCGAGCACACGGGGAATGCCGATCGTGACATCGCGCCCCCCGCTGACGGGAACCGTGGGGTACGACTCGAACAGCAGCTTCTCGCGGTCGACAAAGAGATTGGGGGCAGCCGCGGTCCGGTCGCGCCCCGTGCCGGGTGCCTGTGCCTCGCAAGCACCCTGCGGACGCAGCTCCTCCGCCGCGGGAACCTCGCGCACGAGCTCATCCCATGAGATGGCGCCGCCGCGCGGGCAGCGATTGCCCGTGACGTAAAGCGAGCCGTCGCCAAATGCCACGACCGCGCGCTGGCAGCGGTTGTTGCACCGACGGCAGGTAACGCCGCCGAACTCGCGATGCTCGAAGCGCTCCACGGCATCGAGCCCGATAAACGACGTGCCGGCGTCGCCCTTGCGGCATTCCTCGCGCGCGAGCAGGGCGATACCGATAGCGCCCATCAGCCCCGGGTGGGGCGCACGCGTGACGGGTTTGCCCAGATACTGCTCGAATGCGCGCAGCACCGCGTCGTTTCGGAACGTGCCGCCCTGGACGACGACTTTGTCGCCCAGACGGTTGAGATTTGAAACGCGAATGACCTTGGTGAACACGTTCTCGATAATCGAACGGCAGAGACCGGCCATGATGTCGCCCGGACCCTTACCGCGCCGCTGCTCGGAAACGACGCTGCTGTTCATGAACACCGTGCAGCGGCTGCCGAGAACGGCGGGGGCTTTGGACGAAAATGCCTCGGTCGCGATATCCTCAACGGCTATTCCGAGGTTTTTGGCAAAACCCTCGAGGAACGAGCCGCAGCCCGCAGAGCACGCCTCGTTGACGACGATATCGGTCAGCACGCCGTGGTTGAGCCAGATGGCCTTCATATCCTGTCCGCCGATGTCGAGCACGAAGGTCGCATCGGGAACGCATGCGCACGCGGCGCGGGCGTGCGCGACCGTCTCGACCGTATGGTAGTCGGCGTGGAACGCGCGCGCGAAAAGCTCCTCGCCGTATCCCGTGGTGCCCACGGCATCGATCGCAAGCGTGACTCCCGCTGTCTCCCAGCGGTTCTTCAAGCTGACAAGACCCTGTTGGGCGACGTCGAGCGGTCTGCCGTTATTAGACGCGTAGAACGAATCGACAAGCTCACCCGCCTCATCGACCAGGGCGAACTTGGTCGTCGTGCTCCCCGAATCGATACCGAGCGCCACACGCACCGTCTCTCCGGGCGCATACGCATCCGGACCCTTTGCCGGCGTCTCTTTGCCATGGCGTGCCGTAAAATCCGCCTGCTCGGCAGGTGTGGCAAAAAAGGGCTGGGCAAGACGTCCCTCCCCGCTTGCGGGCGCGACCGTCTCGAGCTTATCCAGCCGGACAAAAGCGTCGGGAAGGTCGATCGGTTGGGACGATGCGAACATGTCGGTCAGCGACAGGGCGGCACCGCGCGCGACCATGATCTGCGGATCGCGCGGGACGATAACCTGATCGTCCGATAGATTCAGTTGCTCCCGGAACACGCGGACCAGTGTGGGGTTGTAGGCGAGCGTACCGCCCTCGAAGATTACCGGCGGCTCGATGTCGATACCCTGGGCCAGACCGCCGATCGTTTGGCGGGCGACCGCGTGAAGCGCCGAAAGCGCCAGGTCGGTGGTAGGAATGCCCTCGTTGAGCAGCGGCTGGATATCGGTCTTTGCGTACACGCCGCAGCGGCCCGAGACCTCGTGGACGGTCGTTCCCCGGCTTGCGAGCTGCTCGAACTCGCCCGATTCGGTGCCGACCCCCATGAGCTTTGCCATCTCGTCGATAAATGCACCGGTACCGCCTGCGCACGAGCCGTTCATGCGCATGTCGGCAACCTCGATGTCTCCCTTATCGTTGGTGCGGAAGAAGATCATCTTGGCGTCTTGGCCGCCCAGCTCGATGGCGCAGCGCGTCTGCGGATAGAACCTGCTGATCGCGAGCGCGTTGGCGACCACCTCCTGAACGTACGAGGCGCCCAGCGCGGTCGCGATATCGCGCGCACCCGAGCCGGTCACCGCAACGCGCAGTGACTCATGGGGAAAGCGCTCGGCGAGCTCGCCGAGCATGGCGCGCACGCTCGCTGTCTGACACGCCCCGTGGCGGCGATATCCCCACCACGCCTCGGTCATATCCTCGTGCATCGCGTAAACTTTGGTCGTCGTCGACCCTACGTCCAGTCCTACTAGCAACGCCATAATGCTCCGTCTCTCGCATTTTTCCCGCTAGAGATATACCACTCTACGTAATACAACAGACTGTTGTATTTAAACTCCGTATAAAAAGCGGCTGCCGAAACGCTTCAGCAGCCGCCGAATGCACCAACAGATTGTTCTGCGCGCTAGCACGTCGGGCAACGGAGCAGCACGGGCCCTCCGGTCATGCGCACCGCTCACGCCCGCGATGTCGCCGAGAGAGCTATCCACGCTTAGGACTCCAACCAAGCAAGTCGCCCGCGCTCAGCAGATCCCTAAGCGAGCTGCTCGCACTCAGGAGCCATAGCCTGCTCCAAGAGCTCGGCATGCTCCTCCTCGAAAACCGTCCCCACAGGGAAGGCGCGACGGAAAACGAAGTGGGAAATCGGACCGGCTACCAAAAGGTTCCACGGCAGCGCCATCACAAAATTATGCGGGATGTTGATCATCCAGATCGCGGGCACGGAATACAGGTTCGCAAGGATGCCGCCGGGCATGTGCGTCAGACCCTCACAGGCACCGTACAGCGACATGATGATGACCATGGGAACGACCATGCAGGAGCTGACGGCGAGCGTCATGGCAAGTGGCGAGCTCTTGCCCGGCGTGACCAAGTACTTAAAGGCGAAACCCTTGGCGAGCGGGCTGGCGACGAACCAGTCGCAGCACATGGCAAAAATGTAGGCAACGGGGAAGCCGAGCCACGCAGTGGCAACGACCTCGCCGTTGATGGCCCCGTGCTGCAGGGCAACGTTGTAGATGCTCATCCAGAGCACCATGCAAAAGCACATGATAAAGGTGAACAGCAGGCTCTCTCGTTTGTTGATAGGCATAAAGGGCAGATTCCTCTCTGTGTTGTACCGCGGCGCCACGCAACAAAAACGGGCGGGCAAGATGGAGCTGTTGGAACTTCATCTCGCCCGCCCGTGGTACGCGCGTCTGCGACTACTTATGTGGTGGAACCAGCCTAGCACGAAACGCATGTGCTTCGTAAGCGTTGAGTTTATGAAGATGCAGGGCACCGATAATCCCCCGACCCCATAAGTTGCGGTGGAATACGGACTGTTTTGACCCTTTAAGCAGCAATTCAGTCCCTATTTCACCGCAACTCATTTGGTGCAAAGTAACCTGTCCCCCTTGTACCAATTAGCTGGTGTGGCGCCAGCGAGGGTCGGTGAGCGTACGCGCCACACCCAGTCCAACGGGCAGAAACGCTACGATGAGCACTGCGCGCACAAACCAGCCGAGCATATTGACCGTGTCGAAGGTGCACATGTAATACATAGAGCGATAGAGATACAGACCGGGCACCATAATAACAATCGAAGGCACCGTGAGGGCGATGCGCGGGTAGGTGAGCTTGACTTCGGCCAAGCTTGCCAGCAGACCCGATACCAGCGCGCCGATAAACGCTGCTGCCTCGGGAGGCATTCCCGTGCTGAGGCCCAGGAAGGGAATCATCATCGGCGCATCGACAAGGGTCAGACGCAGGGTATTGGACACGGCGCCGATCAACCCAGCTGCCGCGGCCATCTTTACCGGGCTGTTGAACATCACCGAGAAGCCGAATACGCCAACGAAGCTCATCACCACGCGCAGGAGCGTAAGGGCAAGCGGCGAAAGGCCCAGTGGGGCGAAGTCATCCGGCGCCAGTCCCACGCACTCGGCAACCATCCAACCTACGAGGGTCGCCATCACAATAATCGATACGGCATATGAAAGGCGCTCGATACCGCTTCGCATGTCGAGCTTAGCGATGTCGAGGCCTGCCGTAATGAGTGGAAAGCCGGGAATCACAAAGAGCATGGCGCCGATATAGCCTTCTTGGTGCGACATTGCCCCCGGTATGACCTGGCCAAGGCCGAGCAATGCCAGCAGATACGAAACGCAAGCGAGCGCAACGCCGGTCGTCAGCGCGCTGAACTGACCAAGGCCTTGCTTGAGAATATGGGAGCGGGCAAAGTTGCCGACACCCGCGCCCACGAACGCGCAGGCCATCTCGATAGGGCCGCCGCCGAGCAAAAAAACGAAGGCGCCACAGGCGCAGGCCGCCGCAAGGCCCTGTTGCCAAGGCGCGTAATCAGGTTTTGAACTCTCAACGGTCTTGAGCATCTCGTGATACTCGTGCACCGTGAAGCGACGACCATAGGTCTCGATTTCCTTGAGGAAACTCTCCATCATCCAAATGCGATGGGTATTGACGCCCGTTGTGGGCAAGCTGACGACCTCATTAAAGCAGTGACCATCTTCGATGCAGGTGCACTCAAACGACAGAAGACTTAAGTCAACGTGGATGGTGACACCGAGTACGGCGGCAACACGATTCATGGTATCGCGCACGCGCCAGGCACCCGTTCCGCTTGCCAGCATAAGCATGCCGGTGCGGCAGATGATGGATGATTTATCGGTGAGCGGCGCATCGACGGCAAGCTCATCGCCTGCCGTCACGATCTGGTGCCAGTCAGTTTTCATATGGAGCGCGCCGGCACGAACGCCGTGGTGCATGGGGGCTCTCGAAAGCAGCGAGTTAAGGCGCGAAGGCTGTGAGGGCTCCGCCGATTCGCCCTCGTCCTCGTCGGGCTCTTCATCGACCAGATCAAAGGAATCAAGCGGCGCTGGCTCGCGACGGTCGATCAGCTCCTCGTCCTCATCATCAAAGTAATTGAACTGATCGAGCATGTCCTCTTCGATTGAACGCTCGCTCGCGTCGTCCATATAGACGCTCCCTTCCTACCGACTAACCCCCATCCTAGGCAGCAACGGCTAAAGGAAACATAAAAGAGACGGCTGTCATGCGAGCCATGTGCTCAACAGCCGTTGGGCAGTCGTTTAAGAACGTCCCCAATGACTACATTGATGTTCTAAGTGTCAACCAAGTCAACGCCGCAGGTAGAGGACGGACAGCGAGCGACGTCCAGGGCGAACAAGTTGGCATGAAAAAGGCAAGGCATTGACCTTCTGGTCATGCCTTGCCTTTTGAATGACAAATTGTCGCCCTGGGCGGCGCGCAGCGTCAACTGGTTACGCGGGTTGGTAAACCCGCGTAACCACCTAGGTCGCGCCCTTGAAGTTGAACGTCAGATTGTCCAAATGCGGCCCGCGCAGCGTCGAGTGGTTACGGCGTTTGGCAAAACGCCGTAACCCCCTAGTACATCTTTGCGCCGGCGGGGATGGAAGCATCGAGCTGGATCAGGTTGAGGCGCTCCTCGCCCTCCTCCTCGTGGACAGCGCTGATCAGCATGCCGCAGCTGGGGATGCCCATCATCTTGCGCGGAGGCAGATTGGTGATGGCGAGCAGGGTCTTACCGACCAGGTCCTCGGGCTCGTAGTACTCGTGAATACCGGAGAGGATGGTGCGGTCGGTGCCGGTGCCGTCGTCGAGCGTGAAGTTCAGCAGCTTCTTGGACTTCTTGACGGCCTCGCATGCCTTGACCTTCACAGCGCGGAAGTCGCTCTTGGAGAAGGTATCAAAGTCGACGAACTCCTCAAACAGCGGCTCAACGGCGATCTTGGAGTAATCGAGCGTGGGCTTAAGCGACGTAACGAACGGGCTCGCGGCGTTGCCGGCCTCGGCAGCCTTGGCGGCAGCGGCACCGGACTGGAAACCCTTCTCGGGCTTCATGTGCGGGAACAGCAGCACGTCGCGGATAGAAGCCTGGTTGGTGAGCAGCATGACCACGCGGTCGATACCGATGCCGATGCCGCCCGCGGGAGGCATACCGTACTCGAGGGCGCGCACGTAATCCTCGTCATACTCCATGGCCTCGTCGTCACCGCCGGCCTTCTCGGCCATCTGGGCGGCAAAGCGCTCGGCCTGGTCGACCGGGTCGTTGAGCTCGGAGAACGCGTTGGCGTACTCGTGACCGGCAATAACCAGCTCAAAGCGGTGCGTCAGGCGCGGGTCGTCCTCAAAACGCTTGGCAAGCGGGCTGACCTCGATGGGGTAATCGCACACGAACGTCGGGTTGACGATGGTGTCCTCGCCCAGCTCATCGTAAATCTCGGCGATGATCTTGCCAGCAGTCCACTCGGGCTTGATCTCCAGGCCCTTCTCGCGCGCGGCGGCAGCAAGCTCCTCGACCGGCGTGTCGATGGTGACCTGCTTGCCGAGCACGTCGGAGACGATGTCGGTCATGGGACGGCTGGCCCACTCACCAGAAAGGTCGATGGTCTGGCCCTGGTACTCAATGACCTCGGGGTTGCCGATGGCCTTGTTGGCAGCCTTGATGACACCTTGGGCGAGTGCCTTCATGCCCTCGAGGTCGGAGAAGGCACGGTAGGCCTCCATCGTGGTGAACTCGGGGTTGTGGGTAAGGTCCATGCCCTCGTTACGGAAGATGCGGCCGATCTCGAACACGCGCTCAAAACCACCGACGATGCAGCGCTTGAGGTGCAGCTCGGTGGCAATACGCAGGTAGCACTCCTGATCGAGCGCGTTGAAGTGGGTAATGAACGGCTTGGCAGTAGCGCCGCCCTGGATGGTCTGCAGGATGGGGGTCTCGACCTCCATGTAGCCGTCGGACTCCATAAAGCGACGGAAGGTGGAGAGAATCTGCGAACGCTTACGGAAGGTCTCGCGAACGTCGTCGTTGGCGATCAGGTCGACATAGCGCTGGCGATAGCGGGTCTCCTTGTCGGAAAGACCGTGGAACTTCTCGGGCAGCGGACGAACGGCCTTGGCAAGCAGGGTCGCGCTCTTAGGGGCAACGGAAAGCTGGCCACGCTGGGTGCGCACGACCACGCCGGTCACGCCCAGGATGTCGCCCAGGTCGAGGGCCTTGAGCGTACTCCAGGCAGCCTCGTCCATGTCGTTGATGCGGCAGAACAGCTGAATCTCGGCAGTCGCATCGCGCACGACGATGAACATGATCTTGCCCTGACCGCGCTTGGCGACCACACGGCCAGCGATCTTCACGACGTCCTCGGTGTCCTCGCCATCGGCAAGCTCGGCGTACTTAGCCTCGATATCGGCGACGTAGTCCTCAAGCTCAGAGTGCTCGGGATAGGGGTTCTGGCCCGCCTCGAACAGGGCGGCGCGCTTGGCCAGGCGGGTGGCGCGCTCGTCGTTGAGCGTCGATGCCTGATCGGCGGCGTTCTGGTTCTCTGCCATAAGTTAGCTCCTCAAACTAAAACGCTCCCCAGGATTCGGTCCCAGGGAGCGAAAACATACCTTTACGCGGGACCGTGGTCTAGCGTGCGATCTTGGCGATGGTGTAGACGCGAGTCTTGCCGGAAGGCGTAACGACCTCGACGGAATCGCCCTCGCCGTGACCGATGATGGCGTGACCGACCGGAGACTCGTTGGAGATCTTGTGCTCGAGCGAGTTGGTCTCGGTGGTACCAACGAGCGTGACTTCCATGACCTCGCCGTTGGGATCAATCAGCGAAACGGTGGAACCGATGGAGACGGTCAGATCGCCCGTGGTGGCAGCAACCTGAGCGTTGGCAAGAATGGCCTGGATCTCGGCGATACGAGCAGCATTCTGGGCCTGCTTGTCCTTGGCGGCATCGTACTCGGAGTTCTCCGAAAGGTCGCCGAACGCGCGGGCTTCCTTGATGTCCTCGACGATCTCCTTGGCGTAATCGCCCTCACGCCAGGCGAGCTCCTCGACGAGCTTCTGGCGGCCCTCAGCGGTCAGTACGATCTGGCTTGCGTCCATACGGATATCTCCCCAACTCTGATCAAACAATCAACTGTCAACAAAACGAAAAAGACCGGCTAGCCTGCGGGCAAGCCGGTCAGGTGCTCACCCCAAAGGGATGGGACTACTCTGCGTCCGCGTCGCTGTCCTCTGCCTGCTTCTTCTTGGCAGCAGCGAGCTTGGCCTCGAGCTCAGCGATCTCCTTGTCCTCCTCGGACTGCTCGACCACGACCTCCTCGGCCTGCTTGGTCTCGGCCTTATCGTCGCCCTCCATACCCTCACGGATATTCTTGACGGTAGAGCCGAGGGACTTGCCGAGCTTCGGCAGGTTCTTGGGCCCGAAGATAATCAGGACAACGACGAGAATAATGATGAGCTCAGGAGCCCTCAGTCCAAACATGTAGACCTCCACAATACAGCGAGACAAGCTCGAATGAGTATACCGCGGGTATCGCGGTATCACAACACTAGCTAAAAAAAGGGACCGCAAGAAGCGGTCCCTCCTCATGCTCTGGTCGGGTTGACTGGATTTGAACCAGCGACCCCTGCGTCCCGAACGCAGTGCTCTACCAAACTGAGCCACAACCCGTTAGCTCGACTATAGTAACAAAGATTTTCGCCGCGTGCTAGAGAAATTTTTATTTCTTTGGCGCGTCGATTTGAACCGTGTTGGGAATAAGCTCAGTCGCGCAGGCCCACCAGCCATTTTGCTGGGCAGCATCGGCAAGCCTTTCGACCGTGGCAGCGGTGTCGCAAATGGCAAACGAGCAGGCACCCGATCCGCACACATCTACAGCAACGGTTCCGTCCTGTTTACACAGCCAGTCGAGGACCGTTTGAATCTGCGACTCCATCTGTGCGGAAATGACACCCAGGTTGTTATGGATGAGTGCATATGCCGTCTCGGCATCACCAGCACGCAAGGCAGAAGCTATCGCGCCGGGCTTGTCCGCAGGCACCGGGGCCTCGTCAAAACGTCGATAGGCTTCAATTGTCGAAACGCTTGCCTCGCGCGGCTTGACCAGCACGACGGGCGTCGCGGGCAGCGCGGGGTACTCAGTTGCCAGCACGTCTCCCCCACCTACGTAGAACGCAGGACTCGCGTGCAAAAAGAACGGGACGTCAGCACCAATGCCCCGCGCAATATCGTCGAGCGCTGGGTCGGTGCGATCAATGCCCCAGAGCTCTGCCAAGGCGACAATGACCGCGGCCGCATCCGTCGAGGGGCCGCCCAAGCCGGCGCACAATGGAATGCGCTTCTCAATCGTCACGCAGATGTTTGCCTCGCGACCATAATGCTCGGCCATAGCAACCGCAGCCCGATACGCCGTATTCTTTTGCATGGGAAAATCTGATGCTGGAACCGTCTGGACGGTCAGCGCCTGCGACGGCGTGACCGTCACGGTATCGGAAAGACCGACGGCCGCCATCAGGGAATCGACCCTGTGGTAGCCGCGGTCATCGCGCTCGGTATGAACCCCCAGGTAGAGGTTGATCTTTGCCGGCGCGGAAAGAGTCAGGGACCAATCGGTCACCGTTAATGCTCCTCGAGCTGATTGCCGAGCGGGGTAAAGATATGCTCGCCGCTCTCGGGATCGAACAGCTCGACCTGGCCGGTGAGGACATCGATGTACTGGTAGGACTGACGCGACTTGCGGCCGCGACGCTCGTCAACCTCGACAATGAAGACGGCCGGGTGGACGCTCTTGATGGTGCCCATGCGCTCGACGACGCGGGTACGGCCCATGTTGGCCTTAACCTTGACGCGATCGCCCACCATATCGGTCAGCTTCTCGTGGATGTCGTCGACGTGATTGACTTCCATCTCTTCCATGAACAGGGCCTCCAGAAGGTGCAATTCAAAAAGGGGATAATACCCCTAAGATAGACAAAACTCTAATACTATAGCACCCTGCTGCCGCCATACGCAAGTAGCTAAATAAGCCCCGTCCCAAATACGTACCAGACGACAACCTCGCATGACCAGTTGTTACGCGGTTTGGTAAAACCGCGTAACCTAAAGGTTGTCGGTGTCCAAGACGATGGTGAATGGGCCGTCGTTGACCAGGTCGACCTTCATGTCGGCGCCAAAGATACCGTGCGCCACATGCTCAACGTCCTCGCGCACCAGCGTCAGGAAGTACTCGTAGAGCTCGTTGGCAACATCGGGTGCGCCGGCATCCGTAAACGACGGACGGCGACCGTGGCGGCAGTCGGCGAACAGCGTGAACTGCGACACCACGAGTACCTCGCCGTCGACATCGGCAAGTGCCAAGTTGGTCTTGCCGTTCTCGTCCTCGTTGATGCGCAGGCCGCGGAGCTTGCCCCACAGCTTGTCGGCCTCGGCGCGCGTGTCGCCATGGCCCACACCCAGCAGCACCAGGTAGCCGCGTCCAATGCGACCCACGCACTCGCCGTCGACCGTCACGCCGGCGTTGAGTACGCGCTGCACCACCGCGCGCACGGCCTACTCCTCGCCCGTCAGTTTGGCGGACAGATGCTCGAGCGCATGGAATCGATGGCTGATGGCGTTCTTCTCATCCGCCGTGAGCTCGGCCATGGTCTTGCCCGGCGTGTCGACCGGCAGGAACAGCGGGTCATAGCCAAAACCATGGTCGCCGCGGCCCTCGTGCGCGATAACGCCCTCGCAGGCGCCCTCGCCATAGGTAACCAGACCGTCCGTGTCGATGAGCGCGACGACGCTCATAAAGCGCGCGGTGCGGTCCTCATCTGCCACGCCTTCCAGGTTAACGAGAAGCTTGGCGTTGTTGGCGGCATCGTCGCCGTGCACGCCCGCATAGCGCGCGCTATACACACCGGGCTCACCGTCCAGCGCGTCGACGACCAAGCCCGAATCGTCGGCAATGGCCATAAGGCCCGTCTCCTCAACCGCGGCTTGGGCCTTGATGATGGCGTTCTCCAAAAACGTCGTGCCGTTTTCCTCGGGATCCTCAAAATCACCCAGCTGGCCGAGCGCCACAAAGCGCACCTCGGGCATGACCTTGCCCAAAATGGCCTCGATCTCGGTGAGCTTATGGGCGTTGCCCGTTGCCACGACGATGGTCGCCGCCGGGTCGAGGGTGTCGATGTCAATCTTCTCAAGTGCCATGACTGGCCTCCTTGTCTCTATAGCAAGCCGCGTGAGGGGCGTTTGGGCACTTGACCTCTCCCCTCTCAGGCGATCGGACCTTTCAACGCAGCATTTCAGCAGATAAAACCTACCAAAATAAACCTGTCCCTTTTTGGCAGGTTAGGCGATGGCTTGACGCTGAAGCTCGATGAGCTCGGCGACACCCTTGTCACCCAGGTCAAGCAGGGCGTTGAGGCGTTTGCGGTCGAAGGGCGCCTGCTCGCCGGTGCCCTGGAGCTCGATCATCTCACCGGTATCGGTGGCGACGAGGTTCATGTCGACCTCGGCATGACTGTCCTCGGAATAATCGAGGTCAAGCAGCGTATTGCCGTCGACAACGCCCATAGAGATGGCAGCCACCTGGCCGGTAAGCGGGATGCGCTCGATCTTGCCCGCCTCGACCCACATGGCGAGGGCGTCGTGCAGCGCCACCCAGGCGCCGGTGATGCTCGCTGTACGCGTGCCGCCATCGGCCTGAATCACATCGCAGTCGACGGTGACGGTGTACTCGCCGAGCGCCTTCATGTTGACGACGGTACGCAGGCTGCGGCCAATGAGGCGCTCGATCTCCATGGAGCGACCCTTGCGGTTGGCGTGCTCGCGCTTGCAGCGCTTGCCGGTCGACGCCGGCAGCATGGCGTATTCCGCGGTCACCCAGCCGGCCTTAGCTCCCTTTCGCCAGCCCGGCACGCCCTCCTCGATAGTGGCGGCGCACAGCACGCGCGTGTCACCGAACTCGGCCAAACACGAGCCGTGGGCGTGCTTCATGACGCCACGGGTGAGCTTAACGGGGCGCAACTCGTTGGCGGCGCGGCCGTTGGCGCGGTTGACCTGCATGTACTCCATAGAAATATCCTTTCGGCAAAATATGTGGCGAAGGCTTTGGCGGCTGCCTTACATCTATTTCAGCTCATCGATATCGATATGTTCGATGCTCTTGAGCGGCTGACCAAAGATAAAGCTGCCCGCCACCGCAAACTCGGCAATGTTATCGGCCGTCGTGGCAAAACGATGCTGCGGCTCGGCGGCGTCGCCCGCCAGCTGCTCGCGGCGCGTGAGGATATCGGTCAGCTCGCGTGTGGTCTCCTCGGCGGAACTCACGACGCGCACCCCAGGCCCCAGCGCATGCCGGATAGGTCCCACCAACAGCGGGAAATGCGTACAGCCGAGCACCACGGTATCGATACCGTGGTCGCGCAGCGGCTCAACCGTGGCACCCACCAGCGCACGCACGGCAGGCGTATCGAAGATGTCCTCGTTCTCAAGCCACTGTTCCTGCAGATGTGCGCCCGAGGCGAGCTCGTGTTCGACAACCTCGACAAAGCTCGAGGCAGGACAGCCGTATACATCGACGCCGGCATCTAGATCCTGAATGGCGCGCGTGTAGGCGCCCGAGCGAATAGTGAGGTTGGTAGCGAGCACGCCCACGCGACGCGTACGCGTGCTGTTGATTGCTGCACGGGCACCCGGCGCGATCACGCCGATCACGGGAACGTCGAGCACCTGCTGGGCCAAACGCAAGGCCGCAGCGGTCGCCGTGTTGCAGGCGATGACCATAATCTTGACGTCGTGCTTCGAAAGCCAACGACCCGCCTGCAGCGCAAACGAGCGCACTTCATCCTCGGTGCGCGTGCCGTAGGGGCAGCGCTTGGTGTCGCCAAAGTAGTAGACGGACTCGTGCGGCAGCGCCGTCGCAATCGCGCGCGCAACCGTCAGACCGCCCAAACCAGAATCGAACACGCCAATCGGGCGCGTGTCGCCTGCCGGATTCTCGATATCGGACATTACCTCACCAGTCTCTCTCGAAAAGACATGTCCAAGTGCAGCGACGCCGCGCTACGAACGCGCCGCGACCAGCAGCTCTGCCGTCGCCGCCCAACCGTCGACAATTTTGCCGCGCGTAACGAAAGCGTTCTCGCAGGCAGCCAGGAACTCGGGCGCGCCGGCGCTCGTCAGGCCATTCTCGACCAGGCAGAACGTGCCCACGTGATCGGCCATGTAGAAGTCGGACTCGGAATCGCCGAGCGCGAGCGTCTCCTCGCGCTCGATCCCCAGGTGCTCGCAGAAGCGCGCGATGGCAACGCCCTTGTTGAGACCCGCGGGGTTGATGTTGAATGCGCGACCGTCCTCGACGCGATCGAGCTCGAGCGTCGTCGGCTTGGACAGGTGAGTCAGATGGCCGTTGCAAGCCCAGATCAGACCGCAGCCGGCCTCGTCCAGGATGGCCTGAACCTCATCGTCGGGCACATCGCCGCGCATGCCGACGGTGACCTCACGGTATTTGTAGCCGGTCGACATGTCGTTGTGATACTCGATCTTGTGCGGCCAGCGGGCGAGGATCTTCTCGCACACGCCGGTCTGCTCGATCACCTGGTGCGGCGTGAGGCCGCAAGAGGAGTCGTAGGGCATGTCGCCGGTCAGATACTCCCAATCGTTGACTTTGAGGTCGTACATGACCAGGCCGCCCATCTCGCCGATGTAGGAGTTGAGACCGAGCACGCGCGCGTCCTCGTGGATCATGGTACGGTTGCGGCCCGAGGTGGGAACCACCTGAATACCAGCGCGAGCGAGCGCCACGACAGCCTCGACGAGTTTGGTCGAGGGGTTGCCGTCGTTGTCGCGCAGCACGCACGAGCCGGGCGCGAGCATCGTGGCATCCAGGTCGGTAAAGACGTACTTGACCTTGGCCAAGCGCTCGCGCATCTCGCCCGAAAGCTCGGCAACGGTCGGCAGGGTATTGTGGGACATGGTTACTCCGTTTACGTAGAAGGGTTTGGACTTGGACGGCATGTTTTGATTGAGGGAACACGCTTATGGCGACAGCGCACTCAGGGCGCCGCCGCCATCATGGTTCATTAGTCAAACTGGGTAACATCGATCAGGCGATTGGCCAGCGAAAGGTCGCTCTCGATGGGCACGAACTCGTCGCCCACGTGCATGAGCTCCTCGTCACCCTTTGCCAGCAGCAAGACAATGGTGGGAGCATCGGGGTTGACGTACTCCTCGCGCGCCGCCTTGAACGCCGCATGCACAGCGGCTTCGCGGTCGAGGATGATCTTGTTCGGCGTATCGTCGGGAACATGCTCGGCAAGCTCGCGACAGACCTTCATCGGGTCCTCGTGAGCTGGATCCTCGTTCGTAAAGATCATCAGGTCGGAATACGGTGCGGCCTCGCGTGGCAATTGCTCGCGGCGCTCCTGCGCCTTGCCGCCGGCGGCGCCAAACAGCGCAATGACGGGGCTAGCGGGAAACGCGCGCTTGACCGACGAGAAAAGCGAACGGAACGAAAGCTGGTTGTGCGCATAGTCAACGACGCAGATCACGCGGCCGTCCTTCGACTCCACGACCTCCATGCGGCCCGGCACACGCAGTTTGGAGAGGCCCTTCTTGATAGCCTCGATACCGATGCCGATCTCGCGCGCAGCGGCGATAGCGACCAGCGCGTTTTCCACGTTAAAGTCGCCCGCGATACCCAGCAGGACCTTCTCCCCCGCCTCGGGCTCGTCGGCGCTCATGCCGTGCAAGTTGAACTCGATGTTAAAGCCGAGCATGCGGACATCGCTCGCCCACAGGCTTGCCTCGGGATGCTCGACGCCAACGGTCACCAAGCGCTCGGCCGTCGACGCTGCCTCTAGCACACGGTCGACCTCTTCGGTGCCCAGATTCACCACGGCGGTCTTTGCCTGGTCAAAGATCCTAAGCTTGCTCTCAAAATAATCCTCAAACGTGGGGTGTTCGATCGGCGAGATGTGGTCGCGGCCGATGTTGAGGAAGCACGCCACGTCAAACGGCAGATTCTCGACGCGTTGGTACTTGAGCGCCTGGCTCGAGACCTCCATGACCATGGACTGGCGACCGGACGTGCGGCAGTTGGCGATATGGCGCCAAACCTCGGGGGCCTCGGGCGTGGTGTTGGTGCTCTCGTAGCACTCGATACCATCGTCGGTACTCACCGAGCCGATCATGCCGCAGGACTCGCCCGCCGCCTTGATGATGGACTGGAGCATAAAAGCGGCCGTGGTCTTTCCCTTGGTGCCGGTGATGCCCACGATCTTGACGTCGTGGTCGGGACGGTCGTAGACCTCCGGCGGCAACAGGGCCATGGCCGTGCGAACACTATCAACAACCAGCATCGCAGCACCGCTCTCCTGCGCCAGCGGCTCCAGAGACTCGACCAGCGACTCCTCGCACACAAATGCGACGGCGCCCGCATCGAGCGCCATGCTCAAAAACGCGGGCTTAAAGGCAGCACCTTTGCAAAAGAATACGTCACCTGCCGAGACCGCGCGCGAATCAAACGAGCAGCCGGTCACGGCGCGCTCGTCAACCTGCTCTGATGCGCGCAGCTCGCCGCACACATCGAGAAGCTTGGCAAGCGTATCGACCGTGGTCACGGTCGCGGAATCCGAATGGTGCATCTTTCACCTTTCTCAGCCATTTGGCAGGGACGGTTTTATAGTAACTGAAACGCACCCACGCAAAAACGGCTCCCGGAGGAGCCGTTACGCGCAGGCGTTCGTAAGCCGAGGCTAGGCAGCCTGAACAGCGGGCTGGTCCTCGTCGATAAAGAAGCGCTTGTACCACACCAGGAACACGAGCGGCGTATAGATCTTGCGCTGGAAATCGCCCTTGCCCGCAAAGTGCAGATCGAGCAGGTGCATGAGCTCGTCGGTATTGAAGAACTCGCTTGCCCACGGCGCGGTGAAGTACTCCTTGACATAGTCGTACCACTTTTGCTCGCGCAGCCAGTAGACAATCGGCACCGGGAAGCCCACCTTGGGACGGGTGGCCCACTCATCGGGCAGCGACTTGTTGGCAGCGTGGCGGAGTACCTGCTTGTTGCCGTTCTCGTTGATGCGGTAGCGGTCGGGAATGTGCTCGGCGAATTCCATGACTTTGCGGTCCAGGAAGGGTACGCGCAGCTCCAGCGAGTGCGCCATGCACATCTTGTCGGCCTTGAGCAGAATGTCGCCCGGGAGCCACATGTTCATGTCCAGGTACTGCTTCTTGACCAGCTCGGGCTGACCCTTCACGCGTGCGTAGATGGGTGCAGCGAGCTCGAAGGCGCCGTCGCCGGTGTTGTACTCGGGCTTGAGTACGCCGTCGACCTCGCGTTCCGGCCATACCAGAGCCTGTCCCAGGAACGACTTCTCGGGGATCTCGGCACCCTTGACCAGGAAGTTATGTCCCTTGAAGTACGGCATATGCAGCGCCAGGTTACCGAGCGCGCGACGGATGGGCAGCGGCACCATCTTTTTGTACTTGCGCACCGGGACCGTATCCTCGTAGTAGGCGTAGCCGCCAAAGAGCTCGTCGGCGCCTTCGCCCGAAAGCACGACGGTGACGTCCTTGCGGGCCATCTCGGCCAAGAACCACAGCGGCACGGAAGACAGGTTGGACTGCGGCTCGTCCATGTGATACTGGATGTCCTCGAGAGCACCGAAAAACTCGTCGGCGGTAATCATCTTGCGAACGTTCTCGACGCCGAGCTTATCGGAAAGCTCCTTGGCGTAGTTGGTCTCGTTGAAGTTCTTGTAGTCAAAGCCCACCGAGAAGGTCTTGTCGGGCATGAGGCAAGCGGCGATGTAGCTGGAGTCGACGCCACCGGAGAGGAACGACGCGACCTTGACGTCGGCGATACGATGGGCCTCGACGCTCTCGTGCACGACCTCGTCCAGCTCGTCGACATACTCCTCGAACGGCTTCTCGACGGCAGAGTAATCGCAATCCCAGTAGCGCTCGATGTTCATCTTGCCGGTCGGGATATCGACGGTAAAGTAGTGCGCCGGCGGCAGCTTGTAGACACCCTCGAAGAAGGTCTCCTCGGTTGCCGAATACTGCAGCGTCATGTACGGACGCAGGGCCTTTTTGTTGACCGCCTTGTGGAAGTGCGGGTAGTCCAGGAAGCTCTTGATCTCGGAGCCAAAGAGCACGCCCGGAGCGCCGTCGCCCGCATCGGCCATGGGATAGTAGTAAAGCGGCTTGATGCCAAAGATGTCACGGGCGCCAAAAAGCTTGTTCTTCTTTTTGTCCCAGATGACGAAGGCGTACATACCGCGCAGGCGATCGAGGACGGCCTCGCCCCACTCCTCGTAGCCGTGCAGGAGGCTCTCGGTGTCGGCGCCGCAATGGAACTTGTAGCCCTTGGCTTCGAGCTCGGAACGGAGTTCTTGGAAGTTGTAGATCTCACCGTTGAAGACAATGACGACGCTGCCGTCCTCATTGGCCATGGGCTGAGCGCCGGCCTCGGTCAGGTCGAGGATCGACAAGCGGCGGAAGCCGAGGGCAACGCGGCCGTCGATAAACTGACCGCCCATGTCGGGACCGCGATGGACGATACGGTCCATCATCTTGGTGAGCACCTCGGATTGGTTATCCGTCCCACCGACAAAACCGACAAAACCGCACATATACTATCCCCTCTGCTGTTGCTGGGCATCAAATCGAATCAGTAGCTTTTGAGTATACCCGAGGGCGTAAAGAGGGGCGGAATGTTCAGGCAATCTCAACTGAATCAGCTCCGCTGTGACACGCGCGAGTTACCTTTAATGGATATGAGGTGAATGAGGCGATTGTTTTGCTATACTCTCTCCGCACGGGCGATTGGCGCAACGGTTAGCGCAGGTGCTTTACACGCACAAGGCTGGGGGTTCGAATCCCTCATCGCCCACCATTGAATTGGAAACGGTCCTCGAAAGGGGACCGTTTTTGTTTGGGCCCATTTCATGGGATTCGAACCCGCAAGGGTGCGGAGCTGAGGAAACGCGAAGCGTTTTCCAGCGCAGCACGCGAGGAGCGAAGCGACGAAGCGGATGCGGGCGGCGGAGCCGCACGCGGACATCCCTCATCGCCCACCACTGATTTGATAGGCTCCCAGCAATGGGAGCCTTTCTTTTTTGGGCCCAGCGCATGGGATTCGAACCAGCCAGCACGTCTGTCACAAAGGCCGTGGCCAAATAATGGCAAAAATGAGTACTGCTACTTTGCTTGCAACATATAAACAGATAGTGTTTGCTTAGGTTACGCAACATATGTCCATTATAAGGACTAACAGTCAGATCAAAATCGTGTATTCATCGCCATTTCGACTTGCCATCTGGCCTTATTAGTCCAAAATTGCTGCTACCAAATCGGTAACAGTACTCATATTTGATGTTTTTTGACCAGCAGGTCTCCCTGCCTTAGCAAATCTAAGGCAAAACGGGCTCCAGACCGCTGAATCATGCCGCATAGGGCACGTCCGCAGTCCGGAACTCGGTCCAAATTGAGTTATTGCGCCGCGTTAGCCCAAAACACCCGACAGGATCTCGATCAGACTGTCCACGTCGGCTTCCTCGCAGACGAGTGGCGGCAGGAAACGCAGCGTATGCGCACCCGTAGCGTTGATCACGGCACCGGCGGCCAGCGCGCGGGCAACAACACCATGCGCGTCGCCCGCGGCATCATCCAAATCACAGCCGAGCATCAAGCCGCGACCACGTACCTCGGTCACGTGCGGCAGCTTGGCGAGCTTTGCCTCCATATAGGCACCCACCTTGGCAGCATGCTCGGCATAATCGCCACGCACAAGCGCGGAGAGCGTCGCGGCACACGCCGCGATGGCCAAGCAGCTACCGCCAAAGGTCGAGCCGTGGTCGCCCGGCTTAAACACGTCGGCAATCTCCTTCTTCGCCACGACGGCACCCATGGGCACGCCATCAGCAATGCCCTTGGCAAGGCTCATGATGTCGGGCTCCACGCCATAGGTCTGGAACGCAAACGGCTTGCCGGAGCGGAAGATGCCGCACTGGACCTCGTCGGCGATAAGCACGGCGCCCACTTCGTGTGCCAGGTCGCGCGCCGTAGCCATAAACTCCTCGGTCATGGGATGCACACCGCTCTCACCCTGGATCGGCTCGAGCATCACGGCACAAATTTCGCTCCCCAGCTGCTTAAAGATCGCACGCAGCTCATCCACATCGTTGGGCGTGCAGGCCACAAAGCCACCCGGCAGCGGGCGGAAGCTGTCCTGCAGCCAATCCTGCATGGTGGCGGCAATGGTCTCGAGCGTACGGCCGTGGAAGCCGCCGCGCATGCACACGATGGTGTTGCCGCCATTACCGGCACGCTTGGCGTACAGGCGCGCGAGCTTCATCGAGCCCTCGTTGGCCTCGGCGCCAGAGTTGGCAAAGAAGGTCTCCCAAACCTGCTCATCCGCAGCCGGGGCACCAAGAGCAGCTGCCGTGGTCTCATCGCCGGCGGCAATGGCATCGGCAAGCACGCGCGCACCATCTACGTCGTCGTTAGCAAGCTTGGACAGCAGCGCCGCGACCTGTCCGCGCTGCTCAATGTAGAAGTAATTGGAGACATGCATGAGCTTTTTGGTCTGTGCCTCGAGCGCCGAGAGCACAGCCGGGTCGCCATGACCTAGGCTGCACACGCCGATGCCGGCAAGAAAGTCGAGGTACTCACGGCCATCGTCGCCGGTGAGCTTCATGCCGTGACCCTCGACAAACTCGACCGGAGAGCGGCCAAAGGTATGCATAACGTAATGGGATTCAAGCGATTGCTGAGCTGCAAGTGACATGAGATGCCTTTCGTTGGGCGCCAGACGGCGCGGGGCTATGGGTGCAGGAATGGGGCGGCTGAGGGTCAGCTAGACCGTCTGAAGCTTCTCGACCTCGTCAAGGTTCTCGGTCAGACGCGCAGCAAACGTCGAAAGCGGATGCGGATGCGTATCGAACTCGTAAGCCGTCTCGGTGGAATGGATCACGGTGCCGACGCCGGCATCGGTCAGCAGCTCCAGGAGCAGCGAATGCGGCGTAGTACCGTTAATGATGTGGGCACGAAATACGCCGCCGGTAAGCGCATCGACGGCCGCACGCAGCTTGGGAATCATGCCCTTATCGACCTCGCCGCCGTAGAGCATTTCGTTAACCTCGTCGAGCGTTAGGTTGGAGATAAGCGAGTCCTTGTCGCTAAAGTCCTTGTACAGGCCATCGACATCGGTCAAAAAGATCGCCTTATGCGCGTGGAGCGCCGCGGCAACGGCACCGGCGGCGGTGTCGGCGTTGATGTTGAAGAAACCGCCGTCCTCCCCCGCCGCGACGGTAGCGATGACGGGGATGTACTCGCTATCGAGCAGGCGCTCGATATAGTCGGTGTTGACGTGCGTGACCTTGCCTACGCGGCCGAGCTCTGGGTCGAGTGGCTCGGCGATAAGGGTGCCGGCGTCGCTGCCGGACACGCCCACGGCCAGGTTGCCGTGGTGGTTGAGCGCCGCGACCAGCTCCTGATTGACCTTGCCGCCCAGTACCTCGCGCACGATGTCCATGGTGGCAGGCGTAGTCACGCGCTGGCCGTTCTTAAACTCGACGGGGATGTCGTAGTGGCTGAGCGCCTCGTTGATAGCCTTGCCGCCGCCGTGCACGATGACGGGACGCATACCGATGATCTTGAGCAAAACGATGTCGCTCATCACGTCGCGGCGCAGCTGCTCATCAACCATGGCGGCTCCGCCATATTTGATAACAACCGTCTTGCCGGTCAGGTTCTTAATCCACGGCAGCGCTTCGAACAGCAGCTGCGCGGTTGCTTCGTTGGATTCGCTCGAACGACAATCGCGTGCGAATTTCATAATCTGCCTCGTCTTTCGTATCGTTATCGCGCCGTACTCCGCCGTCCGCAATCGCGGCAAGATGCGCAGCATGCCTGGAATCTAGGAACGGTAGTCGCCGTTGATGGAGATGTATTCATGCGTGAGGTCGCAGGTCCACACAGTCGTTGCCGCGTCGCCTGCGCCCAGGTCGGCCGAGATCACGATCTCGGGCGCCTCGAAACGTCGTAGAGCCTCGTCCTCGTCAAAGGGAACAGTCAGACCGTCGCGACAGACAGGCATGCCCATCATGTCGATGGAAACGTCTTCCTGATTAAACTTCACGCCGCACTTGCCAAGCGCCATAGCAACACGGCCCCAGTTGCAGTCGTGGCCGGCGATGCAGGTCTTAACGAGCGGCGAGTTGGCGACGGCACGGGCGGCGATATCAGCTTCCTCGTCGTTGGCGGCTCCGGTAACGTTGACCGTAACAAGCTTGGATGCGCCCTCACCATCGGCGGCGATATTGCGCGCCAGGCTCTCGCACACCTCGTGCACGGCAAATGCCAACTCGTCAAAGGCATCGGAGCCCTCGACGATAGGCTCGGCATCTGCGGCAGCGGCGCCGGAGGCAAGCATGATGCAGGTGTCGTTGGTCGAGGTGTCGGAATCGACCGTTACCTTGTTAAAGGTCTGCTTGACGGTCGAGAGCAGCAGGGCATGAAGTGCCGCAGGCTCGACGGGGGCATCGGTGGTGATAACTGCGATCATGGTGGCCATGTTGGGCATGATCATGCCCGAGCCCTTGCACATTCCGCCTACCGTATAGACATTGCCCGCATGACCCGCAGCCTCGCTGACATAGGACACGGCGTACTCCTTGGAGTGCGTGTCAGTCGTCATGATGGCGCGAGCGGCATCGGCGCCACCGTGGGCGGAGAGCGCCTCGTAGGCAGCAGGAATGGCGGTCTCAAACGTGTCGATCGGCAGAATCTGGCCAATCACACCCGTGGAGGCAACCAGAATCTGCTGGGGTTCGCAGCCGATGACCTGCGATGCGATGCTGCACGTCTCGCGCGCGCAGGCAAGGCCGGTCTCACCCGTGGCGGCGTTGGCATTGCCAGAGTTGACCGAAACGCCGGCGATGACGCCATAGCCCTTGTCGGCACCGCCCAGGTTGGCACGGCTCACCTGCACGGGCGCCGCGCAAAAGCGATTGGTGGTAAACACGCCAGCACCGGGACAGGGTTTATCGGGCACGACGAGCGCGTAATCCAGACGCTCGGGGTTCTTGCGGAACCCAGCGTGGATGCCCGCAGCTTTAAAACCAGCCGCAGCCGTAACGCCACCCTCGACGGCGCGAATCTTGATATCAAACAGCTCGGTATTCATCGTCTTTATGACTCCTTATGTCAAACAAAAAACGGACATCGGTTGGTGCGCCATGCCAGTCGTAATCATGAGACCAGCTTAAGAGTGGCGCCCCACTCGATGCCCGACTACCAAATCGTTAACAATCGAATGTGCTACACCGGGCACGCCACTGTGGGCAAGCCTCGTCGCTCGTCAAAGCCAAAGACGATATTGGCGCACTGGACTGCTTGGCCCGCAGCGCCCTTGCACAGATTGTCGATGGCGCCCGTCGCCACCAGCACGCCCGCGCGCTTGTTGAGCGCGAGGCCGATCTGGGCGGCGTTGGTGCCGACGACCGAAGCCGTCTTGGGCTGCTGGCCGGCGTCGAGCACGCGCACAAAGGTGCGTCCAGCGTAGAACTGCTTGTAATAGTCGACGACATCCTCAAGAGCCAGGGAGTCGATGGCCTGCGGCGTGAGCGGCAGCGTCACCGTGGAGAGCAGGCCGCGCTTGAGCGGTGCCAGGTGCGGGGTAAAAACGACGCGATCGGTTAGACCGAGGATTTGCTCGATTTCGGGCGTGTGACGATGCTTACCCACGCCATAGGCCTCCAGGTTTTCGTCCGCGCTGCAAAAATGGGTGCGGGCGTTACAGGACTTGCCGGCACCCGTCACGCCGCTGATGGCGTCAACGATCACGGGACCGCTCTCGGCCACCCAGCCCGCACGCACGGCAGGCGCGGCAGCGAGGCTCGTTGCGGTGGGATAGCAGCCGGCGCAGGCGACCAACACGGGCCTGCCAGCGGCATGGCTGGAAGCAGCGGTCTCCAAGTCCTGGCAGAACAGCTCGGGCAGGCCGAAAGCACGCGTCTTGAGCAGCTCGGGACTCGTGTGCTCGGCGGCATACCATGTCTCAAAGACGAACGCGTCGCTCAGACGATAATCGGCCGAAAGATCAAAGCAGGAAACGCCCGATGCAAGGAGCGCGGGCACCTGTGCCATGGCAGCCGTGTGCGGCACGGCAAGAAAAACCGCATCGCAGCTCTTGAGCTCGGGGGCGTCATGCGTGGTGAAAGCCAGATCGCTCACGCCAGCAAAGCTCGGATACACCGCGGACAGCGGCTGGCCGGCATCGGCGTTGGACGTAATGGCAACAAGTTCAAACTCGGGATGACCGAGCGCGAGGCGAATAAGCTCGGCTCCGGCATATCCAGCCGCGCCGACGATTCCAACCTTCAAAGACATATCAGACTCCTTGTCTGCGATTTATGCACCGATGCGCATTTCACAGCAGTCGTTATGAAGTGGGTTGAAACTTTAGCACCAAAAGATGCATTAACACGTAAATGGCTTGCATATTCATGCATTGAAACATTCCCGACACATTCGCTTGAAGGAATTGACAAATAGAGCGGGCCCCGTATTGACCGGCGCTCCTAACGGCGCCGGGCAATACGGGGCCCGCCCATGCGAAAACCAAGTTGTTAGGATGAGCCAGCTGGCTAGAGCTCGACCGGCACCCATTCGTCGTGATTGCAGATAAAAGCCTCGGGATCCTCGACGCTAAAGAAGACGAGCGCGGGGTCGTTAGGCCCCTCATAGTGCTCGCCCAGGCGCTCTAGATGCTTCCACCCGGCTTCGCGCATTTCGTCTAAAGCCCGGTCATCCAAGCCGGCACGCCCGCGCAAGATGAGCCAGCCATGGCCCGGCCACCAACTCGTGGCCTCAAAGCGCTGATTCTGCAGCAGCTCCTGCCACACATCTTTGGTGCGCGCCGTTACAAACCACAGTTTGCCGTCCTGAATCTGTGCAAACGAGAACGGACGCACATGTGGCTGTCCGTCCACGCTCGTCGCCAGATACCACGCCGGCACCGACGTCAGATACTCCAAAACCGTATTCAATCCGTCCACGTTTCCTCCTGTACTAGCTAGTTTGGGAACCTGGTTTGTGCGAGCTAGAGCTCCAGGCGCTCCTCGCTGCCGTCGATATCACAGAAGCGCGCGGCAATATTGCGGACCGAAAAGAAAGCAAGGCGGCCGTCGTTGGCACTCTCGTGTTCCTCGCCAATGCCCACCATGTGCTTAAAACCCGCTTGACGCACCTTGTCGCTCGCAACTGCGTCGTCCTCAAGTGCGGCTTCGCCGGTCAATACGATCCAACATTCCCCCGGCTTCCAGCCCGATACCTCAAACTTGGGATTCGCACTCAGCTCCGCCCACACGTCCTTGTCGCGCGACGTGCAAAACCACAACTTACCGTCATCGACCATGGCAAACGAAAACGGCCTCACGCGAGGCTGATGCCCGTCCGTCACATCGGTCGTGGCTAGATACCACGCCGGAATGCGCCTGAGATACGAACAGGCGCGCTCAAGCTGAGCCGTGCGGTCGTTGTCGGTCATAGGGACCCCTTTCTTGCGCTCGAATCGCGCCTAAACAAGTTGAAGGTTGATGACGATGACGCAGATGAGCAGCAACGCCGTCACCACCGCCGCCAACGCATCGCCGCGGCCAAATGCAAGCGCATGCAGGCGCGTGCGGCCCTGCTCGCCGTGATAGCAGCGTGCATCCATGGCGGCAGACAGCGTCTCGGCATGGCGGAACACGCCCGTGAACAGCGGAATCGCCACACTGCCGAGCATACGCACGCCGCCGAGCGGACCGCCCGTCACGCGCGCGCCGCGGCTTGCCTGCGCGTCCGCCGTCTGCTTCATCTCGGTGGCAAACTGCGGCATAAAGCGCAGCGCGATACCCATAATCATGCCGAGCTCGTGCGCAGGAAGTCCCACACGCGCAAACGGCGCGAGCAGGCGCTCAAAGCCCGCGGTGAGGTCGAGCGTCGGCGTGGTGAGTGTAATGGCGCTCATGCCGGCCATCATCAACGTCAGGCGGCACGCCATAAAGGCGGCAGAACGCAGTGAGCCCTCGCTTATCTGCAGAAAGCCGAGCTGCCACAGGATGCGCCCACTCTGATCGGTAAACAAGTTGAGCACCGCGACCACGACGACGATTGCCAGCAGCGGCGCCATCGACGACAGAACGCGACGAACCGGCACCCGAGACACGGCATAGGTCAGCACAACGAAAATTGCGACCGGGGCCAGTCCGCGGAAGCTGCTGACTGTGAGCGTCGTGATCAGAAACACAAAGCCCAGGAGCAACTTAGTTCGCGGGTCCAGGCGGTGAATCGCACTATCGCCGGGATAGTAGCTGCCAAACGAAAACGCCTCCATTAGCAGCCCTCCTCTCGCGCGACCGTCTTGGATTTAGCAATGTCCGCGACGTTAGAAGGACCGCCCGAGCGACCGATTAGCAGGTCCACCAACTCGCCTGCCAGCGACTCAACCGTATAGAGCCCGCCGCGACGCAGCGGCACGCCCACCTCCGTAAGCGCCAGCGCCATACGCTGGGCGGCGGGAACGCCCAAGCCGATCGACTTGAGCTCATCGGCATGCGCAAACACCTGCGCGGGGGTTCCCTCGGCAAACACCGCGCCTTCGTTCATTACGACGATGCGGTCGCAGCAATTGGCCAGGTCATCCATGCTGTGCGAAACCATGACAACGGTCAGGCCCTCGCGATGGAGCCGATCGATGAGCCCTAGGAGATCCCTGCGGGCAGCCGGATCGAGCCCCGCCATGGGTTCATCGAGCACCAGGACTTCGGGCTCCATGGCGAGCACGCCGGCGAATGCCACACGCCGTTGCTGACCGCCCGAAAGCTCAAAGGGACTCTTGTCGCCGACCGTGGAAAGATCGAGGCCCACGCGCGAGAGCGATGACTCGACACGACGGTCGACTTCATCTTGCGGCAAGCCAAGGTTGTGCGGACCAAACGCCACGTCCTGCGCCACGGTTTCGGCAAACAGCTGACGCTCAGGATACTGAAACACCACGCCGACCTTGGCCTTAACCGCAGTGGCGTCTTTCTTGTTTGATAGGTCGAGCCCCAGCGCGCAAACGCTTCCCTCCTGGGGACGAATCAAACCGTTGAGATGCTGGACCAGCGTCGACTTACCCGAACCGGTATGACCTGCCAAACCCAGGAACTCGCCGCGACGCACCGTCAGCGATACATCGCGCAGCGCCCACGGGCTGCTGGGGTCGTTTCCCCAGAGAGCCTGTTTGTTCGATTTGCCCGCAGTGGCCGAGCGCTTATGCCAGCGGCGGTGCTCGCGCGGACTGAGCGAATAACTGTACGAAACACGGGATAGCTCGATGACGGGCTCCGACGCGTTGCCCTCGTTGTCTACCGGAACAGTGCCGTCAGCGATTTCCAACTGGGATACGGAAGACTGCCCCGCGATGTCTGCCCCACTTCGCTCGGCATAAGCCTGCGCAATCTCGGCGACCATATCCGCCTCACGCACCTGTGCGCAAACGGGCACGCCCTTCGCACGAAGCGACCTGCCCAGACAGCACGACGCCGGCATATCCAGGTTGAGCTGCGCAAGTTCGTCTGCCCGCGTCAAGATTTCCTCGGGCTTACCGAGCATGGCAACGCGCCCCGCTCGAAACACCGCGACACGATCGGCCTCGGCGGCCTCTTCCATAAAGTGCGTAATCATCACGATGGTCATGCCGCGAGCGTGCAACGCGCGGCAAGCCTTCATGAGGCCCTTGCGTCCACGCGGATCGAGCATCGAGGAAGCCTCGTCCAATATGAGCACGCGCGGTTCCATGGCGAGCACGCCGGCAAGCGCCACGCGCTGCTTTTGGCCGCCCGAAAGCGCATGGGTCTCGTGGCACTCAAAGCCCACCAGGCCCACGCCCTTCAGCGCCTCGCGTACGCGCTGCGCAATTTGCGCCGATGGCACGCCAAGGTTTTCGGGACCAAACGCAACGTCATCTTCGACAAGCGTTGCCACCAGCTGATCATCGGGATTCTGGAATACCATGCCCGCGGTCGAGCGAATGTCGTAGACCAGCTCGGGATCGGACGCATCCATGCCGTTAATGCGCACCGTGCCCGCATCGGGCTGCAGCAGCGCATTCAGATGCTTGGCAAACGTCGACTTGCCCGACCCATTGCCACCGAGGATGCAGAAAAACTCGCCGTCCTCGATATTCAGATCGACGCCGTCGAGTGCCGGTACGGCACCGTCATAGCTAAAGGAAACGCCCCGACACTCAATCATGCGCGGCCTTTGACCTGGTCCTTTTTAGGCGTGATGAGGTTGGAGACCGCTTTATACACCGCCAGTGTCAACACCGAGTTAAGCACGGTCTTGATAAGGTTGAACGGCAGGACGGCGGGAATCATGAGCGGGGCGATCACATCGACCGAGCCATACCAGAACCATACGCCAATGGTAAGGTTTGCGACCATAGACAGCGCTGTAGCGGCAATGACGCCGAGCACCAGGCCAATCACGGCACCCTTATAGGTATGCATCTTCTGGTAGACGATAGCCGCGGGCAGAATGTAGCCCAGTGTGGCAACCAGGTTCATAAGCGCGCCGACCCAGTCACCCGTGGTGAGCGCATGGATAACGATCGCCATGGCGGCAACAGCGGTACCGGCACCGGGACCATATGCAAACCCGCACACCATCGCCGGCACCAGCGACGGGTCATACGTCAAAAACGGCGCCGAAGGAAGGATAGGCAGCTGCACGTACATAAACAGGGCGCCCAAGGCGCACATCAACGCCATGGTAACGAGCTGTTTGGTGCTCCACCTATTCGTGTTCTCAAAATGGATATGCTGCGACTGTTCAGACATAAGATCACCTGCCTCTTTCATCCGGACTCTAACCGTTGGTACTGGAATCTCACCAGTTCAGCCGGCATGCGAACCAACGCACACACGGGTCGCGGACTCATCGGCTCGGCCGCAGGCGTCTCGCCTGCACCACGGCGCCCCTTTGGCACCGCCCGATTTACCGCCAGTGGGGAATTTCACCCCGCCCTGAAACAGCAATTGCAAGTGTAGCACCAGTAGGCTTTCGCGCAAGTATGCCATGGGTAATTTATGGCGGGGACCAGTTACCGCAACAACCACGTTCCCCACCCGTCCCAAAGTAACGCGCCTTTCGCGGCAAAGCCGCGAAACAGCGACCGGGACACGTATCCCCATCAACCACATTCTCCGCCCACGCCGACCTCAAGGCCGTAAACGCAGGGAATCCGGGGGCGGGACGGGGACTTCTCTCCGGAACATTCCGCAGGACGCAAAGAGGCTCCGCAGCGCGAAGCGCGATGCGGAGCCTCTTTGCATGTCCGAGGACGTTCCGGAGAGAAGTCCCCGTCCCGCCCCCGGATTCCCGGTGGGAGTTCTAGACCTTGTCGGCCTTAGTACATACCGCCGCCCTGCTGACCAGCGGTAGCAGCAGCGATTGCGTCCTCAAGCTGAGTGTTCTTGGGCACATCGGAGACGGTGGCCTCGGTGATGAGGATCAGGCTGGCGACAGAAGCAGCGTTCTGCAGGGTGACGCGGCTGACCTTGACGGGGTCGAGGACGCCCATCTCGATCATGTCGCCCCACTCGCCGTTGGCAGAGTTGAGACCCTGGCCGGCGGGCAGCTCGGCGACCTTGTCGACCACGACAGCGCCCTCAAAGCCAGCGTTCTTGGCGATGGTGGCGACCGGAGCGGTCAGAGCCTTCTTGACGATGTCGACGCCGATCTTCTCCTCGGGGTCATCGATCTCGACGGCATCGAGCGCAGGAGCAGCGTCCATGAAGGCGACGCCGCCGCCAGCGACAATGCCCTCCTCGACAGCAGCGCGGGTGGCCTGCAGGGCGTCCTCGACGCGATGTTTGATCTCCTTGAGCTCGGACTCGGTAGCAGCGCCGACCTTGATGACGGCAACGCCACCGGAGAGCTTGGCCAAGCGCTCCTGGAGCTTCTCACGGTCGAAGTCAGAGGTGGTGTTCTCCATCTCGCCCTTAATCTGAGCGATACGGGCGTCGATGGCCTCCTTGGAGCCAGCGCCGCCGACGACGACGGTGTTGTCCTTAGAGATGGTGACGGACTTAGCGGTACCGAGCATATCGGCGGTGATGTCAGCGACCTTCACGCCCAACTCGTCCAGGGCAGCCTGGCCACCGGTGAGGACGGCGATGTCCTCGAGAATGCGCTTGCGGCGATCGCCGTAGCCCGGGGCCTTGACGGCGCAGACGTTGAGGGCGCCACGGATCTTGTTGAGGACCAGGGTAGGCAGAGCTTCGCCGTCGATGTCCTCAGCGATGATGAGCAGGCCACGGCCAGCGCGCTGGACAGCCTCGAGAACGGGCATGATGTCCTGAACGCTGGAGATCTTCTGGTCGGTGATGAGGATGTACGGATCCTTCATCACGGCCTCCATGCGGTCGTTATCCGTGACGAAGTAAGCGGAGACATAGCCCTTGTCGAACTGCATGCCCTCGACGGTGTCGATGGTGATGTCGAACGTCTGGGAATCCTCGACGGTGATGACGCCGTCCTTGCCCACGACCTCCATGGCCTCGGCGATCTTCTCGCCGACCTCGGGGTCACCGGCAGAGATGGTGCCGACGGAAGCAATCTGCTCCTTGGTCTCGACCGGCTTAGCCTGCTTCTTCATCTCGGCGACGGCGGCGTTGACGGCCTTGTCGATGCCGCGACGGATGGCCAGCGGGTTGGCGCCAGCGGCGACGTTGCGCAGACCGTCGTTGACGATGGCCTGAGCGAGCAGAGTTGCGGTGGTGGTGCCGTCACCCACGGTGTCGTTGGTCTTGGTGGCGACCTCCTTCACCAGCTGAGCGCCCATGTTCTCGATGTTGTCCTCGAGCTCGATCTCCTTGGCGACGGAAACGCCGTCGTTGGTGATGGTCGGGGCACCGAACGTGCGCTGCAGCGCAACGTAGCGACCCTTGGGGCCCATGGTGACGGTAACGGCGTCGGCCAGAGTGTTGACGCCCTTGGCGAGCTTAGCGCGGGCATCGGTGTTGAACGTAATGTTCTTTGCCATGGTAGGTAATCCTCCAAAAGAAATGTGACTCGCGTCGCCGCTTCCGAGTCCTATGCGGCGGACGCGTTCAAAGACGAATCAGAGATTCTGACGAGACTAGGCCTCGACGACAGCGTAGATGTCGTCGGCGCGCATCAGCAGATACTTCTCGCCGTCGACCTTGACCTCGTTGCCACCGAACTTACCGTAGATGACAACGTCACCGACCTTGACGTCCATGGGGATGCGCTCACCCTTGTCGTTGACCTTGCCGGCGCCCACGGCAACGATGGTGCCGCGCTGCGGCTTCTCCTGAGCGTTGCTGGCGATATACAGACCAGAAGCGGTCTTCTGCTCGGCCTCGTCGGGCTTGACCAGAACACGATCTGCAAGCGGCTTCAAAGACGACATGCTTGTCTCCTCCTTTTTGGGCCGCGCGGTTATACCACGCGAATTAACCCTTTTTGTTTGCGTACGCGTTGAATGGTACCCACAAATGGCGGGTTATACAACACGGAGTCAAAAAATCTTATTTTTTGGCACTTAGATTTTCTGAATGCCGGGGGATAACTTAGCGGTGGCTCCCGTGTGGCTCCGGAGGGGCGGGGCATAAGGTTTCCTGCTCGGGCAGTCCTGCTCGCACGAAGGCCACATTAAGCGGCTTTCGGCTCGTGCGGAACTCGCGATAAACCTTATGCCCCGCCCCTCCGGAGCCACACGGGAGGCAGGTTAACTAATTCGAGCCCGGCATTCAGAAAAGTCAGTGCAGCAAAATGGCGATGCGGATAGCGACATGGGCATGGTTTTCGTTGCGTGCACGGGTCCCCTGGGGAGCACCGTGCATTTTTGGGAGTATTCAGCAAGCCAGGACGGCTGCATACACGCCGGACACACCATATTGGTCCCAAGGACGCCTTCGACCGGCGATTTGAGTCGGCAGGCAAACCCCGCCAGGACAAAAAGGCATGCTTCGCGCCGTACCGGAGCCCAAAATGACGTCAATCTCCGCAACGTTACTCAGCCGCAGCGGCACCGGCAGAGCTCGCGGTGCTGAATACTCCGTTTTTTGCACGGCACGGGCGGGGGTACATCAGGATCAGGAAGGACATCCCAGCCTTTTTATGCAATCTGTAATGGGAAGTATGCAAAACACCAAGAGATAGCATTGCTGGTGTCCAAATTGAGCGCGGGGCAGCAGCACCTCCGCCCCGCACCCAAATCCAACAGAGCAGGGACGCTCATGGCGGATCCCCACCAAAACGCAAACGCGGCTCGAGCGCTATCCCAAAAAGGCTGCCCGAGCCGCGCTTAACGGTACGGCATGAATACTTAGCGCTCGTAAATCAAGTTGCCTGCCAGGTAGGTGGCCTGAACCTTAGTGGTCTGGAGCTCTTGGGGATCGATGATGAGCGGGTTTTGGTCCAGGACTACCAGGTCGGCATACTTGCCGGGCTCCAAGCTGCCGAGGTTTTGCTCGTCGCCTGCCGCGTAGGCGCTGCCCAGGGTGTAGTTGCGCAGAGCTGTTGCCGCATCGATACGCTCGCTCGGTAACCAGCCGCCCTCGGGCCAGTGGCTTTTGGGGTCTTGGCGCGTGATGGCCGTGTAGAGCACGTTCATGCTTGTAACAGCTGTGATGGGGCTATCGGTGCCGAAGGCTTGGCGGATGCCGCGCTGCTTATAGGTCGCAAACGGCCACATGATGCGGCTGCGTTCCAGGCCCAGATCGCGCTCGGGGCCGCCCGGGTCGAGTGTAATGTGACAGGGCTGGCTCGAGGCAACGACGTTAAGCTTGCGTAGACGATCGATGTCCTCGGGCAAGAGGTTCTCCAGGTGCTCGAGCGTGTTATGGCCGTGCTGGGGCAGGCCGTACAGGTCGGCGGCCTCCTCGAAGATATCCAGCGCGGCATGAATCGCACCGTCGCCGATGACGTGGATGCGCACGGTATGGCCGCGCTCCGCGGCCGCCAGAACCAGCTTGCGCATGCGCTCGGCAGGAACCGTCAGGCGACCTTGATCGCCCGGGAAGCGCGGGTTGGTATAGGGCTCGGTGAGATAGGCCGTGTGTTCGCTCGACACGCCGTCGAAGAACTGCTTAAAGCCTGGCGCCGAAAGCAGCGCGTTGTTCGCGTAACGTACCTGCAGCTCTTCCAAGCGCGATTGGTCATCCAGCAGCGTGGGAAACAAATGGGCTCGGATGCCCAACTTGCCGGCTGCCTGCAGTTTGTCGTAGACGTCGTCGCGGATAAAATCGCAGCCCGGCATGGGCATGAGCGACATATCGCATATCGAGGTGATGCCCTGCTCGGCCATCCGCCTCATTTGATCGGCGTAAGCGCTTGCGATGCGATCCTCGCCCAGCCACTCAAGGCAGCGCGGTAGCAGCTGCATGGCAGCCGCCTCGTGAGCAATACCCGTGAGCTCGCCGTTTGCGTCCTTGTCGTAGCTACCGCCCGCTGGTGGCTCGCTGTCGCGCGTGACGCCGAGTGCATCGAGTGCGCGGCTGTTGAGCCACAGCGTGTGCCCGTCGCCCGAATACATAGCGCAGGGACGATCGGGGAATGCCGCATCGAGCGACGCCTTGGTAGGATGCTCGGGCGGGTCCCAACGGTAGTCGCGCCAGCCCTGCGTCACAACCCAAGCGTCATCGGGCAGGTCCTTGGAAAACTCGAGCGCATGTTGCACCAGCGCCGCCTCGGACGTGCCCATATCCATGAGCATGTACGGCGAGGAACCGACCGAGGTATGGAAGAAGTGCAGATGAGCGTCATGGAAACCGGGGCAGACAAACTGCTCGCCGTAGTCGATAACCAACGTGGCGGCAGGCGCGGCGGCAATCACGTCATCGGGCGCACCGACTGCGACGATACGGTCGCCTGCGATGGCAATCGCCAGCTCGCGGGCGGTATCGATGCCGTCTTGGGCGGTAAAAACGTTCTTGGAGCGGATAATCCGATCGACATGTTGCATGGGCATCCCCATCTCTGGCAGGAAATTCAACACCCCCGAGTGTACTCCCCCGCCCTTGTAACAAAACCCCAAGCGGCAAACGGCAACTTTACCAGCCCTAGCGGCAGGTGGCATACTGGAGAGAGCCTGTACGATTTTGCGATCAACCCAGCAAGGAGCAAATCGACCATGACGAAGACCAAGGCACAGCAGATTATGGCGGCGACCGAGGCTCGCGCGGCTGACGACGTCACCGCAGCCATCAAAGATATCGCTACCGAATTTGAACCATATATCATCAAGCAGCGCCGGCACTTCCATAAGCACCCGGAGCTGAGCCTTGCCGAGGAGCGCACGACCTCCGACATCGCCAACCAGCTCGACGCCATGAATATCCCCTACGAGCGTCCGCTCAAGACCGGCTTGGTGGCAACGCTTCGCGGTACCGCACCGGATGCCTACCGCGAGGACGGCACGCCACGCCGCCGCATCCTGCTGCGCGCTGACATCGACGCCCTGCCCGTCACCGAGCAGACCGGCGAAGAGTTCGCCAGCGTCAACGAGGGCTGCATGCACGCCTGCGGCCACGACTGCCATATCGCCATGATGCTCGGCACGCTGCAGATCCTGCGCCATATGACCGACGACATCCACGGCGAAGTCCGCATCGTCTTCCAGCCCAGCGAGGAAAACGGCCAGGGCGCCAAGCTCATGATCGGCACGGGCGTGCTCGACGGCGTCGATGGCGCCTACGCCGCGCACATCTGGAGTGAGGTCGACGCCGGCACCGTAAGCTGCGAGCCCGGTCCGCGCATGGCCAATACCGACTGGTTCCGCATTGATGTCCGCGGCACCTCGTGCCATGGCGCCATGCCCCAACGCGGCCACGACGCCGTCATGGTGGCCGCCGAGATCGTCAATGCCCTGCAGACCATCGTTTCGCGCGAAATCAGCCCATACGAGCCGGCTGTCATCACCGTCGGCGAGCTGCACGGCGGCACCGCGCGCAACGTTATCGCCGGCACGGCCTACCTCGCCGGCACGGTGCGCACCTACGGAGATTCGACCCACGAGGAAATGCCGGAGCTTATGCGCCGCATCGTGGAGCATACCGCGGCAGCCCTGGGCGCCGAGGCAGAGCTCACCGACTACACTATCGCCAACTACAAGGTCGAAAACGACGCCGCCTCGAGCGAGCGCTGCCGTCAGGCCGTTATTAAGTGTCTGGGCCCCGCCGGCCAAGGCCATTATCGCGGCACGCTTTCGGGCGAGGATTTTTCGGAGTACCTGCGCCGCGTACCGGGCGTGCTCGCCTTTGTAGGTACGCGCAACCCCAAGATTGGCGCCACGTACGCCCAGCATTCCTGCTTCTACAAGATCGACGAGACCGTGCTGGCAAAGGGCTCCATGGTGGCCGCCCAGTATGCTATCGACTTTTTGGCCGAGCCCACGCAAGAGGAGCTCGACGGCCCCGCGATTACCGCGGTCGCCGAAACCAACCCCGATCTGGCCGCCAAGTTGCGCTCTGCCAAGGCGACGACCGCCGAGGCTCGCGACGCCATCCATGATGCCCGAACGGCTCGCCATGCCGCGATCAAGGGCATCCACGACGCACGCGCTGCTGCACGCCGTGAGGAGAAGCACGACGAATAATCGATTCGCTGGCATCTCGCAGTCATAGCCACATCGCGATGTCAAAGCGGGGGCGGACGTTTCGACACGTCCGCCCCCGCTCATTCTTCAAGCGCTATTTCTACTATTTCTACCCCGTCCCCAAATGGCAGACGGCATGGCTACTCGTCCTGAGGTTCCTCGTCGGAGCTTGGCTCGGACGCCGACTCAGGTGCAGGTGCCGGCTCAGGCTCAGGCTCAGGCGCAGGCTCGGGCTCAGATGCCGTCTCAGGCTCGGGCGCCGGCTCAGACTCGGGCGCCGGCTCAGGCTCGGTCGCGGGAGCGGGTGCAGGTGCCGGCGAAGCATCCGGAGCGCTGTAACCCGAAGGAGCGGACTTCTTCTCGAAGGGCAATACAAAAGTCAGGACGTCGTCCTTATCCTCATCGGCCCACTCGCTTGCATAGCGTGCGGCCCAATAGCCAACGGCACGGTGCTTGAGCATCTTGCCAAAGACCGTAAGAAATACGGTGACGAAAGCGACCAGCACCAAGAACAGCGCGAGCGTGACGCCACCGCCGGTAACAATTGCCTCAATACCCGTAGGACGATAGTAGTAGCTATACATACCGACAGAGGCAATGGCGCCAAAGACGACCGTCAAGATCCATGTGACAACGTTGGCGACCAGGCCCGTCAAAAACTCGGGAAGGAACGAAGCACAGAACAGCTTGGTCTTGTTGTGCTTAAACGCCGCCCAGACCTTATCGAGCGAAAACGCGCTCTCGACACGCCCGGTCACCGCAAAGTGCATCACGGCGATGTCGGCGAACATCTTAAAGAAGACACCCAGAATCGCCGAGGCAATTAGCGCCAGGACAAGCAGGCCAAGCGAGCCAAACAGCGCAGCCTCGAGCGCATAAGAGCCGTAATAAGAATACGAGCCCGCAGCGCCAATTACCACGCCCTCCACCAGCGAAAGCACTACACCGATAACGGGAATGGCAGCGATAACCTCGAGCACGACCGAAATAACGCTCGAAAAGACTCCGAGACCAAACGACGTGGAACGCATGAGTGGACGGTCCATGCCGTCATCGACCTTGAGCGAAAGATCACGGCCCCACTCGATACCAAAGCCGGAACCGCACACACTCGCAATGCAAGCTGCCAAAAAGCCGATGGCAGCCGCAATGCCGCCAATAACGGGGATAAACAACACGAGCACCGACACAACGCAAATCAGCGCCGGCAAAAACGCGATTTGGCATACACGCTGAAGCACGCCCGGAGTCTTAGTCATATCTTGGAACGCCTGAGCCACACAGCCCTTTGGCGCATTCGCCACGGGCGGTTGCGGAACAAACTGCTGGGGCTGAGGCTGTCCCTGGGGAGCGGGGCCAGCGGCACCGGCATTAGGAGCACCACACACGCCGCAGAACTTGTCGTTATCGCCCATGGGGGCGCCACACTGCGAGCAGAACATAGAATCATCCCTTCGTATTTTGAACGAATCACTTGAATCGCAAACGATGTCTTTAGCATCATTATTGCCCAATGTGGGGTCAAATACTCAAAGATGACCGATTTGCAAGATACACGGCGCCAGCAGGCGGTTCGTTGAATACGTCTGTGCTAGTTCGTTCCGCGGAAGCCCTTGCCGACGATCTCGGAGCTGTCGACGATCGTGATAAAGGCACCCGGATCGACTTCGCGCGCATAGCGGCGCAGTTGCACGGCCTCGCGACGGCTCAGCACGCTCATGATCACCGTCACGCACTTGCCCGAGAAGGCACCGTAGCCGCGGCTGATGGTCGCCGTGCGGTTGAGATGCTTGACGATAAACTCCTCGACCTTAAGGGGCTCGGAACAAATGACCGTGCAGACTTTGCGCAGGTGAATGCTCTCAATGGCTTTGTCGACCACAAGCGTCTTGGCAAACAGGCCGAGCACGCAATACAGACCGACACGCGGGCCATACAAAAAGGCCGCGATGGTCACGATGCCGATATCGACCAGCAGCAGGGCACGGCCAATCTCGAGCGTCGTGCGGCGCTTGAGGATCATGGCAAGAATGTCCGTGCCACCCGTCGAGGCGCCGATGTCAAAGACAATAGCGCTGCCGAGCGCCGGCAAGATGACGGCAAAGCACAGATCGAGCCACATATCGCCCGTCATCGAGACATCGGTCGGAATAAAGAGCTCAAACAGCGAAACATAGGCGGACAGCGCAAACGAGGCGAAGACGCTCCACAGGATTGCCTTGCGCTCCAAAAAGATAAAGCCCAAAACGACGAGAACCGCGTTAATAATCCACATAAAGACGCCGACGGGCAGGGTCGGGAACAGCGTGGACAGAATGACCGACACGCCCGAGGTGCCGCCAAAAGCAAAGTGATTAGGGGTTTTAAACGCAACGATGGCGAAGGCCGTAAGAATCAGGCCCAGATTGAGCTCGGCAAAAAAGCGCGGAAAGCCCGGCTCCTGGCTGCGCTTTTGACCGGCACGCTCGCCGCGCTCGATATCGGTGCGATCGACCACGCGCTCCATCGGCACCACGGGAGGACGATGCATCTCCTCGGCAGCACGCGATGCCGCCTCTGCCGCGGCGGCCTCAATCGCCCATGCCTTGCTTTCTGTTTCGTGCTCGTCGGCCATTACGGCAACCCCTCGTTAACAATTTGGAAACAATGCGCCCATTAGGGTAACGCGGAACGCGACGATTGCAACCCCTAGTTAGACGAGCGGTATGCCTACATCGGGGGGCATACAAATAACGGCCGGCCACGCTTTTGCTTGCGCGGTCGGCCGTTTATCGTTTTCGCAGATAAAACCTGCCAAAACAAACCTGTCCCTTTTTGGAAGGTTACTCGTGCTGGCTGGTGCGGTGCTCATACTCCTCGGGGGTGATGACGTCCTCGATGCGCAGGTTGACGCCCGCCACCTCAAGGCCCGTCATCGCGGCAAGGCGCTCGGTGACGCGTGCCTTGACATCGTCGAAGATCGCGGGCGCATAGGCACCGTACTCGATAATGACGGAGATGTTGACGACCACGCGATTGTCATCGGTGACCTCGACCGTCACGCCCTTGGTCAGATTCTCGGCACCAAACTGCTCCTGCACAAAGTGCATGAGGTTACCCTTCATGCCCAGAACGTGCGGAACCTCGCGGGTGGCCATGGCAACGATCTTCTCGATCACACCGTTGGAATAGGTCAGCGAGTCCTCGGACTCGTCCGCCTCCTCGTCGTCCTCATCCTCATCGGACTCGACCTCGACAAGAGCCTCGTCCTCGAGCGTCACATCCTCGGCTTCGGCGACGACCGCCTCGTTCTCCTCGAGCTCGGTATCGGCTACATCGACCTTCGTGTTAAAAGCCATGGTTCCTCCTTATGCCTGCCGCAGATGCGACAGTCGAATACATATTAGCGGCCGCTAAACAGACGGCCGAAGAAGTTGACGATCCCGTTCTCGCCGTCGCGAATTTGGCCGATCACAGCGCCGATCAGCACGAAGAATGCAATGACGAGCGTGTCCCACAGGCCCAACGTGAGCACCAACACGGCGAGGATAAAGCCAGCGACGGCGCCAAGCGTGGTGTTGGGATGACGCACAGCATAGCTCCAGATGGCAGCGCCCGTACCCTTGATGAGACCCATAGCCTCGTCAAAATCCGCGGCTGCCGCGTCTTGTAACTCGGTTGCCTCTGCTTTGGAATCAACAGGTTCGTTCGCCGGCGTGGCGCTCTGGTCAATCGTCAGGCGCGGCGTACGAGCGGTCTTGTCTTGATTGGTATCACTCACCGGAAACCTCCACGGTCTGGACGGTAGTCTTGGACGGCAAAAAACGAACGCGTGCGGTCGTGCCCGGCGTGCCAAGCATGGTGTCGCAAGCTTCCTCGATGCGCCGCTGCATCGCAGTAGCCAGAGATGCCACGTCCTTATCGTCAAGCGCGATAGCCTCGACCTTAAATCGGACGTGCGAATCGTCGGAGCCTTGGACGCGGGCCTCGACATGCTCGACCATCACGCGATCGTCGCGCTCTGCCGCAGTGCGAGCGCACGAAGAAAGCGCCGCGAGCGTGACCTCGATATTGCGCTCCCCCGCCGGATGCACACAGGACGGCTCGCGACGAGCAAACATCAGGCGGAAGAAGCTTACCAGCACGCCGATCGCCACAACTCCGCCGCATGCCGTCACGACAATGCGCGGCATGGGGTCGCGCATCAGCAGCATAAAGCGATACGTATACGGCCCCCAAAACTGGCAGACCAACGTACCCAGCGCCACGACGGCGGCGACGAGATACACGATCGCCAGGGCTCGTTTGAGCACGCGCATGCGGCGCTCCCTTCAAATCTCGATCCACAGAATGCAAAACGATTCGCATCATTATAAAAGAGCCGGGTCCGGTGCCTCATGCACGCGGATCCGGCTCATCTATTCCACGAGGCTTGCATGCTCGCTTCATTATGCCCAGATATGCACGGCCCAATCCGTGCGGGCGCTACTCCTCCTCGAGGGCAGCGATGACCTCGTCGGTCATGTCCATGGTGCTGTAAACATCCTGGACGTCGTCGAGCTCCTCAAGACGGTCGATGAGGCGCTGAACCTTCTTGGCGTCGGCGCCGGAGACCTCGGTCGGGGTGGTCGGGACCATGGTGGTCTCGGAGCCCTTGACCTGGACGCCCTGCTCCTCGAGCGCCTTGGAGACAGCCATGACCTCGTTGGCAGTAGTCCAGACGATCCACTCCTCGCCGGCATCCTCGTAGTCCTCGCCACCGGCCTCGGCGATGGCCATCATGAACTCATCCTCGTCACCGGCAGCACCGTTGGCGATCATGGTCTCCTTCTTGGCGTTCTCGTCCAGAATCTCCTTGGCGACGACGATCTGGCCCTTACGCTCAAACTGGAAGGCGACGGAGCCGGAGGTGCCCAGGTTGCCACCAGCGTGGGAGAAGGCGGAACGGACATCAGCGGCGGTACGGTTGCGGTTGTCGGTCAGGCAGTCGACGTAGACGGCGACACCGGCGGGACCGTAGCCCTCGTACACGATGTTCTCGTAGACGGCGGCATCGGCACCCGAACCAAAAGCCTTGTCGATAGCGGACTTGATCTTGTCCTTAGGCATGGACTGAGCCTTGGCCTTGGCAACGGCAGCGGCGAGGCTGGCGTTGTTCTCGGGCAGCGGGTCACCGCCGAGACGGGCAGCAACGGTGATGTTGCGGCTGAGCTTGGAGAAGAGGGCGGAACGCTTGGCGTCCTGCGCGCCCTTACGATGCTTGGTTGTGGCCCACTTAGAGTGTCCGGACATACGTGTCTCCTATCGGTTTCGACCTAAAGCCCAGCGCAGATGCTCGGGCAATATAAACAAACGTCGTTATGATATACCTACTGGCCTGCGAGATAAACCCCAAAATGAAGGCGTCGTGATGATGTCCCCTTTGGTGCAAAGAAACCTGACCCTCAATGCACCAAGTTAGAACCAGAAGAAGTCGCTGCGGGTGACGGTGGCGCCGATGGCGAAGGGCATGCAGGCGATGACCGGATACAGGTAGCGCATGTAAGTCGAGCCGTTGCACGGGCCAATCAGGCACACAGCGAGCACGCCCAACAGCGGCACCCAGATCGCCAGCGCACGCCATGAATGACGACGCAGCAAGTAGACCACCACGGCGATCATGATCCACACATAGGTGGCCGAGCTCATGGTGAGCGAGATAAAGGGAACACGCTGCACCGCCACACGGTACAAATTGATCAGGTGGTCGCACCAGCGCACCACGTTGCTGTCAACCGGATGGAAGTCGAAGTACTTGAGGTTGTCGGGACGCGCCATGATCTCGGCACTACGCGCCGTGCTGTAGACCCAGGCATCGCGCGCGCTCGGATAAAAATAACCATAGTAGTTATTGATAAGCGCCGAAATATAGCACTCGGGATCCTTCTTAAACATCTGAGCCCATACCTCAAAATAGGCATCGATGTCCTCCTGCGAGGCATACTCGTTAAAGCAGTTCTTGACGGCATCGGACTTGTCGGGGTTGTAGCGGCGGCCCAGGTTCTCGTACTTGAGTACGCGATCGATCACGGCACGCTCTTCGTCGGTCACCGAACCGTCGCAAGGAGCCTCCACGATGGCGCCGTCCTCCTTAACCGTGGGGTTGACGCCCGAGTTGAGGCCGTCGTGCTTTTGGACGAAACGAGCCGTCTGCTGGAACGGAATCGAGAGGATTTCGCGCTTGGAACCAGGCGTGATATCGTGCGCCGGCATAAAGACCTTGGTGAAGTACATATTAGAGGCAAGGCAGAGCGCGAGCACCGCGAGAACGCCAACCCAGCGGAAACGCGGGATGGCGCCCGAAGGCGCAGCACCAGTCTGCTTGGCTGCACGACGAGCCACATGCACGTCCCATACGCAAAACGCCGCCGCGATTACGCATGCCGCCAGCGGAAACACCAGGCCGCCGTTGCGCAGGAACGTGGAACCCATGGCGCCCAGAGCGAGCAGTAGCCAATCGTGGCGCGCAAAGAGCACGGGGGCTTTCTCGCCCGCTCGCTCGGCATTGGCATCACGACGGGGCAAGCCACATGCCACGAGCTTGACGGTCTGTACCAGCAGCACCAAAAACGCGTCGGCAAAGAGCACGTCTTTGGTGAGCAACGCCGCGTAGTTAGAAAACATCGGCATAAACGCGAAGAACAGCAGGATCGCACCGCGAACCGGCAGGCTCACGCCCAGTTTGCGCAGCGACGAAATGGAATAGGCCATGCAGGCGGCCGTGATGACGAACTGAGCACAGGTGTAGATGGCAAGACCTGCGTTGGCGCTGTTGAACAGTGAAAGCCCCAGCTGGACGCACGAACCGATGATAGCCGTGTGCACCACGGGGTGATGCCCGTTGAGCAACACATTGGGATTGAGCAGACGCAGGTAGTCACTCGTGCCGTTGGGGTAGTTGAACCACTGGCGAATCTGCGCACCCGTATCTCCCATAAAAAGGCCGGGCAGCGAAGCGATAAGCGTGGGCGCCCAGGCGATCATAAGCACCAGGAAGGGGCCGGCAAAGGGATGGACCGAGAGCACGGCGTGAGTCACACGCCATACGCGGCCAAAGTGCGCTTCGGAAAGCGGAATGCGCCGAGAGCTCAGCCAATCCAGGCACTCAAAAGCCAAATAGAAGGCCACGATCGCTAAGAGCATCCAGCCCGCGCCGCCAATCCAGGCGCAGATGATGCGGGCTTTGTCGCCGAGCACGATCTCGGCCGAGTCGGTGAGATCGTAGCTGCGGCCGAACACCATGCAGATGGCGAAGAACAGCGACGGCAGAATGATCGATGGACGCCAGGTGTCGCCACGGCCAAAGAACACGTAGCGAAACGGCAAGGTGAGCAGGCAGGCAAGTGCAAGCAGCATGACCGCGTCGGTATGGCCGGCAAACGAGAGGAGCACCTCGTAGCACACGTACAGCATGCCCGAGGCTTTGGGGTCAATCGCCAAGACTGCGTTGCTCGACACCGGGGCGGGATCGATGGAAAACGCCGTGGTCGCCAACAGCGCGAGCAAAAATGCGATGAGCGTCTGCTTGGCGGGGTAGCGCTTAAACCAGACGATGCGGGCAGCGTCGCGCGCAGCCGTTGTGGAGAGATCGGAATCCTTCACAGTCCAAAGAGCCTTTCTAGAAACCTGCCAAAAAGGGACAGGTTTATTTTGGCAGGTTTTATCTGGGGAAACGTTACGGTTCTGTCATCGTTGCCCAGCGAATCACCACAAAGGTGCCTGTCCCCTTTGTGGTAGTGAGGCGTCGAGGTAGATGCGCTGGGGTTGGTTGCGGCGACGAGCAAAGATGATGAGCGCCAGGCCCGCGATTACGAGCGGCAGGCTCAGCAGCTGACCCATGGTGATGACGCCGCCCAGCAGATAGCCCAGCTGCGCATCGGGCACACGCACAAACTCAATCAAAAAGCGGACGATGCCGTAACCCATCACAAACACGCCCATAAACGTGCCTTGGGGCAGTAGCGGCTTTTTGCGGCTGAGCACCTGCAGAATGCAAAAGAGCACGATGCCCTCAAGAAATGCCTCGTAGAGCTGGGAGGGGTGACGCGGCATATCGCCCGCGGTGCCACCGAAGACCACGCCCCAGGGCAGATCGGTCGGCTTGCCCCACAGCTCACCGTTGACAAAGTTGGCACAACGGCCCAGGCACAAGGCCAGCGGCGCGCCTATGACGGCAAGGTCTGCCAAAGTCCATGCGTCGAGCTTGTACATGCGGCACACGAGCACGCCGCCGATAACGCCGCCCACCAAACCGCCATGGAAGCTCATGCCGCCCTCGTTGGTGGCAAAGATCTCGAGCGGATGCGCCCAGTAGTAGCCGTCGCCGTAAAAGATGACGTAGAACAGGCGGGCGCCAATTATAAGGCCAAAGACCACGCCGACCACGACACTCGTCAGGTCGTCGACCGTAATGTCAAAACCCCAGCGACGCTGCGTGCGGTACATGACGACCGCCGTGAGCAGGGCGCCGACCACGTAGGCCAGGCCGTACCAGTAGATGGTGATGGGGCCCGCCGAGATCGCGACGGGATCAAGCATATGGTAGAAGTCGTTGAGCATGTCGACCCTCCTACTCCCTACATACAAATGCGGCCGCGGGCCTTGCGCTCGCAGCCGCATATTTGGGCGTAACGTCTATGCGGAGTATGCCGTCCGCAGCTTTCGCATCTTAGAACGGCGCGTACTCGTCGTACAGGTCATCGGTCTCGCCGGAGGCATTGACCTGCTCGACACGCGTAACGCCGGGCACGTGCTCCTTGAGGATACGCTCGATGCCCATGGAAAGCGTCAGGGCGCTCATGGGACAACCGGCACAGGCACCCTGAAGCTCCAGCTTGACGACGCCCTCGTCATCAACGCCTATATACTCCATGTCGCCGCCGTCGGCCTGTAGGTTGGGGCGAATCTCTTCAAGAACCTTCTTAAGCAGCTCTTCGTTAACAGCCACAGGGGCTCCTTTCTCACAATAACGCGGGCGCGCCCGCGGACAGAGCTATGTTACTACAGCCGTGTACCCGCTCACGAGCCGTCCATGCGCGCAGACGCGACTTTCACGAGTAGTCAATTTGGGACGGGGCTCTTTTGGCTGCCTTTTGTTGCCAGCTGGCGTTGCCACGCGCTACTGCTGAGCCCGCCCCTCGGTGCCGATGTGAACATCGACGATAACCTGGCGGTAGCTGATGCCACAGGAGTCGAGGATGCGGCGGCTGATGCGTCCGTCATCGGTGTCGGCGTACTTGTTGTCCAGGTAGACGACCTCGCCCACGCCCACCTGAGCCAAAATCTTGGCGCAGTCGTGGCACGGGAACAGCGTGACGTAGACCGTGGAACCCTCGAGGTCCTTGAGCGAGCCACGGTAGTTGAGCACGGCGTTGGCCTCGGCATGGACCACGTAGTTGTGCTTGTCCTGCAGCGGGTCGTCGCTCGTACCCCACGGGAAAAAGTCGTCGTTGAGCGCCGAGGGCGTACCGTTGTAGCCCACCGAAAGGATGCGGTGGTTGGTGTTGGCGATGCACGCACCCACCTGCGTGTTGGGGTCCTTGCTGCGGCGCTGCGCGGCGATGGCCACGCTCATAAAGAACTCGTCCCAGCTAATGACGTCCAGGCGCTTGCCTGACGAAGTTTGATGAAGATCGTCCGACATGGCAGACACCTCCGTAATCGCAATAGTTTGACCCATTGTAGCAGGTGAAAGGTGGAGGCGTTTGTCCCACCGGCGCCCTCACTTTTACACGCGGCGGGGCTTTTGGTTGATGCGGTAGAGCTCGGCCAGTCCCCGCAACGTCAGCGCGTCGTCGACCGTCAGACTGTGACCGACCAGCGACGCGAGTGCCTCGGCATCGTCGCCGGTAATGACGATGGGCACGTTGCCTTCCCCCGCGGCCTTGGTCGCGCGCATCTCGGCGAGCACCATGTCGAGCATGCCGTCGATGCGGGCTACCTCGCCCAAGACCACGCCCGAGCGCATGGCCTCGCGCGTGTTGCGGCCGATCACATGCGTGGGCGCCGAAGGCTCGACCTGCGGCAGACGCGCCGCAGCGGCCGAGAGCGAGCGGGCGCCGAGCGCCAGACCCGGCGCGATGACGCCGCCCACAAAGGTACCGCACGCGTCGATGACCTCGATATTGGTCGTCGTGCCCAGGTCGATCACGATGCACGGAGAGCCGTAGACGGCACGGGCCGCCACGGCATCGGCGATGCGGTCGGGGCCGATCTCGGCCGGGTCGTCGTAGTGCACGGGCATGCCGGTCTTGAGGCCCGGCCCCACGGTGAGCACGCGCCCCGTGCAGGTACGGGAAAGCGCCGCCTTCCACGGGCGCTCGAGCGCCGGCACCACGCAGCTCAGCACGGCCGCCGTGGGCACGAGCGCGCCGGGCATGCCCGCATCAGCCGCCAGCGCGGCCATGACTTGAGCGAGACGCATACGCGCTTCGTCGGCCGTAATGCTCGATGGCGTCGTGATCTCGCACGTCGCAAGCGGGCATTCCTGCGCCGCGGCCGAATCCTCTGCAAACAGGCCAAAGCGAATGAACGTGTTACCCACGTCGACCGTCAATATATATGCGCACCCATTAAGCATCGTCGGCGCTCCTTTCGTCTGCCCAGCAGTATATCCCGATGATTATTCTGGGACGGGGATTTAAAAATCATTGCGTACCTAATGATTTTTAAATCCCCGTCCCAGAATAATCATCCGGCAAACAGGGGCAGCTAAAAAAGCCCCGTCCCAAATGAGCTGCCGTGCGGCTATACTGGTGCGCGGTCGTGCGCGAGCTCACGCGGCGGCCCTTGGTAACCCGACTTCCCGCGCCGTATCCGTAGCGGCGCTCCCGGGGGAAGCGGATATACGCAAAGGAGTTCTATATGAGCAATCCCTCGAACCGCGCCTCGATGCGCGGTCAACTCACGCTGCGCGGCGTCGTCATCGGCGTCCTTGGCTGCGTGATCATCACGGCAAGCTCGGCCTATACCGCCCTCAAGATGGGCGCCCTCCCCTGGCCGATCATTTTCGCTGCCGTCATTTCGCTGTTCTTCCTGAAGCTCATGGGTAACGCCAGCCTCAACGAGGCCAACGTCACCCACACCATCATGTCCGCGGGCGCCATGGTCGCCGGCGGTCTGGCGTTTACCATCCCGGGCGCCTGGATGCTGGGCTATGCCGATCAGATCAGCTGGCTCGACATGTTTATCGTGGCACTCGCCGGCACTATCCTGGGCCTGCTGGCCACGGCACTCATCCACCGTCACTTTATCGTGGACGCCGCGCTGGAGTTCCCCACCGGCAACGCCGCAGCCCAGACCCTGCGTGCGACCGAGGCCGGCGGCAAGACCGGCAAGCAGCTCTTTGGCTCCATGGCCATCGCAGGCATCTATAGTGTGCTTCGCGACGCACTGGGCGTGGTGCCCAGCATGCTGTGCACGCTCAATATCCCCGGCGTGACCTTTGCCATCTATAACTCGCCCATGTTGCTGTCCATTGGCTTTTTGGTGGGCTTCGCCCCCGTCGCGTTCTGGTTTGCCGGCGCGCTGCTGGGCAACTTTGGCATCATCGTCGGCGGCACCGCTGCCGGTCTGTTCGATGCCATAACCGCGCAGGGTATCGTCAAGTCCCTCGGTATGGGTCTTATGATGGGCTTTGGCGTCGCCGTCGTCCTCAAGGACATCCTGCCGCAGGTCGCCGGCATCGTCCGCGGCCTCGCCGCCGACAGCTCCACCGACACCGACGAGCAGTCGCTCATCTCGGGCTCCCTTAAGCTCGACGCCGGCATCATCGGCCTGGGCACCGCCGCTATCGCCGTGATCGTTGCCATCGCGCTCGACCTTGGCCCCGTCCCGGCCGTCATCGTCACGCTGTTCACCTTTGTCACCACCATCATGAGCGCTCAGAGCTGCGGTCAGACGGGTATCGACCCCATGGAGATCTTCGGCCTCATCGTCATGCTCATCGTGGCGGCCTTCGCGCAGCTTGCGCAGGTCAAACTGTTCTTTATCGCCGGCATCGTGGCCGTGGCGTGCGGCCTTGCGGGCGACGTCATGAACGACTTTAAGGCCGGCGCCGTGTTGGGCACCAACCCGCGCGCGCAGTGGATCGGCCAGGCCATCGGCGGCATCGTGGGTGCCCTGGTCGCCGCCGCTGTCATGGTCGCGCTCGTCACCGCCTATGGTCCGGACGCCTTCGGCCCCGACAAGAGCTTCGTTGCTGCACAGGCAAGCGTCGTCGCCACCATGGTCTCGGGCATCCCGAGCGTACCGTGGTTCGCAGGCGGCTTTATCGCCGGCATCATCATGTACTGGCTCGGCATTCCGGCCATGATGATCGGCCTGGGCGTGTACCTGCCGTTTTATATGTCGCTCACGGCTTTCCTGGGCTCCTGCGTTAAGCTCGCCTACGACAAGTGGGCCGCTCACCGCGACGCCGAGGCCGGTCTTTCGGACGAGGAGAAGGCCGCCAAGGACGCCGCCTTCCAGGAACAGGGCCTGGTTGTCGCCAGCGGCCTACTCGGCGGCGAGTCCATCGTCGGCGTTATCCTGGCGTTTGTCTCCGTGGGCTTAAGCCTGCTGGGCTAAGCTGAGCAGCTGCTCGACAGCAACCATATTGCCTACGGCTTGCCCGGTCGGTAGCTTTTGCGACTGCCGACCGGGCTTTTTGATATCGAAACAAAGAAAGGCCGGCGCGCTGCGTATGACAGCGCGCCGGCCTTATCGGTTAAGCCATCGAAGCGCTCCCGCTATGGACCGAAGTTCGTTGCAGAAACTACGCTCGAAACGCTACATCTGCTTGCGACGACGATCGCTCAGCGTCACACCAGCGGCCACGAGCGTAATACCGCCGATGACGAACACCTCGCCCGCAAGAGCGGAATTGTCGCCAGTCTGGGCGAGCGCGGCAGGCGCAGCCTGTTTCTTGGCAACGGGGGCCTTTGCAGCAGCCTGCGCAACCTGAGGCTTGGCCTGCGGCTCGGCCTTGGGGTGGTACTTGTCGTACTCGGCCTGTGCGGCAGCCAGTGCGTCCTTGGCATCGCCAAGCTCGGCAAGCGCGACGGCATAGGCGTCGTTGGCATCGGACAGCTTGGCATCGGCATCGCCCAGAGCGGCCTTGAGACCAGCGGCGGCATCGACGGCGGCCTTATAGCGAGCGTAGGCAGCGTTCAGCTTGACCAGCTTCTCGTTGCCCGTCGTGCCCGCGGCAAGGGATGCCTTGTGGTCGACAGCCTCAAGATCAGCCTTGAGTGCCTCGTCGTTGGCAAGCTCTGCCTTGGCCTTGAAGATATCGAGGTTCGCATCGACGACGGCTTCGTTGGCGGCCTCGAGCTGCTTCTGGGCATCGGCGACACTGGCCACGGCAGCGTCATAGGCGGTCTTGGCGTCGTCGACCGCCTTCTGAGCGCCGGCGAAGCGCTCGAAGGCCTTGTTTGCGCCGGCCAGTTCGCCCTCGGCAGCCTTGGCCTTGGCCTGCGCGTCGGACAGGGCCTGCGCCTTGGCGGCAACCGCCTGCTTGGCGTCCGAAAGAGCAATCGCGGCCTGGACATCTGCGGCCTGGGCCTTGTCTACACCAGCCTGGGCGGCATCGTCGGCCTTCTTTGCCTCGTCAAGCGAGCCCTGCTTATTCGCAAGGTCCGCCTGGGCGGCATCGCGCTTGGCAGCAAGGTCCTTGACCGAAGCCGTGGCGTTGTCATACGCCTCATTGGCCTGTTCGGACTTTGCCTTGGCGGCATCGCGGGCGCTGCGAGCCTTCGCCTTGTGAGCAGCGGCCTCGGCTGCCTTCGTCTTACTGTCAGCAAGCGTGGCGTTTGCCTTATCGAGAGCCGCCTGGGCAGTAGCGGCCTCGGCCTTGGCGGCATCGAGGTTCTGCTTGAGGGACTCGATGTCGATTCCGCCGAGTGCGTCCTTCGCGGCGTCGTATGCCGTCTTCGCGGCGGCGGTACCGGACTTAGCCTTCTCATACTCGCCCTTGGCGGTGTTCATGTTCACATCTGCTGCGGTGAAAGCGTCCTGGGCGGCATCCTGCCCGTTTACAGCTGCGAAGTAAGCTTCCCTAGTAGTTCCAAAGTTCTTCTGCGCCTCGGCGAGCTTGCCCTGAAGCTCCTTGAGCTGCGCCTTCTGCGCCTGCGTGCCGCCAGCGTTATAGGCAGAATCGATGTAGTCGTTGACGAGCTTCTTGAACTCAGAGACCGTGAAATCGGCCTGAGTGTCATCATCGCTGTAATCGAATGCGGTTACCTCGGAATCGGTGTTCTTTCCGCTACCGGTTGCGATACCGATAGCCGCCGTAGCGGAATCGATAATGTTGAGATAGTGCCCGCAGCCGTCTCCTCTTTCCTTACCGTTCTCATCTTTTGTACCGGAATACACATCGTTATAGTTTTGGTAGATATAGTACGAATCATAGCGATGAGCTATGAGATCTTTGCCAGCCTCGCTATCCGCACCGTACTTTTTAATCCAATTCTCGTAATTAACCTTCTCCTGAGTGTAGAGACCAGTGTAGGGCCAGCCGAGGGTATCCTCGGTCTCACCGCCGGTGTATGCTCCGCCGCCGCCGGCGAGGTTCTCCGCATTATCGAAATAGCAGTTCGAGTGTCTCAAACCATTATTCGATGAATAGGACGCGTTCAGTGCAGCGGCAACAGTCATGCGGAGACTGACGCTCAGCTCGGACTGTCCGTTAGCCTTGCGGAGATTATTTTGGGTATCGAGATAGGTCAAAGCGTTGCGCAGCTGCTCCAAGGAGAGCGGATTGGCGTCGCGAGACATGTCCTGATCGACGTACTTGTCATACCATTCGGCCTTGTCATCGGCGCCGGTCAACGTCGATACGGCATCCTGGGCGTTCTTTTTCTGCGTGGCTGTGAACTGGCTGCCGCCGATGATGTAGTTCATGAAGCCGAACATACCCTGACTGATGACTTCCTGGTCAACGGTCATGTTGGACTTTAGGTCTGCAATCTGCTGCTCAAGAGCCTCAACCTGGGCATTAGCAGCGTCATAAGCCTTTTCCGCGGCGTTCGAAGCAGCGCAGGCCGCCTCCCACTCGCTGCGCTTCTGCTTGCGAACTTCGACAAGCTTATCGTACGCGGTCTTCTTGTCTGCTTCGGTCTGCTGCGCCTTCTCGTATGCGGCCTTGGCGGCGTCGCGCTCGCTGGCGGCGGCGTTGTACTCCTTATTTGCCGCATCGTATGCAGACTGGGCAGATGCCACGGCGGCATTGGCGGCGTTGGCCTTCTCCTGTGCGGCGGTGGCGGCAGTCTGCGCGGCCTGCAGGTTCGCCTGTGCGGTGGCGTCTGCAGTCGTCGCGGCTTCGAGCGCGGCCTGCGCGGTCGCGAGCTCGCTGGCGGCAGTGACCTTGGCAGCCTCGAGCGCGTTCAGATCGATACCCGTGCCCGAGGTCGCGGCATCGAGCGCGGCCTGCGCCTGGTTGAACTTCTGCTGGGCGTTATCGCGCGCGGTGGTTGCGGCTGCGAGCGCAGCGGCAGTCTCCTGCTTCTTGGCCTGGGCGGAAGTCAGAGCGGCCTCAGTGTCCTTCTTTTCCTGCTGAGCGTTGGCCTCGGCAGCCTTGGCCTGGTCCAGATTGGCCTGTGCAGTAGGAACGGCCTTATTGGCGTCATCGAGCTTTGCCTGCGCGTCCTCGACGGCCTTCTTGGCGGCCTCGTACTCGTCCATACCCATGGCCTCGAGCTTGGCCTGGGCATCATCGAGGGCCTTCTTGGCCTCATCCTGCTTTGCCTTGGCGTCCTTGAGCGCCTGGGTCTTATCCTCGACACTCTTGTTGGCCTGTTCGAGCTGATCGTTCAGGTCGCCCAGCTTCTTCTGCTGCAGCTCGGTCTTTTCGACGGCGGCTTTGAGCTCGTCAATCTTCTCCTGGAGCGCGGCGACTTCTGCTGCGTTCTGCTCGATTTCGTTGTCGCTCACAGCCTGCGAGGCCTGATTCTTTTGCTGCTGTGCCTGCTTTTGAGACTGGCCCGCCGCGTCGGCCTTCTTCTGGGCGGCATCGTAGGCGGCCTGAGCGTCCTTGAGCTGCTTTGCCGACTCCTCGGCCAGCTGGGCAGCCGTCTTTACGACCGCTTGGTTACCGGCGGCAACGGTATTCTCTACAGAACTACCCCCCCCCTGAACAGAATCGCCGTTATCGGTTGACGGTGCGGCGATTGCCGCCAGCGGCGACATGAGCGGCTGAGCGATGAGGCCCGCCGTCAAAACGGTTGCGACGGCGCGGTTGGCAACGCCCTTGACGTTGACGGCCTTAGCCCGAGGCTCAAAGTGTTGTGGACTGTAGTTTGCCATGGCTTTCTCCCTTTGACACGGATGTATCCATACGCTTCAAACGGTAGCTGTCGCTTTTTGAATTCTGTTGCACAACATTGGCGACCAGCGAATTTTTGAAATTCATGCTCCTGTGCTTCACAATTTCGTCACATTTGAAGGAGCTGGTGCATCATATTTTCGCGTGATGGAATTGAGCCTGTGATTTGCATTTGCTCCCGCGTCATCCGCCCTATCGGATTCCGCATCCGACAGACACCCCGCCCGCCACGGTGTAGAGTTAGGACAACGGGCGCGTTGCGCGGACCGCGCTGGAACGAGGTGGACATGGAACTCGACAAACAACAGATCAAGCGACTACGCGAACGCCATCACCGGCGCCACGGCATCCGCCCTGCTCATAGCGAGGCCATGGAGAACGCCACCCGCTTCCTCAAGCGCGCATTCAACATTCGCGAGGGACGCGCGCCCTATCACGTGATCCGCAAGCGTTTTGTAAACGGAGCGCGTCTGACTGGCTCCCACCTATGCATCCTCATCATCGCCATGCTCATCGCGAGCATCGGCCTCGATATCGACTCGGACATTGCCATCGTGGGCGCCATGCTCATCTGCCCGCTCATGGGCTCGGTCCTTGCCATGGCATACGGCATCGCCACGCTCGACCGTGAGATTACCGTCGAGGCCGTCGCGGGCTTGGCTCTACAGACGGCCTTTTGCCTGGTCACATCCACGTTGTACTTTAAGCTCTCGCCCCTTGGCACCACCACGGCCGCCATTATCGACAACTCGACGCCCACCGTATGGGACCTTGCCGTCGCGCTCGCCGGCGGCTTTGCGGGTGGCCTGGGCAACTCGCGCGACCAGGAACCCGCCACGCTCATCGCCGGCGTGGCCGTGGCGACCGCGCTCATGCCGCCCCTGTGCGCGGCGGGCTATGGCATCGCCATCGCAAGCGGGTCGCTGTTTCTCTCGGCGCTCTACGAGTTTGGCATCAACGTGGTCTTTATCGCACTGGCTGCCGAAGCCGTTCTGCTTCTTTTGCGCGTGCCGCTCAAGCGCGACCTCAACGGCGACGGCATTGTAACTGCCGAGGAAAATGCCGAGGTCGACGAGCTATCGCGCAAGGTGCGCCGCCGCATCATTGTGGGCACGGTGATCTTTGCCATCCCCTGCATCGTTATGACGGCTGGCTCCATTGGCTCGGCGCAGGCCGGCGTGCAGGACGGCTACGGCGTCACCGAGACCACGCGCGAGCTTGCCGCGGTGCTGCCGGGCTTTAGGGATTACACCGTCGCCGTCGAGACCTCGGCCACCGAAGGCGACGAGGAGGGCATCGTCGAGCGCGAGATTGTCGCCCATGTGACGACAAGCGAGGCGCTTGGGGCACACGACCGCCACGTCGCCCGCAAGCTCATCGACCTCAACGTGCCCGAGCTCGATCGCGCGGAGTTTGACGTGAAGTGATGCCGGCGCGGGATGTTGCAAAGCGCACGTAGCAGCTCAGGGTATCGGTGCCAAAGGGATCGACTTTGACAAACGGGGCAGTTTCGTCGCAGCCGCCTTCGCTACTCGATTCCATGTCGTCACCATCGAAGAATTCCATCGCTGCCGTTTCCTTCATATTCCAGGGCACTTGCCAAGCTCTGTCCAATTTATGACTCGAAGCTTAACAAACGCCCCTTAAGGCTAGCTTAGGCTCGCGGCAGCCGGAGCTGTTAGCCGCAAGACGCACAGGGGACGCAGGAATGCGATGATCCGTTTTCTTCCATTCCCTTTTGATCAAGGAGGCCGAGCGCCGGGCATGGGTTCTATAAACGAACGGTAATTTGCGATGAACGGCAACATATGTTCATTATCTTAGGGTTCCGAAGACAATTTTTGGTGCCGCAGAGACGTCGTTTTGGGAAGTATGCGGCAAATTCTAGAACTCTCGAGCGCACCCCAGTTTTTCGCCAATAAAACCGACGCTCCTATAAGTTGTCAATAGGCAGTTTGCGGGAGCGCTCCCTTCAATTCGCACAGGAGCTCGTAATACCTCCTCTCCAGTTTCGTCGACCGCCGTCTCCCATGTTCCAGGTGACCGAGTGAGGCCGC
>JAXJET010000004.1:0-54417 GCA_036301285.1 Collinsella aerofaciens
CCTCACTCGGTCACCTGGAACATGGGAGACGGCGGTCGACGAAACTGGAGAGGAGGTATTACGAGCTCCTGTGCGAATTGAAGGGAGCGCTCCCGCAAACTGCCTATTGACAACTTATAGGAGCGTCGGTTTTATTTTTCGCTACGCGGGTTGTGCTTGGCTATTGCAAAAAAGTCTACTCACTTAGGCTTGAGGGTCGTTCGCCGGCGCCTATTCGCGCTTGTTTGCCGACGTCGCGACCATCAGAAGCCCCTAGGACTCTTGCGGCAGACGCTTCTTGCCCTTGCGGGCGCGGTTTTTAAAGTTCTCGACGGCCTCTTCCATGCCGAGGGGCACATAGGTAAGCTCATCGAGGTTATCGGGCAGGTAGCAGGCAAGGCTTTGCTCCTGCGCTCGGCCTGCTGCGAGTTGCTCTTCGGTAGGCTTCTCGCCGGGTGTGGCACAAATGCCGTAGGCGACAGCACCCATCTCGCGCGTGCGGCACTCGTACTCGGTCTCGGGATGCTCGGGATGGTCGCGGCGCACGTCATCGCTTACCCAAAGTGTGTCGTAGCCCGCCGCGGCAAACTGCCCCAGGGCGTAGTCGCGCAACGGCTTGCTGTCAGTGCGCAGCGTGACGGTAGCGCCGGCTGCAAAGAGCGGACGGTACAGCATTAGGTGGTCGACATGGACGAGTCGTTTTTTGGCGTACTTGGCCTTGGGCTGCGGCGTGGGAAAGTTGATGGTGATGGCATCGAGCTCGCCTGCGGCAAACAGCTGCGGCAGCGATGCGGCGCCTCGGGGCAGGACGAGTGCGTTGGTCAGTTCCTGCTCGCAGATTTTCTGTGCGGCATAGGCGATGCAGATGGGCTCCTGGTCCATACCGACAAAGAGCGTGTTCGGCTCGCGGGTGGCGCGCTCTACCAGGTACGTTCCCTTGCCACAGCCAAGATCCAGGTGAAGGTGTTCGAAGGGCTTGCTGCCAACTGGCGCGCAGGCCTCGCGCCAATCTCCGGCATAAGCCTCGGGGTTCGTCTCAATCGCATCGGCGTAGCGCTTCAGGCGCTCCTCGAGCACAAAGTTCTTAGGCGTGCGAACGTGGACGGCTCCCATGAGGCTCCTTGGTCATAAATGCGAAACGCATGGCCGCGCGTTCCGTCAATGGGTTGAAAAAGGGTGGGCATAGTTTGCCCGAAAGATGCGATGCGGCTCGACGGCGAGTCGTCGGTGCCTACAGGCGCTTGAGGATCACGTAGCGGTTGAGCTCGCCGCTGCGACCGTCGGCGTGGAAACGCTCAAGTTCGCGCACGGGGACCTCGCCGCTCTTGTAGAACGTACGGACGCCGCGCACCAGGTCGGTGATCTGCTGATCGTCAAAGTGATGGCAATAGCGGTAGGCGTGGCGGTCGTTTTGCCAGCCAATAAGGTGGTCGCCGGCTTCAAACTGCGCGGAATCATAACCCTCAAACGGCGGGGTGAGCTCGGCGCGGGCTTCGGCGCGAACGGCCTTGCGCGCCATGCGCTCATCGTTCATGAACTCCCAAAAGCTGATGGCGATGATGCCGCCCGGGCTCGTTTGCCGCACCAGGGCGTCGAGCACGCGTACGCGGTACTCGCACGACGGCACGTGGTGCATAAAGCCAAAGCAGACCGAGATATCGGCGAGCGGGGCGTCGAAAAGCACGTCGGGCGTCTCGGCGGGGTTGAGCTTCATGAGGGCGTCGAGCACGTCGAGTTCCTGGAAGTGCAGGTTGGGAATGCGCAGGGCGTGACCGTGCGCATCGATAGCCAAATCCTGACACGAGTCAACACCATAGAACTCAAACGGGCAGCTGGCATCTGCCGAGGGGTTTGCGCCGTCGACGCCCTTGGCGGCAAGTGCGCCGCCGGCGGCATAGTTCTCGAATCGCATATTGCCGCAGGCAAGATCGAAGACGCGGACGGGATGCTCGATGGTGGCGACGTCGAGCTGTTCGAGTGCGATGTCCATGGTGCGCACCCAGCCGGGCCACGGGGCCTGACGCGTATCGGAGAAGGAGGCGGAGTGCTCGCGATAGAACGTGTTGTTGAGCTGGATGAGCGATGAGGCGAAATCGCGGTTCACGGCGCGGAACTCCCTCCGTTGGCGGTGCGGAATAAACAGTACGACCATACTACCGTTAACGCCGCAACGGGGACAACCGAGCTACGGGTCATTGCTTTGTTTGGACACATTTCCGCAGCTCATATGTGCCCGCAACCGCCGGTTGTCAAAAATCTCACTAGAATAGGTGGCATGCTTTTGGCGGTGGCGGATAGATTTTTAACTGTGCAAGGCGCCTTAAGAACAAAAACGGTCCGGCGGCACGGCTGGCATCACATAGGAGGAACCATGAATGTAGAAACTGCGCAGCGGCTCGCCGACCTTCGCCGCAGCAAGGGCTTTAGCCAAGAAGGGCTGGCGCGAAAGCTGGGGCTGTCGCGCCAGGCGGTCAGTAAATGGGAGCGTGCGGAGAGCTCGCCCGATACCGAGAACCTGATCTCGCTCGCCAAGCTCTATGGCGTGAGCCTGGACGAGCTGCTCAATCCGAGCGATGAGATCGAGGACGATATCGAGTTTGAGAACGAGGACCGCGCCCGCCAGCGCGAGGCCGAGGCGGCAGAGCGCGCACGCACCCATGAGGCGGCGGCACGTGCCACCGAGGCGGCAACACAGGCGAGTGATGCCGCCGCCAAGGCGGCGCAAGCGGCGAGCTGGAGTGCACAGGCCGCCAATGCCGCTACGGCGCAGGTGACGAGTGGCGGCGCGGTTGGCTCGACACCGGTGAAAGGCCCGTTCCAGTCGTTCCCGTATTGGGCCGTGTGCTGGCTGCTGTTCTTTTTGCTGATGTTCCTGTTTGGTGCCGGCCCCTTTGCCGCGCTGATCTTCTTTACGATCCCCATCTATCACTGGGTGGCGCGTGCGCTCGATGGTGATTGGGCACGCGGGGATATTCAGGTTGGTCCGGCGCCGGTGGCTAGGACTCAGGTGTGGGATGCTTCCGCTGCGGTTGACACTGACGTGGCCACCGCGACTGCCGCTGAGCCGATTGCCAAAGAGGGTGGTGAATGATGAAGTTTTCGCATGAATCCAAGGTGCGCTTGGGCGTTGGCATCGGAGCGTTCGTGCTCATCATCGGGCTTGTCTTTGGCATTTCGCGGACATTGATTCATTTTGATGGTCCGTGGGATCTCGACGATGTTGTATCCGGCTTCTCTGGTATGGACGATGCGGTTGACGAGGACGATCTTTTGGATGGCGGTAACTATTCCGCTCGGCCTCAGCAGCTTTCGAGCACGACTTTTGACGAAGACGCGTTCCAATCGCTCGACTTGGATGTGACGTCGGGGACGGTCGAGGTTAAACGTGTCTCTGGCGGACCGGTACGTGTCATCGAAAGCGGGCGCGTTGCAAAGGGGGCGTCTGCTTCCGATGCCGCCACTCAGAATCTGGTTAAGATCGAGGGCTCTACACTCAAGATTAGCCAGTTCGACTGCGATGACGAGCGCGCCCATGACCGTAAGGTCACCATTGAACTGCCGCGTGAGCTTGCCGATAACGCTTGCCGATAACATGATGGGCATTACGGCAAACGTGGGGTTGGGAGACCTGACGGTCGCGGACATTGCGTGCCACGACTTTGATTTGACGTTGGACTCGGGAGACGTCGCGTTTGCGGGCACCGTGACCGACACTCTGAATGCCGAGGTCGGTTCGGGCGATGTGACGTTCGAGCTTTACCAGGCCCCCGCGAAGTCGATGGACGTGAGTGTGGGCTCGGGCGATGTGGAGATGATGGTTCCGAACTCGACGGGCTTTAAGGCGAGTCTCACCTTGGGCAGCGGCGACTTCGAGAGCGATTTCCTTCCGCTTGGCTACGACGGCGAGACCATTTTGAATCTTGAATTCGATAACGGCGATAAGTCTGCTACGTATCGTTTTGAGGTCGGTTCGGGCGACATGTCGTTTGATTCGGAGTAGTGAGGCAGACGAAAGCCTAAGCGAAGATATAGACGCGCTGTTTGATGAAGGCGCCGAAGCCGAGATCGGCTTCGGCGCCTTTGCCTTTACAATGGGGGCATGGAACAGATTATCTTGAACATACTCGAGGCTCTGCGTCGCGGCGAGACCGTAGACGACAAAGCGCTCGTCAAACTGATACATGCCGAGGCGCGCCGTGAGGGCGCCGACAAACGCGATTTGGCCAAGCGCCGTCTGCTGCCGTTCTACCAGCGGGTAAAACGTGAGGAGCCGGCTCGTTGGGCTGGGTGGAATGTCGATGCCGAATTGGAGCGTCAACTGCTGCAGGTCCTGCGCATGAAGCCTCGTCGCACGGCTTCGGGCGTGGCGACCATTACCGTCATCACCAAGCCCTGGCCGTGCTCGGGCGATTGCCTGTTTTGCCCCAACGATCTGCGCATGCCCAAAAGCTATCTGCACGCCGAGCCGGCGTGCGCCCGTGCAGAGCAAAATTGCTTTGACCCGTATCTGCAGGTGAGCGCTCGTCTGACCGCGCTTTCGCAGATGGGACATGCGACCGACAAGATAGAGCTCATTGTGCTCGGCGGTACCTGGAGCGACTATCCGCAAGGGTATCAGACGTGGTTTATGTCGGAGCTTTTCCGTGCGCTCAATGACGATGCCGTCGCCGGTGTGGCGGCAAACCCCATGTTGGCGCGTCCGGGCATCAGCCGTGCCGAGGCAGGGCGCCTGCTCGATGACGCTCCCGCCGATGCCCTGCCGCCGGTGGTAACAGAGCGCCGCGAGCGCTATCGGGCTGCCGGCATTGCGACAGACGAGGCTGAGCTTGCTGCCGGCGTTGCCGACGAGCAGGGGCGTGTGGATGCTGTCGTTGGTGGCTATAACCGCGCAGTGCGTCGTCTGTACGGCCCCGGTACGCCATGGGGCGAGGCTGCCGAGTGGCAGACGGCAACGATGGAGGAGCTTGAGCGTCAGCAGCGCATCAACGAGACGGCGAAGCATCGCGTGGTGGGGCTCGTTATCGAGACGCGCCCCGATGCCGTAACGCCGCAGGCCCTCACGCTCATCCGCCGCCTGGGCTGCACCAAGATCCAGATGGGTATTCAGAGTCTCGACCAACACCTGCTCGATATCAACGAGCGTCGCATTTCGGTGGCTCAGATCGAGCGGGCGTTTTCGCTTGCGCGTCTGTTTGGCTTTAAGATCCACGCGCATTTTATGCTCAACTTGCTGGGCGCCACGCCCGAGGGGGACAAGCGCGACTACGAGCGCTTTATGACCGAGGGGGCCTTTATGCCCGACGAGGTCAAGGTCTACCCGTGCGCGCTCATCGAGGGCTCGCGTCTGGTGGGCCGCTATGAGCGCGGCGAGTGGCGCCCCTATACCGAGGAAGAACTGCTCGATGTGCTGGCCGACGACATCGTGGTGACGCCGGCGTTCTGCCGCATCAGCCGCATGATCCGCGACTTTAGCTCCGACGACATCATGGTGGGCAACAAGAAGCCCAACCTGCGTCAGCTCGTTGAGAACCGCCTGGCTGCTCGGGGTGACGGTGCGACGGTGCGCGAGATTCGCTATCGCGAGATCAGTACGGCGGGTGCCGACTTGGATGAGCTATCTCTTGATGAGGAAGTGGCGTACGAGACGCCAGTGACTTACGAGCGCTTTTTGCAGTGGGTGACGCCGCAGGGCAAGATCGCGGGCTTTTTGCGGTTGTCGCTGCCCGACCATTCGTTTGTTGCCGCGCATGCGGACGAGTTGCCGACGACGCCGGACGAGGCGATGATTCGCGAGGTGCACGTGTATGGCATGGCGGCACGCGTGGGTGACCAGGGCCAGGCGGCGCAGCATCACGGGTTGGGGCGTTTGCTCGTAGAGCGTGCGTGCGAGATTGCCCGGGATGCGGGTTATGCGCGCATCAACGTGATTAGCGCGATCGGTACGCGCGAGTACTATCGCCATCTTGGATTTTATGACCATGGCCTTTATCTGCAAAAGGAGCTCTAGATGAACAAGCCGAGTGTTTCTGCCGGCGTCGTTGCCGGCGTTGCTCTGGGGGCCGCGGCGCTTGGTGCGGCCGCTGTCGCTGTTCGTGCTGCCTGTCTGCAGGTTGCGCGAACCCGCAATGGGTTGGCGCGTGTGAAGCGCGTGCACGACGAGGGCGGCGATGAGATTCGCGTGTTGGTGCAAGGCGGCGTCTACCAAAGCGCAAGTTACGTTGGCGAGCGTTGGGCGGAGCCCGTCTTTGCGTACTATCGTGCGTTTGACGACGTGTTTGAGGCCGAGGACGCAATGCTTGACGCTTATGGTCACGGTATCGACCGCATGCTTATGCTGGGCGGCGGCGGGTTTGCCTATCCTAAGTTCGCTCTGATGTCGCACGAGGGTTTGCGCATGGACGTCATCGAGTATGACGGAGAGATTACGCGCCTGGCGCGCCGCTGGTTCTACCTAGACGAGCTGGAGCGCGCGGCGGGCGATCGCCTGCGGGTGATAACCGCTGAGGCTCGCTCGTATTTGGGTGTGACGAGCGTGGGCCATCGTCGCTACGACGTGGTCGTGAGCGATTGCTTTGGCGGTGCCGAGCCCGTACGCGAGCTGGCGACGGTTGAGGCATTGCGTTTGGTGCGGGGCAGCCTAAATGTCGGTGGCGTCTACGTTGCCAATATCGTGAGTGCAAACGAGGGGAGCGATGTGACGTTCCTGCGCGACTGTGCCGCCACGGCGCTTGAGGTGTTCGACCATGCTTGGGTGGTCCCATGTGGCGATGCAGAGTTCGGCGGCGAGGAGAATTATCTGCTCATCGCCAGCGACGGCGACTACGCCTTTGCCGAAGCTGTGCCCTTCGACACCGACTTCCTCGGTACCGTCCTTCGCGACAAGTAAGTCTCCCCGTCCCAAAAAAGACTGGTCTTAGGCGTGGTCGCGCCAGCTGAGGACGCGCTGCTTCATACCCTCGATGTCGAGTACGCCTTCGGCAAAGCCCTTGCGCACAAGCTCCTCGGGAATAAACTCGTCGTAGCGTTCAAAGTAAGGCACCTCGCCGGGATAGACGAGCTCGATGGGATCGAAGTCCTTTTCGGCCTCGGCGGCGAGCACCTCAAAGAACGTCTCCTCGTCGGCCTTCATCTTGAACTGCATAAAGTACGGACGTGACGGGTCGAGTCCGCGAAGGCCCAGCTCCGCGGCACACTTAATCTTGAGCATGCGCTCGAGTGCCAAAAAGGCGTAGCTGCCCAGCCAGGGGAAGAGCACCCAGGTGTCGCCACCCAGGTTGATGAGTGGCTTGGTCCCCACGCCCGAAAACTCGGCCGTATGGCGAGCCTGTGCAAGACGTGCCCGTGCGTTGCCCATGAGATACGGATATGCCGCATGCTCGTTGAGCGCCTTGCGCATGCGTTCGAGTACGTGTGTATTGATGTCACCGGGGCAGTCGCCAAAGTAGGCCGGCACACGGCCCTTGACCTGCGTGGCAAAGACGGTATGACGCTTCCAGTCCACTTCCTCGACAATCCAGCAATGGCCTGCGATGGCGATGCGCTCACCGGGCGGTGGGGGATTGACGATCGTGCCCAACTCGGCCGACTCGCTGCGAACAGTGAACTCCTCGTTTTCCTGGAACACGGCGTAGAACTTAAAGTTGTTGATGATGCGCTCGCCCGCGAGACCCACGATGAGCCCGCCGCCCTCGGTGACCTGGATATGGTCGATCTTGATGAGGTGGCGTAGCAACACGCGATAGTCATCGGCCGAGACGCGATGGAAATAGCTGAGCGTGAGCACGCGCTGGGCAAGTTCGGCCGGCGTGAGCTCTCCGGTGCTGGCGAGGGTCGACATAGTCTGGTGATAGAGCAGGCTGTAGGGGAGTCGATCGAGCTCGGGCGGCTCGACCCACTTTTCCTCGCGATAGAGTTGTACGAGCGCGATACCCTGCAGGAGCTTCCAAGGAATGGTTTCGGGCATCATCGTGCGCGGCTCGGGTTCTTCCTCGCGCATGACAAACCACATCTCGGGAGGAAGGTCGCGACGGCCTGTGCGCCCCATGCGCTGCAAAAAGGAGCTGACGGTAAACGGCGCGTCAATCTGGAAGGCGCGCTCCAGGCGGCCGATATCGATACCGAGCTCCAGCGTAGAGGTGGTGACGGTTGTCTGCGCCTGCTTCTCGTCGCGCATGAGCTCCTCTGCCGTCTCGCGCAGCGATGCCGAAAGATTGCCGTGATGGATGAGAAAGCGGTCGGGCTCGTGTCGACTTTCGCAGTAGCTGCGCAGCATGGAGCACACGGCCTCTGCCTCCTCGCGCGAGTTGGCAAAGACCAGGCACTTGCGGCCGCGCGTATGCTCAAAGATATAGCCCATACCGGGGTCGGCGTTGTCGGGCGCCGTGTCGGTGGGGTTGAGAAGCGCCTGCTCGGTCGCTCGTGGGATGTCGACTTCGCCCTCGGGGGCCGAGGAAGTGCGACGGTCTTTGGGAGCGGCCTTGCCCCGTGCTCGCTCACGACGTTGACGGCGTTCCTCTTGTGTGAGCTGTCCGCTGTGACGCATGTCTTGGGCGCCGGCGGGCAGTGCCGCGGGTGGTGCCGCCTCAATGCGCTCGCATGCGAGCACCTCAGCTTCCTGCGGACCTGTGCTCGCGAATCCTCGCTGCTGCGCCTGGGGACCCGAGTTGTAGAAGTGCTCCATGGAGATACGCCACACGCGGCGCGGCTCCTCAAAGCGGGGGATGACGCAGTCGCGTCCCGTCCCCTGCGACAGGAAGGCACCCGTGCGCTCGGGGTCGCCGATGGTGGCCGAAAGGCCGATGCGGCGGGGCTGCACGCCTGCCATGCGCGAGAGGCGCTCGATAAGACAGAGCGTCTGCCCGCCGCGGTTGCCGCGCATGAGCGAATGAACCTCGTCGATGACGACGTAGCGCAGGTCGCAAAACATGCGCGGGATCGCCATGTGCTTATGGATTAAGAGCGCTTCGAGTGACTCGGGCGTAATCTGCAAGATGCCGCTCGGTTTTTTGATGAGCTTAGCCTTGTGCGACTGCGAGACATCGCCATGCCAGTGCCAGACGGGGATATCGGCTTCTTCGCACAGGTCGTTGAGGCGGACGAATTGGTCATTGATGAGCGCCTTGAGGGGGCCAATGTAGAGGGCGCCCACGCTTGCGGGCGGGTTCTCCCAAAACTCGGTCAGGATGGGAAAAAAGGCTGCCTCGGTTTTGCCGGAAGCCGTGGATGCCGTTAGGAGCACATTGTCCTGCGTGTTAAAGATGGCATCTGCCGCCGCAACCTGGATAGAGCGCAGGCTCTCCCAATCGTGGGAGTAGATGAAGTCTTGGATAAACGGGGCGTAGCGGTCAAAGGCGTTCACGGGGCCTCCTCTCAAAAACGAATCTCTCAACGCGGCTGGCAACGGCTTGCTGCATTACTGCTTCAACGCTCGCCCAGATAAAACCTACCAAAATGAACCTGTCCCTTTTTGGCAGGTTAGATGGTGAATTCGGCGAAGTTACGGTCGCCGCCTGCGGTGCCGGTGTCGTCTGTTGCGGCTGCCGGCGCCAGCGCGTCGCCACCAACGCTTTGCAGTAGCTCCGCCACATTTGCATCGGGGTTCTGACACAGGATATCGAGCAGCTCGATAAAGTCGCGGATGACCTCGCGGGGCGTCAGATGCGTGTCGGCCCCCACGCGGCCAAACTCAATCTTGAGGAAGTCCACCAAGTCGTTCTCGGTAAGCGTGGGCGTCCAGCCAAAGTAGCCGGCGTGAATTTGCATGAGTTTTTCGATCAGCACCAGCAGCTCCTCGTAGGTGAGTGGCTGCAGGCGGATGATGGGCGCGAGCATGTCCTTAAGGTCCTCGCGTGCAAAGCGGCCTTGAGCGAGTCGGCTGCGCAGGGCCTCGTAGGAGAACACGCCACGGCGGCGGTCTTCGATGGAGGTTGGCGTGCCGCCCATGATCATGCCCAGGTACTGCGCCTTGCCCTGGAGCGTGTCGTTGTACATGGTCAGGATCTTCTCGTAGTTGTATTGGCGTGTGATGGCGTTGGGAATCTTATACAGATTCACGAGCTCGTCGATGAGCACCAGCATGCCCTTGTAGCCGCTGCAGACCAAAAAGCGCGCAATGAGCTTAACGTAGTCGTACCAGTCGTCATCGCTGATGATGGTCGAGGAGCCCAGCTCGGCGCGTGCCTCACTCTTGGTGCGGTACTCGCCGCGAATCCATTTGGTCACGCGGCTCATAGCCTCTTCGTCGCCCTCGGATACGGCCGCGCGGTAGCGGCGGAGCATGCGGGTGAAGTCGAAGCCGTGGACCATTTCCTCGAGCGGGGCCAGTTGGGCATTGACGGCAGACTCGTCGGCATCGGCACACGAGGCGACCCAGCGATCCAGGATAAGGTTGAGCGCACCGCCCTCGGGGCGCGTCTTGGTCGATATATTGCGTATGAGCTCGCGGTAGGTGGCAAGGCCCTGCCCCTGCCCGCCCTGCAGACGGCGCTCGGGGGATAAGTCTGCATCGGCGACGACGAATCCCTCGCCCATGGCATGCGTTCGGATGGTTTGGAGCAAAAAGCTCTTGCCGGCGCCGTAGCGACCGACCAGGAAGCGGAAGCTCGCCCCACCGTCGGCGATGAGACTCAGATCGGTGAGCAGGGCGCGGATCTCGACCTCGCGCCCTACGGTAATGTAGGGAAGGCCGATGCGCGGGACCACGCCGCCCTTGAGCGAGTTGAGAATGACGGCAGCGACGCGCTTGGGCACGCGGGGTGCTGCGGATGCGGTATCACTCATGGTCTAGGTATCCTCTCACGTCTGCTTCGTAGTCCTCAATAATCTGCGGCCCTGCCGCGCTAAATTCAATTACGGTGTCGCCCACCAGGTCAAAGAGCGCCTCGTTGATGGTATCGACGAGCATGTCCTCGCTCTGCCCCGATTGCACTACCGCCGATTCCGCCTGTACTGCGTTGTGCTCGAGCAGTGCGCTGAGATAGGCGTTTGCGGCAGGCGCGAGTTCGTTTGTGGCGTCAGCGGGCGCAGCAGCCGCGAACGCGGGCGTCGGCGCGAGAAGCGGTGCCACGACACCAAACTGTTCGGTGGATATGGTCGGCTCGTCGGTCAAGTCCTGCCGAATGGGTGCCGCGACCGCCTCGACAATCGCGTCGGCTACGGGCTCGGCTTCCGGTTGTCCTGAGTCCGCTGCCTCGGCTTCTGCGGATGCGTCGTCCTCGCGCTCTTCGTCGATCAAAAGCGCTTCGCGCGTTTGCGCAGCGGCGCTCCGAATGTGCCCCAGCTGACTAAGATCGATATCGATCTTGACGGGCTGGTGTGCGGCGTCCCACGAAAGCCATGCCACAATCTCGTCATCGATAATCTTGGCCAGATATTTGGGGACCTTTTCTTCCTTAAGGGGATGGGCGGGGTCCAGCGCCAGGCGCAGGCGTTGGTCGCAGGCGCGCATCATTTCACCGAGCTTGCTGCTCTTTTGCCTACTACCGTGGATACGCATGCATTCCCAAAAGCCGTTTTGGCAACGGTAGATATGGATAGGATCCAGGCGGTATTCGCAGTCCTCGTGGCGCTCGGGCGCAAAGAATACGGCCGAGGCAAACATGGTGTAGGGCATGGCCGTCTCCTCCCCAAATAAACTCGCCACGATGCCGGTCTTTCGGTGCGTGTCATAGTAGCGCGCCATACGGACATACACGGCGCATGCCACGTGGCGCAGATCGCGGTGGTGGCTGCGGTCGAGCCGCGAGTTATTCAGGTTGTACGTGGAGAGGGCGTTGATGGCGGCCATGAGTCGCTCCTCGCGCACCTCATCGGGCGGAAGGGGGAGCGTGGGCTCGGAGTTTTTGCGACGCGTAGGGGCCTGCCCGGACGGTGCCGGTGCAGGCGCAAGGTCTCGAGCCGCACGCCGCAGCTCGATAAGGGCGTTATCGAGCATGACGGTTTTAGAGTCACAAAGCAGCTTGGGGTCGAGCCCGTGGAACACGGCGTAATCCTGCAGCCACACGCGCGCAAACCGGTCGATGCCGGGCTCAAAGGCGCGATAGATATCCCAAAAAGCCTTGATCTTGTTAAAACCATCGAGCGGATTATCTACGCCAATGCCGCAAATCAGCTCATAGAGATACAGAAACGCAAACGAGGTCGATGTCTCCTCGATATTCCCGCGGCGCACTTGGGCACGCCAGGTAAAGTAGCCGCGCAGCTGCCGGTCGCTCATGGCGTTGTAGGTGGGAAAGTACGACTTAAAGGTGCCGTTGTAGGGACAGTCGTCCTCAAAGTCGGCCATCAGCAGGCCCTGGCGGTAAAAAAGCTCGGCTTCCGAAAGCCAACGGCCCGCACCGCCCTTGGGGTCTTCTTGCCAACGCGATATCTCACGCATCTTGCGGTACTGGTCGGGGAGGAAATTCTGCATCTGTCGGCCGGTTTTGAGAATCGGCTCGTCTGCGTAGACTTCATGTGAGAAGCGGGCAGACTGATGGGTCCGGGCCTCGGCCATAATGCGCTCGATGAGCATCTTGATGTCCTGGTCGGCCACCGCTCCTCCTCTCGAACGCAGCTACGGTGACCTCATATCATAGCACAGCATCAAACAGGTGTTCGAGATACCGCTGCGTTGATAGATTTAGAACAGGAGGGCGTAGATGACGGCGATGACGACGGAGGGGAGCATATTGGCCGTGCGGAAGGTCTGAGGACGGATGAGGTTGACGCCGACGCAGAAGATGAGCATGGAGCCTACGAGCGAAAGGCTGTTGAGGGCTGCTGTGGTCATGATGGGGGAGAGCGCGCCGGCAAACAACGTGATCGTCCCCTGGAACACGGCTACGGGCAGGGCCGAGAAGATGCAGCCGCGTCCGAGCGACGCCGTCATGGTGCAGACGATGATGCAGTCCAGTGCGCCCTTGAGGGCAAGCGTTGACCAGTCGCCGAGCAGGCCGTCCTGGATCGATCCCACAATTGCCATGGCGCCGATACACACGGTGAGTGAAGTCGAGACAAAAGCGTTGGTGAACTCGTTATCGCCCTCACTGCCGGTCTTGCGCTTGAGCCATTCGCCAAGGTTCTCGATGGCGGCTTCCAAGTTGACGGCCTCGCCGATGAGCGAACCGAGCGCAAATGAGACGATGAGCATGGTGGTGCCGGTGGTCGCTAGCGCCTTCCCATCGATAAGGAGCATCTTTTGCATGGTGCCGCCAAGGCCGATAAACAGGACGCACAGCCCCGATGCTTTCATGAGCGTGTCTTGGATGCGCGGTGTGATGAAGCGGCCGCCCGCTAATCCCAAAAGACCGCCCGCAACTAAAAGCACAACGTTGATGATTGTTCCCAAGCCCGGCATGAGCCCTCCTGTATTGATGCCAACGTGGCAATCGTAGCAGAACGAAATGCGAGGCACATCGCGACTCATCTAATACGTTATATAAGTGGTGTTAGGAATGATGTGCAGCATTTAAGCCTCAGGTGGTTGTCGGGACATAGGGATAGTATTCAAAGCGCAGTGTCATAAGCCGCTGCGGGGATTCAATAGCCGCGGCGATGATATTGGCATCGCGGGCACGATCAAACCCTTCGAGTTCGATCTGATACGAGACGTCTTGCATAATGTCCAGACGTCGCCAGGCTAGGAGTGTGTCACCATCGAATTCCAAGGTCTTGCCTCCGTCTGGAGCAACGGCGTATAGACGCAGCTTGGCGGTGGTTGCAGGGTCGACAACCGTGACCTTTTTAATTTCGTTTCGAGTATTCTTGGCGCCCAACAAGGTGAGCAGTGTTGGGGCCACGACCTCGCCCGATGGCAAAAAGACGACTTCGATGGATTCGGGAAATGCGATGATAGCCGACTTGCGGACGGGCTGATTGGCGGCGGCAACTTCGATGTTCGCAGCGTCGATGACCTCTGTGTGGTCGAGTGCGGCAAGCACGCAACAGTTACCTTCATCGATCTCTTGAGGATCAGCAAGCCCCAGACTGTCCGCGAGCTCGGGATCGTTTGGATCGGTAACGGGCTCATTCGGTGCTTCGAAAGAAGCTGGGGCGCTGTTTGTCGGCGACGGCGTGTCGCCCGCACCTGCTTCTTTATCCGCGCTCTCTTCTTGTATGGTTGCGTTGATGGGTTCGTCGTTTGAGGGGAGCGTCTTGGCGTCAAGCGCGGAGGGGAGAATTCCGATGGCTCCGGATCCGTTCCACTCCATTTCGAGAAGCGCCGGGTCGGCAAGAATGCGTTGCCTGCTTTGCGCGTGGGCATCGATTTCAATAGGGCCTGCCTCTATCCCTCGTGTAAGACTGAGTGATCCGGCTGGCTTCTCGAAATGAGCGTTTGTGTCTTTGGCGCTGACGGCGTAGAACAGCAGGGACGCTTCTCCCGCCGCGATGGCATCGGTGCCGGCTTTGGTCAGTCGCAACGATGCCGTGAATGAGAGGGTGGGCTGCGCATCGTCTGCATTCGCGGCGGCGCAGCCCAGACATATACCGCCTCCTTTCTCGAAAAACGTACCGTCGAAGGCGACCTTCGCTCCGTTCGCCGAGTCATCGACCGAAGCGATGTCGATGCGCAGCTCTAAATTGCATGGATCGCCATCCGCATCGAGCACAACCGAGCGCCACATGCAGACGGCGCACCCCGCCTGGGAGCCGTTTGCCTTGTTCGAACGATTGATATCCACGACTATCGAGCCGTCCGTATTACGACGAAGGCATCCCGAGGTTGAGATTGCGGCTTGTGCGATCGAAAAACGCTTACACGCAATGGCACTCGACGGATTTGGTGCGGAGCTTAGGGCTGCTGGTAAGGAGTCTGCCATGACGGGAGTCGCCCAAGCGGCGACGGGCGTTCCGGTTGCGAGCGCGCCGCAGAGTGCGACGACGAGCAAAAGGTTCTTTGATGCCATGGGGTCTCCTTAGCTAATTTAGTGCGGCCTGTCCGTGTTTTGTTTCTGACTGCGTTTGATGTGCAGACCGAGGCCGGCGGTCCCTGCGCCTGCTGCTGTGGCGCCTGCTGCCAAGAGCCATCGTCTGTCGCCTGTCTGCGCCAACGGTTCCTCGCGGTCGCCGCGGTCGAGCTCCGAGAGGTCGACCGTCACTTGCGTGGCGGCCTGCGCCTGTTCTTGCTGGGCAAAGGCCATGGCTGGCCCAAACGCTAGGATGCTGACGGCGGCGGCCAGGGCGACAGCCTTATGCCGTGTGCGCACCGGGCTCGACCGTCCAGGTGATCGTTGCAACCTGATCGCCTTCGCCGGTTACGCGGAAGATGTCGCGCGTGGCGCGGGCGACGTTTCCGCTTGTCTTGAGCTTAATTTTGTCCTTGCCGCCGGCAATGCCCTGGTAGCCCATGTCGAAGGCTGCATTCTTGGAAAGATCGAGGCCCGTCCCCTGCGTTGCGGCGCTGGCGTTCTGGAGTGCGCCGTCGGGGCCGACCTTAAAGTCGATGGAGTTCTGTGCGGTTCCGGCTTTGGCGTCGGCAGCAATGGTCCAGGTGTTCATGGCGTCAATCTTCATGTTGGTGACATGGATGCCGTAGGCCGAATGATTGCCGATGGTGGTCGCGTCTTCTGAGGGGCCCTGAAGCGTGCCGTCGGCCTTGGCGACGAAGGGAATAACCGTCGGAACTTTGAACTCAACGTTGTCGATCTCGGTCCTGACCATTACTTTCGTGGTTCCAACGCGCCCGGCTGCCATAGCTGGCGTCGGGGCGGCGCCCATTGCGAGCGCGAGCGCGAGCCCTGCGCCCACGACGAGCGCTCTGGCTCCGTTCATGTTCCTGGTGATGTCCATGGTCGTTCCTTTCTATTCGCCGCGGGCCGTCCCCGCGATGATTGGACGAATGCTGGTGAATTGCGTGCGGTGCCGCGTCGGCCGGAAAAGCTAGTTCTCGGCTTGCTCAACCCGCACCTTGACACGTGTCGGATTGCCGTGGCTGTCGAGGGTCTTGGCATCGAGTGCCTGGATCTCGATGTACGCCTCGCCTTCTTTGATGTCGCCGGCGGGGCACGTTTCGATTGTCTTGCCGGTCTCGACCACACCGGATTCGTACATGGTCTCGTCGTTTTGGATGACGCGGAATCGCTGGGGAAATTTATTGTCTTGGACGTTTTGCACGTTGACGCGCAGCTTGCCGTCCTCCTGCAGCTGAGCGACCGGTGCGACCGAAATCGTCATCATGTTGTCGCGGACGATGGCGTCGAGCTCATCTTGGATTTCCTGACGCGTTTTGCCCTCGGCCGTCGTAACCGAAGCGCCCGCCTCGGGTACGGGCTGCGACTGCCAAGCGTATAGTCCTACGGCGACAAGGGCACAGACGATGGCCAAACAGGCAAGGATGAGCTTCTTGCGACGACCCAGGCCTGCAAAGTGGGGTGGCTTCTTCGCGCTCATGCGGCATCCTTGGCGGTATAGATGCGCGCAAAGGTGGACGGGTTCGCTCCAAAGAGCATGTGAAGCATCAGGCGGCGTGAGTAGACAAGCTCGTCGAAGTCGGGAGGGAGCTCGATGTCGTGGATATGCGCGATGCGGTGGGCGAGCGCCGAGAACGACTCGGGGTCGCAGATCACATCGGTGGTAACGTGGTAGACCGTCGTATCGGGGAATGCCTCTTCGTCGAAAGGCAAGAGATGGGGATCGTCGTCGACTTCGATGGCGATGCCGTACTGGGGCCAGTAATATGCCATGGGAACCTCCCTGCTTCTGGGGCCAAAACTTCTGTCGGTTTTGGTTGTCGATGCCGACGGTATCAGCCACTACTTGACCAATTGCTGACCAAATGCTTGACGGATTGGTGTCTCCGCAGGTAAAAGGCGGCAAAAAATACTCCAACTTTTTTCAAGCGACAATCGCGCGGTCGGCGACGGCGGGGCCATATGTGTCAAAAGCATCGTCTGCCGAGGAAATCAAGCCGCTCGCCGAATTGCACGAACGTAAAAATCGCCAATTATGGAGACGGTCTCGAACACGTCGACGAAACGATGCGGTAACATCTCCCTGCAAACACTGTAGTTAGCTAAAGGGGGAGTTCGCGTGTCTGCAACCATCAAACCCTTCACCGACGAGTTCGAAGAGTATGGTCGCGATGAGTCTCGCGCATCGGGCGAGGCCTCGAGCATCTCGTTTCCGACAACGGAAGACGAGGTCCGTGCCATTTTGGAAAAGCTCCATGCCGAGCGTGTCCCGGTAACGGTTCAGGGCGCCCGAACCGGCCTTGCCGCCGGTGCCGTGCCCCACGGCGGGCATATCCTCAATACTTCCCGTATGAATCGCTACTTGGGCCTTCGCCGCGATGAACAAGGCCAATTTCTGCTGCGCGTGGAGCCGGGCGTTGTGCTCTCGGAGCTGCGCAAGCAGCTGAGCAAGAAGGTGCTGCCGACTGCTGGTTGGGACCAGGCATCGCTTGAGGCCTACGAGGAGTTCCAAGAGGCCCCCGAGCAGTTCTTTCCCACCGATCCCACCGAGGCATCTGCCTGTCTGGGCGGCATGGCGGCATGTAACGCCTCTGGTGCCCGCAGCTACGCCTACGGTCCCATGCGCCCACATATCACGGGACTCCACGTCGCGCTGGCTGATGGCGATTTGCTTGAGCTTCAGCGCGGCGAGGCTTTTGCCCAGGGCCGCCACCTGTCGCTCGTGACGGCAGTGGGCCGTACGCTCGAGCTCGATCTTCCCGGCTATACCATGCCCAAGACAAAAAATGCCTCAGGCTATTTCGTTGCGGACGAAATGGACGCCATCGACCTCTTTATCGGTGCTTGCGGCACGCTCGGCGTTATCACCGAGCTCGAGATTGCCCTGCAGGCGGCGCCTGCGGTCGTTTGGGGTGTGAGCTGCTTTTTCGATAGCGAAGACAAGGCCGTGTCCTTTACCGATTCCATGCGTCCCGTCCTGTCCCATGCGGCTGCCATCGAGTACTTCGACGCTGGCGCCCTGGATATTCTACGTCGCCAGCGCGAGCAGTCGACGGCGTTTGCCTCGCTGCCGGCGCTCGACAAAGAGGCCAAGGTCTGTGTCTACGTGGAGCTCGACTGCGATGACGAGGCCCAGGCGACCGAGGAACTGTACCACCTGGGATGGGTGCTCGAGTTTGCGGGTGGCCGCGACGATGCGACATGGGTCGCGCGCACCGAGGTTGATCGCGAGTGCCAGCGGTTCTTCCGCCATGCGGTCCCCGAGAGCGTCAACATGCTTATCGACGAGCGTCGCCGCACGGATCCCACCATCACCAAACTGGGTTCGGACATGTCGGTGCCCAATGCACGCCTTGCCGATGTCGTGGCCCTCTATCGCCGCACACTGGCCGAAAGCGGGCTTGAATCTGCTGCCTGGGGGCACATCGGTAACAACCATCTGCATGTGAACATCCTGCCGCGCGATGCGCAGGACTACCGTCGCGGTGGCGAGCTGTTTGCCCAGTGGGCTGCGGAGGTAACGGCTATGGGCGGTGCCGTTTCTGCCGAGCACGGCGTCGGCAAGATCAAGGCGGGCTTCTTAGAGACGATGTACGGTCACGAGGCCATGGTCGAGTCGGCGCGGCTCAAGCTCCAGCTCGATCCCGACGGGCAGCTGGGTCGCGGCAACCTGTTTTCGGAGAAGCTCTTGGATGAGCTCGTCCAGAAAGGGGGCGCGTGAAGATGAGCGATTTCCATATGGTGGTGTGCGTCAAGGCCGTGCCGGGCAGCACCGAGGTCAAGATGGACCCCAAGACCAATACCATCGTGCGCGATGGCAAGCAGGCGGTCATTAATCCCTTTGATGCGAGCGCTTTGGAATGCGCGCTGGCGCTGAAGGACGACTTTATCGGCTTTGGCATGGATGTGCGCGTGACGGTGGTGTCGATGGGCATCCCCGCGACCGAGTCGCTGCTGCGCGACTGCATCGCTCGAGGCGCCGACGATGCGCTGCTGCTGACCGATCGCGCCTTTGCAGGTGCCGATACCCTGGCAACCACCTATGCCCTCAAGTGCGGCATCGAGGCGCTCGACGAGGACTTCGACCTGCTCATCTGCGGCAAGATGGCGGTGGATGGCGATACGGCCCAGATTGGTCCCGAGCTTGCCGGTGCCTTTGATATTCCCTGCGTGACCGACGTGAGCTGCGTGCAGAGCGCGGGCTTTACGACCTGTGGCTCGCTGGCGCTCGTTCACGGATGCGATGCCGGCGAGGAGACGGTGTACCTTGAGATGCCGTACGCGATGACGACTGCCAAGGAGATTGGCCAGTTGCGTATGCCGAGTATTGCCGGTATTCGCGCGGCGGAGGAGGCGGACGTGCGCGTGGTCAGTGCCGCCGACGTGAACGCCGACCCCGCGCGTTGCGGTCTTGCCGGGTCGCCGACACAGGTCGTGCGCTCGTTTGTGCCCGACCGTGACCAAACGTGCGAGGCCGTTGAGGGGACGGCGTCCGAGCAGGCGGCAAAGCTTGCCAAGATTATCGAGGGGATGGCATAGATGAGCGGACTGATTATCGATAGCGAAGCCTGTATCGGCTGCGGTCGCTGCGTTCGCGCCTGTGCCTCGGGCGGCATCGTAGTGGAAGGCGAGCGACCCAACCGATGCGCCCGCGTAACTGACGGCTGCATCCTATGCGGTGGGTGCGTCGACGCCTGCCCCGTCAATGCTATCTCGATCGAGCGTGACGAGGCCGCTGGTGCGGTGGACCTTGATGCATATCGAGACATTTGGGTCTTCGTGCAGACTGACGAGCACGATGCCGTGGCTCCCGTGGCCTACGAGCTCATGGGCAAGGGGCGCGAGCTTGCCGATGCTCGCGGCTGCCGTCTGGTGGCACTGGTCGGCATGAGCCCCGAGGGCTCGCTTGGGGACCTGGAGCATCTGGTTTGCGCGGGCGCCGACGAAGTCCTGGTCTGTCGCGACGAGCGCCTGCGCCAAAACGATGCGGAGGTCTACGCCCGCTTGATCTGCGATTTGGTAGCCGAACGCAAACCCGAGGCCATCCTATATGGTGCAACCGCTTTTGGTCGCGAACTGGCACCCGGCGTTGCCGTGCGTTCGCAGACGGGCCTTACGGCTGACTGCACCGTACTTTCGATGGATGCAGAGACGGGCCTACTGCAGCAGACGCGCCCGGCGTTTGGCGGCAACTTGATGGCCACCATTATCTGCCCCAATCATCGTCCCCAGATGGCAACGGTGCGTCCCGGCATCTTTGGAGCGCCCGAGTTTGATTACGGCCGCTCTGGCACGATTACCCAGGTATCGCTGGCGGATGATGTTAAGGCCCGCGTCAAGATCTCGATTCCAGCCGAGGAGTGGGGGCAGCAGGCATCAATTGCCGATGCCGAGCGCCTGGTCGTGGTGGGCCGCGGCATTGGCTCCAAGAAGAATCTGCCTCTGATGCGAAAGCTCGCCGATGCGCTGGGTGCCGAGCTTGGTTGCACGCGTCCCGTCGTGGAGGCGGGTTGGCTGGAGTACCGCCACCAGATTGGCCAGACCGGCGTGTCGGTTTCGCCTAAGCTCCTCGTGAGCATCGGCGTTTCGGGTGCTATCCAGCACCTAGCCGGCATCGGCGGCGCGGAGTGCATCATCGCCGTCAACGAGGACCCGGATGCTCCCATCTTTGGCGCTGCGCAGTACAAAGTTGTCGGCGACGCCGTCGAAGTCGTCGAGGAGCTCCTGGCCCAGCTCGAGCGCTAGGCGCGCGCCAGCCAGTCGCGCATCTCGTCCTTTAAGCGCTCCCAGGTTGCTTGCGTGGCGGGATCGGTAAAGGGCCGCACGATACCAAAGGGCGCGTCGAGCAGGCGGTAGATATCGCCCTGCTTGCGCGCCAGCGCGCGGCTTGCGGGATAGACGAGCTCAAACATAAAGCAGATGAGCCCCACCAAGTAGTCGGCCGGCTCATCGCGTTCGTCGCGTGCGACGCAGCGGTGTTCGTCAAAGGCGGCAAGCGTCGGTACCGAGAAGTGGCTGGTAAGAAATGTATCCTCATCAACCTTGAGGATGGTGTCGACGGTGCTGTCGGCGATGGTGCGCATAATGTCGATCTTGTCGCCATCGCGCACGATATCGCAGAAGTTCCGCGTGCGGGTGTCGAGTTCCGTGGGTAGGCGAAAATCGCTGTGGTGGGCGATGCTTGCACGGATGAGCTCGTCTTCTGCCGGATCGTCGATAAAGTCGCGGATACTTGTTGTCGCGGGCGCGTCTGCAGGGTTTTTGCCAAAGAGAACCTCGACGCCCAACTCCGCATGGCTCATACTCTCGGCATCCTTAAACGTGTCCCAGCGTCGCAACTGTTCAAAGCGACCCATATCGTGTAGCAGGCCGCAAAGCCACGCTAGGTCAATGTCCTGCGGTGACCAGTCCTGTTCGCGCGCCACGGCATCGCATACCTCGGCAACGTGGTACGTATGCTCGATTTTGAGCGCGATACGCGGATTGGCGGCATCGTAAGCATCGGTATAGGTCTTGAAGGCCGCGACTGCCGTCGTTCGATCGATAGCTGTCATAATGACTTCCTAAAAAGTTGTGTCTTTCGATCCGGTGGCAATTGTAGGTGAACTCGGTTGCTGTCGGATGATGATTCTGCCGTGTCGCTACATGCGGTTCGGAGACCTTGTCAGGATGAGAAGCGTATGGTGCTCAAAATCGTTAGAACCGTCTGGCCGGTGATGCTTACCTATGTTGCAATAGGCGCGCCGTGCGGAATGATCATGGGGCAGACGGGAATGGAGCCCTGGATGGTCTTTGCCCTGAGCAGCACGTTTGTGACGGGCAGCGGCCAGTTTATGATCTGCAATCTTTGGCTGGCGGGCGTACCGGCACCTTCGATTATCGCGAGCGTTGCCGCCATCTCCTCGCGTTTTGCGCTTTACTCGGCATCGATCGCACCGCATCTGAGGGGTGCCTCGAAGCGTCAGACGCTGGCTGTTGCCGCGACACTTACCGAGGAGGCGTATGGCATCTCGCTTGCCAAGTTGGTTGAAGGGGAGGATTGGGGCCCGCGCGAGTCCTTTGTGCTCAACGTGATCCTCATCGCAACATGGGGCGTTTCGTGTACGATGGGCGCCATCGTCGGCGCCGTTGTCGATGTTCCCACCGCCATTGCAGCCTTTGTCTGCACCTCGCTCTTTATCTGCCTGCTCTTTTCGCAGCGGCTGTCGCGCGGTAACGTTGTCGCGGCGGTTTCGGGCGCGGTGTCCGTCGCCGTATGCAAGTTCTTGGGCCTCGCGAATATTGCCGTGCCGGCAAGCGTCGTGGTCGGCATTGCCATTGCGCTGGCGTGCGATGCTGTATTTGACGGAAGAGGTGCCCGCGATGCCCGCTAACGAGTTCTTGGTTCTGTGGCTGTCGTCGTGGGCTGCTATCGCGTTCTTTCGCATCGCGCCGGCGTTCGCCTTGCGCGGGCGGACCCTGTCGCCCCGCATTACCGAGGCCCTGGGCTATATCCCGCCCGCTGCCTTTGCCGCGCTGGTCGCCAACGACTTGGTGAACCCCGGCGCGTTCGACGCGGGACTCTGGCCTGCCTTGGTTCCCTGGATTGCGGCCACCGGCGTCGTGGCGGTGGCAATCAAGACAAAGTCGATGTTGTGGTGCTGCGTTTCGGGCATCGTGTTCTATATCGTTTTGAGCCTCGTATAGGAGCAGGACGCGTTATCGTCCCAGCTTAACGAATCGAATTTCTCACCGAGGCGGTCTGCTTCTTCTGGTACCATGGTCAAACTTTACTGTAGCAAAGCGTGACGTGGGCTTTTGTTCTGCGTCAGCGGAAATGGGGGTTTCATGGCACAGGAAGCGACCGCCAACGAGCAAAAGAAATTCAAGGTCCCGCGTATCCCGGGCGACATCATGATCTATCCGATGATCGTCGGCCTTTTGCTCAATACCTTCTGCCCGCAGGTCTTTGAGGTCGGCGGCTTCTTTACGGCTGCCTGCCGCGGCGGCTCCAACACCATCGTTGCCGCGATCTTGCTGTTCGTGGGCGCCGGCATCAGCTTTAAGTCCACGCCGGGCGCCATCAAGACCGGCATCGTCGTGCTGATTCCTAAGCTTGTAGTGGCAGCCGCGCTGGGTCTGGGCGTCGCGTACTTCTTTAACGATAACTTTTTAGGCCTGAGCTCGGTTTCCATCATCGGCGGCATTACGTTTTGCAACATGGCGCTCTATACGGGCATCATGGGCGAGTTCGGCGATGAGTCCGAGCAGGGCGCTGTCGGTATCCTGTTCTTTACGGCCGGCCCCGCCGTCACGATGATCATCCTTGGTGTTTCGGGTCTCGCCAACATCCCCGTCGGCACCATCATCGGATCCATCCTGCCGCTTGTTATCGGCATGGTCCTGGGCAACTTGTTCCCGTTTATCAAGAACCTGCTGGTTCCCGGCGCCAATCCCGCGATCGCTGTAATTGGTTTTCAGCTCGGTGCGTCCATGAGCCTTTCGAGCTTCATCGCCGGTGGCATTTCGGGCATCCTGCTGGGCCTCATCACGCTCTTTATCGTCGGTCCCATTACCTTTGCCTTCGAGCGCCTGTGCGGCGGCAATGGTAAGGCGGCTGTGGCATGTTCCACCATTGCCGGCACGGCCATGACCACACCGGTTGCCCTCGCCGAGGTCGCACCGCGCTACGCCGAGCTTGCGCCTACTGCGTACGCTCAGATCGCCACCGCCGTTATCATCACGGCGATCATGGCTCCGATTCTGACCGGCTGGGTCGACAAGAAGTTCTGCCAAGGCAAGGAGGATCTGTCGCCAGCCGGTGTCGAGGCCATCGAGGAGGCCGTCGCGACCGACATCGATGGCGAGTAGCAATCGATACCCATCAATGATGCCGGCGTGCAACTCGCGCCGTTTGAGCGCCCGAACGAAAGCTGTCTTGCGGTGACGTTCAGGCGCTCTGCTATGATTCCCCTTACCCCTGCGGAGTAGGGGGTGTTTATTGTCCAGACACGAATCGGGCGATTCTGACCACTTGGATATTGAAGGGATGGCGTCTAGTGGTTAAGGCACTCAAAATTGAGATATTCCTGCTATGCATGATTGTTCTTATCGGGCTTGCCGCGCGAAGTCGTCGCTCCTTGTTCTCGAGTACCCAGCAGCTCTTGTTTAGCATGCTCGGCTATACCTCTGCTGCCTACATTTTCTTCGATATGATCTGGACGCTCTCGGACGGCGTGAGCACTCCTGTAGGCATCACGGCCAACTGGATTTCCAACGCGGTCTCGTTTTCGCTGTTCGCCATCGCGTGCCTCATTTGGTTTTTCTATTCCGAGACAGTGCAGGGCTCACGCCTTTTGACCGCGCGCTATAGGGTGGCGCTCGTGACGTTGCCAACCGTATTGGTGGTCGTGCTGGCATTTACCAGCTACTGGACGCACACTATGTTCTATATCGATGCACAGGGCGTATATCGTCGCGGAGCGCTTTATATGATTCAGCCTATCGTTAGCTACTGCTACATCATATATACGTCTTTGCATGCCTTTATTCAGACTCGAAAAGTCGAAAGTCTGCAAAAGAAGGCCATTTATCGCACCCTCGCCTTTTTTGCGGTTCCCGCTCTGGTGGGCGGTACCTTCCAGGTTTTGTTTTCGGTACCGGGCCTTTGTGTCGGTATAACGCTGAGCATCCTGCTGCTCTACATCATCTACCAGGAGCAGCTGATCTCGACCGACCCGTTGACTGGCCTCAACAATCGCAACCGTTTTGAGACCTATATGCTGTCGCTCTTTTCAAATGTGGATCAGGCCGAAGATGTATATCTGCTTATGATGGACGCTGACGGCTTTAAGCAGATTAACGACCGGTATGGACATGTTGAGGGCGATCATGCCCTCCAGGTCATATCTGCTACGCTCAAAGAGGTCTGCTCGGCGTCTGGTGGCTTTATCGCACGTTATGGCGGCGATGAGTTTGTGGTGCTTCAAAAGGCGACGGCGGAGCAGGACATCATGTGTCTGTGCGCGGCAATCAGCGACGAGCTCGCGCGCGCCGAGGTCCCGTATCTGTTGCGGATGTCCATCGGCTACGCACGGGTTGGTGATGGCGTCGATACCTGGCAAGACTTACTTCGCGCCGCCGATGCGGAGCTTTACCGCGTAAAGCGCGAGAAGAAGAAAGCCGGCGTCCAGATACGCTAGAAAAAAAGGGCGAACGCTGGCGTGCGTTGCGGCCCTCAGCTCACCGATGTGCTCCATTAAGCTAAAGCATGTGAATCTCCTCTACTAAATAAGGGCGGTTCGCTAGGCTTTTTTGGGTTTGTTGACGATGATGATGCCGCCGCAGACCAACAGCAGGGCAACAAGTACGGTAACGGGGCTCGTGCCAGCGCCCTCGCCGAGCAGCAGTGCGCTCAACAGCACGCCAAAGACCGGGTTCATAAAGCCAAAGACCGAAACGCGGCTGACGGGGTTGACGGCGAGCAGGCGGGACCACAGCGAGTACGCGACGGCGGAAATGAGCGCCATATAAATGATGAGCGCGATGGCGGGGGCGATTTCGGTGGGGGAAAACGTGCCGCCCATCAAAAACCCGATTGCGGTAAGGACCACGCCACCGACTAAAAACTGCCAGCCGGCGAGCAAGACGCCGTCATGCTCGCGCGAGAAGATGCCAATGAGGCAGGTCGACAGGGCGCCCGCAACAGTGGAAGCCAAGATAAATCCCTCGCCGTCGAGCGTAAAGCCAAAGGTGCCATCCGCGCCCGAAAGGTTGACGAGCGCGACGCCTGCAAAGCCCAGCACACAGCCAAGCACCTTGGGCGTATTGAGCCTCTCGGTGTGAAATGCCAAGGCGGCAAAGAGAATTGCGAGGAAGTTGGCGCTGGCCTCGATGATGGAACTCGACATGGCGCTGGCGCGCGAGAGTCCCAGGTAGAAAAAGAAGTATTGCCCGATAGTCTGGAAGAGCGACAGGATAAAGATGGGCTGGATGTCGCGAGCCTGCGGAACGAGGGGGCGGCGTTGGGCCGCACTCATCCCAACGATAACCAGGGCGCCGGCAAGCGTGAAGCGCAAGCCCGCAAAGAGCAGCTGTGAGGCGCTATCGTGCGCGGGGATGCCAAAGAGCCCGTAACCGATCTTGATGCAGGGGAAAGCCGACCCCCAGAGCGCACAGCAGACGAGGCAGCCCAGGATGAGCCTGGGTAGGGTGGCGAGATACGGCTTGCGGCTTTCCATGATGTCCTTCCTGTATGCGCGAAGCAAAAAAGAACCCGCCACCGGGTGTGCCGGTGGCGGGTGTTGTTACCCGAGGGGATTGTACCCGATGGGACGCATTAAGCGAAGTAGGCCACGCCGCTCTCAAAGATCGGCATGAACTTATCGCCGGGGACATGCTCGGGCACGTTGCGGTACAGGTTGTCGCCACGACGCTCGGCATGGCCCATCTTGCCCAGGACGCGGCCGTCGGGGCTCGTGATGCCCTCGATGGCGAGTGCGGAGCCGTTGGGGTTGACGGAAAGATCCATGCTGGGCTTGCCGTCCTCGCCCACGTACTGCGTGGCGACCTGGCCGTTGGCGATGAGCTGGGCGAGCACCTCGTCGCTGGCGACAAAGCGGCCCTCGCCGTGGCTGATGGCGACGGTGTAGGGGTCGTCCAGGCTGCACTGCGATAGCCACGGGGACAGGTTGGACGAGATGCGGGTGCGCACCAGACGGCTCTGATGGCGACCGATGGTGTTGAACGTCAGCGTGGGCGCATCGGACGTGGCGTCGACGATGTCGCCGTAGGGCACCAGACCGAGCTTGATCAGGGCCTGGAAGCCGTTGCAGATGCCCAGCATCAGGCCGTCGCGGGCCTTGAGCAGGTCGCGGACTGCCTCGGTGACCTCGGGAGCGCGGAAGAACGCCGTGATGAACTTGGCGGAGCCATCGGGCTCGTCGCCGCCCGAGAAGCCGCCGGGGATCATGACGATCTGGCTTGCACGGATGCGGCGGGCAAGCTCGTGGGTGCTTTCGGCGACGGCCTCGGGCGTGAGGTTGTTGATCACGAAGGTGTCGGCCTCGGCGCCGGCGGCGCGGAAAGCGCGGGCGCTATCGTACTCGCAGTTGTTGCCGGGGAACACGGGGATTACCACGCGCGGGCGGGCGATCTTGGCGCCGCTGTACACGTGGATATCCTTGGCACGGAAGTCGATGGTCTCGACCTCGGCGGACTCGCCGGCGCTGCGGTAGGCAAAGACGCCCTCGATGCCGCTCTCCCAGGCCTCCTGGAGCTCGGAGAGCTCGATGACCTCGGAGCCGGTATCGATGACATAGCCCTCGACGGTGGTGCCCAGGGGCTCGACGACAACGCCGTCGGCGACCTCGGGCAGCTCGGCATCCTCGGCGAGCTCGACGATAAAGCTGCCGTAGAGCGGGGTGAAGAGGCTCTCCACGTCCACATCTTCGGCAAGCTCGATACCGATCTGGTTGCCGACGCACATCTTAAAGAGGCTCTCGGCGCCGCAGCCGTAGCCGGGCGTGGAGACGGCCAGGGCGTCGCCGGCGGCGGTGAGCGCCTCGACGGCGTCAAACGCGGCGAGCAACTGCTGGGCGTCGGGGCGGTAGTCCTGGCCATAGGTGGCGGGGGCGATGCGGACGACGCGGTGCGTGAGGCCCTTGAACTCGGGGGAGACAGCGCGGGCCGCCTTGCCCACGGCCACGGCGAAGCTGATCAGGGTCGGCGGAACGTTGAGCTCGCCGGCCTCGTCCTCAAACGAGCCACTCATGGAATCCTTACCGCCGATGGCGCCGGCACCCAGGTCGACTTGGGCCATAAGGGCGCCCAAGACGGCTGCCATGGGCTTGCCCCAGCGCTCGGCCTCGGTGCGCAGACGCTCGAAGTACTCCTGGAAGGAGAGGTAGGCGCGCTTGTGCTCAAAGCCTGCGGCCACGAGCTTGGCGATGGACTCGACCACGGACAGGTAGGCGCCCGCAAACTGGTCGGCCTCCATCAGATAGGGGTTAAAGCCCCATGCCATAGCGCTCGCCGTGGTGGTCTCACCGTCCACGGGGAACTTGGCGACTATGGCAGAGCTCGGGGTGAGCTGCGTCTTGCCGCCAAAGGGCATGAGCACGGTCGCGGCGCCGATGGTGGAGTCGAAGCGCTCGGAAAGGCCCTTGTTGGAGGCGACGTTAAGATCGGTGACGAGCGAGGTCATGCGCTCGGCAAGCGTGGTGCCGGCCCAGCTGGGCTGCCACACGCTGCGGGCGCAGACGTGGGCGACCTGGTGCTTGGGCGCACCGTTGGAGTTGAGGAACTCGCGGGACAGATCGACGATAGCGACGCCATTCCATGCCATGCGCATGCGCGGCTCGGCGGTAACCTCGGCGATAACGGTTGCCTCCAGGTTCTCCTCGGCGGCGTAGCCCATGAACTCCTCGACGTCACCGTCGGCGACGGCGCAGGCCATGCGCTCCTGGGACTCAGAGATAGCGAGCTCGGTGCCGTCCAAGCCGTCGTACTTCTTGGTCACGGTATCAAGGTCGACATACAGGCCATCGGCAAGCTCGCCCACGGCGACCGAGACGCCGCCGGCGCCAAAGTCGTTGCAGCGCTTTATCAGACGGCAGGCATCGCCGCGGCGGAACAGACGCTGCAGCTTGCGCTCGACCGGGGCGTTGCCCTTCTGGACTTCGGCACCCGAGGTCTCGATTGACTCGGTGTTCTGGGTCTTGGAGGAGCCGGTGGCACCACCGATGCCGTCACGGCCGGTGCGGCCGCCCAGCAGGATGATCTTGTCGGTGGGGGCGGGGCACTCGCGGCGCACGTGGTTTGCCGGGGTAGCGCCCACAACGGCGCCGACCTCCATGCGCTTGGCCACGTAGCCGGGGTGATAGAGCTCGTTGACCTGGCCGGTGGCAAGGCCGATCTGGTTGCCGTAGCTGGAGTAGCCGGCGGCAGCGGTGGTTACGAGCTTGCGCTGCGGCAGCTTGCCCTCGAGCGTCTTGGACACGGGGACGGTGGGGTCTCCGGCGCCGGTGACGCGCATGGCCTGGTACACGTAGCTGCGGCCCGAGAGCGGGTCGCGGATGGCGCCGCCCACGCAGGTGGCGGCACCGCCGAAGGGCTCGATCTCGGTCGGGTGGTTGTGGGTCTCGTTCTTAAACAGGAACAACCAGTCCTGGTCCTCGCCGTCGACATCGACCTTCACCTTGACAGTGCAGGCGTTGATCTCCTCGGACTCGTCGACATCGGTCATGACGCCGGTCTTCTTAAGGTACTTGGCGCCGATGGTGCCCATGTCCATGAGGCAGACGGGCTTGGCGTCGCGACCGAGCTCATGGCGCATCTCCATGTAGCGGTCGAAGGCCTGCTGCACCACGGCGTCGTCGATCGTCACGTCGTCCAGGACGGTGCCGAAGGTGGTGTGGCGGCAGTGGTCGGACCAATAGGTGTCGATCACGCGGATCTCGGTGATGGTGGGGTCGCGGTCCTCATCGCGGAAGTACTGCTGGCAGAAGGCGATGTCCGCCTCGTCCATAGCAAGACCGCGATCGGCGATGAAGACGGCAAGGCCGGCCTCATCGAGCTCGCGGAAGCCGTCGAGCACTTCGACGGGCTGGGGCTCGGGGGTCTCCATGTACAGCGTCTCGGGCAAGTCGAGCGAGGCGATGCGCGCCTCGACGGGGTTCACCACGTAGTGCTTGATGGCATCGATGGCGGCTTCGTCCAGAGCGCCCGAGATCATATAGACCTTGGCGGAGCGCACGGCGGGGCGCTCGCCCTGGCTGATGAGCTGCACGCACTCGCTGGCGGAGTCGGCGCGCTGGTCAAACTGGCCAGGCAGGAATTCGACGGCAAAGACGGCACCATCGCTTGCGGGGAGCTCGTCGTAGGTCACATCGACCTGGGGCTCGCTAAAGACGGTCGGCACGCAGGAGCGGAAAAGCTCCTCGTCGATGCCCTCGACGTCGTAGCGGTTGATGATCCTCAGGGCCTCGATGCCCTTGATGCCGAGAATCTCGGTCAGCTCGCCCTTGAGCTGCTGAGCCTCGACGTCGAACCCGGGTTTCTTCTCCACGTAGATACGAGAGACCATTGGTTCCTGCCTTCCTGATCGGTTGGGCGTACGGTACGGTATGCGGCAGCGGTCGGTTTGCGGGGTCTGCCCTGCGGTCGCCTTGAGCCACATGTTTGTAAACCTCACTATGATACGACAGCTCGCGGCGCGTTGAGGACGGCGAGGGTGCTACAGTGATGCGCAAACAAGAGAAAGGCATCACATGGCATTCGTTTCACTCGCCATCATCGCGCTCGTGGCCTTTGCAAGCCCCTTCATCGCCTCGGCGATTCCCGGAAAGCCCGTTCCCGAAACGGTCTTTTTGCTCGTGTTCGGCGCGGTGCTGGGACCCCATATGCTTGGCGTCATCCATGTAGATGCCGAGGTCTCGCTCGTGTCAGAGCTCGGTCTGGCATTTTTGTTCCTGCTTGCCGGCTTTGAGATCGATCCCAAGAACATCACGGGCGTCGAGGGCCGCTACGGCTTGGCGACGTGGGTCGTCACGTTTGGTATCGCCTGGCTCGCCGTGCGCTTTACCCCGTGGTTCTCGGTCAGCCATTTCGACGGTATCGCCGTGACGCTCGCCTTGACCTCGACGGCGCTTGGGGCGCTCATGCCCATCTTGCGCGAGCGGTTGCTTGCCGGAACGCGCGTCGGTGATTCGATTCTTGCCTATGGTACGTGGGGCGAGCTCGGCCCCGTGCTCGCCATGTCGGTACTGCTGTCTGCCCGCACCGGCATCCAAACGCTTGTGATCCTTGGCTTGTTTGCGGTGGTCTGCGTGTTGCTGGCCGTGGTCCCGAGCCGCTCCAAGCGCGTCGGCAGCCGCTTCTTTGCGTTTGTCGAGGAACGTGCCGATACCACGTCGCAGACCTTCGTGCGCCTGACGGTGCTCATCCTGGTCACACTCGTGGCGTTCTCGGCTGTCTTTGATCTCGACATCGTGTTGGGTTCTTTTGCCGCCGGCTTTGTCCTGCGCTACATCATCCCCGAGGGCAACCATACGCTCGAGACCAAGCTCGACGGCCTGGCCTACGGCTTTTTGATTCCGGTATTCTTTACCGTATCGGGCGCAAAGATCAATCTGACGGCCGTGGCGTCGCGCCCGGGTCTGCTCGTGGGCTTTATCGTGGCGTTGTTGATTATTCGTGCCGTTCCCATTCTCATCTCTATGAGCATTTGTCCTGCGACGCGCGATGTGTCGGCGTATGGTCGCATTACCGTGGCCCTGTACTGCACCACGGCCCTGCCGATCATCGTTGCCGTGACAAGCGTTGCCGTCAACGCGGGCGCGCTGTCGCAAGATATTGCGTCGGTCATGGTTGCCGCCGGTGCCATCACGGTGTTCTTGATGCCGTTGCTCGCGCAGCTCTTCTACCGCGTGGTCGACGCCGCGCCGGTCGCCGCCGTGGCAGAAGTTGCCGAGCATCCATCCGATGCGCTCGACATCCTGCGCGCCCATCACGATTTGGCGAGCCTGCTCGCACGTGAGCACGAGCTGCTGACTTCGCATGGCCATGGTCGCGTATTCGAGGGCTTGCCTACGCTCGATACGATTGCCGAGCGTCTTTCCGCCGAGGCGGCGAGCGGCCATATCGATGCCCGTATTGTGGACGCGGCACATCTTCTTGCCGATAAGACCTATGGAGACGAGGTCGACCCGTCCGAGCTGACTCCGCGCGAGCGTCGCCGCCTGGAGCGCGCCAAGCTCGCCGTGCGCGAATACCGCCGCCGCATGCTGGAGCTCTATGCAAGAGAAGAAGCCGAGGACGACGACGGCAAGTAGTCGATACTCTCTCGGGGAAGCCGCGTCCTGCTTTGAAGGCTCGGAACGGGATGTGGTTTCCGAAACGGGGGCCGTTGGGAAACTGTGTCCCGGAATGGGCGCTCAGAGTGGGATGCAGTTTCCGCGAGAGACCCGTTGCGGAAACGGTATCCCAGAATCGGCGTTCAAAACGGGGCGCTCTTTCCGAAACATGGCCCTGAGGGAAGCTGCGTCCCGGTCTGAGTCGGAATTCCGGGACACAGCTTCCCTTTCAAACAGAAGAAGGCGCGCTGCCTGCAGTTGATGCAGACGGCGCGCCTTCTTTGTTGGACTATGTTGAGGCTGGGAGCTGAGGCTTGTGGTCCCTTAAGAGCGGGCGGCTCCGTCGACGGGGAGCACGGCGCCCGTGACATAGGAGGACATGTCGCTCGCTAGGAAAACGAAGGCGTTGGCGACGTCCTCGGGCTCGCCCATGCGGCCGAGCGGAATGGTGGCGATGATGGGCTTGATGACCTCTTCGGGAAGGTTGGCGACCATATCGGTCTTGGTCACGCCGGGAGCGACAGCGTTGACGCGAATGCCCATGGGGGCGAGCTCGCGCGAGAGCGACTGGACCATACCGTTGACGGCGAACTTGGACGTGGGATAGCCAACGCCGGAGGGCTGACCGTACTTGGCGACCATCGAGCTCGTGGTGGTGATGGTGCCGCCGTGGCCTGCCTCGGCCATAATCTTGGCAGCGGCTTGGTGGCCGTTAAAGACGGCGACGACGTTGAGGTCCATGACCTTGGCGAACTCTTCGGCCGTGTACTCCAGAAGCGGCGAGCGCTGGGAGATGCCGGCGTTGTTAACGACCGTGTCCAGGCCACCCATGTCGGCGGCTGCCTCGGTAAAGGCCTCGGTTACGGCCTCGAGCGAGGTGAGGTCGCAGGTGCGGCCCCAGACCTTGGCCTCGGGATAGGCTGCGGCCAGCTTTTCAACGGCGGCGTCGGCAGTCTCCTGACGCGAGCCAAAGACCGTGACGGCGGCGCCCTCCTCGATAAAGCGACAGGCGATGGCATAGCCGATACCGCGCGTGCCTCCGGTGATGATTGCTTTCTTGCCCTCGAGCAACATGGTGCTTCCTCTCATCGCGGGCGGACATTCGCAGCACAGCGTAGCGGTAGCCGGAATCGGTCGCGTCTGCATATCGGTGAACGGTAGCCCGCGTTACCGATGAGCGGTTCGCGCAAATGTACTCTGCCGTTGTGCTTGGGGCAGGAGACAAAAGGGCTCCCGTCCCACATCGGACGGGAGCCCTCAAAGCGTGTATTGCTAGGCAAGCGTTGGATTAGTTGGCCATAACACCTTCGGTCCAGGCCTCGACGTCCTCGATACGCAGGACGTTGGCGACCTCGGCCACGCAGTCGACACTGGCAAGCTCGGCGGCGGCAGCCTGGACGTCCTTCTCGAGTGCGCGGTGCGTCAGGAAGATGACCGAGCAGGCATCGCTGACGCCCGACTTGCCGTCCTCGACCTGGTTGATGAGCGAGATCGAGATGTTGTGCTTGGCAAAGATGTCGACCGTCTCGGACAGGGCGCCCACGCGGTCGGCGACCTTCAGACGCACATAGTACTTGGTCTGGAGTTCGTCCATGGGCTTAAAGGCGAGGTTGTGACCATAGGGCTCAATCTCGGGAAGCGGAGCCACGCCGCGGCTGATCTGCTCGGAGAGCGACAGGATATCGCCCACGACGGCGCTTGCGGTGGGGAAGGAGCCTGCGCCGGCACCGTAGAACATGGTTTCGCCCACGGCGTCACCCACCACGTAGACGGCGTTCATGGCGCCGTTGACCTTGGCGAGCATGTGGTCGGCGGGGATCAGCGTGGGATGCACGCGGACGTCGACGCCGGCGTCGGTGTTGCGGGCGATGCCGAGCAGCTTAATGGTGTAGCCGAGTTCGCGTGCCTGGGCGATGTCCTCGGCGCCGATGGTACGGATGCCCTGCTGGTATACGTCGTCGGTGGTCACACGGGTGCCAAAGCCGATGGAGGCGAGGATCGCCGTTTTGCTGGCGGCGTCGAAGCCGTCGACGTCGGCGGACGGGTCGGCCTCGGCATAGCCCTTGGCCTGCGCGTCGGCGAGCACGTCGGCGTAATCGGCGCCCTCGGCGTCCATGCGCGACAGGATGTAGTTGGTGGTACCGTTGAGAATACCGGCGATGGTCAGGATCTTGTTGCCCACCAGGTCGTGCTCAAGCGTGCTCACGATGGGGATGCCGCCGCCGCAGCTGGCCTCGCACTTAATCTGCACGCCGCACGCGCGTGCCTTCTCGGCAAGCGTCTCGACGTGACGGCCCAGTAGGGCCTTGTTGGCAGAGACGACGTGCTTGCCGTGCTCAAAGGCAGTGGTGAAGATCTCGGTTGCGGGATGCTCACCGCCGATCAGCTCGACGACGATGTCGACGGCGGGGTCGCTGACGACGTCGTGCCAGTCACTCGTAAAGGCCTCGCGCTCAATGCCTGCCGCCTCGGCCTGCTCCCAAGCAAGCGCGCAGGCGCGGGTCAGCTTAAGGTCGATGCCGTAGGCTGCCAGGTACTCATCGTGGTGGCTCTTGATCAGACGGGCCACGCCGCCGCCGACGGTTCCCAGACCGATCAGACCGACGTTCACGGTGCGCAGGGGTTCGCTCATAGATAGCTCCTTCGTGCATCTTATGGATGGATTAACCGCTTAAAGGTTGAGTGCATTCTAGCGTGAACCGAGGGCGCGTGCTCGCCAGGCAACAGGAGTCGCACAAAACGGCACCCCCGAAACGCTGCGGAAACATTGGAAACATGCTCGCTACAAACGGAACTCCGTAACAAACTGTCAACGTTTGCACCATAAGGTTTGCCCCGTACCGCAAGACGGCCGCACTGCGGCCAGCGAAGAGGGGGGCACCATGCTTAGCATCAACAACGTACTTAACCGCAGGAGTTTCCTTGTCGGAGCCACGCTTATTTTTGCCCCGATCTATTTCACCCCAGCGTCCGTTTTGCTCAAGAACGCCAAGGACATGAGCTACGACATGACACTAATGGGTGCCGACGGCATGGACAGCCTATGTAATCCAGGACGGCAAGTACATCTCCGCCTAAGTGCATATAACGAGACCGGTGAGGCCGTTTTATTCAGGGCAAGGGCGCTTGTAACAGAACAGAAACATTACTTTCACATAATAAAGTGGCTAAACTGCATAAACTGATAGAAATACGCATAAATATGGATAAATGGACAAAGCAAAAGAAAAGTTGAAATAATCGCCACTTTTCTCAACTAAAGCGTCTACTATTTTGCGAACGCCGAACACGGCGAAGGATGGCCTGTCGGGTAACCGAAACCCGACGAGATTTGAGAGGAGAGCCGCATGTCGAGCCTCACCGGTAAGTCATTGAACCCTGTTATGAATCGCAGGAGCGTTATCGCGAGCGCAGCAGGTCTGGGGGCGATGTCCATTCTAGCTGGCTGCTCCTCCAACGGCGGCGACAGCGGTTCCGCTTCGAGCGACGCTTCGTTTAAGATCGGCACCATCGGCCCGCTGACCGGCGCCAACGCGTCCTACGGCAAGTCCGTTACCCAGGGTGTCGAGCTTGGCTGCAAGGATTTTTCGACCAAGGAGCTGCCGCTTGCCAGCAAGGCCGAGGATGACCAGGCCGATGGCGAGAAGGCCGTCAACGCCTTCAACACCCTGCTCGACTGGGGCATGCAGGCCCTCGTCGGCCCGACTACCACGGGTGCGTCGGTTGCCGTTGCCGCAGAGTGTGGTAACGACCCCAAGACGTTCATGATCACCCCGTCCGCGTCCTCCGAGGACGTCACCGACGGCAAGGATTGCGTCTTCCAGGTTTGCTTCACCGACCCCAACCAGGGTGTCAACGCTGCCAAGTTCCTGGCGCAGAAGTATGCGGACGAGAAGTTCGTGCTGTTCTATAACTCCGGCGACGCCTATTCTTCGGGCATCGCAGATTCCTTTAAGGCCCAGGCCGCTGAGTCCAAGCTCGAGATTGTTGACGAGGAGACCTTTAAGGACGACTCCGCCACGAGCTTTACGAACCAGCTGACCAAGGCCAAGCAGGCCGGCGCCACCATGATCTTTGCGCCGATCTACTACACGCCGGCGTCCGTCCTGCTCAAGAACGCCAAGGACATGGGCTACGACGTCAAGATGATGGGCTGCGACGGCATGGACGGCATCCTGGGCGTTGAGGGCTTCGATACCTCTCTTGCCGAGGGTCTGCTGCTCATGACCCCGTTCTCCGCCGACGACGAGAAGAACGCCGACTTCGTCAACGCTTACAAGGATAAGTACGGCGATACCCCCGACCAGTTTGCCGCCGACGCCTACGACGGCGTGCACGCGGTGGCCGAGGCCCTCAAGGAGGCCGGTCTTGGTGTCGACGCCGACCCGACCGAGGCCGCCGAGAAGCTGTCCAAGGCTATGCTCAAGATTACCGTTGACGGTCTGACCGGCAAGCTCACCTGGAACGATAAGGGCCAGGTCCAGAAGGAGCCCACGGCGTACGTCATCACCGACGGCAAGTACGTACAGGCCTAATTGGCCGCCTTACATAGAGCGGTTTTGATCCCAAGCAGGGGAGGTTTTGGCCTTCCCTGCTTGCTTGGTATCTAGGGACGATGTAACGTCCCTGTTTCATACATCAACTGGAAACCTATTCGAAAGGGGGATGTGGAACATGACGGTCTTTATCCAATACCTGGTCAACGGCCTGTCCATGGGCAGCGTCTACGCCATCATCGCGTTGGGCTACACCATGGTCTACGGTATCGCCAAGATGCTGAACTTCGCTCACGGCGACGTCATCATGGTCGGTGCCTATGTCTCGTTCTGCGCCACGTCGTATCTCGGCCTCCCGGGCTGGGTATCTGTAATTCTTTCTTGTGTGGTCTGCACGGTTCTCGGCGTTCTCATCGAGGGTCTGGCCTATAAGCCGCTGCGCCAAGCAGGCCCGCTGGCCGTTCTGATCACGGCTATCGGCGTGTCTTACTTCCTGCAGAACGCCGCGCAGCTTCTGTGGGGCGCCACGCCCAAGAACTTCACTTCGCTCGTCACCTTCCAGGTGCCGGAGTTCTTGGCCAAGTTCAACGTAAGCGCCGTCTCGCTCGTCACCATCGTCGCCTGCCTGGTTATCATGGCCGGCCTGATGTTCTTTACAGGTAAGACCAAGATGGGCAAGGCCATGCGCGCCGTGTCCGAGGACAAGGCCGCCGCTCAGCTCATGGGCATCAACGTCAACCGCACCATCTCGATGACGTTTGCCATCGGCTCGGCGCTTGCCGCCATCGCCGGCGTGCTCCTGTGCTCCTACTCGCCGGTGCTGCAGCCCACGACGGGTGCCATGCCTGGCATCAAGGCCTTCGACGCCGCCGTCTTCGGCGGCATCGGCTCCATCCCCGGTGCCTTTGTCGGTGGCATTCTCATCGGCATCATCGAGGCGATGGCGCAGGCTTACATTTCCACGAGCCTTGCCAACTCCATCGTCTTTGGTGTTTTGATCATCGTCCTGCTCGTCAAGCCTGCCGGCCTCTTGGGCAAGTACGTCCCCGAGAAGGTGTAGGTGAGCGTTATGAAGTTTCTTAAAGACAAGCAGACGCGTCACGACTTTGTCACGTACGCCATGTGCATCGTGGCCTTCGCCATCGTGTTCTTTATGCAGTCTAACCACATGATTCCGCGCATGATCGCCGGTCAGCTGGTTCCCATCACGGCCTATATCGTCATGGCCATTTCCCTCAACCTCGTCGTCGGCATCGCGGGCGACTTGTCGCTGGGCCACGCGGGCTTTATGAGCGTCGGTGCCTACACGGGCATCGTCACCGCCGTCGCGCTGGAGAGCGCCGTTCCGTCCGATCCGATGCGTCTGATCATCAGCATTGTGGTCGGCGCTATCGCCGCTGCCATCTTGGGCTTCTTGATTGGTATCCCGGTCCTGCGCCTGAGCGGCGACTATCTGGCCATCGTGACCCTGGCTTTTGGCGAGATCATCAAAGAGATCGTCACCTGTCTCATTGTGGGCGTCGACTCCCGCGGCCTGCACGTGATTTTTAACATCACGGGCAACTCTACGATCGACGACCTGCACCTGCTCGAGGACGGCACCGCCATCATCAAGGGCGCCCAGGGCGCCTCGGGCGTGTCGACGTACTCGACCTTCCTCGCCGGTGCCATCCTGGTCATGGTCGCACTCGTGATCGTGCTCAACCTGGTCCGCAGCCGTACCGGCCGTGCCATTATGGCCGTGCGCGATAACAAGATTGCAGCCGAGTCCGTAGGCATCTCCGTCACGGAGTACCGCATGATCGCCTTCGTGGTTTCCGCTGCCCTCGCCGGTGCTGCCGGAGCTCTCTTCGGCGGCAACTTCTCGCAGCTCTCCGCCACCAAGTTCGACTTCAACACGTCGATCCTCATTCTGGTGTTCGTGGTCCTGGGCGGCCTGGGCAACATGCGCGGTTCCGTCATCGCGGCGGCGTTGCTCACGGTGCTTCCCGAGCTGCTCCGTCAGTTCTCGGACTACCGCATGCTCATCTACGCCATCGTGTTGATCCTGGTCATGATCTTTACCAACAACCCGCAGTTCAAGGCGTTCTTCGGTCGCGTCAAGGACCGCTTTGCTTCCAAGAAGGAGGTGGCAGCCGATGCCCAGTAAATTTGAGTTCAACAAGGGCAAGATGGTCCCGTATCCTTCTGGCGCCATCGTTCCCGACCGTGACCTGGGCGAGCGCCCGGCACTCGAGTGCATCCACCTGGGCATTGAGTTCGGTGGCCTTAAGGCAGTCGATGACTTTAGCCTGACTATCGGCAAGACCGAGATCGCCGGTCTCATCGGCCCCAACGGTGCCGGCAAGACCACGGTCTTCAACCTGCTCACCAAGGTGTACCAGCCTACGCACGGCACCATCCTGCTCGATGGTGAGGACACCTCGGGCAAGTCGGTCTACCAGGTCAACCGCATGGGTATTGCCCGTACGTTCCAGAACATTCGCCTGTTCAACACCATGACGGTGGAGGACAACGTTAAGGTCGGCCTGCACAACCAGGAGCGCTACTCCGGCTTTGAGGGCGTGCTGCGCCTGCCGACGTATTGGAAGCACGAGAAGGCCGCCCACGAGCGCGCCATGGAGCTACTGTCCATTTTTGACATGGAGCACCTGGCAAACGAGCAGGCCGGATCGCTGCCTTACGGCGCACAGCGTCGTCTGGAGATCGTCCGCGCGCTTGCCACCAACCCCAAGCTGCTGCTGCTCGATGAGCCTGCCGCCGGCATGAACCCGTCCGAGACCGCGGAGCTTATGGAGAACATCGTCAAGATTCGTGACACCTTCGGCATCGCCATCATGCTTATCGAGCATGATATGTCGCTCGTTATGAACATCTGCGAGGGCATCTGCGTGCTCAACTTTGGCAAGGTCATTGCCAAGGGTACGGCCGAGGAGATCCAGAACAACGACGCCGTTATCGAGGCATATCTGGGCAAGCAGGATAAGGGGGAGAACTAAATGGCAGAGCCGATGCTTTCCGTCTACAACATCAACGTCTGGTACGGCGCCATCCACGCCATCAAGGACATCTCCTTTAACGTCAACGAGGGCGAGATCGTGGCCTTGATTGGTGCCAACGGCGCCGGCAAGTCCACGACGCTTAAGACCGTCTCGGGCCTGCTGCGTTCCAAGACCGGCTCCATCAAGTTTATGGGCGAGGACATTACCCATACGCCTGCCGACAAGCTGGTGGGCAAGGGCCTGGCTCAGGTTCCCGAGGGCCGTCGCGCCTTTTTGCAGATGACGGTCGAGGAGAACCTGGAAATGGGTGCCTATACGCAGCCCAAGTCCACGGTGGCTCCGGGCCTCGAGCGCGTCTACGAGCAGTTCCCGCGCCTAAAGGAGCGCCGTCGCCAGGTCGCCGGCACCCTTTCGGGCGGCGAGCAGCAGATGCTCGTTATGGGCCGCGCCCTTATGAGCAACCCTAAGCTGCTCATGCTCGACGAGCCTTCCATGGGTCTGGCACCGATTCTGATCGAACAGATCTTCCAGATTGTCGAGGACTTGCACAAGGCCGGTACCACGGTGCTTCTGGTCGAGCAAAACGCGCAGATGGCGCTTTCCATCGCCACACGCGGTTACGTGCTCGAGACCGGCAAGATCACCATGACCGGCACTGGTCAAGAGCTGCTGCACGACGACAACGTCCGCAAAGCTTACTTGGGCGGTTAGGCGGTTCCGCCGTTCTACCGAACGGCGGACCAGTCGACGCTGCGCGGGCACCAGAGCGACAGCTTGTCATTCAAAGAGGGCGGCATGACCAGAAGGTCTATGCCGCCCTCTTTTCATGCCAATCTGTTCGCTCTGGTGCCCGCTCGCTGTCCGTCCTCTGCCTGCGGCGTTGGAGGTAGTCGTTGGGGACGTTTTCCTTCGTCCCCACCAAATCATTTTGCTCTGTCATGCGGGTTGGTTTTTAAAGTGCGACAATGCCGTGTGGAAATAGAAATGTCATCTGGGGGTCTATCTATGGTGTACGAGTTTTGTGCCGAGAACTTTGAGCGGGTGCCGGCGGCTATCGATGCCGGTGCAAGGCGTATCGAGCTGTGCGACAACCTTGCCGTTGGTGGCACCACGCCTTCGGCCGGCGTTATCAGCGCTACGACCAACTATGTCCACGAGCACGATGCACGGGTGATGTGCATGATTCGCCCGCGTGGCGGCGACTTTCACTACGACCAGGACGAGCTGCGTATGATGGAGATGGACCTGGGCCTTGCCGTAAGCGCCGGCGTTGACGGCTTGGTCTTTGGCTGCTGCAAGCCCTGCGCTGGCGGATGGGCGCTCGACGAACTTACGCTTGGCGCCCTCGTGATGGCTGCGGGCTGCGCGACCGAGGAATGTAAGCGTGAGCCCATCGACATCACCTTCCACATGGCATTTGACCAGCTCTCGCCCGAGGCTCAGCTCGATGCGATTGATACACTTGCCGACTGCGGCGTTACGCGCATCCTCACGCATGGCGGCGCTGCCGGTACGTCGATCGAGGATAATTTCGATCACCTGGCTCGTTTAATCGAGTATGCGGGTGATCGTTTGACCATCCTTCCCGGCGGCGGCATCACTACGGCAAATCGCGACGCGGTCGCGGCGGCGCTAGACGTCTCCGAGCTCCATGGCACCAAGATCGTGCCGCTGGAGGTATAACCCGTGGCGCTGGTATTCGATGTTCAGCAGGCGAGCGGCAAGCCCGACGACAACCGTCGCCCCGGTACCGCGTGTCCCTTTTGCAACACGGAGGGGCTCACCAACATCATCCAGCGCGACGGTGACTGCATCTGGCTCGAGAATAAGTTCAAGACCCTGCGCGCCACCCGTCAAACCGTGCTGATCGAGTCGGCCGATCACGATGCCGACCTGGTGACCTATAAGCCGGATGAACTCCACCATGTGATGAGGTTTGCTCTGGATTGCTGGCAGCAGATGATCGATTCGCAGCAGTATCGAAGCGTGCTCATGTACAAGAACAAGGGTCCGCTTTCGGGCGGCAGCCTCGTCCATCCACACATGCAGATTGTGGGCTTGGAACAGGAGGACGGCTATGCGGCGCTGACCTCAGCCAACTTTGAAGGCATCGATGTTTGGCAGAGGGGAAGGGTTGCGGTCAACATCTCAACCGAACCGATTATGGGGTTCTTTGAGGTCAATGTTTCAGCCCCGCAGGGAATCGCCGCCAGCGATGGCGCGCGAGACCAAGCCGAGACGGACCTCTTCGCCGATGCGATTCAGGTAGCTCTGCGCTATATCCTGAACGAGCACCATGGTGGTCGCGCAGAGTCGTACAACTTGTTCTTCTACCACATGGACGGCCGGACCATTGCCAAGGCGCTTCCGCGCTGGGTGGTTTCACCCTACTTTGTCGGGTATCGGCTGGCTCAGGTCAATGCTGAGACCACGCTCGATGTCGATGCGGAGCGATTCCGCGCACATCTGGAGGCGCTCACATCGTAAAGTGAGCGCCCGCACACTGCGGACGGTTTAGCGCGCCATTGCATCGCGGCCGGCCTCGACCCGCATGCGCTGGGCGGCGCGCTCCTCGCCGGTCAGACGCTCAAAGAAGTGTCCGATAAGCGAGGCGAGCACCTGCTGAAACAACGTTCCACACATGACGGGAAACACAACTTCGCCCGGAAAGTATTGCGTGGCGATGACGGCGCCCGAAGAGATATTGCGCATGCCGCAGGTAAAGCACATGGTGGTCGTTTCGCTATATGGCAGATGCAGCGCGCGGGCGACCAGAATGCCGACGACAAAGCCGCTGATGGCGAAGACCAAAATAAAGAGGGCGACTTCCAAGCGCACCGCGTTCATGTGCAGCACGTACTCGCTCATGGCGGTGGAGTTGGAGGCGATAACGCCCATCATCATGAACTTGCAGGCGGGCGAGAGCGCGGGGGAGAGTTTCTCGTGCCCCCAGCCGCGCGTGAGCTCGTTGATCACGATGCCGAGCACAGCGGGGATGGCGATCATAAAGGCCATGTTCTGCATCATGCTCGGCACGTCGATCGAGACGGTGGCGCCCAGCAGGAGCTTGAGCGTAAGCGGAATCGTCACAGGGGAGATGACCGAGGACGTCAGGATGATGGTGAGCGCGAGCGGGCCGTTGCCGCCGAACATGCTGATCCACATAAAAGCGGTGACTGCCACGGGCACACTGTATTCGAGCACGATGCCGCAGACAAGGTTGGGGTTGGAACCAAAGAACAACGATCCCATGGCATAGGCCGCGATGGGAATAAGCGCCGCCGAGACCAACAACGCCAGAATCAGGTGCAGCGGACGGTGGAACACCTCGGCTACCTGGTGAAAGGTGTTGCTGAGCGCACCCTGAAACGTCATAAAGGCGAAGAGGGCGGGAACAATGGGCTTGAGAACGCCGATCTGTTGAGGAAAGAGCACGCCGAGCGCCACACAAATCGGAACGATGATCTGCATGTGCCCCGCGAGGAACTTCCCCAGTCCAGCCCATTGCTTCATATGCCCCGCGACTCCCTTTATCCGCGAACTTGTTTGTATGGATATGCTAGACGCTCGTATGTGTCCGTGCGGCTGAAACGCTCGATTGTTTCGAGGGCATTACCGCCATCGTTTGCCGAAACCGCGGCGCACCGCGGCGTTTTGCGTCCGCGCTGCACGGTATAATAAATCCGTTCAACAGATCTGCCTGCCGAAGCGGGCATACACAGAGGACTCATCGCTATGAACCGTGAGAGGTATCGCGGCGACCTGCCCCTATCGGGGGTGGGTGCCTATGTCATCGCTTAAGACGACGCATCGCTGGGCGGTCGCTCAGCAAAATCCCGAGCTCGAAAAGGAACTTTCGGCTGGTCTGGGCATTCCTGGGCTGGTGGCGCGCATTATGGTCGCGCACGGCATTGGCTCCATCAAAGAGGGCCAATTGTTTTTGACGCCTTCGCTCGATCGCGACTGGGCCGACCCACTCATTATCCCGGGCATGTCGGTCGTTGCCGACCGCGTTGAGCGCGCTATTCGCAACCACGAGCACATTGCAGTCTTTGGCGATTTTGACGTTGACGGCATTACGTCGACCTGCCTGTTGACCGAGGCGCTGCGCACGTTTGGCGCCGATGTCACGCCGTTTATTCCGCATCGCTTTGATGAGGGCTACGGTCTTTCGCGCGCGGCACTCGACCGCGTTAACGAGCTCGCTCGCCCCCAGCTGATCGTGACCGTCGATAACGGCATTGCCGCCAAGGAAGAGGTTTCCTATCTGGAGAGCCTGGGGATCGATTTGGTGGTCACGGACCATCACGAGCCCTCCGACCAGGTGCCGCAGGGTGTGCCCCTGACCGACCCCAAGCTCGAGGACGAGGGCCCCTCGCGCGAGCTTGCCGGTGCTGGTGTGGCGCTCAAGCTGGTGCAAGTCCTGGGTGAGCGCCTGGGCAAGCCGTCGTATTGGCGTTCGCTAATCGAGGTCGCGGCGCTGGGCACCGTGTCCGACATGATGCCGCTCACGCCCGAGAACCGCGCGCTGGTTGCCGAGGGCATCCAGCAGATGCGCGTAACCGCTCGCCCCGGCTATATCGCGCTTGCCGCGCTCGCCAAGGCGGACCTTTCGAGCATTACGGCGGATGGCCTGTCATTCTCGCTCATTCCCCGCTTAAACGCTGCCGGTCGCATGGCTGATCCCAAGCTGGCGCTCGACCTGCTGCTTGCCCGCGATCCCATCGAAGCAAGCGCACTGGCGGCTGAGCTCGAGGAAATCAACCGCCAGCGCCGTGAGATCGAGGCGGAGCTCACGCGCGATGCCATGGCAAAGGTCGAGGAGACCTATGACGGCGGACGCGCGATCGTCGTGGGCGGCGAAGGCTGGCACGAGGGCGTCAAGGGCATCGTGGCAAGCCGTCTGACCAACCGCTACCACGTGCCGGCGCTGCTGTTCTCGATCGAGGACGGTATCGCGCGCGGCTCTGGTCGCTCGGTGGGCAAAGTTAACCTGTTTGACGCCATCGAGCGCTGTTCCGACCTGATGATTCGTCGCGGCGGACATGCCGGTGCGGTGGGTGTGACCATCGAGGCATCCAAGCTCGATGAGTTCCGCCGTCGCCTTTCAGCCGTGTTGTCCGAGCTTCCCGCCGAGGACTTTGAGGACACCGACGAGGTTGCCGCCACGGTCGACCTTTCCGAATTGAATATCGAGACCATCGAGCAGATTTCCCGCCTTGAGCCGTTTGGCCAGGGTAATAAGGTGCCGCTGCTGGCTGCCGAGGGCGTGACGATGTGTGATCGCGCCGTGGTGGGTAAGACCGGCGAGCACATGCGCTTCGTGGCGACGGATGGCGCCGCGAGTGTGCCGGCCATCATGTTTCGTGTACCGCAGATCGACAAGCTTATCAATTGCGACAGCGCCGTCGACTTGGTGTTCGAGGCCGTTGCCGAGCATTGGCAGGGTCGTGTGAAGCCCAAGCTCATGGTCAAGGATGTTCTGGTCCGCGGTACCACGCTGCCCAGCGTCGACGATCCGGCATGCGAGCTTCGTCGTGGCGTGCAGCCGGCGGATTCCGGCCTGCGCCTGGAGTCGCGCAAGCGCGAGACGCTCGCCCAGCTTTCTTATACCGAGCTGACACGCTCGCTTATCCATAGCTTTATCGGCTCGAACCAGCCGCACCGCGCGCAGGTCGAGGCGCTCGATGCCCTGGCCGATCACCAGAGTGTCTTGGCGGTTATGGGAACGGGCCGCGGCAAGTCGCTCATCTTCCATGTGCATGCCGCGCGCGAGGCGGTTCTTCGCGAGCGTGCGAGCATCTTTGTCTATCCGCTGCGTGCGCTTGTTGCCGACCAGGCCTATCACCTCTCGTCGACGATGGCATCGCTTGGCATTGGCGTTGGCGTGCTGACCGGCGAGACCGTGGAGGCCGCACGCGATGACGTGTTCGCCGGCCTAGCTTCGGGCCGCACCGGTATCGTGCTCACGACGCCCGAGTTCCTGTCTATCCACCGTGACCGTTTCGCGCGTTCGGGCCGCATCGGCTTTGTCGTTATCGATGAGGCGCACCACGCCGGCCTTGCCAAGGGCGGCGACCGCAGCGCCTATCTTGACATGCCCGATATCCTCAAAGCCCTGGGCGACCCGGTCGTTATGGCTGCGACGGCCACCGCGACGGCTCCGGTCGTGGCCGAGCTCGCCCGCATGCTGCCGATCACTCGCACGGTGGTCGACGAGACGGTGCGCGAGAACCTGCAGCTCGAGGACGACCGAGATCTTGCGAGCCGCGAGAACCGTTTGGTGTCGATCGTGGCGACGGGGGAAAAGACCGTCATCTACGTCAATTCGCGCGACCAGTCCGTGGCGCTCGCCAAGACGTTGCGCAAGCGTGTGCCCGATTGTGCAACCCATATCGCGTTCTATAACGCGGGGCTTGCGCGTTCCGATCGCCGTCGCGTGGAGGAAGCATTCCGAGACGGCAGCCTCAGCTGCATCGTCTCGACATCTGCCTTCGGTGAGGGCGTCAACCTGCCCGATATCCGCCATGTCGTGCTCTATCACATGCCGTTTGGCGGCATTGAGTTTAACCAGATGAGCGGCCGTGCCGGTCGCGATGGCCAGCCCGCCGTGATCCATCTGCTCTATTCGTCGCGCGACGCCCGCATTAACGAGCGCCTACTCGACTGCTATGCGCCCGAGCGCGACGAGCTCGTCACGCTCTATCGCGCGCTGCAGACCATGTGGCGCTCCAACCGCGGCAAAACCGGGGACGATTCATTCTGCGCAAGCGATATCGACATCGCGCAGATGTGCCTTGCCATCGATGCTCGCACGCCGGTCGACGAGCGTTCGGTGGAAAGCGGCCTGGGAATCTTCGAAGAGCTTGGTTTTTGTCGAGTTTCGGGGTTTGACGACACCCGTCGCATCGCGATGGCCGAAAACCCCGGCCGCGTGCAATTGAGTAGGTCAATTCGCTATTTGGAGGGCTTGCGCTCGCGCATGGAGTTTTCGGCTTTCCGGAGCTGGGCGCTCGATTCGTGCGCTTCTGATATGCTAGCCAAAGTTAACCGCCCGATCGTACCGCGGGCCTAGGGGAAGGGGACCTCGATGGATGCCGCAGCCCGTACCGCCCATGATTCCACCCTCCAGCCGTTTTCGGAGATGGAGCACTATAAGCATGCCGATGAGCTGCCGCCCGAGATTATGGCGGACAGCTACGACAAGCTGGAGCGCCTGTGCCTCAAATATATGAATGAGGATGACTTCTCCAAGGTGGAGCAGGCCTACTGCTTTGCTGCCGAGAAGCATTGCAACCAAAAGCGGCGCTCGGGCGAGATGTACATTAACCATCCCGTCGAGGTTGCCATCATTTTGGCCGATCTCAAGATGGACTGCGATGTGGTGTGCGCCGCGCTGCTGCACGATACCGTCGAGGATACCGAGACCTCGCTCGCCGATGTTTCCGGCCTGTTTGGCGATACGGTGGCCGAGCTCGTCGATGGCGTGACCAAGCTCACCAATATCGAAGTCGACAGCATGGACGAGAAGCAGGCGCTCACGCTGCGCAAGATGTTCCTCGCCATGTCCAAGGACATTCGCGTCATCATCGTTAAACTTGCCGACCGTCTGCACAACATGCGAACGCTGGCAGCCCTGCGCGAGGATCGTCGCCTGTTTAAGGCTCGCGAGACCATGGACGTGTACGCGCCCTTGGCCGACCGCCTGGGCATGAGCTCTATTAAGTGGGAGCTCGAGGACCTGTCCTTCTTCTACCTGGAGCCCGATGCCTACCAGCGCATTGCGCGCATGGTGGCGGAGTCGCGCGAGGTCCGTGAGCGCTATCTGGCTGAGACCATCAAGACACTCACCGACGAGCTCAACCGCATTGGCCTGGAAGGCTTCCAGATCAACGGCCGTTCCAAGCACTATTGGTCCATCTACCAAAAGATGAAGCGCAAGGGCAAGGAATTCTCCGAGATCTACGACCTGGTGGCACTGCGCGTCATCACGCATTCGGTGCGCGATTGCTACTCCACGCTCGGCGCGGTGCATACGCTGTGGCACCCCATGCCCGGTCGCTTTAAAGACTATATCGCCATGCCCAAGGTCAATAACTACCAGTCGCTCCACACGACGGTTATCGGCCCCACGGCCCGCCCACTCGAGATTCAGATTCGAACCTACGAGATGCATGAGCAGGCCGAGTACGGCATTGCCGCCCACTGGCTATATAAGAAGTCGGGCGGATCGTCTGCGTCTAAGACCAATGATGCCCAGCGTCTGGACGACCAGATTAACTGGCTTAAGCACTCACTCGATTGGGCTGCGTCTGATGAGATTACCGACGCCAAGGAATACCTGCATTCGCTGAAGGTTGACCTCTTCGATCAGGAGATCTTCGTCTTTACGCCCAAGGGCGAGGTCATGGCGCTTCGCGCCGGATCCACGCCGCTCGACTTTGCCTATGCCGTTCACACCGAGGTGGGAAACCATTGCGTCGGCGCTAAAATCAACGGTGCGGTGGCTCCGCTCACGCACGAGATTAAGACGGGTGACCGTGTCGAGATCCTGACGAACAAGAGTTCCAAGCCGTCGCGTGATTGGCTCAAGATCGTCAAGACGCCTTCGGCTAAGTCCAAGATCCGCCGCTATTTTGCCGCTGCGACCAAGGACGACGACGCTGCTGCTGGTCGCGATATGCTGGCCAAGGACCTGCGTAAGCGTGGCTATGGCATTTCTACGCCGCGTTCGACGCGTGCACTCAACGTCGTGGCGGAGCAGTTTAACTTCAAGCAGCTCGAGGACCTGTTTGCCGCCGTCGGCGCCGGCAAGGTTGCCCCGCGCGCTGTGGGCAATAAGGTCGAGCAAATCTTGGACCCCAAGCCCGAGGAACAGCTCACCAAGGCCGAGGCTATCGCCGAGGTCGTGAAGCAGCCCGCTCGCGGCTCCAACCGCAAGCCGCAAAAGCGCGGCAAGAGCGCCAGTAACGGCATTATCGTCAAGGGCGAGAGCAACAGCGGCCTGCTGGTCCGTCTGGCTCATTGCTGCAACCCCGTGACGGGCGACGACATCGTCGGCTTCATCACGCGCGGTCGTGGCGTTTCGGTGCATCGCGCCAACTGCCCTAACGTCAAGGGTCTTATGGAACATCCCGAGCGCATGATCGATGTGGAGTGGGACGGCGCTGCCGACACCCTCTTCCAGGTCGAGATCGTGGTCGAGTGCTTGGACCGTATGGGCCTGCTCAAGGATGTCACCATTGCCATTGGCGATGCGGGCGGCAATATCCTTTCTGCCGCCACGTCGACCAACCGCGAGGGTATTGCAACCCTGCGCTTTATGGTCGAGATCTCGGACGCGAGTGGTCTGGATCCGCTGCTGGCTTCCATCAGCAGTGTCGATTCGGTCTACGACGCTCGCCGTCTTATGCCCGGCGAAGGCGGAGCTCAGCTCAAGCGCCGTGTGTAGGTGCGAGAGCCTCTCAGCATCATAGATATTGGTTACGTTCGAGGCATCGTTTGGTGCCTCGAACGTATTTTAGAAGGAGGGTATGCGCATGGGCGATATGACTTTGGACCTGACACCCCGAGGTGCGGCTTCGATTGAGGCGCTCGTCAACGGCCCCATTCAGACCAACAGTTACTCCGTGATTTCGAATGACGAGTGCTTAATCGTCGATCCGGCGTGGGAGGGCGAGTGTCTTGTGGAGCATATCCGCACCGCGCATCCCGAGGTGCGCGTACTCGGCTCTGTCTGCACGCACGGTCATGCCGACCATGTTGGCGGGGTTGCCGGGGTTCGAGCTGTCGTTGGCGACAGCGCGCTATATGAGTTGTGCGCTAAGGACGTGACGGTACCTCGCGCAAATATCGAGGAGCAGCGCGCCATGTGGGGTATCGAGACACCCGATCCGGGTGAGCCGACGCGTTTGCTTGCCGAGGGCGATACGATTGAATTGGGCGATATCTGCCTGCAGGTGATCGAGACGCCGGGGCATACGCCGGGCGGCATCGTCCTGTTCGCCGCGACCGAGCAGGGGAACATCGCCTTTGTGGGCGACACGCTTTTCCCGGGCAGCCACGGTCGTACCGATCTTTCCGGCGGTGACGAGGCGGCGATTATGCGCTCGCTCTCCAAACTTGCCAAGACGCTTCCGCCCGATACCGTTTGCTTGACGGGCCATGGCGATTCGACCACGATGGCGCGCGAACTTATGCAGAATCCGTTTATGCAGATGTAGGCTCGAAGCCGTCTTTCGAACCACGAAGACCGCTCAATCGTCAAGCTATTTTCCCCAGTGGGTCGATTCTGTGGGGCAAACGGTCAAAATTTGTCCAATCGGATGGTATTCGTGAACAAACGAACGTTTATGCTCGGGTATGTCGTGGTAAAATCTCAGGCGTTATCGGAGCAACCTTACAGGAGGTTTCTTTTATGCTCGTCAACGCAGCAGACATGCTCAAGAAGGCCGAGGCCGGCAAGTACGCTCTCGGTGCCTTCAACACCAACAACCTCGAGTGGACCCTGGCTATTCTCCAGGCCGCCGAGGAGGCCAAGTCTCCGCTGATCCTTCAGTGCACCGCTGGTGCCGCTAAGTGGATGGGCGGTTTCAAGGTCTGCGCCGACATGGTCAAGGCTGCCGTCGAGGCCACGGGCGTTACCGTCCCCGTCGCCCTTCACCTCGATCACGGTTCTTACGAGGACTGCTTCAAGTGCATCGAGGCCGGCTTCACGTCCATCATGTATGACGGCTCTCACGAGGAGACCTTCCAGCTTAACCTCGACCGCACCAAGGAGCTCGTTGAGCTTGCCCACTCCAAGGGCATGTCCATCGAGGCCGAGGTCGGCGGCATCGGCGGCACCGAGGACGGCGTGACCTCCAACGGCGAGCTCGCTGACCCCGCTGAGTGCAAGCAGATTGCTGACCTGGGCGTCGACTTCCTCGCCTGCGGTATCGGCAACATCCACGGCGTGTATCCCGCCGACTGGGCTGGCCTTTCCTTCGAGCGTCTGGGCGAGATCAAGGCTCAGACCGGCGACCTGCCCCTCGTTCTGCACGGTGGTACCGGCATCCCCGAGGATCAGATCAAGAAGGCCATCTCCCTGGGTATCTCCAAGATCAACGTCAACACCGATCTGCAGCTCGTCTTTGCCAAGGGCGTTCGCGAGTACATCGAGGCTGGCAAGGATCAGCAGGGCAAGGGCTTTGACCCCCGCAAGCTCCTCAAGCCTGGTCGCGACAACATCGTTGCCCGCACCAAGGAGCTCATGGAGGAGTTTGGCTCCGTCAACAAGGCGTAAGCGTCGCTAAACTTCCCGCCGGAAGCCCCGTCTCCCTACACTGTTTCCTTTGCGCTCGCCTGGCTTCGCCAGAAGTCGCGCCAAGGAAACAGTTCCGGGGGACGGGGCTTCCTTCGTTTAACGCCGCAGGGTTACGAGTCTGAATTAAGGTGGCTACTGGCTTCACCAGAAGTCGCGCGACGGAATCAGCTCTGGGGAAACGGGGCCTCCTTCGTTAACTCGCCACAGGGTTACTGGGCTGAATTCATTTTTTATAGGTACCGTTTATCGGTGTTGAGGGTTCCTTTATTGGGGCTTTCTTTTTATCTCGCTACAATGGACTTCAAGAGTTCTAATGACTTGGAGTTTGGTATGGCTGTTATTAATGTGCTGCCTTCGGATGGGAAGGTTATTGACGAGGGGCCGGTTGGTTGCTCTGTTGATGTTTGCAATGATGACTTCCGTTTTCTAGATATTGGCTTGCCACCCGAGATTCTGCGTTTAAAGGACGCGGGGTATCTTTCGCAGGCTATTGAGGCTTGCGACCGCCTACTTGCCCAAAATCCCGATCCCTCGCTTGCTGCCTGCGTTCGTGCCGAGCGGTATCGCATGCTTGAGACGCCGCTTCATTTTTCGGTGTCGCGCGATCGAGCTATTGCGATGATTCGCGAGGAGTGGCCTGAGTTTACCGAGGAGCAGTTTGACGATCTGATTGACCGTAAGCGTATTGACTGGCGCTTTATCGATGGCGAGCTGTTCGTTCTCGACAACTTCCTCGATTCGCTTCGCGTATATCCCAAAGAGGTCCCCGGCATGCGTCCCGATTCTACGGACGGAATAGCACTGCGCAACGAGATGCTCAAGGAGATGGAGTCGCAAAACGGGTTGACTCGCGTTATTACGCTTCAGGCGTCCTTGTCTGTCCCCGGCGCTCTAGAGGGGGAGACCGTTCACGCTTGGCTTCCCGTTGCCGCCACCTGCCGCCAACAGTCTCAGGTCGAGATTCTCGACATGACGCCGGAGGGTACTGTTGCTCCCGCGAACGCTTCGGCGCGTACCGCCTCGTGGTCTTCTTCGAGTGAGCGCTCATTCTCGGTGACCTATCGTTATCACATCGATGCCGCTTATCGCGATATCTATGGGGGTGCGCTTCCGGCGCATCCGTGTATGGACGCGCCGCTGTCCGAGGATATTTCCGAGGACCGTCCGCACATTGCATTCACGCCGTATCTGCAGCAGCTGACGGCCGGTGTTGTTGACGGACTCGAGGATCCGCTCGATCGCGCTCGTGCTATCTATGATTACCTGACACAGCATATCGACTATCGCTATCAGCCACCGTACCTGCTTTTGGGATCTATTGCCGACGACTGTGCGCATTCGCTCCGCGGCGATTGCGGCGTTATGGCGCTCACGTTTATCACCATGTGCCGTATCGCGGGCGTGCCTGCTCGTTGGCAGAGCGGCCTGTATGTTGCGCCCGATTCGGTGGGGCCGCACGATTGGGCTGAGTTCTATACGCCACAGACCGGTTGGCTTAACGCCGACGTATCGTTTGGTTCCTCGGCACGCAGGATGGGGGAGGAGTGGCGTCGTCGTCACTACTTTGGCAATCTCGACCCGTGGCGTATGGTGGCCAACAATCGATTCCAGGCTGAATTTGTGCCTGCTTTCGATGGTATGCGCGAGGATCCCTATGACAACCAGATGGGCGAGGCCTCGGTTGACGGACGTGGATGTCGTAAGCGGGAGATGTTACGCAAGGTTGAGCTTATCGAAATGCTCGAAGTTCCATTTTCGGACTAATCAACAGAAAGCTGTGATAAACTAACTCACGCATTACGTGCCCGAGTGGCGGAATTGGCAGACGCAGTGGACTCAAAATCCACCGTTGGCAACAACGTGCGAGTTCGAGTCTCGCCTCGGGCACCCAACATGCAAGTGAGCGTTCAAGGGGGTCAAGGCCCCCTTTTTCGTGCCGAACTCGCGTGAGCGCGCGGAGCGTTAAGCAAACAGGCCTGCGGCCTGTTTGTAGCGGAGCGTGGCGAGGGCGCCATGCGCCCGAAGCCCGGGGCTTCGCGAAGCGAAGTCCCTTCGAGTCTCGCCTCGGGCACCATACATGCACCTGCGCTTCAAGGGGGTTGCGGCCCCCTTTTTCGTGTACGTAATGTGATAACGCGCTGTACGTGTTATTATTCGCAAGGCGTTGTTTCCGCAATGCCCTAAAGAGGAACCCGAGGGTTCCCACCTTTTGGCGCCAATGAGCAGCTGACTGGTCATACAAATTAGATTCTCTTCCTCAAATCGAGGATGTCTATGTGTACGACCTGGTTGCTGAGAAGCGCCGGGTTATTTTTTTATGAATGGAGGTAGGGAAAATAGCTAAGTCTGATGACACCCGCATCAACGACGAGATTACTGCATCTTCGTGCCGTTTGATTGGCGTCGATGGCTCTCAGCTCGGCCTGTTCGCCATCCGCGATGCTCAGCGCGTCGCCGACGATCAGGGTCTCGACCTGGTCGAGATCGCTCCCAACGCGGAGCCGCCGGTCTGCAAGGTCATGGACTACGGTAAGTTCAAGTACCAGCAGGCCATGAAGGCCAAGGCTGCTCGTAAGAACCAGTCCAAGGTCGAGGTCAAGGAAATGAAGTTCCGACCCAAGATCGACGTTGGCGACTACGAGACCAAGAAGGGCCACGTTCTGCGTTTCCTCAAGAAGGGCGCGCGCGTTAAGATCACCATCATGTTCCGCGGCCGTGAAATGGCTCACCCGGAGCAGGGCCTTAACGTTCTCGAGCGTCTCGCCGAGGATCTCAAGCCTTACGCTACGGTCGAGTCCAAGCCTAAGATGGAAGGCCGTAACATGCTTATGCTGCTCGCCCCGATTAAGGGCGCCTTCGATGAGGATAAAGCGGCAAGCGATACCAAGTAACTAGTGTTCTGTAACCGATTAAGGAGTATTTCATGCCTAAGATGAAGTCCCACAGCGGCACCAAGAAGCGTTTCCGCAAGACTGGTACCGGCAAGCTTATGCGCGCCAAGGCTTTCAAGAGCCACATCCTGAGCAAGAAGTCCACCAAGCGTAAGCGTGGCTTCCGTCAGGAGACCGAGATCGCCGCTGCCGACCGCAAGGTCATCAAGTCGCGTCTCGCCTAAGTTCGCGTTCCCGTTTTTCGTTTTACCGTCTAGGAGTTGATAGAACATGGCACGTATTAAGCGCGCTGTTGCCGCCAAGAAGAAGCGCCGTACCGTTATGCACCGTGCGAAGGGTTACTACGGTGCCGCTTCGCGTACTTACAAGCATGCTAAAGAGCAGGTCCAGCACTCCCTGCAGTATCAGTATCGTGATCGCCGCAACAAGAAGCGCGAGATCCGTTCTCTCTGGATCACTCGTATCAACGCTGCTGCTCGCCTGAACGACATCTCTTACTCTCAGTTCATGCACGGCCTGAAGGTTGCCGGCATCGAGCTCGACCGCAAGGTCCTGGCTCAGATGGCTTACGAGGATATCGAGTCCTTCAACGAGCTGGCTACCATCGCCAAGAAGGCTCTCGAGGCCTAATAGATTCTCTTGAATCGCTAGGGGAGTGTCGCGTTGTGCGCGGCGCTCCCTCTTTTTATCTGAGGCGCGGTTTACATTGCTAAAAGCGCGGGTAGATAAACACTTACAGGTGACCGATCTCTATATATTCCTGAACCAAAGGGTCATCATCTGATACGTGCGGAAGATCCGCACCAGTCTTTCTATTACCTATAGAAAGCAATATGTTGTGTAGGACTTGTGAAGAGTGGAATTGACGTCCCACAGGGCTTCGCGGTCTGGCAATATATCTCCTTGCCGCGCGGCCCGGTGGAACCGGGAACCAGCGCAGGCGTGCACCTTGAGAACCGGATACTGCGAGGATGGACACATCGAGTGTCGCATCCGGGCAGACATCGAACCATTTGAAATGGTC
>JAXJET010000005.1:0-20674 GCA_036301285.1 Collinsella aerofaciens
CGCCGGCGTCGAAGAGCTCGACGGCCCGCCTCCTGGACTCCAGGTCGTGCTTCACCCTGAGGTCTATACTCATGGAAAACCTCCCATTTCCCGATGTCCAAGAAATGGGAGGCAGTTCACAGGCACCTTTGTGGTGGTTTTCGTTGCCGCCATTATAGCGACCGCTGCGGGCGACCACGCCATCTGCAAAACGCTATCTCAGCTGCAATATTCGACGTTTGCCCAGATAAAACCTGCCAAAATAAACCTGTCCCTTTTTGGTAGGTAGAATTACCCATAAGGTAAGTATGTTTCTGAGTTATTTCGTGTTGACCCATTTGAGCGCGATAGGGTATAACTCTACTCAACCGCTAGGGATTTTATTGAGAAAGGTGTTCTACCATGAGCAAGAACCTCTCCCAGCAGGTCGTTCTCGACCGCCGCGGCTTCGTTGCCGCCACCTTCGCAACCGTCGCCGGCCTTGGTCTTGCCGGCTGCTCTGACACCAGCGCCGAGGCCGACAAGGGTTCCGCCGCCGGCTCCTCCAAGGGCTCCGAGGATACCGAGGTTTCCGCTACGCTCGACGCTAAGGCATTCGACAAGCTCGTCGACAACGGCCCCAAGGCCGATGACGACGCCATCACCGCCAGCACCTGGGCCACGGCCGTCAAGGACGCCGGCGTCTTTAAGATCGGTGGCGTTCAGACCTCCACGCTCTTCTCCCTCCTCAACGAGAAAGACGGTCAGACCCGCGGCTTCGACGCCGGTATCGCACAGCTCCTGTCCAACTACATTCTGGGCGAGAACAAGGTCGAGATCACCCAGGTTACCTCGGACACACGCGAGTCCGTCCTGCAGAACGGCCAGGTCGACGCTGTCTTTGCCACCTACACCATCACTGACGAGCGCAAGAAGCTCGTCTCCTTCGCCGGCCCCTACTACTACACGCAGCAGGCCATCCTGGTGCTCGCCGATAACGACGACATCAAGAGCGTCGACGACCTGGCCGACAAGAACGTCGCCGTCCAGTCCGGCTCCAACGGCCCCGCCATCCTGGAGGAGTTCGTTCCCAAGGCCAGCCAGCAGGAGTTCAAGACCGACGAGGAGGCCCGCCAGGCACTCCAGCAGGGTCGCGTTGATGCCTACGTCATCGATAACAACATGCAGCAGAGCGCCCTGGTCCGCGAGCCCGGCAAGTACAAGATCGCCGGCAAGCCCTTCGGCAGCAAGGAGCCCTATGGCATTGGTCTGCCGCTCGATTCCGACGGCGTCGCCTTTGTCAACGACTTCCTTAAGAAGATCGAGGACGATGGCACCTGGACCGAGCTGTGGCAGATCTGCATCGGCGACCGTACGGGCGACACCAACGTTCCCGAGCTGCCCGAGATCGGCGCCTAGGCAACGAGCCTGGTAACGGCCGCAACGAAACCATATGGAAACGCACGATGCGCTTTATTGCGATAAACTGTTTCCTTACTAAGTTGTCGGGGCTTCCGTACACACGGGAGCCCCTTTCCTTATCGGCGGGAGGTCCGCATGAGTCTCTCCGAACTCTGGTCGCTCTATGGCCAGAACTATATCGACGCGCTGCTCGCAACCTGGGGCATGACGCTTGAGTCGTTTGCCATCGCCATGGTGCTGGCCGTCGCCGTCACCGTGATGCGCGTGTCGCCGCTCAAGCCGCTGCGCGTCTTTGGCGACCTGTATGTCCAGGTCTTCCGTAACATCCCCGGCATCGCGCTGCTTATCATCGTCGTCTACGCGCTGCCGCCGCTCAAAGTCGTCCTGCCCTACCGCACCTGCGTTATCGTCGCCACGGTCCTTTTGGGCTCGGCCTTTGGTTCCGAAAACTTTATGAGCGGCATAAACACCGTCGGCGTCGGTCAGGTCGAAGCCGCACGTTCACTCGGCATGAGCTTTAACCGCATCCTCGCCAAGATCGTGATTCCGCAGGCGCTGCGCTCGAGCGTGCTGCCCATGACCAACCTCTTTATCGCCGTCATGCTCACCACCGCGCTCGGCAGTCAGGTGCCGCTTAAACCGCAGGAGCTCACCGGCGTGGTGAGCTACATCAACACGCGCTCGCTCGGCGGCGTCGCCGCGTTCTTTATCTCGGCGCTCGGCTACCTGGGCACGGCCTTTGTGGTGAGCCACATTGGCAACTACATCGATAAGAAGGTGAGGATCCTCCGATGAGCAAGCATTCCTCCCCTGAGCTTACCATGCGCGATGCGCTCTACGAGGCTCCCGGCCCCAAGATGCGCGCCAAGATTCGCATCGGCACCGCCATCTCGCTTGTTGCCGTCGCCGCGCTCGTCGTCCTCGTGTTGCAGCGCTTTTATGTGACCGGCCAGCTTTCGGTCCACTATTGGTATTTCTTTACGCACCTCACCACCTGGAAGTTCCTGCTTGCCGGCTTTGAGGGCACCGTTAAAGTCGCACTCACCGCTGGCGCCATCGCGCTGGTGCTGGGCTTAGCCCTTATGCTCGGCCGCACCAGCGACATCAAGCCGCTGCAGCTGGTCTGCCGCGTGCTCACCGATTTCTTCCGCGGCGTGCCGAGCCTGCTGTTCATCTACTTCTTCTTTTTGGTGCTGCCCCAGTACAAGATCGCGCTACCGTCGTTTTGGATGCTCACGCTTCCCGTCGCGCTCGCCGCAGCCGGCGTACTCGCCGAGATCTTCCGCGCCGGCGTCAACGCCGTGCCGCGTGGCCAGGTCGAGGCGGCCCAAGCGCTCGGTCTCTCCAAGGCTAAAATCACCTTTAAAATCGTATTGCCGCAGGCGATTCGGTTTATCATTCCGTCGTTGATTTCGCAGCTCGTGGTCGTAGTCAAAGACACCACCGTCGCCTACGTGGTGAGCTACCCCGACCTGATGCAAAATGCCCGTGTGCTCATTACCAACTACGACGCCCTCGTGTCGGTCTACCTGGTTATCGCGGTCATCTACATCCTCATCAACGTCGCGATTAACAAGGCCGCTGTCTACGTTTCGCACAAGACCGGCGCGACCATCATCCGCTAACGCTTTACCATTTCGAGTCATAAGGAGCCGAGCACCATGGCACAGAGCACTTCTTCCACCGGCAATCAGCCGCTGATCGAGCTCAAACACGTCGATAAGCACTATGGCGACCTGCACGTCCTCAACGACATCAATCTCTCGGTCGACCGCGGCGAGGTCGTCGTTGTGATCGGCCCCTCGGGCTCGGGCAAGTCGACCATGTGCCGCACCATCAACCGCCTGGAAACCATCGACTCGGGCGAGATCCTCATCGAGGGCGAGCCCCTGCCGCAGGAAGGCAAGGATCTTGCCCGCATGCGCGCCGAGCTGGGCATGGTCTTTCAGCAGTTCAACCTGTTCGCACATATGACGGTGCTGCAGAACGTCATGCTGGGGCCGGTCGACGTGCTGGGCGTGTCCAAGGAGGAGGCTCGCGAGCGCGCCATGGACCTGCTGAGCCGCGTGGGCGTGGCCGAGCAGGCCGATAAGGTGCCCGCACAACTCTCGGGCGGCCAGCAACAGCGCGTAGCCATCGCCCGCTCGCTTGCCATGCAACCCAAGGCCATGCTCTTTGACGAGCCCACGAGTGCCCTCGATCCCGAGATGATCAACGAGGTGCTCGAGGTCATGGTCCGTCTGGCCCAGCAGGGCATGACGATGATCGTCATCACGCACGAGATGAACTTTGCCCGCCGCGTGGCCGATCGCGTCGTGTTTATGGCCGACGGCCAGATCGTGGAAACCGGCACGCCCGACGAGTTCTTCGACCACCCCCAGACCAAGCGCGCCCAGGACTTCCTCAACTCTATCAAGGGTCACTAACCAGACCGCCCACCCGCCCGCCATGCCCATCCAAACTCGAAAGTTACACCTATGATCGGAACTCGCACTTCATCGTCATACACCCCGCACGTCGACGTCGCCCCCGCCGACCGCCCACTCATCCTCGTCGCGCCGCGCTGGGAAGAGGCAGAGCCGTTTTTAACCGAGATGCTCTCCCCCAACGAGGAAATCGCAAGTGTCTTTGTCGATGCCATCCTTGCCGCTGGCGGCCTGCCGCTGCAGATGTCCATCACCGAGGACATTGAGGTCATCCGTCATTACGTTGATATCGCCGACGGCATCGCCATCCCCGGCGGCCCCGACGTCAATCCCAAACGTTGGGGCGATGATCGACCCTACGATCCCACCCTCTGCTGCGAGATCCGCGATAGCTTTGAGTTTAAGCTGGTCGGCGAGGTACTCCGTGCCAAAAAGCCGCTCTTTACCACCTGCCGCGGCACGCAGTTGCTCAATGTCGCCACTGGCGGCACCCTGTGCATGGACGTGCCGAGCCTGGGCGCTCGCGAGGGCCGCACGCAGTGGCGCCATACCCACGTGCTCAACGACCCCGTACATCCCGTCGAAGTCGTGCCGGGCTCGTTGCTTGAACGCGCGGTTGGCGGGCACAGGCTGATCCAGACCAACTCCGCACACCACTGCTGCGTCGATCGTCTGGGTAAAAGCACGCGCTTGGTCGCCAAGGCAACCGACGGCGTTCCTGAGTGCATCGAAGTCGAAGGGCAGCCATTCTGTCTAGGCGTGCAATGGCACCCTGAGTACACGTGGAAGACGCTCGAGACCGACTTTAACCTGTGGAAGTCGTTTGTCGAGGCAGCGGCAAAGGTTAAGCAGGCTCGCTAGTTCACGGACCACTCAGGTTAAAGTCTCCTATGCCAGTGGGGCGGACACCAGCCACGGTGCCCGCCCACCTGTATTTGGTATGCTCGGTATGATTATCCCTCACAAACAATCAAAGAAATCTCGACCGCAATCGGTCTACGGTAAAGCAAATGGTAAAAACGCTTGCTACGTTAATTAGGCAGCCAATTAAAATCGAGATGCATTGACTATTCCCCAACGGGGTCACGCCACAAATCCACATGAGCATCGAGGACGGAAGCGGAAGCATGGAATTGGCCCCGAGCTGTATGTAGATCGCTACGACGTTGACAAGCAGCAGCATGCCAATCGGACCGAAGCCGGATCCAAAATAGGAAACAGCAATCACGCAAGAGACCACGTATGCAAGGCAGACGACACTCGCCAGAAGAAGGCGATAGCAAAAAATATTCAGGTTGAAATACTGTCGAGCATCTAAAACGATCGCGCAGTTAAGGCAGTACAAAACGACACTCGACAGAATAAACGCGCCCAAAAGGGCAAAAGAAGACAGCACCACTCGCGCAACGATAGCGCACACACGCTTCCCTCCCCGAGCCTCCGACAATCCCCAGGGTTCCTCAATAAAGCCCGAACTGACAAAGCGAGGCACAATGCAAGCCGCGATGAACGGAAAGAACAATGCATGAGCCAACGGGGCTACGTTGAACAGCAGACCGCGAAAAACCTCTGCATTACCAAATAGAAGGACATCCTCTGCCGATAGCCGAAGCGTCGGGTCTGGGAAAAAGCCCAAGAAACTGTTCTCACGGAGGCTACAGAACCACATCGGGAAAGAATTAATCTGCAACACCACCATGCACGCATAAATTACCAGGATTAAGGCGTACGTCCATTTGCTCACATGCTTCAATTCTGAATGGAGGAATCTTTTAATCTGACGAGCCATTGAGAACACCCCCAGCGCGAAAGTTCACGAGAGCATAAATCAATACCGATAGGCAGCTGGCTGCCACGCCATATCCCAGAAGTGTCAGTTGACCCATATCGCTATACCCAAGGGCACATCCGACTCCAAGGTACGGCCCCGGAAGGAGGAAAATCCATCGCAAGGATGGTATGGGCGCCTGAAGGAAGGTTCCGTAGAGCGTCAAGCTCATGACAAATCCAATAATTATCGCAGCCCCGCTCAATACAGCGCTGCCTGTAATCCGATAGATGGTCACCGTCTCCAGCGCAACCGATATCACCAATACAGCGTTGACTATCATTGCAGGCAAAAATGCAGTTAGCATATCGTGCGAGAGGTTATGCCCTCCACGTATTATGGCTATTGCAAAAAGAAGAAGGCAAAGCGCGCTATATGCTACGCCAATTATTAAAGCAAACGAAAGCACATGTGCTAGGACCCCATTAAAGCGGGTAAGACCTCTTGCTGAAGAAATTCGGTGTCCCTCTTCATAGCCGCGCTCCTGTAAAATCGCCAGGCAAACGATGAGCGGAACGAACAGAGACGTGCCGGCAAAAGCACTGCGCACAAGGGACTCATCGGGTGCAGAAGGATCGATTACATTCCAGCAGAAACCAATATCCTCCCCAAAAACGCTATTGCCAAAGGCGAGCAACGTTGTTCCGTTTTTTAGAAAGACACCGAAGAGAAGGCCGAACGCCAGAATAAGCGCAAGACCAAACTTCGCCGGAAACATCCTGTGCAAACGCATCATATCTGCCTTTATGGGATGGATCGCCCGCTTCATAGCGAGACCGCCTTCATCAAGCGCCTGTAATACTCTTTTAGGGATGGCGCCTCGTCCCTTATGGCATCCATAGATTCCATTTTCAGCAGTTCGCCGTCATGAATAAACACGCAACTTGTTGCAACTGATGCCAACTCATCCAAATCATGACTAGAGATGAGCATGGTCTTACCCTGTTCTCGATTCAATCGACCGATAAGGGCCCATATACTCTCGATGCCCAGCGGGTCCAACCCATTTGCTGGCTCATCAAAAATAAGCAGATCAGTGTCACCCAACAAAGCCGTAGCTATATCAAGTCGCCGCTTCATTCCCAGAGAAAAACTGCTCACGCTCTTTTTCTCATCGACGTCCAGCCCGACTAGGCCCAAGACGCGAGGAACCTCACGTTTCTCATCAAGCCCCCATTCCGCACATCGGATTTGAAGATTCTCAACCGCGCTGAGAGATTGGTATGCTTCGCTGGAATCTGGCACATAGCCGACACGCGTCCGCATCAGGCTCAGGTCTTTTTTCGACTTGCCTCCAAAGAGCTCCACGCTCCCCGACGACGGCTCGCAGAGGCCCAGCACTATTTTAATAAGCGTGCTTTTGCCCGCCCCGTTTGCACCAACAAGGGCGCAAAGCTCAGACTGGTGCACCTCGAAGGAAACATCATGCAAAACGTGCCGTTTCCCGTAGCGTTTTGAAACTTTTGATAGTTTTATCGCTGATGCGTTCATTGGACCCCCGTTCTGCTTGATAGAAATACCGCTCATATCGTTCCTTCTTTCCTTTATCGTTTTCCATGGTTGTTATTGTTTTTCGATAACTCATATTTGTCAAGATAATCTAAAAGAAGGGACCCGTGTTAGACACGAGTCCCTTCACGCTGATACTTCGTTTTAGTTGTTCGCCTTAAGCTACTCGTCACTCAAATCGACAGCAAAGACGGATGTCGGAAGCGATACCTCATTGCCTCCGCCGTCCCGCATCTGTCTCACGACATTTTTTGCGCGCTCGACAATAAGCTCCTCAAGCTCTTTCTCGCTCACGCGCTGAATAATATCTCCCGGTTGACAATCAAGTTCATCGCAAATATCGAGAAGCGTCTTAAGGCGAATAGCTTTAATTTTTCCGTTTCTTAGCTTAGAAATATTAGCCGGAGTATGCCCCGTGGCACGAATCAGATCAGCACTGGTCTTTCCGGTCTTAAGTAGCTGCGTCTCAAGCTCGATGATGAGATAGCTCATGCTTCCTCCTACACAAGCTCGTCAGACTGCTCTTGGAGCAGCGAGGCATAACTCCAGATCACCGAGATACACAGACAGACAGCCGCGCCGATAAGCGACCCCGCATCAAAGGCAACGCCTTGGCAAATCTCAATAACGAAGGAATGAGGCACGACGTAAAGCTCCAGCCCACCAATGGTAAGATTGACCGATCCGTAGGCACCAATAAGCGAAACCGCGGCGTTAACAGCAAAGGCAAGCGCAAGAACACGGATAAGCCGCACATGCGTCTTGGTAAAGGGTGAGACGCCTCGCGAGATGTTACGGCTGATCCCACACAGAACGACAAGCGAAATACCCACGACGAGTGCCAGGCACAGTCCGCTTGGGATAACGATGCACCCGCCATCGAGAAGCGTCACGACGCCGAAAGAATCGACAGAGGCAACGTTTGCAACCGCATACCAGATCACGTAAACAACCAACGCGGCAAAAGCGACGAGCATCCCTGCAAAAACGGCTGCCATGCAAAAGCCAAGCTTCCTGATATTTTCGCCCGCTTTGGCCATACGCTGAACGCTGTTAGACATACACTCACCCTCATCGACTCTATCGTTATTCGAACAGTTTATCGAACAACGATATTGATTGCATGCGGAAAGCCCCGCCAGTGCGCATAGGCCATTTACTAACCCGGAGGGGTGAGCGTGGATTTTTGGACACATATCGAACGAGAGTGGATAATCTCCCACTTTGAGGCCGCCACCGGGCCTAAAACGGGAGATTATCCACTCTCATAGTCATCAAAGCTTGCAAGCTCTTATTCAGCCGCCTCGCGCAGGGCCGACATCGTTGCCGCATATTGCTGCTGCAACGCATGCATTCCCTCGCGAGCGCCGTCAACGGCATCGGCACCACGCAGTGCTTCGGTTACCACGACCGCCGGCTCGTACAGATTATCGAATCCCAGGTTCTGGCTCACGCCCTTGAGCGTGTGCGCTGCCATAAACGCACCTTCGGCGTCTCCCGCCGCCATGGCGGCCTCCAGCTTGTCCATGCTCTCGTCATCCAAAAACTTGAGGGCAAAGCGGGTAAGCATTTCCTCGCCCATCAGCCGAGCGCACGCGTCATCATAATTGGCGCCAATCTTCTCATACGCCTCACGCATGGAAATCATGGATTAAAACTCCTTTGGTCAAACTAAATCGTGGGAAACGCGACAACGTCGGCGGGGCGTGCCAACATCTCGGCAATACGGTCTTGCACCTCGAGCAGGCAGTCGAGCAGCAACGGGTTAAAGGTGCCGCACTTACCGTCCAGAATCATCTTGATCGCTTCCTCGTGCGGGATAGCCTCCTTGTACACGCGCACGCTCGTCAGGGCATCGTACACGTCGGCCACCGAAACCACCTGTGCGGCAATGGGAATTTCGTCGCCCTTAAGGCCATCGGGATAACCCTTGCCGTCCCAGCGCTCGTGGTGCCAACGCGCGATCTGGTACGCATATTCCATAAGCGCATTGCCGGCGTGATGGCTACCCAGCTCACGCAGCATGTCGGCGCCGATCGTGGATGCGTCTTCATAATCTCGAACTCCTCGGGCGTAAGGCGTCCGGGCTTGTTGAGAATCGCATCGTCAATCGACATCTTGCCGATATCGTGCAGCGCCGAAGCCAGGGCGATCGTGGAGCGTTCCTCATTGTCGAGGGAGATCGTGTCGCTACGCCGGACCAGACAGCCAAGCAGCAGCTCGGTCAGCTTCTCGATGTTCGTAACGTGCCTGCCGCTCTCGCCGTTACGAAGCTCCATGACGCCGGCCATGATGTCGATGAGCATGCGACTGTTCTTGACGCGCTCGTTGTACTGCTGGGACAGCAGGTTCGTCAGGCGGCGCTGCTTGGCGTATAGGCGGATGGTGTTGCTCACACGGCGGCGCACGACACGGGAGTCAAACGGGCGGTTGATATAGTCCGAGGCGCCCAGCTCGTACGCGCGCAGAACCATATCATCGGAATCTTCGCTCGAAATCATGATGACGGGCAGATTGTCACTAACCGATCGGCGCGACAGATCGGCCAGCACCTCAAAGCCGCTTACGCCCGGCATGACAATATCCAGCAGCACGAGCGACAACTCATCGCCATAGCGGTCGACCATGTCGCGCGCCGTACGACCGTTATCGGCCTCGAGGATGCAATACTCGTCCTTGAGCATCTCGCTGAGAATGGCTCGGTTCATCTCGGAGTCATCGACAATAAGCACCAAAGGCTTTTCGCTTTGGAAGGCCTCGATGGAATCGGCATCGGTCACGACCGTACCGGCTTTTGCCTTAGCGCGGCTCAATAACTGGACAGCGCGGCCAACGCCCTCATCGACCGTCTCGCCATGAATGAGAACGCCACCAACACATGCCGTCAAGCTCACGTACTCATGGCCCGGAATAATCGTGGCATGAACGGCATCGGATACCTGATGCAGGCGACGGGTGAAGTCATCGGAGGGAATATTGGGCATGACAACCACAAACTTGTCGCAGCCATAGCGCACAAGCTCGTCAGTCGAACGGATTCCGCTGCGCATGGCTGTCGCCACAGCACCGAGCGCAAGGTCGCCGGCATGACGGCCACACGTATCGTTGAAGACCCTAAAATCATCAAGGTCGATCATCGCAATGCCGGCATTCATGCGGGCGCTACGGAGCTTTTCCTCGTAATATCGGCGATTGCGCACGCCCGTCAGCACGTCGGTGTAGACAAGGTCCTCTTCTGTGGCCTCTTGCTCATCAATCGGACGCACCATCAGCAAGACGTGAGGCTCGCCCTCGACCTTTAGAGGGCGCAGACGGGCGCGGTACTCGGCACCATCATTGAGTAGCTGCTCCGATACCTCATCGGAGTCTGCCAAGACCTCAAGACTCGACTGACGCAGACAAGGGCAGCGATCGCCGGCGAGCAAGCAGTTAGGCTCGCTCTTAATCTGGTCGGCCGACAGCAAACGTACCACGGGGTAGGTCTTCGCGACGCGGGCGACCTCGACGGCAGCCTCCTCGTCGGTTAGATTGGCCTCGTGATTATTGAGCATATGGGGCCCTTTCGATAGCTTCGCATAGTAGCGGTGGGTTCCAAATGTCACAAGGGTAACACCTTGCCGATGCAGGTAAGCACGTGAATGCCGTTACATTTTTATGAGTTGGCAGACGGCGCAATTGGAGCCGCAAACGTAAGGTTTTGAGCACGTTTGTTAACACGGCCGAAACGTTTGCGGATGAAGCCTGTTTTGTTTTTTTTGCAGCTGCTAGAACCCCAGGATGCCACGGACAGTCTGGGCAGCCGCTGCCGGGCGATCGCGCAGGCCGTTGTGCGCGCCGGGAATCGTTACGAGGGGGCAATCCAAAAGCTCAGCCGCCATCCTCGTACCCGCCTCGCGGGACGTGCCAATCGAAAGCTCGCCCAAAAGCACGGCGGCCACCGTTTTCGACGCGCGAACACTATCCCAATCGGGAATGCAGGTCATAGTAATCCCGTATTCGTTCGCCATGAAACTGCGGCCGTTGCGCAGGGCGTGCTTGGCTTCTGCCTCGGTTAACTTGGGGGCCTCAGGGTCCGAATCGCCGATGGCGCCCAGGAAGGCCCGTAATGCCCTGGAGACCTTTCCCGCGGCGATCATCTCGAGCAAAACCGGGGCCGCGCCCAGGCCGGCACCCTCATCCGTCACGGCGGGTTCATGCAGAATCGCACGCGAGATTATGGCGGGGTTTGCACGGAGAAGCTCCAGGGCCACCAACGTACCGGCACTGTGCGCAAGCACGTTTGCCGGAGCGCCAATATGCTCGATAACGGCCTGCAGGTCGGCGGCCTGGGCGGCGAGGTCGTAGCGTCCGTCTGCAGCGTCGCCACTCTCACCGCAACCGCGGCGGTCGTAGGCAATGACGCGATGGTCACAGGCGAGCTCGCGGGCGATGGCGTCAAAAAAGACGCCGTCGACGCAGGCACCGTGCACGCACACCAAAGCAGGAGCATCAGGCGACACATCCGGGCCGGCATATTCGCGACAGGCAATCGTGGTGCCCGCATTCTCGACCGTAAAATCCATGTTGTGCCCCCATCATCAATGCCCATCCAGTTGCACGTCAGTACGGTTGGATGGACCCGCATTGCCTTATACCTTGTTAACAGATTAACTGTACCCGACCCGAGGCTTTTCATGGCACAGCATCATGGGCGACGTGAAAAAACGAAACTTGTAAAGCAAGAGCCCGCACCTTGCTTTGGAGCCGATGCTATGCTTAGGCACAATTGTCTTGAGGAGCATATGCCTATGTCTACGTTTTTGAATGCCAGCCCCATCTTTGGGCCCGTTCGCAGCCGTCGCCTTGGTCTCTCGCTCGGCGTCAACATGATGCCGGCCAGCGGCAAAATCTGCACGTTCGACTGCATTTACTGCGAAAACGGCCTCAACGCCGAGCGTCCCTGCCATGAGCCGTACAACACAGCTGCCGTGGTACTCGACGCGCTCGAGGCAAAGCTGCGCGAGATGGCAGCCGAGGGCGAGCTCCCCGATGTGATCACCTTCGCAGGCAACGGCGAGCCCACCGCCGCACCGGAGTTTCCGCAGGCCATCGCCGGCGCCGTCGCGCTGCGCGACAAGCTTGCCCCAAACTCCAAAATCGCCGTGCTCTCCAACGGCACGCGCGCCGACCGCCCCGAGGTACACGACGCGCTCATGATGGTCGACGACAACATTCTTAAGCTCGATACCGCCGACTCGACGTTTATCCAGCTGCTCGACCAGCCCGTTGGCCCCTACGACGTCGAGCACCAGATCGAGACGTTCGCAAGCTTTGACGGTCACGTTATTATCCAGACGATGTTTTTGAGCGGTGAGTACCGGGGCAAGTCTCTCGATAACACCGGCGAGGAGTACGTTAGCCCCTGGCTCGCGGCGCTTGAGCGTATTCGCCCACAAGAAGCGACCATCTACACGGTGGCGCGCGAGACGCCGGTCGCCGGCCTTGCCAAAGCAGCGCCCGATGTCCTCGACGCCATTGCCGCGCGCGTCCAAGCCCTCGGCATTCCCTGCCAGGTGAGCTACTAGCAAAACCACGCAGCAGCTAGTGCCCGCCACCCCGCTCCATCAGTTGCGGTGATATAGTTCCTGTTTATGCTGTTAAACCGCTTAAATCGGAACTATATCACCGCAACTTTAATGGACGCGTGGGTGGGCTATACTAGCTGCGGATGAAAGGAAGTTAGCCATGTATGACAAAGGACCCGTGCCCGGCCGCAACGACGCCTGCTGGTGCGGCAGCGGCAAAAAATATAAGAAATGCCATAGCGCCTTTGATGAGCGCCTTGAGCGCCTGTGGGAAGAGGGCTGGGAGGTCCTGCCCCGCACGCTCTACAAGACGCCCACCGATATCGAGGGCATCAAGCGCTCGGCCGCTATCAACGTGGGCGTGCTCGATTACGTAGGCGAACACATCGCCGCGGGCATGACCACCAACCAGATTGACCAGATGATCTACGACTACACCGTCGAGCACGGTGGCACGCCGGCCGACCTCAACTACGAGGGCTATCCCAAGAGCGTGTGCACCTCGATCAACGACGTGGTCTGCCACGGTATCCCCTGCGATACGGACGTGTTGCACGAGGGCGACATCATCAACGTGGACTGCTCCACGATCCTGGACGGTTACTTTAGCGACTCGAGCCGCATGTTCTGTATCGGCGAGGTCTCGGCCGAGCGCCAGCGCCTGGTCGACGTCACCCGCGCCAGCGTGGAGGCGGGTCTGGCGGCCGTCAAGCCATGGCTGCCGCTGTCCGTTATGGCCGAGGCCGTGCAAAAGACGGTCGAGGACGCCGGTTTTAGCGTGGTGCGCGAATACGGCGGACACGGCATCGGTAAGGAGTTCCACGAGGACCCGTTTGTAGGCTTTACCACCGAGGCACCCGATGTGGACACCATCATGGCCCCGGGCATGGTCTTTACCATCGAGCCCATGGTCAACGCCGGGGCACCCGACATTAAGATTAGCAAGGGCGACGGTTGGTGCGTGCGCACCAAGGACGGCAGCGATTCGGCCCAGTGCGAGGTACAGCTCGTGGTGACCGAGGACGGCTACGAGCTGCTGAGCTGGTAGCTGTAGATGCGCCGGGCTTCGCGATGGATATGTTAACCATCGCGAAGCCCGGCGTTTTATTTGAACGTTTTGCCTGATAAAACCTGCCAAAATAAACCTGTCCCTTTTTGGCAGGTCGAGCGGAGAGGACTGCTTGTGAACATTCTGGTTTTGTTGCCCGTCAACGACCGTCATCGCGCAATTCTTGAGTCGAGCGCTCCGGGCGAGGACTTTATCTACACGAGCGCCGACGCCGCCACGCACGAGCAGGTCGCCGATGCCGACGTGATCCTTGGCAACATCGACCCTGGCATGCTCACGGCATGCGAGCATCTCCAGCTGTTGCAATTGCGGACCGCCGGCTATGACGATTACTTGGCCGCCGGCACCGTGCCGGCCGACGCTAAGCTTTCCTGCTCGGTGGGTGCCTACGGCCAGGCTGTGAGCGAGCACATGTTTGCCATGGTGCTGTCTATGATGAAGCGCCTGCCCGGCTACCAGGACCTGCAGCGTGAGCATCGCTGGGAGGACTTAGGGCCGGTCACCTCGCTCAAAAATGCCAACGTGCTGGTGCTGGGCGCGGGCGATATCGGCGGCCACTTTGCCACGCTCTGCCGCAGCATGGGCGCGCACGTCCGCGGCATCAAGCGCCATCCGCTCGTCTATCCCATTGTGTTTGAGGACATGGACGGCATGGACGCCCTGTCCGAGCGCCTGGCCGAGGCTGACATCGTCGCTTCCTTTATGCCCAGCACACCCGAGACCCGCGGCCTGGCGAACGCCGAGTTCTTCGCCGCGATGAAACCGGGCGCCTTCTTTGCCAACGGCGGCCGCGGCGACCTTGTGGTCGCCGACGACTTGGTTGCCGCCCTGGAGTCGGGACATCTCGCCGGCGCCGCGGTCGACGTCACCGACCCCGAGCCGCTGCCCGCGACAAGCCCGCTGTGGGATGCACCCAACATGCTCATCACGCCGCACGTCTCCGGCTGGTTCCACCTGGCAGCCACGCTCAACAATGTGGTCGACATTGCCGCGGAGAACCTGCGTCACCTGCAAGTCGGCGAAACCCTGCGCTGTTGGATCGAACATTAGGGTTCCGCCGTTCTAACGAACGGCGGACCGGTCGACGCTGCGCGCCGCCCAGAGCGACAATTTGTCATTCAAAAGGCGAGGCATGACCAGAAGGTCAATACCTCGCCTTTTTCATGCCAACTTGTTCGCTCTGGACGTCGCTCGCTGACGTTTGCTCAACCTGCGGTGTCATAACAATTCTGTCCAGCTGTTGGCATTGCGGCATTTGCCCAAATAAAACCTGCCAAAGTAAACCTGTCCCTTTTTGGCAGGTATTAGAGCTCTACGCTTTCGGCGCCGTTGATGGTTAGGTTTCGCTCGTAGAAGGCGGTGAGAGCGCGGATGGCGTACATCACGTCGCGCACGCCGCCGGTCTCGTAGCTTGAGTGCATGGCCAGCTGCGGCAGGCCCACGTCCACGGCATGCATGCTCGCCTGCATATTCGACAGGTTGCCCAGGGTGGAACCGCCGGCCATGTCGCTCTTGTTGGCGAAAGCCTGCGTTGGCACGTCGGCGTCATCGCAGATGGCCTGGAACACCGCGCGGCTAAAGGCATCGGTGCAGTAGTGCTGGTTGGCGGCTTCCTTGATGACGATGCCGCCGTTGAGCACCACCTGGTTGCGGGCGTCGCACTTCTCGGCGTGGTTGGGGTGCACGGCATGTGCGTTGTCGCAGCTCGCGAGCATCGATGCGGCAAGGGCGCGATGGTACGACTCGTCGTCAAAGCCCAACGATCCGTTAATGCGGCGCAGTGCATCGGCCAAGAACGTCGACATGGCGCCTTGCTTGGTCTCGGAGCCAACCTCCTCGTTATCGAAGCAGCAGAAGACCGAAACATCGTGCGCGTTCTCGGCACCCAAAAATGCCTGCAGCGAGGTGTAGGCGCAGGCCAGGTCGTCAAGCTTGGGCGTCGAGATAAACTCGTCGGCCCAGCCCCAAATGCGCGCATCCTGGCGGTTGACCAGGAACAAATCGCGGCCCAGAATTTGCTCGGGCTCAACGTCCAGCTCTTCGGCAATCAGGGCATCAAAATCTCCCTGCTTGAGTTCGCCGGCGCTGATGAGCGGGCACAGGTCGACGGCTCGGTTGGGAGCAAAGCCCTCGTTAACGCCGCGGTTCATGTGGATAGCAAGGCTCGGGATAATAGCGACCTCGCGCTCGGTGGCAAGCAGGCGGCTCTCAATACGGTCGCCCTCGCGTACCAGCACGCGGCCCGCGAGTGCCAGCGGACGGTCGAACCAGGTGTAGTCGATCATGCCGCCGTAGGCCTCGGTGTTCAGGCGCAGCGTCTCGCCCGCGCCGTCGAGCTCGGGCACGGCCTTAACCTTAAACGTCGGCGAGTCGCTGTGCGACGCCGTCAGCTGAAAATGGTAGTCGCCGGCAACGCCGTCCTCGCCCCACGTAGCAGCCAGGTCCTCGCCCACCTTAAAGGCGATAACGCTCGAGGTGTTGCGCTGCGTGTAATAACGCCCGCCCGGCTCGATGTCCCACGCCGCGTTCTCGGACAGGTAGGTAAAGCCCGCCTCGTCGAGCTCGGCCATAATGGTCGCCGCCGTATGGAACATGCTGGGGCATGCCTCGATAAAGTCGATAAGGTCGTTGGCGGCCTCGATATCATCGGCCGTCACATGCGCGCGCTCGGGCGTTTCCTGATCCGTCATGCTCTCCCCTTTCGCTGGGTTGATGGTCCCCTCCAGCATACCCCGCCGCGCCAGCGCCGCGCCTTTCATTCCATGTTTAATCCCACGCCGCTCGCCAAGTTGAGCCATCATGCCCGTGCACCTTTTGCGACAATTACGCTAACAGGACGAGAGGAGCCGTCATGAAGCCACGTAACATTGCCATCGCCTGCGGTGTTGCAGGAACCGCCGTCGGCATCGCCATTGCCGCCGGTATCGTTTATCACAAACAAATCAAGTCCGCCGCGTCGCTCAAACGCTTGACTGACTATGCGGATGGCTATGACCTGTACGCAATCGACATCGCTTACGACTACGACCTTGACCGCATCATCGCCGCTGGCGTGCGCGACGACCAGGCCTACATCGATGCTGTGATGGCGCAGGTGCTGCCCGGCGTGCCGGCACATGTCCAGGCGCCCCAGTTTGCCTGCAGCGCTTTTGTCGCCGTAGATGCCGAAGACCGCGTGCGCACCGGTCGCAGTTACGACTTTAAGGACGACACCTCGGCGCTGCTGGTGCGCAATCACCCACGCGGCGGCTATGCCTCCATCGGGTTTGCCGCCCTTAACAACCTGGGCGATAACACTCCGCTTGACTCCGTCGCGGGACGTGCCGCCGCACTCATGGGCCCGTTTGCTCAGCTCGACGGTGTTAACGAATGCGGCGTGTCCATTGCCGTACTCACCCTGGATTCCAAGCCCTGTGACCAGGACACGCAACGCCCCGTCATCAATACCTCGCTCGCCATCCGCCTGGTGCTCGACCGTGCCGCCACCACGCAAGAAGCTGTCGACCTGCTTTCCGCCTACGACATGCACGCCATGGCAGGACGCGATTACCACTTCTTTATCAACGACGCCGCCGGTGACGCGCGGGTGGTGGAGTGGGATCCGCGCGTCACCGACCGTGCATGCAAAGTGACTCCTGTACGCCAGGTTACGAACTTCTATGCCTGCTATGGCGACGAAGTGCTGCCCAACCAAAAGAATGGCGAGCTGGGCCATGGTAAAGAGCGCGCCGTCGCAATCGCCGATGTCCTTGATACCCATGTCGGTGCCCAGGACGAAACGATTGTCTGGGAAGCCCTGCGTGCCGCAGCGCAAGAGGCCAATCCGGAAGACATCACCAGCAATACGCGATGGTCGGTCGTCTTTGACAATACCGAACCCGCCGCCGCCATTACGCTGCGCCGCCACTGGGGCGACGTCGACGCCTTCGCACTGTAAGGACCCAGGCCCGTCGACCTTACGCTCGCCTGACGTTGCTTACATTTCTATACGCTTGAGCTAACACGTTTTACCCCCGTATCAACAGTGTGCGGGGGTAAACTTATGCGCATGTTATAACTTGCCCGGAAGGATTCATCATGCTCAGGATCGGTCTTCTTACCAGTGGCGGCGACTGTCAGGCGCTCAACGCCACCATGCGCGGCATCGTCAAAACGCTTATGACCAATAGCGAAGAACCTATCGAGATCTATGGTTTTGAGGACGGCTACCAGGGCCTTATCTACAGCAGGTTCCGCGTCATGTCGCCCGCCGATTTTAGCGGCATCCTCACCCGCGGCGGCACCATCCTGGGCACGAGCCGCACGCCGTTCAAGCGTCTGGATATTCCCGAGGCCGATGGCATCGAGAAGGTACCCGCAATGGTCCACACCTATCATAAGCTGCAGCTCGACTGCCTGTTTATGCTGGGCGGTAACGGCTCCACCAAGACCGCCAACCGCCTGCGCGAAGAGGGCCTCAACGTTATCGCCCTGCCCAAGACCATCGATAACGACACCTGGGGCACCGAGCTGACGTTTGGCTTTACAAGCGCCATCGACGTCGCCACCAAGTGCATCGACGACATCCACACCACTGCGTCGAGCCACGGCCGCGTGTTTGTCATCGAGATCATGGGCCACAAGGTTGGCTGGATCCCGCTGTACGCCGGCGTCGCAGGCGGTGCGGACGTCATCCTGATCCCCGAGATCCCCTACGACATGGATAACGTCATCAAGACCATCGAGCATCGCATGGAGACCGGCAGCCGCTTTACGATTGTAGCCGTCGCCGAGGGCGCTATCTCCAAGGAGGACGCGGCGCTGTCCAAGAAGGAGTACAAGAAGAAGCTCGCCGAGCGTACGAGCCCCTCGATTGTCTACGACATCGCCAAGGAGATCAAAGCCAAGACTGGTCGCGAGACCCGCGTCGCCATCCCCGGCCACACGCAGCGCGGCGGTCAGCCCGATGCCCAGGACCGCATCTTTGCGACCCAGTGCGGCGTCGAGGCGGCGCTCGGCTGCCTGCGCGGCGAGTTTGGCTACATGATTGCCCTGCGTGACGGCAAGATGTGTCACATGCCGCTCGAGGAGGTCGCCGGCAAGCTCAAGTATGTCGACCCCCAGAGCGATCTGGTACGCGAGGCCAAGGCGCTGGGCATCAGCTTCGGCGACGAATAGCCTCGGCCGAAATCTATCTCATCGGGCCCTCCGACCCCGCCCGACGTATTTCGATTTGGCTCCTCCCTTGACTCCGTCAAAGGTCGCCAATCGAAATCGTCGGGCGGGGTCGGAGGGCCCTGCGTTTACATACTCGCCGAGGTTATTCGTCTTCTTGCTGCGGGTGCCTGGTCTGAAATTAAGTTGCGGTGAAATAGTTCCTGCATAGCCCGCAAATGGCTGAAACTAGGAACTATTCCACCGCAACTTACTGAGTGGGGGCTCTTGGCTGCTACTTGCACTGACATTTGTCCTGAAATGGCTGGTCGTTAGGGGTTGCTACCGGTAGTTGCGGTAGGGTTGGGGCAGATTCTAACTAGAAATGGTGGTCGCTACCGGTTGTTCTCGGCATACTCGGCTCATTCAATTCGACCATCAAACGAAAGGAACCACCATGGATCTTGCGATGGCGCAGCGGCTCGTTGATCGCCGCAAGGCTGCCGGGCTTTCTCAGGAGGCGCTTGCCGCCCAGCTGGGTGTAAGCCGCCAGGCTGTCAGTAAATGGGAGCGCAGCGAATCCTCGCCCGATACCGATAACCTTATTGCGCTCGCCGCGCTGTATGGCGTGTCGCTGGATGAGTTGTTGTATGGGGAAGCGGCCAACAATGCCGACGATCTGGAGGACGGTAGCGCCAGCACCGAGACGGCGGATGTGGCTGGCGAGGCCGAGGATTCTGCCGAGAACGCCGATCGCAGCGATAAGCCACTTGTCGATGTTTCCCTCGTGCGCGGCATCCACGTCATTGATCCCAATAAAGGCGAGGAAGTCCATGTTGGCTGGAACGGCATCCATGTGACCAACGAGCGCAAGGGCGAAGAGGTGCATGTGGGGCCGGACGGCGTGCATGTCGATACGCTTGAGGACGATGGACATAGCGTGCATACCAATGACGACGGCACCGTCACCATCGACGGCGAGACGTTCTCCAGCTGGAAGGAAGCACACGACAAGCTCGACCATCATGGCAAGCATTTCCACACCAAGGTCGGACGTACATGGAACAAATTCCCCTTCCCCGCGCTTGTCGCCCTCGCCTATCTAGTGCTCGGCATTATCTACGGCGCGTGGTCCATGGGGCTCTTCCTCGTCTTTTTGATTCCCATCTACTACGCGCTTGGCGACTTTATCGACCAACGCCATTTGTCAAAGCTCATTGAATGCGTCTATCCAGCAGCCGCCATTGCATGGTTTCTCTATATGTGGCTTTGCCTGGGGCAGCCCCATCCCGCATGGGCCATCCTCATCACGATTCCCGTCATCAAGGCGCTCATGCGCTGGTGCCGCAAGCAATGGAAGCACCGCAAACAGGCCTAAACCGCCCTAACCCACCAGCACCACTCATCCGGTACCGGCCGCCCCTTCCAAGCTGTGGTGGAATAGGGACTGTTTTGAGGCTCCAAAGCACCAAACAGTCCGTATATCATCGCAACTAACAAGCAATTGGGTCAGTTCCGGCACGGAGATAAGCATTGAGCTGACCGCACGCCAAGAAAAGGGCCTATTTACTACGTTTAGCCCGAAGGGGCCAACCATGACCGCCTTTTCGAAAATCGACAGGCCTTCTACCTGCACTGATAATTGTCCTTGGGGGAAGCGGGCACTGCGGGGCGCGGCAACGGCGCGCGATTTCCGCGTCGCAGCGCTACCCTGATGCTGAACGCCGGGACGATGACCCACTGACCTGCTGACGCCTCTTCGGCC
>JAXJET010000006.1:0-20470 GCA_036301285.1 Collinsella aerofaciens
GACCCCCGCGAACTTCGCGGCGGCGGTCGGCCCCATGCCGTCCTCCGTCGCCAGGAGGAAGAGCTCGACCTTCTCCCTGCTGTACATGCGAACCTCCAGTCCGGACCGCTTCACGGTCCAACTTTCTGTCCGCACCCCCATTTAGGAACTATTTCACCGCAGCTCAGAGGAAGACGGTTAAAGAGCGCTCAGGCTGGGGACCCAGGCGATGGTGGGGGTCGCGCCGTCGAGAACCTCGTTGATGGTGGCGGCCATGCCGGCAAGCAGGCTGTTCTCGCTTACGGTGAGCGTGTCGTAGCCGCCGGCTCGCATGAGCTCGCGAATCACCACGGCACCTGCCAAGATCACGCCCGCGCGCTTGGGTTGCACGCCCGGTAACGCGGCGATGCCCGAAGCATCCAGCGCGGACATGCGCTCGATAGCGGTCGAAACCTGCTCCAGCGAAAGCTCGCGCAGGTGCACAAAGCTCGAATCATACGGCTCCAGCTCGTGAACGAGTGCCACGAGCGTGGTGACGGTACCACCCACCGCGACCAGGCGCTCGGCGCGCTCAAAGTCGCTGGGCAGGCCTTCAAAATAGGCGGCGAACTGCTCACCCGCCCACGCGGCAGCGGCAGCAAGCTCGCCGTCCGCAGGCGGCAGCACCGAGAAGAACCGCTCCGTCACGCGGCGACAACCGATGTCCAGCGAACGCGTGCCCTCCAGCGCAAAGACGCCACGCTCCGGCGCATAGACGCCCGTCGCGAGCTCCGTGGATCCGCCACCCGAATCGGCAACAATAATGCGCTCGCCGGCAAAGTCGTGCGCCACGCCAAAAAACGTCAGGCGTGCCTCGACCTCGCCCGGAATCACCTGCGGTTCGAGCCCCAGCTCGCGCAGGCCGTCCAGCAGCAGGGCGGCATTGGACGCATCGCGCGCGGCACTCGTGCACGTGGTGCAGATGCACACGGCCCCAAAGGCATGCGCCTCGTCCACAAACATGCGACACGCGGCGAGCACACGCTCGACGGCCGCCTCGCAAAAGCGGCCCGTCGCGTCCACGCCCTCGCCCAAGTCGGTGATCTCGGTATGCTTGGACGATTCCACGATCGCCCCGGCCTCGACCTGCGCTAACACCAGTCGCGACGACACTGTTCCCAGGTCGATCGCGGCTACCTTATAGCGTTTGCAATCTGCCATTGCAGGCTCCCCTCCGGGCGCTATTTGCCGTTGGACACGACCGTCTGGCCCTCGACACCGTTAAACCCAAACAGCATGTCGAGCGCCTGGATGTACCACGGCGCGTCCTTACCGACGTCTTCGATTTCCTTGGCAACTTCGCTGGCCTTCTTGGCGTTCGACGACTTCTTGCTCGAAGACGAATCCGAATCGTCGTCCAGGCCCTGCACTTCAATTCTCTTCTCGCCGGGCATCACCAGGCCCAAGTCCTCGGATGCCGCGTCCTTGATACCCTCCTCCGAGAGCAGCTTGTCGACGCTTTTCTGCAGCTCGTCGTTGTACTGCTGGCGAATCTCGACCTGCTTGGCCAAGATATCGTTCGAGCGTTTGGCAACGTAGAGGTCGCGCACGGGAAAGTACAGGCTCACGAGCACCAGGACGACGACAATGCCAATAAACAGCCCGCGCTGGGGTCCATGGGTAAAGTCGTAGATCGCCTTGACCACCGCATTGTCGTTGGCGTAGTGCATGAAGTCCGAGCCCGAAAGACGGCTCGAGGGCCTGGTCGACTTTTCGTGCGTTTGAGCCGAGGGGTGCTGCGTACGCGAAGCATGCGTCGGGGGCGCCGAGCGTGGCGGGCGACCCGTCGACGTATTCATTTGAGCACGGGGATGTGAGGCACTTGCCGGACGCTGTGCGCGGCGATCGACACCGGCGTAGTCGGACCCGCCGAGCTGCACGGTAGGTGCGCGGCGAGGCGACGGCTCGCGCGAACCGGCGGAATAATACCTGTTGTCGTAAATCTGATCCATGTGCGCCTTGTGCGGTTGAGGTTTGTTTGCGCTAAGTCTTTTAGTTATAGCACGAGCGCCCGCACCGCTTTCGCCAGCCTTTGCTCGACATAAAAAAGGCGCTGAGCCGTATGGCCCAGCGCCCAATGGTGCTCAACAGTGCCCGGCGGAAGCGAGGCGAATCCGAGTCAGCCCCGCCCCCGCACACGCCGCTGCCTAGCGAATGTTGTAGAACGCAGACTTGCCGGCGTAGCGCGCGCTACCCTCAAGCTCGTCCTCGATGCGGATGAGCTGGTTGTACTTGGCGATACGGTCGCTGCGGCACGGGGCGCCCGACTTGATCTGGCCGGCGTTAACACCCACGACCAGGTCGGCGATCGTGGAGTCCTCGGTCTCACCGGAACGGTGGCTCACGATGCAAGCGTAGCCGGCCTCCTTGGCAGTCTCGATGGCCTCGAGCGACTCGGTGAGCGTGCCGATCTGGTTGACCTTGACCAGGATCGCGTTGGCGGCACCCAGCTCGATGCCCTTCTTGAGGCGCTCGGTGTTAGTGACGAACAGGTCGTCGCCCACCAGCTGCACCTTGTTGCCAATGCGGCGGGTAAGCTCGACCCAGCCGTCCCAGTCCTCCTCGGCCATGCCGTCCTCGATGGAGATGATGGGATAGGTGTCGACGAGCTTCTCCCAGTAATCAACCATCTGGGCGCTCGTGTACTCCACGCCCTCGCCCTTGAGCTCGTACATGCCGGTCTCGGCGTTGTAGAACTCGGTCGAGGCCGGATCCATGGCGTACATGAAGTCGACGCCGGGCTTAAAGCCAGCCTTCTCGACGGCCTTGGTGATGTACTCGAACGGCTCGGCATTGGTCTTGAGGTTGGGCGCGAAGCCGCCCTCGTCGCCCACGCCGCCGCCCAGGCCGGCCTCGTGCAGCACGCCCTTGAGGGTGTGGTAGACCTCGGCGCACCAACGCAGGCCCTCGGCAAAGCTCGGAGCGCCCACCGGCATGATCATGAACTCCTGGAAGTCAACGTTGTTGTCGGCATGCACGCCGCCGTTGAGGATATTCATCATAGGCGTGGGCAGCAGGTGAGCGTTGACGCCGCCCAGGTACTGGTACAGCGACAGGCCCGCCGACTCTGCCGCAGCGCGGGCAACGGCCAGCGATACGCCCAGAATGGCGTTGGCGCCGAGCTTGGTTTTGTTGGGCGTACCGTCGGCGACGATTAGTGCGGCATCGACGGCGCGCTGATCGAAGGCATCGAGGCCCACGACGGCGTTGGCGCACTCGTTGTTGACGTGCTCGACGGCTTGCGAAACGCCCTTGCCCAGGTAGCGACCCTTGTCGCCGTCGCGCAGCTCGCAAGCTTCGAAAGCACCGGTCGAAGCGCCCGAAGGCACCATCGCGCGACCGAAGCTGCCGTCCTCGAGCACGACCTCGACCTCGACGGTAGGGTTGCCGCGGCTGTCGAGCACCTCACGACCGTAGACGTCCAAAATATCGCTCATGTTGTCTCCCTCTCACTTGGAAACGGGTTGAATGCTTGGCGACGCGGCTTGCACGCTGCAGCGGCGCGCAGGTTCATAAGTTAGCCATATCGCACTTTTTGCATTATGCCCTAAGTTAGCCGAGGGATACATATGAATTGGAGAAATCATTCTTTGGGGCGCTTGTTTTTGCACCGAACATTCATCTCTAGAGGTCGCCCCCCAACCATTAAATTCTTCTATCGGCATACCGTCTTTACCTGGCTTGCGAATGAAAGAGCCAATAATGTACTTTTACATCGTGCAAAGTTCTGGATATCGTGCAATTCTAAGGGTCTGAAGTTCTGGATATCGTGCATAATCAGGTTATAAAAGTTCTGGATATCGTGTACGAGGTAGCCATGCTTAAACGAAAAGCCTATGACAAACTACTAAAATGGAAGCATGAAAGCGCTGGTAAAACAGCACTTCTTATTGAAGGAGCCCGCCGCGTCGGAAAGAGCACGCTTGCCCGCACGTTTGGAGAAACCGAATACAAGTCCTGCCTTGTCATTGATTTCTTTCAAGCACCTGCCGAAGTTAAGCAATATTTTGAGGACTATCGCACTGACTTCGACTCGCTCTTCCTCTATCTCTCGGTTTTCTATAACGTCAAACTCTATGAACACGAGACACTTATCGTCTTTGACGAGGTCCAGATGTACCCGCAAGCACGCGGACTCATCAAGTATCTCGTTGCAGACGGACGTTACGACTACATCGAAACTGGATCCCTGCTCAGCATCAAGCAGAACATTAAAGATATCGTCATCCCATCCGAGGAAGAGTCTCTGGAACTTGAGCCCCTCGACTTTGAGGAGTTTCTTTGGGGCATGGACGAAAAGGGACTGGCCGATCTCATTCGCATGAGTTTTAACAAGATGAAGCCGCTCCCCGATGCCCTACATCGCAGAGCGCTCTCCCTTATGCGCGAATACATGCTCGTAGGTGGCATGCCTGAGCCGGTATCCATCTATGTTGAACAGCGCGCTTTTGCGCCCGTCGACGCTTCGAAGCGCCGAATCGTCCAGCTCTATCGCAACGATATCTCTCGTTTTGCAACCGGTTACGAATTCAAAGTCGTCTCCGTACTCGATGGCATCCCGGGTCAGCTCTCTAGGCACGAAAAACGATTCAAGCTTTCCTCACTTGATAAAAACGCACGCATGCGCACCTACGAAGAAGCCTTCTTTTGGCTGGCAGACGCGCGAATTGCCAATATCTGCTATGCCGCAAGCGAACCGAGCGTGGGCCTTTCACTCAGCATGGAGCAAACGGCCCTCAAGTGCTACATGGCAGACACCGGCCTGCTTGTAACGCTTGCCTTCTCTGACAACAACGATACCGATGAAGACGTTTACAGAGCCGTGCTTCGCGGCGACATCGGATTGAACGAAGGAATGCTTACCGAAAACTACGTTGCCCAATCTCTAAAGGCCAATGGACACAGGCTCTTCTTTTATTCCCAAAGCGGAAAGAAGGAGGGGGAGGAGCGCATGGAAATCGACTTCCTCGTTACCCGACCCTATGTCAATGCCGCCGGAAAGCCGCGCATCAGCCCCATCGAAGTTAAGTCGCCACGCAGATACGGAACCATCTCCCTCGACCGATTCCGCGCGCGCTTTAACAAGAAGATTGGGATGGCTTACGTGTTGCACCCTAAACAACTCGAGTGGGATGCCGAAGCGCAGCTGGCACATCTTCCGTTGTATATGGCTTTTTGCTTGTAGAGACCTCTCTACGAATGGATGCCGTGAGAGACGCAGGCCTCACTCGCTTGCTTTTGCTTGGTCCCACAGGTCGTTGAGTTGAGCGGTTGAGCAGGCGGCGAGGTCATCGCCCGCCTCGTGCACGGCGGCCTCCATCGCAGCCCAGCGACGGCGGAACTTGGCCGTGCTGGCGCGCAGGGCACTCTCGGCGTCGATCCCCTCTTTGCGCGCGACGTTGACCAAGGCAAAGAGCAGGTCGCCAAACTCCATTTCGCGCTCGGGCGAGCCGGGCTCCTCGGCCTCAAACTCGGCACGCTCCTCGGCTACCTCGTCCCACACGTCCTGGACCGTCTCCCACTCAAAGCCCACGGCAGCCGCCTTGCGCGATACCTTCTGAGCCTGCATCAGCGCCGGCAGATGCGTGGGCACACCGTCGAGCAGGCCCTCGGGCGTAGCCTCGCCCGCCGCCACGGCCTTGTCCTTGGCAGCCTTCTCGGCAAGCTTGACCTCGTCCCAGATCTTGAGCACTTCGTCGGAGTTATCGGCATCCGCATCGCCAAATACGTGCGGATGACGGCGGATGAGCTTGGCGTCGATATCGCGTGCCACATCGGCCAGCGTAAACTCGCCGGCGTCCGCCGCAATCTGCGCATGCAGTACTACTTGCATGAGCACATCGCCCAGCTCCTCGCGCAGATGTGCCACGTCGTCCGCCTCGATGCAATCGAGCGCCTCGTAGGCTTCCTCAATCATGTTCTTGCCAATGCTGCGGTGCGTCTGTTCGCGGTCCCACGGGCAGCCGTCGGGCTGACGCAGGCGCCAGATGGTCTGCACCAGATGCTGCAGCTCAGCCGACGCGTCGACCAGCGTGGACAGGTCGCGCGAACCCTCGGCATTTTGCTGAGCCATGTGCTGCGCCATGGTTAGTCCTCCTCCATGATCACGTGGCGGAACGCGCCGCCCTCGTAGATGCCGTAGCTGTGCGAGCCGTCCTTGGGAATGCTCACGCTGCCGGGGTTGAAGAGCCGCAGGCCCGGGTGCGCGGCGCTCTCCTCGTTGACCTTGATGTGCGTGTGGCCGTAGACGAGCGCGGAGCCCTCGGGCAGCGCGGGCGCGTGGTCGACGCTGCTGTGCATGCCGGCGCCAAAGACGTGGCCGTGCGTCAGGAACAGCTCGCGACCGGTCTCGTCGAACAGCGTGGCGTAGTCGGCCATGAGGGGGAAGTCGAGGACCATCTGGTCGACCTCGGCATCGCAGTTGCCGCGGACGGCGATGATGCGGTCGGCCAGGGCGTTGAGCAGCGGGATTACGCGCTTGGGGGCGTAGTCGCGCGGCAGGTCGTTGCGCGGACCGTGATAGAGCAGGTCGCCCAGCAGGACGATGCGGTCGGGCTGCTCGGACTCGATGGCGGCGACCAGGCGCTCAGTCCAATATGCCGAACCGTGGATGTCGGAGGCGATGAGATATTTCATGGGGAGATCCTTTCGAATGGGGTTGATATGGCTGGGCGCAGGATGTCGCCACCAGCCGCGTTATTCAAATCGCAGTGCCGCGCTCTGGGCCGTCTGCATCACGCGCTGGAGCGGCACGTTATGCTCGCGAGCGAGACGGGCGCAGTCCTCGTACTCGGGCGCTGCACGCTCGCTGCCGTCGGGCAGGGTGGCCACTTTAACGGACACCTCGCCCCATGGCGTCGTTACGCGCTCAAAGCGGCGTGGCAGGCAAACGCGCTCCATGACCTGGCGACGAATGCCGTTGGTCGTGGTTTCCAAAAAGATAATCGTCTGCAGGCGCTCGATATCCTCGTGAGCACAGATTACCTGTAGCTGCCAACTGGGACGGCCTTTCTTGCAATAGAGGGGCAGCCAATGCACCTCGCGCGCACCCGCCTCGCGCAGGCGGTCGGCAGCGTAGGCGAGCACCTCGGGCGACGCGTCGTCGATGTCGCATTCCAGCTTGACGATGGTCTCGGGCGCATCGGTCTCGCGGGACAGCGGGGATGTGCTATCGCATTGCATACGGTCCGGCTCCTTTCCGCACGGGCTCGTTTTGTTCATCCAAACGCTAGCACATCGGACGTGGCACAAGCGTGACTTTCGTCCGTCGCCGCCCTCGCCCCCATCCAAACGTGTACGTCAGCCTCCAAACATGTCATTATTTGTCGGTTTTGGAGGCTGACGTACACGTTTTGAGAGCAAGCGAGGCCGCACCACGCGCCGCGCAACCTTTCCAATCGATTTCGATCCCCGGCGTGCCCGGCGTGTTGAGAGCTGCGCCATTACAATGAAGCGGATTCGCTTGACGCAAAGGAGCTGCCATGCCTGCTTGCCCGCTGGTCGATTGCCACACCCACACCTCGTTTTCGGACGGTCATGCCTCGTTTGAGGACAACGTTCGCGCCGCTGCTGCGGCCAGCTGCCGCGTCATGGTCTCAACCGACCATCTCACCCTGCCCGCCAGCATGGATGCCAACTGCGAAGTGCAGGTTACTGAGGGCGACCTGCCGGCACATCGTCTGGCTTTTGAGGATGCCCGCAAGCTTGCCGCGCAGATCGCGCCGGAGCTCGAGCTTATCTATGGCTTTGAATGCGATTGGTACGAGGGCTGCGAGCCTTTGGTCGAGCGCTGGTCCCGAGGCGCCGTCGTGCGCCTGGGCAGTGTGCATTGGATTGGTAACCCAGGCGATATTGCGGCAGGTGCTGCGGGCACGGCGGGAACGGAAAACGTCGCTCGTCCCGATACGCCCGATTCGCGCTGCGGCTGGATCGACGATGACACCGACCTGCATGTTTGGGATAACTTAGGCGTGCGCGGCGTGTGGGAGCGCTATGTCGATGACTGGTGCCGCGCCTGCGAGAGCCCGCTCAACTTTGATGTGATGGCTCACCCCGACCTGGTCATGCGCTTTTCGAAGGAAGGCTTTGCGCCCGACTTTGACCCCGCACCGTTTTGGCAGCAGATGGCCGAGTGCGCGCACGATACGGGCCGCCGCGTTGAGGTCTCGACCGCCGCACCGCGCAAGGGCCTCGACGACTACTATCCCGCGACCGGATTGCTGCGTTGCTTTGCCCACGCCGAGGTGCCGATCACTTTTGGCTCGGACGCACACCGCGCCTGCGACATCTGCTGGAACATCCGTGAGGCCCAGGCACACGCCTACGACTGTGGCTACCGAACCTTCGACGTCCCCCACGCCACCGGCGAATGGGAATCCACACCCCTCGCCTAACTAGTCGTTTAAGAACGTCCCCAATGACTAGTGGCGGCGGGCGTTGAGTTCGCCGGCCAGTTCGTCGAGGGTGATGCCGTAGCGCTCAAGCGTCACGAGCAGGTGGTAGACCAGGTCGCCGGCCTCGTAGCGAATGTGATCGTGGTCGTTATCCTTACAGGCCATGATGACCTCGCTCGCCTCCTCGGCAAGCTTCTTGAGCAGCTCGTCCTCGACGTCGGTCAACAGGCGAGCGGTGTAGCTCTCCTGCGGCGATGCGTCGCGACGACCATGAATCACCTCGGCCAACCCCGTCAGCGTCTCACCGATATTTCCATCCTGAACATTCGCAGTGCGCACACCCATGGTTCAATCCTTTCTGGTTGGCCAAGCGCTTAGTCGAGCGCCCGCCCTACGCGAGTTTCTTAAAGAAGCAGGTACGGTTGCCGGTGTGGCAGGCCGGACCCGGCGAGTCGACCTTGACCAGCAGCGTATCGCTATCGCAGTCGGCCCAGAGTTCCTTGACCTCCTGCATATTGCCGCTCGTCGCTCCCTTGTTCCAGAGCTCCTGGCGGCTACGGCTCCAAAACCACGTGGTGCCGGTCTTGAGCGTCAACCCCACCGACTCCTCGTTCATCCAGGCAACCATAAGCACCTCGCCGGTGTCATACTGCTGAACAACACAAGGAATCAGCCCCTTGGCGTCGTATGTAAGCTTTGAAGGATCGGTTATCTCTTCCATTTCTCTTCCCAAATTCAAACTTCGCAGGTCGGCGAGGGTTGTCCAGGTGCCCGAGATTACGAGCGACAAGCCCGACGACGCGTACTTAAGTACGCGAGGAGGGTTGGAGCCGAAAGGTCGGGTGCCTGGGCAAGCCGCAGCATTAGAAGTCCAGCCTCACAGGAATGCCTTGGCTGGCCATATACTCTTTGACTTCGCGAATGCTGAAGGTCCCAAAGTGAAAGACGCTGGCCGCCAGCACGGCATCGGCTTCGCCCTCGATCACGCCCTCGGCAAAATGCTCGAGCGTGCCCACGCCGCCGCTCGCAATAACGGGAATCGGCACCGCGCGCGCCACGGCACGGGTGAGTGCCAGGTCAAAGCCGGCCTTGGTGCCGTCGCGATCCATACTGGTCAGCAAGATCTCGCCGGCGCCGCGACGAGCCGCTTCCTCGGCCCACGCCACCGCGTCGATACCCGTGGCGTTGCGGCCGCCCGCCGTGAAGACCTCCCACTTGTCGGCACCCGGCTCTCCGGGCAAACCGACGCGCTTGGCATCGATCGCCACGACCACGGCCTGACTGCCAAAAGCCGCGGCAGCCTGGCTAATCAGCGACGGGTCACGCACGGCCGCCGAGTTGAGCGACACCTTGTCGGCACCGGCGGCAACCATGGTCCGCATGCCCGCCAAGTCGCGAAAGCCGCCGCCCACGGTATAGGGAATAGCGAGCTCCTCGGCTGCGTGCGCCGCCATCTCGATGGTCGTCGCACGGTTGTCACTCGTCGCGGTAATGTCCAAAAATACGACCTCGTCCGCACCTTCGCGGTCGTAGGCGCGGGCCAGCTCCACCGGGTCGCCCGCATCGCGCAGGCTCACAAAGTTGACGCCCTTGACCACGCGGCCGTCCTTAACATCCAGACAGGGAATCACGCGTTTGGTAAGCATGGGCTACTCCTCCCCTCGGGCGGCGGCCAGCGCCTGGGCCAGCGTAAAGTTGCCTTCGTAGAGCGCACGGCCGGTAATGGCGCCCTCAATAGCATCCTCACCCACCGCAGCCAGCGCGCGAATGTCGTCGAGCGTAGAGATGCCGCCCGAAGCCACGACAGGAAAGCCCGCGACCTTGGCAACATGGCGATACGCCGCCACACCGATGCCCGTCTGCATGCCGTCGCGCGCGATATCGGTATAGACCAGGTGCTTAAAGCCCAGCTCGGAAAGCTGCGCCACGGCATCGTCGAGCGCCATACCCGCGCCGTCGCGCCAGCCGTTCACCTTGACCTGGCCGTCGCGCGCGGCGATGTCTGCCACCAGTAGTCCACCAAAGCCTTGGGCTGCCACCTCGGCAAAACCCGGCTCGGTCACCAGCACGGTACCCAGTGCAATGCGGCGAGCGCCATAGCCGGCCAGCTCGTCGATGCGCGCGAGCGAGCGAACGCCGCCGCCCACATCCACGGACAGACCATCGACGCCGCAGATGGCCTCGATCGCTGCCGAGTTGGCAGCGCACGCGTCCTCGTCCTCGCCAAAGGCAGCGGACAGGTCGACGACATGCACCCAGCTTGCGCCCTGCTCGGCAAAGGAGCGGGCGACGGCCACGGGGTCGTCGGAATATACCTTGCAGCGGCTCCGGTCGCCGCGCTCCAAGCGCACGACCTTGCCGCCGATCAAATCGATTGCGGGAAACAGAATCATCGGCCGACCTCCTCGACGATGCTGACGAAATTCTTAAGGATGCGCTGACCCAGCGCGGAGGATTTCTCGGGATGGAACTGGCAGCCCCACACGTTGCCGTGGCGCACGATGCACGGGAAACTCCGCGTATAGTGCGTGCGCGCCAGCACATCGGCGGCATCGGCATCGTCGGCCACCGCATAGCTGTGGGTGAAATACATGTTGGCACCCTCGGCAAAACCGGCAAGCAGTGGATCGGCCGCACCGGCGGGCGTCATGTGCACCTGGTCCCAGCCCACGTGCGGCACCTTAAGGCGACTCGACTCCAAGCGCGTGCACGAGCCGCGCATAATGCCCAGCCCATCGACCCAGGGACTGCCAGCCTGCTCGGGGGCGTTACCGCCGGCAATCGCGCCCTCGTCCGCAGGCACGCCCTCGTTGCCGCGCTCAAAAAATAGCTGAAGGCCCAGGCAGATGCCGAGCAGCGGAGTTCCGGCGGCAACGGCGTCGAGCACAGCCGTCTCCTCACCGCTCTGGCGCATAAAGGCGATCGCGTCATAGAACGCGCCCACGCCCGGGATGACCAGGCCGTCGGCGTTGCAGATCTGCTCCGGATCGTCCGACGTGCAGGCAGCGGCACCGGCGCGCACAAGCCCGCGCACGACGCTCGACAAGTTACCCTTATGGTAGTCGACCACCACGATCTTCGGTTCGCCCACGCGACCCTCCCTTTCCCCATTCAAAACCTGTCCCTTTTTGGCAGGTTACAGCGAGCCCTTGGTGCTGGGGATGCCCTGCACGCGGGGATCGAGCTCGCAGGCGCGGCGCATTGTGCGGCCCACGGCCTTAAAGGCGGCCTCGATAATGTGATGCGAATTGCCGCCCGCCAGTTCGCGCACATGCAGTGTGAGCTTGGCGTCGCGCGCAAAAGCGTAGAAGAACTCGACAGCCAGCTCGGTATCGAAGGTGCCCACGCGCTCGGTTGGCACGGGCAACCCGCAATAGGCCTGCCCGCGACCCGAGATATCCACGGCGGCCATCACGAGCGTCTCGTCCATGGCAATCGCCGCGTCGGCAAAGCGTGTAATGCCCGCCTTGTCGCCCAGCGCCTGGCAGAACGCCTCGCCCAGCACAATACCCGTGTCCTCGACGGTATGATGCGCATCGACCTCAACATCGCCCACCGCATGCACCGTCAAATCGAACAGGCCATGGCGGCCAAAGGCGTTGAGCATGTGGTCGAAAAACGGCACGCCGGTCGAGATATCGCACGTACCGGTTCCATCCAGGTCGAGCTTGACGACAATGTTGGTCTCACCCGTCTTGCGGGTCACCTCGGCATAACGGCCCATCTACATCTCCTCCTTCACCAGCGCGGCAAACGCAGCCAGCACCTCGTCGTTTTCCTGCGGCGTACCCACAGTGATGCGCAGACAGTCCGCAAGGCCCGGCGCATAGCTAAAGTCGCGCACCAAAATCGAATACTCATCACGCAGACGCTCGCGCACGCGCGTGGCATGCGGCGTGCGCACGAGCACAAAGTTCGCCGCGCTCGGCCATGCCTCCACGGGCATGCCCTCGGCAGCCATCGCGCGCAGGGCGCACAGCTCGCGCTCGCGTTCGGATGTAACTTGCGCCACCACGGGCGCATACGCATCGCGCGCACGCACGCAGGCAAGCGCCGCCGCCTGGCTCAGCACATTGACCGAGTAGATCTGGCGAATCGCCGCGAACACATCGATGACCTCGGATGCCGCGATCACGTAGCCCAAACGCGTGCCGGCGGCGCCAAACGCCTTGGACATCGTATGCAGAATCACCAGGTTTGGATGCTCGGCGATAAGCCCTTGCGCCGTGGTGGCCGCGCCAAACGAATCGTCGGCAAACTCAACGTAGGCCTCATCGACCATGACCATGCCGGGGCACGCATCGCACAGCGCCGCGACAAAGTCGAGCGGTGCCACGTCACCCGTGGGATTGTTGGGCGAGGTCACGATCGCCAGGCTGCACTCGGGCGCCGCTGCGAGCACAGCTGCCTGGTCAAGCTCAAAGGTCGCGGGGTCGCGCCACACGTCGCGCACCTCGGTCTGGCAGAGCGACGCAAAGAACGCGTACTCGCTAAAGCACGGTGGGCAGTTGAGTAGAGTCCTCCCCGCGCCGCCAAACGCCAGCAGATAGTTATAGAGCAGCTCGTCGCCGCCGTTTCCCACGCAGATGTTCTCGCGCGTCACGCCATGCCAGGCAGCAAGCTCGTCGCGCAGGTCGTTAGACATGGGATCGGGATAGCGGTTGAGCGGCGTGGCAGCCAGGGCGGCGTCGACCGCCTCGCGCACGCCGGCCGGCACGGGATAGGTGTTCTCGTTGGCCGAAAGGTTGATGCGCGTGGGCGTAAAGTTGGGATCGTAGGGCTCAATGCCGGCCAAGTAGGACTGGACGAGCTCCTTCATGCGGGGCGTCAGCTCGGCCATATTAGGCCTCCTTGCCAGTCGCGCCGGCGCCATCCGCGCTTGCAGCCGCCAGGTCCACGCCCTCGGCAACCGTCGCCACGGCGTCGCCCGGCCAGGCAACCTTGGTCAGGTCGGCCGCAGCGAGCGACTCGGCGCTCACGGCATCCTCGCCCTGCTCCAACACGCGGCGGCGCAGCGCGGCGGAAAGCGCGTGTGCCCACAGACCCTCGGCCTCGGCTAGACGCTGCGTGGCGGGAGCGTCGGAGAGCAGGCCCTCGGGTGTATAGCAAATGACACTCGAGCGCTTGACGAACTCTTCGACCGAAAGCGGGTTGGAGAACATGGCCGTGCCGCCGGTCGGCAGCGTGTGGTTGGGGCCGGCAACATAATCGCCGAGCGGCTCGGAACTCCAAGCACCCACAAAGATGGCGCCGGCGTTGCGAATGCCGCCGAGCAGGCCCATCGCGTCCTTGCAGTGCAGCTCAAGGTGCTCGGGCGCCACGGTGTTCACGGCCTCGACGGCGGCGGCCATATCGGCAGCCACCACGATGGTGCCCTCGTTATCGAGCGAGGCGCGCGTGATCTCGGCACGCGGGGACTGTGCCACCAGGATGTCGATACCCGCCTCGACCTCACGCGCAAACTGCTCGTCGCAGGTCACCAGATAGCAGGCTGCCAGCGGGTCGTGCTCGGCCTGGGCCATCAGGTCGGCCGCGACCACCATAGGCTTGGCCGTGGCATCGGCCAGCACGCAGACCTCGGAGGGACCGGCGACCATATCGATACCCACGTCACCCGAGACAATCTGCTTGGCAGCGGCGACAAAGGCGTTGCCCGGGCCGGTAATCTTGTCGACACGCGGAATGGTCTCGGTACCGTACGCCAGCGCGGCCACGGCCTGGGCGCCGCCCACCATATAGATCTCGTCCACGCCGCCGAGCTTGGCGGCCGCGAGCGTATACGGGCTAATCAGTCCATCCTTTTGCGGCGGGGTTACCATGACCACGCGTTTGACGCCGGCCACCTTGGCGGGAATGGCGTTCATAAGCACCGTGGAGGGGTACTGCGCACGACCGCCCGGCACATAGATGCCGGCCGCAGCAAGCGGGGTCACCTTAACGCCGAGCATCGTGCCGTCCGGGCGCGTGGTAAACCAGCTCTGCTCGACCTCGCGCTGGTGGAACTCGCGAATCTGACGTGCAGCCTTCTCGAGCGCCGTGACAAAAGCGGGCTCGAGGCCTTCGAGCGCGGCATCGATCTGCTCTTGCGGCAGACGGAAGCTCTGCAGTTCAACGCCGTCAAAACGCTGACAGTAATCGCGCACCGCAGCATCGCCGTTGGCACGCACGTTGGCCACGATATCGCGGGCGGCGTCGACGATGTTTTGCGGCAGCACGCCCTTGCGGTTGAGCTGGTTGGTAACGAGGCGCTCACCGGGAGCAAGCTTGATGGTCTTCATTTCGGTATCCCCTATCGGTCGAGGCTATGTTCGAAAAACGAGAGGCCGGGCGGCGGCGCCAGTCGACCCGCAGCCCGTACGTTGGGTCGCCCGTGCGTGCTCACGCTATTGTGCCGAGCCCGCGACGGGCTCAAAATGCTTGTCCTTCACGGCCGCCGCCAAGCGATCTGCCAGATTGCGCACGCGCGGATCCAAGCGAGCGGCACCCGGATTGACAAAGAAGCGGGCCGTGCAGTCCATGATGCGGCCGGTGATGACCAGGTCGTTATCGTGCAGCGTGGCGCCCGTGGCGGTAATATCCACGATACGGTCGGTCATACCGACGATGGGGCCCAGCTCGATGTTACCGTGCAGCGAGACGATATCGACATTCACGCCGCGCTCGGCATACCAGGCACTCGCGATGCGCGGATACTTGGTGGCCACGCGAAGCGACCCACGGCGGGCATAGTTGCGCTCGGCCTGGCCGGCACGCCACGCGGGCTCCGCCTCGATAAACGTGCACAGGCCGTAGCCCAAATCGACCAGCTGCAGCAGGTTGAGGTCGGCCTCGATAAGCGAATCCCAGCCGCAGATGCCGCAGTCGGCGCCGCCGCAGCCCACAAAGGCGGGCGCGTCGCTAGGACGTACGATGACAAACTCGATATCGCCGACCGCACCCTCGCCGGCACGCGTGTCGCGGCCGCGCACGATCAGGTGACGGCCGGGGTCACGCAGCTCAGAGACGTCCAAGCCCGCGGCCTCGAGCACGTCGAGCGTGTCGGCCTTGAGCGAGCCCTTGGGCACGGCAATGCGCAGCGGACCCTCGGTGCCGCGGCCCACGGCATGGTCACCATCGGAAGCAGCGTCCTCGGCCGAGGTGCGCGCGGCCTCCAGACGCTCGAGCGAAAAGGCGAAGCCCGCCGCCGGCACCTCGATGCCGTCGCCAAATGCGCCGGTAAAGATGGAGTCGTAGCGTCCGCCCGAACCGACCGGATCGGGCAGGCCGCCGGCATAGGCCTTAAAGACCAGGCCCGTGTAGTAATCAAACGAGTTCATGATGGAGAAGTCGAAGGACAGCACCTGGGCGTCCTCGGGAGCCAGGCCCTCGACCAGGGCGCGCAGCTCGCGCGTGAGCGGCGCGACAATGCCCGCCGCCGTCAGCAGCGCGTCGACGCGGTCGAGTACCTCGGCGCCGCCGTGCAAGCGCGGCAGCTCGCTAATGGCAGCCTTGACGGCCTCGGGCTCGGCGCTTGCCGCCACACGGGTATCAAGGCCCACAAAGTCGTTGGCGTGCACGCAACGCAATGCCTCGGCAGCCAGTTCGCGATCCCCACAGGCCGCGAGCAGCTCCTTAAACGGACGCACGCTACCTGCGATAATGCGCGCATCGGGAAGCGCCAACTTGCGCACGGCCTCGGCCACCAGCGAGACGATCTCGACATCGCCCGTGGTATCGCCCGCACCGATAAGCTCAAAGCCCAGCTGCGTAAACTGACGCGAGCCACCGGCATTGCGCTGACACTCGCGGACCACCGGCGCCTCATAGCGCAGGCGCAGCGGCAGATCGGCCGCGCGCATGCGAGTCGAAACCAGGCGAACGATCGGCAGCGTGTTGTCGGGACGGACCACCAGCAGGCGACCGTCGTCATCGAAGAGCTTAAACGGCGTGTCCGCAATGCGGCCGCCCTCCTCGAGCGAACCCTTGTCCTCGAGCAGCGGCGTCTCGACCGGCAGGTAATGATGCTCCCTAAAGCAGCCCTTCACCGTACATGCGATCTCCTCGCGCGCCTGAGCCTCCTCGGGCAATATGTCCCGGAATCCCCACGGTGTGGCCGTCATCTGGTAAGCCTCCTCATGCTGTGTTTCATATAGAACAGAAGACCGGCATAGCTCCGCCGGTCTTCTGGGTACTTTAGCATACTAGAGTGTTTGCGGGGAAAATCCATCGCAGCCGCTCACGCCGTATTCATCTGGAAACATAGGGCAGATCGCCGCAACCCAAACCCGCCTAGGCGCCAATCGCACGACGATACTCTGCCATTACCTGCGCATCGGCAGCTGCGGGGTCGGCGAAATAGCGCCCGTCATAGGTCTCGGCCGAAACAACTCCGCGATAGTCGCGCGCCACCAGCCTATCCAGGTCGGCGCGCATATCGCGGTCGCCGTCACCCCAGGCAAGATGCGTCGTGCCATCTGCCGCAACATCGACAAAATGCACGTGGGCGACATCATCGCCAAGCAGATCGAAATAATCGTCGATGGTATCCCCTGCCACCGCCATAGCGCCCAAATCCAGACACGCCTTAAGTGCCGGATGATCAACTGCCTCGATCATGCGCTTCGTGTCGGCCGCCGAGTTCACGATCATCGACTCAACCGGCTGTAGGGCCTCGAGCACCAGTCGCACGCCGCGCTCTCCCGCATGCTCGGCAATCGCACACAGCATCGAAGCGCTGCGACCCCACGCGTCCTCGATCGGCTCGTTCAAAAATGCCCAGCCGCTCGAGACCATGACCTGCTCGGCTCCAAGTTCCGCCGCGATATCCACAACGTTCTTAAAGTACGCGAGCGTGCGGGCACGCGCCTCATTCCCACGCGCCGCGATATTCCACGGCTTGGGGTTGTTCTGTTCGGGACAAAGCCCCACAATCCGAACCCCATACCGCTGCGACAGCTCCCGCACCTGCTCGAGCGAATCGTATCCATGGCAATCGACATACAGATGCATCGCCCCGGTCCAAAGCTCGCAACACGTGTAGCCCGAGGCCGCTGCCGAAGAAAAGAATTCCTCAAGGTCAAAATAACGATGGCTGATATTCATGACGGCAAGCTGCGGATACTCCATCTTGTCCACCTTTCGGCAAAAGGGCGCCGCAGCACAGTGTGCGCGACGCCCCCTCTTACACTATTCTCATTATGACGGATGCCCTACTGAACACCAAGCACTCCAAAGAACGCGCCGGCGATACTCACGAGCAGGATCACGAGCATGATGACCAGCGGATTCATCTTCTTCTTGAGCATGAGATAGACGATTCCAAACAGCCCCATCGTGACAAAGCCCGGGAAGATTCCGTTGAGCAGCTCGGCCAGCGTCTGAGCACCATCGCCCGCACCGACCATGAGCGGAATGTCCACGGTGACCATCTCCATGGTCATAGCGCCGATCACCATGGCGCCCATGATAGAGGCCATCTTGACGATCGTGTCCATAATGCCCGATTCCTGGACCTTGCTGATCATGTCCGAGCCAAAGCGATACCCCACAAACGTCAGCAGGTAACGGATGATGTAGTGAGGGACATTGAACACGAGCAGGAACAAAATCGGGCCAAGAATAGAGCCCTGTAGCGCCAGCGACGTGCCGACACCCGTTGCCAAAATTCGCAGCGTGCCCCAGTAGAAGGCATCGCCCACGCCGGACAGCGGCCCCATCAAAGCAAGCTTGACATTAGAGATCGCGCTCGTGTCAAAGCTATCGTCAGTAGCGTTGACCTCCTCCATTGCAGCGGCGATGGACATGGGGAGCGTCGAGATGTACGGCGTGACGTTATAGAGCTCCATATGGCGCTTGAGGGCGGCCTTAAAGTCCGCATCCTGCGGATACAGCTTGCGAAGGATCGGCATAAGGGCCCACATAAAGCCGATATGGCCCATACGCTCGTAGTTCCAGGAATGCTCATAGGGAATCGAGCGCCAGAACAGCTTCTTAAGGTCTGCGCGGGAAATCAGCCCGTCGTAAGAAGACTCAAACTTAAAACTCATCGAACCCACTCCCAATCGCAGGATCCTCGGTTGCCACTGCGGGCTGCTCCGCCTTTTTCTTGTCACCCAAAACCGTCATCGCGACGACGATGATCGCGGCAAAGATCGCCACGCCCGTCGTGCTAATGCCAAAGTAGGCGACGAGGAAGAAGCCAGCGAAGAAGAACGGCGCCACAGTCTTGTTCATAATCATCTGAGCCAGCATTGCAAAACCGAGCGCGGGCAAGAAGGCGGCGGCGACATCCATACCGGTCTGAACGAAATCGGGGATGATGTTGAGCAGGCTGGCAACAGCATCGGCGCCAAAGAAGAATGCCAGGGGAATAATCAGCAGGCCGCACCAGCTCTGCGCGTAGCCGGCGATGAGCATGTTGCGCGTGATGGCCTTGGTGTCTCCGTCCTCGACGTTTTTGTCGATACGGTGCACCAGCAGCAGCATCACCGGCTGGCCCAGGGCGGTATCGAGCGCCAGGACGATCGTTGCGATGGGAATACCCAGGGTCAGGGCCGCCGAAGCGTCCGCGCCGGCCTGCATGGCAAGCGACACACCCAGGATGGTTCCGGAAATCGTATCGGGCGGGTTATACGCACCGACCGAGATGGCGCCGACCATGGCAAGCTCCATTGTGGCGCCCATGATCGTGCCGGTCACCATGTCGCCCATGACAAGGCCAACCAGAGGTCCGAGCACGATCGGGCGCTGGAGGTAGCTCGTACCCGTCAGCCACTCGGAATAGCCCAAAAGGGCGATCAGGAAAATCAGGATTGTCTTGATAACCATGACAGCCCCTAACCGATAACCTTCGCGGCGTCAGTCTTCGCATCTGCCGGAATCATCTGAATGAACAGTTCATAGCCCTCGCCGAGCAGCTCTTTGACGTATGCCTCGTTTTCGGGCGTAAGGAACACGCTCGTCGAGACCTGGCGGGCATTCTCGCTAAAGGCAACGTTGCCGAGGTTGATCTTCTTGACTCCCATCGCCTTGGCGACGGCACCGGCCTGCTGGATCGTCTCGCAAACCACGAAGAGCTTGTACTTGTCGGTCACTCCGCTCTGGAGCGCCTTGACGGCATCCTCGGTGTTTTTGACAACGACCTTGCAGCCCTCCGGCTTTGCAAGGGACAGGGCCTGCAGACGAAGCTTGTCATTGAGGACCGTGTCGCTCACCAACAAGATGCAGTCGGCACCCAGAGCCGAGGTCCAGCTAACGGCAACCTGGCCGTGAAGCAGTCGATAGTCCACGCGAATCATCTGAATCATGATGTGCTCCCTAGTGGTTAAAACTCATCGAGTTCGGCCTGCCCCAGCAGGTCGTTGACGTACTTGACCTTGGTGTCGTCCGCCTCGACGATCTGGCGAATGGCCTCATCGATCGGGGTGGATTCGGGCACGAACAGCAGCTGAATAAGGAGCGGCAGGTTCATGTTGGTCACGAGGTGCGTGTTAGGACGCGTCTGGACGATCTTGGTGAACTCGTTGTTGACGCTGCCGCCAAAGAGGTCGGTGCACACGACGACCTCATCGTCCGCGGCAAAGCCGTCCAGAATCGCTGCGGCCTCCTTGGTCAGGTCCTCGTTTCCGTCGACATACATAGAGAGCGCATGGACGTTTTCGCGCTCGCCGGAAAGCAGGCCGATGCTCTCGACGATTCCAGACGCAAAATGAGCATGGGACGCCACGATAAACTGCCTCATTCGATTCCCCTTCCTAGCGAATTTCGGCATAAAAATGCCCGGACGCATGCGCCCGGGCAGGGTGCTTCTTAAATGAGTGGTCAACTATTAGTAGTCGAACTGGTGATAGTAACGACGGTAGTTGAGGTTGTGCTTGGTGACCGTCTCGTAGTAAGCGGCAAGGCGATCGGTGATCAGCGAGGAGAGAATCCACGGAGACACGATGACGCGGAACTCGTCGTCAAGGCCGGGGATGGCGAACTCGGCGGTGTCGATGATGTTGACGTCGGTGTCGCCGGTCACGCCGCGGGTCAGGAACGCGCGGACGCGCTCGTCGAGCTTGCGGTTCTCGTCCTCGCCC
>JAXJET010000007.1:0-25075 GCA_036301285.1 Collinsella aerofaciens
CCATTGGAACACGCGGCGCAGGCAGGTAAGATTGAAGGGCCTGACGCCGGAGGAGTTCCGGAACCAGGCCCTTGCGGCGTAGTCGCTATTTATTCAGTCCAAGTTTCGGGGCGCAGTTCACAGGCACCTTTGTGGTGGTTTCCCCTTGTGGTGGTTCCAAGTGTATAGCCTTGCAGTCTACGGACGCTCGTCGGGAGCCAGGCGCTGCATCTTGCTCACGGCCTTAAACTTGGTGAACAGCGGCACGTACTCAAAGCTCACGTTGGAGTTCTCCAGGCCGTACCAGCGCGCAGGCGTGCCGGCGGCGCGGCGGATGATGTACTTGAGCGTAATGGCCGTGCGCTCGCTGGGCTCCACGTCGCTCTCGGGCGCCAGCAGCTTGCGGATCATGACGAACTTGAACGTACCGATGTTGCCCGGGTCCTTGTAGACCGAGTAGTCGTGCTTTTGCGGCGGCAGCTCACCGGTGGCGGCAAGGTCCTGAACGACCTGACGCAGGTAAGCATTGACGCGCTGATTGACCTTATAGCCCAGGTACAGATGCACGCGGAAGACGTAGTCGGTATCGAACGTCTCGACCGAATAGGCAAACGTATACGGCTCGTCCATGGTCTCGACGTTCACGAACCACCAGGCGTGAGCGCGCTTGGGGTGCTTGTCCAAGATCGAGTAGACGATATCGCGGTCGATATAGTCGGTGTTAGTGTCCTTGGTCAGGTACACGATGTTGTCGCTCATGCGCTCGTAACGGTCGTCGTCGCGCAGGCGCTTGAGCTGCGGCAGGTAGCTGCGCAGCGGCAGCAGCGTAAACTGGCGTTGCTCGACCGCCGTGCCGCTGTACCAGCACACCATGATGCTCATGATGAGCGCGGCCATAAGGATGGTGAAGTAGCCGCCATGGAAGAACTTGGTGAGCGAGCTCACAAAGAAGAAGCCCTCGAGCATGAGGAAGAATGCGACGAAGATCCACGGCGCAACCTTGAGCTTGCGCTCCACGTGCAGATAGAAGAAGAGCAGCAGCGTCGTGCACATCATGGTGAGCGTAATGGCCAGGCCGTATGCGGCCTCCATGTGCGCCGAGTTCTGGAACAGCAGCACCACGATGACGCAGCCCACGAGCATGACGTTGTTGACCATGGGGATGTAGAGCTGGCCCTTGGTCTCGGCAGGATAGAAGACCTGCATGTGAGGCATGAGGTCCAGGCGGCTGGCCTCGGACACCAGCGAGAAGGCGCCGGTGATGAGCGCCTGCGAGGCGATGATGGCCGCGACGGTGGAAAGGCCGACGGCAAAGGGACGCAGGCCCGGGGCGAGCATCTGGTAGAAGGGGTTGAGGTCGGCAATGCCCATGAGCTCGGGGTTGGCAGCGTTGTTCATAAGCCAAGCGCCCTGGCCCATATAGGAAAGCAGCAGGCAGCACTTAACGAACGGCCAGGTAGCGTAGATGTTGCCGCGGCCGACGTGGCCCATGTCGGAGTAGAGTGCCTCGGCACCGGTGGTAGCGAGGAAGCAGCTGCCCAAGATCATGATGCCCGCATGGTTGTTGGGGCTCAGCAGAAAGCCGATGCCACGCAACGGGTTGAGGCACAGCAGCACTGCGGGATACTGGCAGACAAAGAACAGGCCCGTGCCGCCCAGGAACAAAAACCACAGCGTCATGATGGGGCCGAAGGCGTGACCGATCTTGGCCGTGCCGATGCGCTGCACCAAGAAGAGCGCGATGATGATGGCAAGCGTGATGGCGACGACACGACCCTGGTCGTCACCGAGCACGGCATGGACCGCCGGGATGGTGCGCAGACCCTCGATGGCCGTGGTGACGGTAACGGCAGGTGTGAGGATGCCGTCGGCGAGCAGCGCGGCGCCGCCCAGCATGGCGGGGATGATGAGCCACTTGCCACAACGCTTGACCAGGCTGTACAGGGCAAAGATACCGCCTTCGCCGTGGTTGTCGGCGCGCAGCGAGATCAGCACGTACTTGACGGTCGTCAGCAGCGTGACCGTCCACACGACAAGGGAGAGCGCGCCGAGCACGAACTCCTGCGTGACGCTTCCGATGCCGCCGTTGCCGGCAACGAGCGCCTTGGTTACATACATGGGGCTGGTGCCGATATCGCCATACACCACGCCCAGCGTGACGAGCATCGCCGAGATGCTCACAGGAATCGCAGCGTGCGAGGCTACTTCCTTTGCCTTTTGTTCCATAAGCCGGTTTCCTCCCAATTTTAACGTTCGAGGGGATTATAGGTAATCAGCCCATATTTTAATGCACTGTTTTCCCAGCTAGATAAACATTTATGCGGTCTTTAGGCCACCGCGGCGATATGGAATGTGACAAAGGGACGCCCCCCTTTGTCACATTCGTCATTTTCCGAGCCAGTTTTTGAACCACCACTCCATGGAGCGGCTCATCTCGGCCATAAAGGGGCTCGTGTGCTTGCGGGTGTAGATGTCCACCACGCGCTCGCCCACCTCGCGGGCGTGCGGTCGAAACATCGCATCCATCTCGGCCACCTGCGCATCCATCGTCGCGGCGTCGGCGCGACAATAACGCTCCTCGTGCACCAGGTTCACCACGGGATGCGCGATTGCCGGGCGCTCTTTGCGAGGCGTGCCGATGATGAGCATCGACAGCGGCATGGTATACGGAGGCAGATCGAGCAGCTCGGCGACTTCCTCGGCATTCTCGACGATATCACCGATGTAGCAGCTCCCCAGCCCCAGGGCCTCGGCGACAACCACGGCGTTTTGGGCGGCGATCACGGCATCCTGCGCCGCGATGGCAAAGTCGCCCAAACCCGGCGCGGGGCGGGGCGCCTTGCCCGTGCGCTCGACAAACTCGGGCTCAAAGCAGCCCACGTGCTCAAACAGATCGATCCACTTGGCATAATCGACCACAAATATGAGTGCCCAGGGCGCCTTGGCGATCATGGGCTGGTGGTCGCACAGGTCGGCAAGACGGTCCAGCGTAGCCTGCTCACGAATGCTCACGATGGAATACATCATCATGGCGCCCGCCGACGGCGCGCGACTCGCCGCATGCAAGATCGCCGCCCGCTGCTCGTCGGTCACCGCCACGGGACGGCCGTCGTCATCGCGCGCAAAAGCGCGCGTGGACGAGCGGTGCTCCAAAATGTCCAGTACCGCGTTGCCCGTAGTCTCGACCGGATAGCCGTACGTATCCACGCCCGCAGCTCCGCCGCCGCCCATGTCCGCCTCGCAAACCTGCTCGCTCATCGCCCTACCCTCGCCATTTCTTTAAGAAGCCTTTACGTTTCCGTGTAATTCCCGTCCATTATCGCGCAGGTCGCCACCACATTGCGCCACACCGCCACACGTGCGCGTTAATATGGCTGGTTGTTGTGCGCAGACACCAATTGCAGCGCATATCTTGGTAACAATCGGGTAAACCCCCGCTTTCGTAGGTTTTAGTTTGTGAGGAGTCTCAGCATGTTCGCTGCCGCCATCTCGCTCGTCGGTCTTGCGGCGACCGTCTACCTTGTCTTGCGCGAGGCCAAGGCCATTCGCGCTCAGTCGGGCACCGTTGCCAAAAGCGCTCTTGGGTGGAGCGTCGCCTTCGGCCTGTTCCAGCTCTTTTTGACCATTTGGGGTGCCATTGGCCTCGTCGCCCAAAACGAGCCGCTCGCCTTTGTGATGCTCATCCTGACCAACGCCATCCTCACCGGATGCGCTTGGGCCAGCATCGCCCGCGACCGCATCGCCCCGCGCGTCTTTGCGTTCGCCGAGCCCGACGCCCCCGCCCCCACCGGCAAGCTCGCCCGCCTGCGCGGCGCCTTTGTGGGCAAACCGCTCGTCGCCGCCGTCCTGTGCCTGCTGCTCGCCGGCGTCTTTGCGCTGCTGGGCATGGAGGTCTCGTCCAACCACGACTTTACCTGGGTCTACCCCCTGTGCATCCTGCTCGAGTGGGCCATCATCGCCACACTCATGACTGGCTTGTTCTTCCTATTCCAGCGCCACGGCGCAGCTCCCGCGGTCCTGGCCTTTGCCCTCTTTGTCCTGGGCATTGCCGAGTTCTTTGTCATCACGTTTAAATCCATGCCCATCCAGCCGGGCGACCTTTCGGCCATCTCCACCGCCGCCGCAGTCGCCGGCACCGGCTACACCTTCTCGATCTCGCTGTTCTGCGTGCTATCCATGGGCTTTACCGCCATCGCCATGCTGCTGTGCGAGTACGCCGGCCTGGTCGCGCCGCACCGTCAGAAGGGCGCCGCCAACGCCAAGCGCATGTTGCTCACCAACCTGCTCGTGGCGGTGCTGTGCCTGGGCGGCGTGACCGCGCATGTCACGCTCATCGACTACTACAACACCCTCGGCATCACCGTCTACACCTGGCGTCCGCTCGAGAGCTACTGGCGCGAGGGCTATCTGCCTGCCTTTATTAGCGCGGCACAGTCCATCAAGCCGCCCAAACCCGCCGACTATTCTGTCGATGACGCCAAGGCCACGCTCAAAAAGTACGCCAAGGCCTACGACAAATCCGACGCGGCCAAGAGCGACGAGCGCGCCGCCGCAAAGGAGCAGTTCGACAGCGAGAAGCCCACGGTCATCGCTATCATGAACGAGACGTTCTCGGATTTGTCGATCTACCAGAACATGCGCGCCGGCTACGAAGGTCCGCAGTACTTTAAGAACCTGTCCAACTGCCTCAGCCGCGGAAAGCTCTACGTGAGCGCCTACGGCGGCGGCACGGCCAATACCGAGTTTGAGTTTATGACCGGCAACTCCATGGCCAACCTGGGCTCGGGCGTGTACCCCTACACCATCTACAACATGGAAACGACCGGGAATCTGGCAGAGCAGTTCAAATCGCTCGGCTATTCCACCACGGCCATGCACCCCAACCACGCGACCAACTGGAACCGCGAGAACGTCTACAAGGACTTTGGCTTTGACCAGTTCCTGTCCATCAACGATTTCCAAGGCGCCGATACCCTGCGCGGCATGGTGACCGACCAGGCAACCTACGACAAGATTCTTGAGCTGCTCGACCAGAACGCCGATCCGCAGTTTATCTTCGATGTGACCATGCAGAACCACTCGGGCTACGACACGGGTCTGCTGCCGGTCGACAAGCAGATGCACCTGAACATCGACACGACCGACCTGGACGCTAAGACCGTCGAGGACGGCACGCTCTCCGATGTTGACGAGTATGTCTCGTGCATCGAGCAGTCCGACCAAGCGCTGCGTTACTTCCTCAACGCCCTGAGCAAGCTCGACCGCAAGGTGGTCGTGGTGTTCTGGGGCGACCACCAGCCGTTCTTCCCGTCCAAGTTCAACGATAAGTGGTTTACCGGCGAGGACGACGCCACCCACCAGGAGCGCTTGTGGCAGACCGACTACATCATTTGGGCTAACTACGACGTTGCCGGTTGTGACCAGACGAGCGAGGTCGACGACCTGTCCACCAACTACCTGTCCACCCAGCTGATGCAACTGATCGGCGCACCGCTGACCGACTACCAGAAAGCGCACATGACGCTGCGCGAGTCGCTGCCCGCCATCAACTCCGTGGGCTACGAGGACGCCAGCCTGCGCTGGGCGCTCTCCTCCAACGTCACCGGTGACGACGCCGCAGCCGCAGCCGCCACCAAGGCGCGTGAGGATTACGCCAAGATGCAGTACTACGAAATGTTCCGCGACGGCAAGAACGTCTACACCGAGCACTTCCAGACCGAGGCCAACGAGACCGACCCCAACCTGGCACCGGGTACAACCAAGATTAAGTAGCGGGTCGCTCATAACTGAAACGTCTGTCCGGGCGGAAGCATATAAGGTCCCTGCTCGGACAGTCCTGCGCAAGACGGAGGCCACATTAAGTGGCCTCCTTTGCGTGCGGAACTCGCGATGAACCTTATATGCCTCCGCCCGGACAGACGCCTTGTTGTTGGAGCACGGCTTGTCATGGGGGCATCCGCTGAACATATATAAGTTGAAGGCCACATTAAGTGGCCTTCTTTGTATTCGGAAAGTGTGTCCCGGAATCTGCCTTCGGAATGGGACGCAGTTTCCGCTTGAGAGCCTGTTGGGAAAGCGCATCCCACTCTGATCGCAAATTCCGGGTCGCATTTTCCGCCAGAGCCCTCAACCGGAAACTGCATCCCACTCCAAAGGCAAATTCTGGGACGCACTTTCCGAATCCCCATCCATCCGGAAAGCCCGTCCCACTCTGAATACATCCAGCGAACGCATGAGAGCGTGTCGTCCAGGACGGTCTCGTCATCGGGGTGATGGAAAGTGTCACCCCCAAACGCTTGCCACAGTTGCGCCCACGAGTGTCAAGAAAAAAGCCTCGAGAATTTCGAGGCTTTCACATTTGTATTGTTTTGCACGAAGGACCGCGAACGACGAAGTTACTCGCCCAGCACGGCCTTCTTGGCCGCCGCCGCCATGTTATCCATATCTTCCTTGGTGGGATGATCCTTCGCGGCAACCCAGTTGTCGAGCAGCATCTTAAAGCGGGCGTTGTCGGGATCTTGCTCGAGCATGGCCTCGTAGCGCTGCTTGACCGCAGGGCCCATCTTACCCTGGCACATCGCCCAGCCCGCAAGCTCGGCATCCCCAGCCAAATTGGAAGCTACGCGGTCGATAATCTGCTGGTAATAGCTCTGGTCGGCGCCAAAGCCGCAGGTGCCAAACAGGAACACGCGCTTGCCGTGCAAGGCGGAGAGCAACGCCGCGACCGAAGGCGTGCACGCGCCCTTGTCGCACCAAAAACCGACGAGCACCATGTCGGCCGCGCAGGCCCCCTGCGCCTCGAGCGCAACCTGATCTGCATCCGCATCGTCACTCAACGCCGCGGCATGGACAAACTCAACGCCCGCAGCCTGCAGAGCGCGCTTGATCGCACCCGAAACCATCCTGGTATTACCGCTCTTGCTGTTAACCACCAAAGAGCACGTCATAGTCACGTTGCCTCGTTTCCCCCAAAACTAAAGCCACTAATGCAATTTATTAGATGAATATCTTAGTACTAACGTGACAGATGTAAACCACCTTCTGTCGATTGATTAATTTGCCCCACGACCGTGCTTACTGGGCAAACTGGCTGCGGTAGAGCTCGGCATAGAAGCCGTCTGCCGCCAGCAGCTCGTCGTGCGTGCCGCGCTCGATAATCTGGCCGTCGCGCATGACCAGAATGCAGTCGGCGTTGCGGATCGTCGACAGGCGGTGCGCCACGACAAAGCTTGTGCGACCGGCCATGAGCTCGTCGAATGCCGCCTGTACCTGCAGCTCGGTACGCGTATCGATGCTCGACGTCGCCTCGTCCAGCAGCAGAATCGCCGGATCGGTGAGCATGACGCGCGCGATGCACAGCAGCTGTTTTTGACCTTGGCTAAACGTGCCGCCGTCCTCGCCGATGACCGTATCGTAGCCGCCTGGCAGCTGCACGATAAACTTGTGCGCGTGCGCGCGCTTGGCGGCCTCGATAATCTGCTCACGCGTGGCATCGGGGCAACCGTAAGCGATATTCTCCGCCACCGTGCCCTCGAACAGCCAGGTGTCCTGCAGCACCATGCCAAAGGCACGGCGCAGGCTCGAGCGCGTGTAGTCACGCGACGAGCGCCCGTCCACCACAATGCGCCCAGCATCGATATCGTAAAAACGCAGCAGCAGGTTGATGAGCGTCGTCTTGCCACAGCCCGTAGGACCGACCAGGGCAAAGCGCATGCCGGGCTTGGCATCGATGCAGATATCCTGCAGCAGTTTGCGGTCGGGCACGTAGCTAAAGTCCACATGCTCAAAGGCGACCTCGCCCTTCGGGGCGGCGAGCTCTACGGCGTCCGACGCGTCGGGCTCCTGCTCGCGCGCATCGAGCAGCGCAAACATGCGGCGCGCCGAGGCGTACGCGGTCTGAATTTGCGTAATGACGTTGGTGACCTCGTTGAACGGCTTGGTGTACTGGTTGGCATAGGACAGGAAAATCTGCACGCCGCCCACCGTGAGCGCCGCGGGCACGCCCGTGATCACGCCCACGCAGCCGATCACAGCGACCACGGCATAGATGATGTTGTTGATAAAGCGCGTGCCGGGGTTGGAGAGCGAACCCATAAACTGCGCGCGCTCACCCGCGGTGTAGAGCTCAGCGTTGAGGGCATCGAAGCGCTGCTGAGCGTGCGGACCGTAGGCAAAGGCGTCGACAAGTTTCTGCTCGCCCACATACTCCTCGATATGACCACCGAGCTGCCCTTGGATGCGCTGCTGTGCTGTAAAGCTCTTGTTGGAAAGCTTGGCGATGGCGCCGGCTGCAAAAATGGAAAGCGGCGTGACGAGCACCACCACGAGCGTCATGATCAGGTTGATGGAGAGCATAAACGCGAGCGTGCCAACGATGGTGATAACGCCGGTAAAGAGCTGGGTAAAGCCCTGCAGCAGACCGTCGCCGACCTGGTCGACGTCGTTGACCACGCGACTCATAAGGTCGCCGTGGGCATGGCCGTCGATAAAACTGAGCGGCATGCGGCTGAGCTTATCGCTCGCCTCCACGCGCATGTCGCGCACCGTTTCGTAGGACAGGCGGTTGACGCAGTAGCCCTGCAGCCACTGGAAGGCCGCTGCTCCCACCACGACGAGCGCGAGTTTGGTAACGAGCGGCAGCAGCGCGTCGAAGTCCACCTGACCGGCGGCAACGATAAGGTCGATGCCCTCGCCGATGAGGATGGGCGTATAGAGTTGCAAGATCACCGAGATGGCGGCGCTCACAAACGACGCCGTAAACGAAATACGGTGCGGGCGAACATAGCCCAGCAGGCGGCGCGTCACCGCGCCCACGGGATAGCGCTCGGGATCACCGGGTTGGCGCGGGCCGTCGCCCAGGTCGTTGAGGTTATCGTTGCCGGACACATTAGCGGTCATCGTGGCGACCGAACCGGAAGAAGTATACGGGTTCATCTAGCAACCCTCCTTTGAGCAAGTAGGCGCAGGGGCAGTCGGGGCGGACGCGGGCACCGTGCTCCCCTGCTGGCCCTCGAGCTCCTCGCGGCGCAGCTGCGACTGGCAAATCTCGCGATAGAGCTGGCAGCTTGCATACAGCTCGTCATGCGTGCCCAGGCCCGCAACCGATCCGTGGTCGAGCACGCAGATCATGTCGGCATCGCGCACGGTCGAGACGCGCTGGCTCACGATGACCGTCGTGAGCGGCAGCCCGCCCTCGGCGGCACCGCGCACGCTGCGCTCGCGGATGGCATGGCGAAGCGCCGCGTCGGTCTTAAAGTCGAGTGCCGAGGCGGAGTCGTCCATGATCAGGACCTGCGGCGAGCCCACTAAGGCGCGCGCGATGGTCAGGCGCTGGCGTTGGCCACCGCTGAAGTTCTTACCGCCCGCCTCGACCGGGGCATCGAGCCCCTGCGGCTTGTTGCGCACGAATTCGCTGGCCTGCGCCATATCGAGCGCCGCCCAGAGCTCATCGTCGGTCGCTGACTCGTCACGCCAGGTCAGGTTGCTGCGGATGGTGCCGCTCACCAGCGACGCGCGCTGCGGGACGGTCGCGACCACATGGCGCAGCTGGTCGAGCGGCCAAGTGCGCACGTCGGCGCCCATCACGCTCACGCTGCCAGCGCTCGCATCGTACAGGCGCGGGATAAGCGAAACGAGCGTGGACTTGCCGCTGCCCGTGCCGCCGATAATGCCGAGCGTTTTGCCCAGCGGCAGCTCCAGGGTCACGTCATTGACGGCGTTGGCGGCGCCCGTGCCAAACGAAAAACTCGCATGGTCAAAGCTCAGCGCGGAGACCGGAACAGCGTCACCCGCCAGGTCGCTCGGCTCGGGCAGCGCAACCGGCTGGTTGTCCTCGTCGGTGATGCTCGGCTCGCAATTGAGCACCTCGTTGATACGCGACGCACTGGCGCTCGCCTTGGTAAAGACCACGACCAGGTTGGCGACATACACGATGGAGGTCAGGGTCTGCGTCATGTAGTTGACGAACGCCATGACCTGGCCCTGCGTGAGCTCGCCCACGTTGACCTGGATGCCGCCCACCCACAGGATGGCGCACACGCCCAGGTTCATCACCAAAAACGTGACGGGATTAAGGATTGACGAAAGCTTGCCCACCGCGATGGCGGTATGTGCCTGGTCATCGGCCGCTTGGGCAAAGCGCTCGCGCTCATGGTCCTCGCGCACAAAGGCGCGAACCACGCGGGCGCCCGAAAGCCCCTCGCGGCAAATGAGCGCGATGCGGTCAAGCTTTGCCTGCAGCTGCTTGTAGTACGGAATGCAGCGCGCCATGACAAACCAAAACACCAGGCCGATGGCGGGCGTGCAAATCAAAAAGATGATGCCGAGCTTAAGGTCGATGGCAAGGGCCGCGACCATGGAGCCCACCGCCAGGAAGGGCCAGCGGATGAGCATGCGCACGCCCAGCGCCACAGCTAGCTGCACCTGGTTGACATCGTTGGTGATACGCGTGATGAGCGACGGCGTGCCAAAGCGATCGAGCTCAGCATAGCTCAGCTTATTGATGTGCCCGTAGAGCGCGCCGCGGATGTCGGTACCCATGCCCTGCGAGGTGAGCGCCGCCATCTTTTGGCAGACGAGCGTAAACGAGATGCCGATCACGGCCATGGCGGCAAGTACCATACCGTAGTGGACGACGGCGTTCACGTCGTGCGAGCCAATGCCCTTATCGATCATCTGGGCAATCACGAGCGGCGTCAGCAGGTCAAAGATCACTTCGATCAGCTTGCACGCAGGGCCAATTACCATATACCGTCGAAACTTGCCACCAAAACGCCTGAGCAGCTCAATCATAAAAGGGCGCTCCCTATCATCATTCACACTCAATTCGAATCATGATAGTACGGTGAGCCCAAAAGAAGCGTAAACAACTCGTCATTTCTAATGGGATTCGGTTTCCAGAGAAGCGGAGAGGTGCGCACGCCCGGTCAGCGGCGCGCCAATCGATTGGTATACTTACAGTAGTGCTACCAGCTGAGTCGCCAACCCTTGAAATGAGGTGCCGAGATGAACGACATTCTCGCAAGAAGAGCAAGACGAGCAACCGTGGGCATCGCCCTTTCCGCGGCACTTGTCGCGGGAATCGCCCCCGCAACGGCGATCGCGGCAGAAACCAGTTCCCCCACCGGTGCAGTTGCCTTGCAGACGGAAGATGCGACCGCCGCAAAAGAAAAAGCGTATGCAGCCATGCAGGAAGCGCTCAAAAACCTCGAGGCCGCAAAAGTTGCCGCAAGTCCCGAGAAACTTGCGGCAATCGATGATGACATTGCCGCTTTTCAAGAGATCTACGACATGGTGGTGACGGAAGCCGCCAAACGGAGGGAACGCCTTCCCGCCATGCAAGCGAACGTCGATGCAGCCCAAGCCAAATACGATGAGGCCCACAACCGGACAAGCGGCCTTCAGGCAGAATTAAAGGCACTTGAAGCACTCGGCGACGAGGAGCCCAGCATAACTATTAAAGAGCATATTAAGCAGTTGCGAAGTGAGATCATGTCGGCAGAAAGGCGAGAGAAATCTTGTGAAGATGATCTTCACTCCTACCAACGCCGGCTCGAAAGCCAGGAAAAACAGGTTCAGTATTTCGAAAGTGAGGCGGAGGAAGCCAAAGCCCACATCGACGAGGACGTAGCCAAGCGAGATGCGCTCCTCGGCGATTTGGAAAAGGCGCAAGCGGCCTATGACGACGCCTGCAAGGCATACGAAGAGGCTAAGGCCGCGGCAGACAAGGCCGTCTCGCCCGAGATAACGAAACCCGCCGAGACAGTGCCTCCCTCCGGCTCAACGCAACCCGCCGAGGCGACACCGCCCGTTGCCTCACCTGCAACCGGCAAAGACGCCCTACCAAGCTCCACCAAGCAAGCGAACTCGAGCAGCGGCAAGCAAGCAGATACGACCGCCGGCAAGCTCGCGAACACGGGAGACGCAGCGCCGAGCGCAATCGCACTCGCAGCAATCGCCGCCGCAGGCCTCGGAATAACCGCCACTGCCACACGCCGCATCAAGAACTCAAAATAGCTGCCAGCGGTTATTGTCTTCGCCAATCCACAAGCCCAGAGACAAAAAGAGGTCCGTTTCCCCACCTAGGGAAACGGACCTCTTTAACTGCAAAAATTCAAACAACAGCACCGCCGCCTCTTAAACTACGTAGCCATCAATGCCCAGACAACGCCAGCGAGCAGCAAAAGGCACGGGATTAAATTATTCAGATAAATGTGACCCTTCAGGCGGTTTTGGTCGGCTACCCGCGAGTGCCGGCAGGGCGCTTGGTAGTCGAGCGATCCCGCAGGCGAAGCCGAGGACCAGCGAGACACCAAGCGCCCTGCCGGCACTCGCGGGTAGCCGCGGCACCAAAAAACGCCTGCGCACTCGATGGATTCGGATGCCCGACAGAGGCTCCTTATGGCTGCTTCCTTCCGGACCTGACCAGATTCGGAACATGTCGTCATCCGAACCCATCGAACGCGCTAGGCGCTCGGTATATCTTACCTGCTCCCGTCCGCCACGGCAAGTGGGGCGAACCCATCGGATGGATTCGCCCCACTCGTCCATATCGCTAGCGGCGCCTGCGGTACAGGACCGCGCCGCCCGCGACGGTCAGAGCGCCGATGCCGGCCATGGCGCCGAGCGCCTCGACCGGCAGGCTGCGGTCGCCGGTGTCGGGCATACCGCCCTTGGAGCCGCTGCCGGAGCCGTTATCTGAACCGCCGCCCGAGCCGCCACCCGGCGTGCCGGGGTTCTCGGGGGTGCCGGGGGTGCCGGGCTCCTCGGTGTAGCTGTTGGTGAAGACCGGCGGCAGGTTGGCGTCGCCCTCGTAGGAGACCTTCGCCGACAGATAGCCCGTCCTGGTGCCGTCTGCCACCTCGTCGCTCACCGTGACGACGATCTTGTGCACCGCCTTGTCGTAGGTCACGTGCGCCTGGCCGTCGTCGACCTCGCCCACCGTGAAGGTGTAGGTGCCGGCCTGCTTGAAGGTCAGCGCATCGAACGTGACGCTGCCATCGGCGGCATTCTTGGCGGTCGACATGACCTTGCCGTCCCGGCCCTTGAGCTCAAAGCTAAACTGGCCCGCCTTGAGCTCGGCGCCCTTGAGCACCTTGGCGGCGCCCAGCTTGAGGGTGACGGGCGCGGCCTCGTAGCCGTTGGTGAACGTCACCGAGTCGCCGCCCGTGGGATTGCCCTCGGCATCCGCCAGCTCGTGCCTGACGGTGAGCGTGCCGTTTCCGGCGTCGGCAACCGTCGTGCGCACGCGGTACGCCGCCCTGTCGTACGTCACGCCGCCCGCCGTGCCGGCGATCTCGCGCAGCTCGTAGCCGTGCGTACCGGGCGCGGTGTAGGTAACGGGGCTGAGCGCGACCGTGCCGTCGGCGGCGTTCTTGCCCGTCGCCGCGACGCTCTCACTGCCGTCGGCGGCAATCTCGACCAACTGGAACTCAAACTCGCCCTCGGCCAGGTCACGGCCCTTGAGCTTCTTGTTCACCTTGATCTGGTCGGTGACGGAGCTCGGCGTCGGGTTCACGCCGTAGGTGTTGGTGAACTCGAACGCGCCCTTGCTCTCGGGCGTACCCTCTGCGGGCAGGACCTCCGCGACGAGCGTGCCCGCGTTGGTGTCCTCGACCACCTTGACCGTGAAGGTCCTCGTCGCCGTCGCGTCGTTGACCACGCCGTCGACCGAACCGGACTCGCTCACCCGGTAGGCGAACGTCTTGGTGCGCAGGCCGCCGCCGTCAATCTCGACGTCATCGAGATCGCTCGGCTGCCTGAACGTGACATGGCCCAGCTCGACGTTGCCGGCGGCGTCGTTGGTCGCCTCGGTCACCGTCTTGCCGGAGGCGTCGACCGGCGCGGGCGCGCCGTCCAACGGCGTGATCTTAAAGGTGTACTTGCCCGCAATGTCGGCCTGCGTGAGGCCGAGTCCGGCCTGGCCGAGCGCCAGCGTCTTGGTGCCCGCAAGGTCGACCGTCGCCTCGTTGGTGCCGTAGCCGTTCACAAACGACAGCGTGCCGTCGGAGCCCTCGGGGTAGACCACGGCCACATCCAGCCCGCCCTTGCCGTTATCGGTCACCTTGACCGTGATATCGAAGCTCGAGGCGGTCGCCGTCACGCCCGCGGACAGCCGGTCCGTGCCGTCCTCGGATACGGTATAGGGAATGACCCAGGAGCCGTCGGCGGCCCTGGTGGCGATGCCGTCCGCCACCATCCGCTCGAGAGCGTCGGTAGTGTAGGCAATGGGCGAGAACGCAAGTCCCGCGGCCTCGCCGTCGCCGGAGGCCTGGTTGGTCGCGGTCGCGACCACGTTACCTTGGGCATCGCGGACGGAGAACGAGAACTCGCCCGCCGCCGCGGCTCGGCCCGTCAGCGTCTTGGTGGCGTTAATTGCCACGTTGCCCTCGCCGCCGAGCGTTCCGGTGGCCTCGTAGGAGTTCTGGAACGCGACCGTCACGGGCGCGGGCGCCGCCATGGCGTCATCTGCCGTGGAGACCTCGCTGCGTGCGACCTCGACACCGTCCTTGGCAACCGCGGTCGTGACCGTGAGTCTGCCCGTCGCGGCGTCGTAGGCGGGCGCGATGGTCACCGTGCGCGGCGCGGTGTCGTTGGCGTAGCCCTCGCCGCCGAGCTTGGTCTCGGTGACGGTGAAGCTGTAGGTCTTGCCCGCGTCGGCGTCGGTGAACTTCACATCGCTGCCCGCGGTCCCGCCGATGAGGTCGACCAGGTCGGCCGCGCCGTCATCGGCCGCGGCCACGGCGTAGGCGTCCTTGTCGGTCTTGAGGCCGAGCTTGGCGGCCGTCTCGGCGTCCGCGGTCACGGTGAAGGCGAACTGCCCCGCCTCCATGGCGCGACCACAGAGCGTCTTGGACAGGCGCACGCCCGCGCGGGCCGAGTAGTCGAGCTCGGTCGTGTAGGTATTGACGAAGTCGCCGCCGCTCACCTCCGCGATCGCGGGCGTCGTGGCCGCGAGGTTGCCGGAGCCGTCATCGGTCACGGTCACCGTCATCGTGGCGACGTGGCCGTCGTAGGCCACGCCGGCGATGGCAGAGCCGTCATCGGGCCTGACCTCGCGCGCCGTGTAGGTGAAGGTCTTGGCGCGCACGCGCTTGCCGCCGACCTCGGCGAACTCGGCATCTTTGATATCATCGAGCGTGTAGCGGATGGGGCCGAAGTCGAAGGCGACCCTATCGCCCGCCTTGGTGCCGGCGGCCGTCACGCTGACGGTCTTGGAGCCGTCGGCAGATCCCTCGGGCATGGGCGCGCCGTCCTCGCCCGCGAGCGCGAACTGGAAGCTGTCGCCCTCCGCCCAGTCGCGACCCTTGAGCGTCTTGGTGAAGAGCCCCGCGGTGGAGACGTCCCTGCCCTCGGCGGCCGTTCCGTACGTGTTGGTGAACGCGACGGTCGCGCCGTCCTCGGTCACGGCGCCCTCGGCCTTGGAGCCGTCAGCCCCGTTGACCGCGGTCGTGTAGCCCTCGGCGGCGTCCTCGGCCACGGTGTAGCGCGCGCCCACAGGCAGGCCGGCGACGGTCTTCTCCTCGCCGTCCTTAAGCTTGAAGGCCACCTTGCCGTCCGCGAACGTCACGGCGTGCTCGCCCTTTCCGAAGGTGCCGGAGACGGGCTCGCCGTCCCCGTCGGTCAGCGCGACCGTAAAGCCGAACTCGCGCTGGCTGTCGCCGCCGACGACCGTCTTCTTGACGGTGAGGCTGCCAGTCTTGGCGATGTTGGTAAAGACCGCCGCCTCGACCGTGCGCTCAGCAGCGTCGCCCGCATCGTCGGTCAGCTGTGCAATCTTGGTCTTGGCAGACAGCTTACCGGCGCCGCCGTCGGTCACCGTGACGGTGGCACGATAGGTGGCCTTCGAGAACGTGAGTGTCGCCTCGTCACCCGACTGCTCGGTAATCACATAGGTATAGGTACCGGGCTTGGTGTACTCGATGGTACCGAAGTTGCCGACCTGGGCATCCTTGTGCAGCTCAATCGTCGACACGCCGTCTTTGACGCCCTTGGGCATAGGTGCCTCGCCCTGGGCAGTCAGCGTCATGGTAAAGGCATCCGATGTCATCCAGTTGCGTCCGGAAATCTTCTTTTGGACCTTGAAGGCGTTTTCCACCTTTGTGGACTCCACGCTGTAGACGTTGGTGAAGCCCACCTGCGTCGCCTGTCCGACGGTACCTTTCTGGGGGTTCGCCTTATCGACAACCGCAAAGCCATCCTCGCTCGTCATGAGCTCACCCTTGGAGTCGAGCTCCTGCACCTCGTAGTGCGCACCCGTGGGCAAGGTAACCGTGACGGAGCCGCCAGCCTTGAGCGCGATGGTGTCACCGCTCTTGATCTGTCCGCTTATATAAGTGCCATTGGTGCCGCCGGGGCGACCGGCGAACGCAAAGGTGCCGACCAGAGGCGTTGTGCCATCGGCCTGGTAGAGCAGCACCTTAAAGGTAAATGCCTTGTTGGGCGCGGTGATGCCTTCGGCGGCCGTGACCGTCTTGCTCAACGTCAGGCGCCCGTCAGTGACCTCATCGGTAGTGGTGTTGGTCTTGACGGCAGGGTTGTTGCCGACCGCCACCGACGCCTGGTTGGAAATATTGCCCGAAGCGCCACCGTTCTTAAACGCGTCCTCGGTCACGCGGACCTTAAACTGAACCGTGCCCTCCTTGCCGGCGGGAACGTCCGCCAGCGTCCAGGTGAGGTTGCCGTCATTGTCCTTGGAGCCGACATCCTTATGGTCGCCGGCGAACTCCACGAACTCGGTTCCCGCGGGAACGGCATCGGTGATCGTCACCGTGGCAGACGCGCCCTCGGTGTTCTTGTAGCCGATGGTGTAGGTGAGTTCGTCGCCCAGCGCCACGCCCGACTCATTCGAATCCTGGGCATCGCTCTCGGACTTCTTGGGCACGTAGTTGGTCGTGGTGCCGGTATAACTCTTGTTGCCGACCTTAATGGTGGCAGCATTGTTGACGGCGCCGACCGCACCCTGGGCGTCCTTCACGGCGTCCTCGGTAATCTTTACGCGCACGCGCACCAAGCCATAGCCGCCCGCAGGCTGTTCGCCCAGGTTCCAGGAAAGCGACTGGCCGCTCGCGGCGCCCTTATCGGCATACTTGCCCTCAAAGGCCTCGAACACGACGCCAGTGGGCAGCTCGTCGGTTACGGTCACGTTGGCCGGAACCAGGTTACCGTCGGCATCGACCGCAGTATTGGCCCAGTTGATGGTGTAGACGTAGGAGTCGCCCACAGAGAGCAGCTGCCCGTCGATGTCCACATTAGGCTCCGCGACCGTGCCGATCGTCTTGACCTTATCGTGCGTGTTGTGGAAAACGATCTTGCCGTTCTCGGTACCATCGCGATAGGTCACCTTGGACGTCAGCGTGCCGTCGTTGTTGTCGGTCACCTCGAGCAGCACGCGGCACGTCGCGGACGTATCCACGGGACGCACACCATCGGGCAGGTTGGCCAAGCACTCCTTTGCCACTAGGTTAAAGCTATAGGTGGTAGTGTGGTCGGCATTGTGTCGCTTGGTGGCAACGCCATCGCTGACGGCGTCGGCAAGGTCAATCGTCTGCTCATCAGTTCCGCTGGTGGCATCGCCGAGCTTAAAGTAAACCTTGCCGAAGTCGACCGTTGCGGTACCGTTCTCGCCCGCCTGGGTCGTGCCCTCATCCATCTTTTCGAGCGAGCCGTTGGCCTTCTCGGCATACAGGTCAAACGTATACTGACCCGCCTCGATCTTGTCGCGGGAGTCCATTACCTTCTCGGCAGCAAGGCCCTCAAAGGTTCCGGTCGCGATGTAGCTGTTGGTGAAGGACACCTGGGCCTTGGCGGTACCGCTCTCGGAGCTAAACTTCGCATCAGCGGAAAGCTCGACGTTCTTGGCGTCATAGTGCTTGGCCGTGGTCACGGTATAGAGCGAACCGTTATCGCGCTTCTTAACCGTAATCTCTACCTTCCAATAGGTGGAGTCGTACTGATAGCCGTGCTTGCCGCCGCCATTCTCGACAACCTTGTAGGTGAACGTCTTGTCTGCATCTTCCGTCGCGAAGGTCAGGCCGCCCAAAATGTCGGTATGGGACGTGCCATCGGCCTGCGGCTCATCGTTTGTCACGGTGAGCTTGCCCTCATCTGCGCGCAGCAGCTTGTTGAGCTTAACGGTCGAGGCGTTGTCTTCGCCCGTTACCGTAAAGCCAAACATGCCGGCATGCAGGTCGTGCCCATTGAGCGTCTTGACGATCTCCAGACCGCCCTGGAGCTCGTAGCTCGTTGAAGTTTGGTAACTATTGGTGAAGATGAAGTCTTCCGAGCCGGTCGCGCCATCGGCGCGGGCCACAAGCTTGCCGCCCTCATCGGTTACAGTGATGGTCAGGTTATAGGTGTGCGCGTCATACGTCCACTCGCCGAGGCCGCCATTCGGGGCCAGCTCGTTAATAGCAAACATATACGTGCCCGGCTTGTTGAAGGTGAGCTTCGAAAAGTCAATCTTTTCGTGCTCCCCGTCCTTGAGGGCCGCCGTCGTTTGCTTCTCCTCAGCATAGCCGTTGTCCACGCTCATCGAAGATCCGGTGATGAGCTTGCCATCGATGGCAGTCTTGGTAGCATCGTCAGCCGCGGTCATAGCAAAGGTGAACTTGCCCGGAGCATCGGCACCGGCAACCACCTTCGTCACGGACGGGGTGTAGGTTGCCGCCTCGGTGACCGTATAGGTGTTCTTGAATTTGACCGTCGCGACACCGGTGGACGTTGCACCCGACGGATAGATCCACTGGCCCTCGAGCTCGTCCTTGCCATCGACCTGCTTGCTTACCGCTGTCGTGACTCTAAGCGTACCGTCGCCGTTATCCGCCACGACAGCCTTAACCGTATGGACCGTCTTGTCGTACGTATAGCCCGTCGCCTTGTCGTCAATCTCGCTCACCGTATAGGTGAACGTCTTGCCGGCATCATTCTGATTGAAGATCAGCCCACCCGCAGGTGCCAAACTTACGGTCTTGAGAGCATCGGCCTCGACATTTGCGGTCTCAAAGACCTTGCCATTCGTGGAAATGCCAACCTTGCTGGCAGATGTCTCGTCAGCAGGCTTGACGATATAACGGAACGAGCTCTTAGGCGAGCCAAAAATGGTCGCGTCCTTGGGATACGTCAACGTCTTCTCGATCCACAGGCCGCCAGCGGCGCCATAGTCGAGACTTGCCGTGTAACGGTTCACAAACGAGACAGTAGGCGTCGTGGCGCCGGCCTCACTTGCATCGTACTGCTGCACGTAAGTATGCGAATCTTGCTTGAGCTGGACAATCTTTTCGTCCGTCAGCGCGCTCGCGTCGGCGGCGGCGCCCAGCAGCTCCGTCACACCCGCACCCTTGAGCACGGTCGTCACGGTGTAGAGCTTGGCAGGGTCGTTCTTGCGCGCAAGGACCTTAACGAGCACGATGGCATCACCCGTGTAGCTGGTGTCATAGGCGTAGCCGGCAGCCGCAGGCTGGTTCTCTTGGATGCGATAGGCAAACGTACGCCCCAGGTCCTGTTCCGTGAGCTCACGGGCAAAAAGCTTCTCTTGCCCGCTTGCGCCCACCACGGCACCGGACACGCCGGCCCCCGCAGCCGTATTGGATAGGCTAGCCTCGGCGCCGTCGACCGATGTCTGAACGCCGTTGTACCAAAGGCCCGTCACGGCAAAGGTAAACTGGCCCGCGGCTGAAGCGCGACCCTCAAGGGTCTTGCTGACCGTCACGCCATCAAAGGTGCCCGACGCATGGTATGCGTTGGTAAAGGCGGCCTTGTCGGTTACGGCCTTGTCCGCATCGGAGGCGCCGGTGTTGGCGTAGGTCACGCTCGACACGCGCAGCTTGCCCGTGTGGTTGCCCGACTCGTCCAGATCGGTCACCACGACGGTCGCGCGTGCGGTGTGCTTGTCCATGGACATGCCCGCCTGGCCATCCTGCGCAGCATTCTCGGTGATGTTGAAGCTAAAGGTGCCCGCGCGATTGAACGTCACGGTCGGAGCAGCTTCGGTGCCAACAAAGGAGAACGAGGCCACGCGTCCCGACTCGGGCGTGCTGGCGACTGCCTGGTTGGCGTTAACGGCAACAACCCCATCCTTCACCGCCTGTGCAGTGGTTTTGCTCAAACCAGTTGCGTTGGCATCGTCCGCAGCAGCGGTGAGGTTAAAGGTATAGCGTTCGCCCTGGTTCCAGTCGCGACCGCTCACAGTCTTTTGGCCCTGCAGGGTCACGCTCGTGGGCTCCACGCTATATATATTGGTAAAGGAAGGTGTGGCATCCTTGTCCAGCTGCTTTACCGAGCCGTCCTCTGCAACCTTGTAGTACTCGATCGAAGTCTGGATGCCGGCACCCTTCTTGGCGTTGCGCACCAAGGCATAATAGACCGACCCGTCGTAGGTCATGCCCGTAATGCTACCGAGATTCTCAGCGAACTTGTACACGTAGGCGCGTCCCGCATCCGCCTTGGCGGTATAGGAGATCGCCGGCCATGCCACCGTACCGTCAGCGTTGTTGCCCACGGTTACGGTATTGTCCTCGGCACCCTCGGGCATGGGAGCCGTCACGCTCGCATCGACCGTATTGGGACTGAACACAGCGTTGACGTCCGCATAGCCGCCAACGCCCTCGAGCGTAAAGCTAAAGGCGTTCTGGGAAAGCGGGAAACTCCCGGCGTTGTCGGTCAGGATCTTTTGAGCATGGATGGTGATCTTCGCTTCGTGTGTATCGTAGTGGTTGGTGAAGGTTGCAACCTTACCGGCAACATCCGTCTTGGTGTCGGCACCCGCGTCGTCGCACTCCTGCACCACCTTCACGCTCGCAACGGCCAGAGCACCGGCATGGTTATCCTCCACCACGACTGTCGCGGTATAGACGGCAGCAGAATAGCTTATGCCGTCCGCACCGGCATCGGAGCCGGGGATAACCTCCTTGATGGTATAGGTGTACGTGCCTGGCTTGGTATAGGTAATATCGCCAAACGTCGCCGGCTGGTCGTTGGTGAGCTCGACCGTCGCCACCTTGCTCTTGGCACCGCTGGGCATAGGAACGCCGTCGTCGGCTGTAAGCTGCGCGGTAAAGGAATCGCCATCGGCCCAATCGCGACCTTCGAGCACCTTCTTGGCGCTCAGACCGTTTTTGGCCTCAAGTGTTACGCGGTTGGCGCTGTAGTTGTTGGTGAACTCAAGCGTGTTTTCAGCGGGAATCTGTCCGCCCGCAAGCGCGACAATCTTGCCCTCGATGGTGTTGCCAGTTCCCGACTGCTCCTCGCCACCGACCTTACGTTTCACGAGGCTAAAGCCGGCCGGAAGCACCGACTCGTCAGCAGAGCCGGTAACAGTGTTAACGATGCTCGCCAGCACGTTGCCGCTGGACTCTTCGCCCTTAGTGGTGAGCTCGCTCACGCTATAGTTGTCGTCCTTCTGAAGGTCGTATACGCAGATGGTCTCGCCAGCCTTGATGGAATGGGTGCCGCCGTTCTTGAGCGTAAAAGATTTGCCCACAGCGTTGCCGTTCGCATCAAATACATGCGCCTCATAGCCCTTCTGGGACTCAGGCAGGGCGAACTTAAACGTAAACGTCAGATCTTTGCCGTCCGCATCCTTAGTGGGTGCAGTAAGCCCGTCATCTGCCGTCACGGTCTTAGTCACCTGCAGGCGCGCCACGCGACGGTCGGCATACTGCACGGCCGTACCCGTGGTAAACAAATGGTTGAGCTGAAGCGTGCCCAGTTCAGTACGGGTCTTGGAGGCATCGTCTATATATGCTGGGTCATCTTCCTGGTACAGGGCCATGCGGTTGATGCCCGTGTCGGCAAAGATGGTCGCCAGCTGACCGTCGCGCGCGCCACCGTCCTCGACATAGCGCAAGACCGACCTGGTTCCCTGCGTCGTCTTGTCGTAGCGCATGTGCATCAAGTTGTCTGTCAGAGAGGGCGTCACGCCCTCGGCGGTGCTCGCTTGACCCCACGTCAGATTGCCGCTGGCGTCATCGGTCGCGCTCTGTAATTTGCCCTTAATGTGCGTAAGCGTGTTGTCGATGGAGTCGGGAGAGCCAAACTGCGCCAGGGAAGCAATCAGCGAACCCGGGCCACTCATACTACGCACACCGTCGTCCACATCGCCGGCATCCACATACACGCCCGAATCATCCACAATCACCTTGGTAATCGTGCTGTTAATCTCATAGCCATCCGGGCTTTTAGACTCACGCAGGTAGTACGTACCCTTGACAAGGGGTGCATTATTTGCCGAATCGAGTGGGAAGCATGCAGCGCCCTCAATGTCATACGGATAGGTCATGCCGTTTGCCTGCACGGTGTCATACGGCGTGGCACCGGACTTGATGGCATACGCGCTGGGACTATCGCCGGTAACGTCCTTGGCCTGGTACAGCTCAAACGTCGCGTCGTTCACGGGCTTGCCCAGGTCGTCAACCTTCTGCACAAACAGACGGTTCTGAACGTTGGTGAGGTGGATCACCGTAGAAAACTGCCTGTTTATCGTTTGATATTGGACCATAGAGGTGTTGTCGATGGTTGCCTCCGCCAGAGACGATGCCGTGGTGTGGTAGACCGCTACGGTATAGTCGGCTTGACTCTTGTCTTGCAGCATGGCGGCGTATGTCTCGATATCGCCAGGCAGAGAGCTGACCGACACCTCGTAGTCACCCTTGGTGTTGACGGCAAAGACATTGGTGTCCGCTGATTTGGCAGCTTCGACAGCGCCGGCGATGCCGTGCGTGGAGCACAGGGTATATCCGCTAAGCGGGTTGCCCGTAACTGCCGTCCACGCGCTTTCGTCCGTGTCACCCATGCTTTTATCGGTGCGCTTGAGCACGATGGCAAAGGTCGTGCCCGAGCGGATGGCTTTACCCTTGTTATCCTGTGTATCTTCAGGGAGGGAGATGGTCTCCTTGGCGGCCAGATAGCCACCGTTCAGCCACATGCGGCTGCCCGTCCATTGGTTGTCATCGGCTGTTGTGACCGTTGTTTGCGGCGCAACCACCACGCCACCCGTACCGCTTGCAGCAGCCGGCTTGTACTGCAGATGCAGCTCGCCTCGCTTTGCGGTGGTCGACGAGGTCAGGCTCGAGCGGTATCCCGGGGGCAGGCCAACCTCTTTGAGCACAAAGTAATCATGTCCCTCGGAATGCTGGTTGTCGAACGAAAGGACCGAACCATCTGAGTTCAGAAGCACCAGCTGGCCATTGGCGTCCGTCGTGCCCCGGGCGATGGCCTCACCCTGCGCGTTCCAGTTGGGATCTGACCGATACAGGGCAAACGTGGCACCCTGAACTGCCTCGCCGTTCTGGTCGACCTTTTCGAGCTCAGAGGACGGCAGGGTGGTGAGGTTGAACTTGAGCGACATGTTCGATGCGCCCGCGCCGCGCTCCAGATAAAAGAAGCTCAGCGTGTGCTTAGTGCTGTCGCGGAAGGTGTTGTCGCGGAAGTTGGTGGTATCTGCGCCGGCGGCTTTGAACATTGCTTTGATGGTAGTATCCGGAAAATACTTTGGTGAACCATTCGCGCCATCAATATGTCCAACGCGCACCACACCAGTAGCGAAGTTAATATCAAGCGTCGCCTTCTCGTGGATACCACCCAGATCGCCCACGAGCACGCCGTCGATATAGACCCAGACGTCATCGTCACCCGAGAACTTAAAGACCATGTCATTGTTATCGGTGGTCTTGCCGCCCGTAGGCTGGACGAACTCCGTGGTCATGGACATGCCAAAGTGGTGGTTGAGCTTATCGTTCGTTCCGTCCGTTATTCCTATAGGAGAGAGCTGACCGTCATTCTCTTTAAAAACCTTGCCGGCCGAGTCAAAGGGGAAGAACTGACCCCGATTCGCATCTGACACGCTGTCCTTATATACGCCAGCCTTATCGTAGACGTCAAAAGAGTTGGTCGTGTGGTTATATACGGCATAGTTGCCGTTAGAACCATACGAGTCGTAAACGTAATAGCCGCCCTTAAGCTGGAAGAGACCCTTCACGTTGTTGTAGACGGCCTTACCATTCTGCTTGCCATTTGCCTGGCTGTCGCTATTAAAGAGATAGGCCAGCGACTCGTCGGTGTACGCACCACTCGTGTTATAGGAGGTGTAGGTGCCGGCATTGATCGACGGATAGCCATTTACCAGCGTGTTCTTCACAAACGAAAGACGTCCAAAGCCGCCAATATCACTTTTTCCCGTCCACTTGTTAATGCCCGTGCCGGCACCACCATTGAACTTGAGCTGATGACCCTTATTGATGCCAGTGTTGTTATTGCCGTTGTCGTTATTGATGTTTGCCGAGCTATCGTTGTCGCCATCGACGACCCAATAGTCGAACAAATTGACCGTAGTGCCGGTGGGATTCACCGTCTGCACGGTATGGTTGCCAAAAGGAACCGCTTGATCGGCCGACGCACTCGTCGCACCAAACATGAGCGCACACGCCGCCAGCGGGACGGCCAAAACCCTCAGGGCACGCTTGGCGGTATTGGTTTTCTTGCCAAAAGGCTTTAGCATTTCTCGAGCTCTCGCACACGCGCGATTCATGAAGGCCTCCCCAATCCATGAGGACGGCAAGCAGCGGCTCGCTATATATGTGTGTCGTCCCCATCGATGCAAATATACGCCCCCCCCCGCGCAGAAACGCAAGGCAGGACATCGCAATATACTTAAAATTGTAGCAATTTAAACGACCCACTATTCCGCGTCAGGTTGCCACTCGGTCGTCAAATCGAACCATTCGCGCCATCAAAGGGGTTCGGCGGGATAAAACCGTCGGCAATCTTTATCCCCACAGCCCCACAAGGTAGCTAATTTGGGACGGGGCTTTTTTGACTACTTGGGCAATCAGATCGGCATGTAGTCAGAATAGCCGTCCCAAATAGACTGGTCTGACGCTGCGCCACGAAAAGGGTCTATCTACTACGTTTAGACCGCAGGGGTCGACCATAGCCGACTTTTTCGGAAATCGGCAAGCTCTCTACCTGCACTGATAATTGTCCTTGGGGGAAGCGGGCACTGCGGGGGCGCGTCAACGGCGCGCGATTTCCGCGTCGCAGCGCTACCCTGATGCTGAACGCCGGGACGATGACCCACTGACCTGCTGACGCCTCTTCGGCC
>JAXJET010000008.1:0-42089 GCA_036301285.1 Collinsella aerofaciens
CCACACAAAAATCAACCTTGGAGATACCAAGGTCCCTGCGTGTCTCTTCGACCCGCCTGCCAAGAATCTGTTTCGCACGTTCGTCCATGCAGCCGAGTTTGAAATGGAGCCGAACATAAACGTAAACTATAGTTTACGTTTTGCCGAATACACAGGAGTTTTCTATGTCGGGTTCTTCGGTCCGCATGCACCGAGCCACGCTTCGCACAAACAGCGCACCGCCCAAGCTCGTCGTCGTTGAAGCAGAATGCCTTTCGCCCGATGAGCGCACAGCATTTGCATTGCTATCAAGTCGCGTCGTCGCCGTTCTGGTCCCTTGCCCGGCGCAAGGTGAACTTGCCATTCAATGCCAAACGCACGGCTGCTCGCTCAATCAGGCTGCCGTAATCGCAACCAGCCAACGCGGCCTGCCGCTCCTTTTAGAAGCCGGCATAGCACTCGCCCTTCGCGGCGCCGGATACGAAAACGAGGCCGCCGCCGATGCAGTCTTTCAACCACGATCGAGCGGCGGCCTCGCAGCAGCCATCGAATATGCTTGCAGGCTCGTTGCCTAAAAGGACAAGCTAGAAACCAAAGCCAAAGCCCGTTCCGGTAATCGCCGAGTACATAAAGTAAACGTTGATCACGTTGAGGAACACACCCGTAATGCAACCGTTGCGCAGGTAGCGCTCGCACACGATGCGCGCCATGGCGGCGGAGTCGTCATTGTTCTTGGCTTGGCGTCCCGCCGTAAAGTACGTCGCCACGCTCAGCAGCAGATTGAGTACCGGCAGTGCCAGCAGCTCGTAGCTCTTACCCCAGCGCGTCACCTCGCCGGCAGCGTTAAACTTCGTTGCCACCTCGGGGCCAATGTTGGGGATAACACACGCTGCGACCACCAGCGGAATCACCGCAAGTACGAGCAGCGCAATACCCATGTAGCCAGCTTTTTTGCCATATTTGAACATATGCGTCGTCCTTACACGTTAAAGCGGAAGTGCACGACGTCGCCATCGGCCATGACATAGTCCTTGCCCTCAATACGCAACTTGCCGGCGGCCTTGGCGCCCTGCTCGCCGCCGAGCTCGATGTAGTCGTCGTAGCCAATGACCTCGGCCTTAATAAAGCCGCGCTCAAAATCGGTGTGGATGACGCCGGCAGCCTGCGGGGCGGTCGCGCCCTGACGAACCGTCCAGGCCTTGACCTCCATCTCGCCGGCCGTAAAGAACGACTGCAGACCGAGCAGCTTATAGGCCGCCTGCGCGAGCACGTCCAGACCGGGCTGCTCCAGGCCCAGGCTCTCCAGGTAGTCGGCGGCGTCCTCGGGATCGAGCTCGGAAAGCTCGGCCTCGATCTTGGCGCAGATAGGCAGCGGCTTGACGCCGTCGATGGGCGCCAGATCGTCGTTGAGCATATCCTCGTCCACGTTGGCCACATACAGGATGGGCTTCATAGTGAGCAGGAACAGGCCCTTGGCGGCGGCACGCTCCTCGTCGGTCATCTCCATGGATGCGGCGCGCTTGCCCTCGTTGAGCCAGGCAAGCAGGCGCTTGGCCACCTCGAACTTGGGCATGAGCTCCTTGTCGCGCTTGGCCTCCTTCTCGAGCTTGGGCAGCTGCTTCTCGAGCGTGCCCATGTCGGCCAGGATAAGCTCAGTCATGATGGTGTCGGCATCGCCGGCGGGATCGACGAACTCGCCCGTGCGGCCCACCTCACGCATGACGTTGGGGTCCTTAAAGTAGCGTACGACCTCACAGATGGCGTCGGTCTCGCGGATGTTTGCCAAGAACTGGTTGCCCAGGCCCTCGCCCTCGTTGGCACCCTTCACCAGGCCCGCGATGTCGACAAACTCGACCGTCGCCGGCACAATGCGGCCCGGGTTGACGATGTCGGCAAGCTTTTGCAGGCGGCTATCGGGCACATCGACGATACCCACGTTGGGGTCGATCGTGGCGAACGGGTAGTTGGCGGCAAGGCCGGTCTTTTTGGTAAGCGCGGTGAACAGCGTCGACTTGCCCACGTTGGGCAGGCCCACGATACCGATGGAAAGGGACACGACAGCTCCTTTTGGTACAGGTACTTCAAACCGTATAAGTATAGCGCCGCCGCAGCATCCGGGCGAATCCGGACACCGCGGCGGCGCAAATGAAGCAGAGATAGAGCTCGCTGACTAGTCCGCGAGCTTTTCCACCTGGTCGAGCATCTTGTCGAGCTTGGCCTTTGCCTCAGCCTTGACCTTCTCAGCCTCTTCGTGAGCCTTCGCCTTCTGAGCGGCCTTTTCCTCGGCTTCGGGATCGACGACGACCAGATTGGACGCGTCATGCTCAACAAGCTTGAGCGCATGTTCGGGACACACCTTGACACAGGCGCCGCAGCCCAAACAATACGTGGACTCCAACGCAAAGCGGCCGCTTCCCACCAGATCGCAGGCAAACGTGGGGCACACGTTGACGCACTCGCCACACGACGTGCACTTGTCAAAATCGCACTCCGGCGTGCTCACCTGCATGTTCTGGGCAAGCTCGGGGTGGTTTTGCAGCGTCGAGAGCACCAGCTGCCGCCCGTGCGTGAGCGAACGGCGACGCTTGGTCGTCGTGGTGCCGCACATGGTGTTGAGCGTGCGCTCCAGCTGGGTAATCTGATGGCGATGGGCCTTGAGCTTTTGCGTCACCGAGGCCAGCGCCGCCGTCGCCGGATTGAGCTTGGTCACCGTCAGGCCCGTGGTGCGGGCGATCTTTTCCATGTACTCCTTGCGCTCGTACTCGCGGCGCTTATGGCATTTGAGGCTCTTGGAGTCGACCTCCAAGCCCATACCCGTGCCGGACCACTCCTCGGCCTTCGCAATCGCCTCGCCCAGAATGTCCTCACCGCCGGTGTTGCGACACTTATCGCACACGCCTAGTGGCAGGTAGACGCTCACGTTGGGATAGTCAGCCAGTACCGAGAACCAGGTCTCGGCAGTAATATCGCCCACGCAGGCGACGACGACCTCGTTCTCGCGCGGCATGCGCTTAAGAGCGCGCGTGCAGGTGACGTAGGCGGTCTCGTGGCTCGTAGCAGCAGAGACAATATCGTCATACAGGTTTTTAGGCGCCAGGCGCGGCGAGATGATCGCCTCGGTCGGACAGGCAGCGGCGCACAGACCGCACTTGCGACAGGAGTCGAGAATCTCGATGGAGTCTTCCTCGACCTCGATAGCGTTGACCGGGCACACGTCCATGCACGCGGTGCAGCCGCTCTTTTCGTTTTTGCAGGTCAAGCACGGAATGGTGTTGCCGCGCGGGCGCTCCTTGTAGTCGGCAGGATTCCACTGCGGCGCCGATGGATCGAGTGCATCGGTCACGCCGCCAAGCGGGTTTTTAAGAAAGTCGAAACCCTTGCTGATCTCGATAATGTCATCAAACAGATCGTGTTCCTGCGCCATGCGCGGCCCCTCCCTGAGCAGTGCAAACAAGCAAGAGATAATGATACGCTATCGGCCCACGCCTCGGGCAAATTACACGCGGCGCACCTTTGAGGCAAATAGTCTATAGCCTATCGCCGCCTCGATTGCACAAGATCGATCAAACGCCAAGCTATGCCTCGCACATGAGCTGCACAAGCTTTTGTTTGGTCACCTTGGCCTGCTCGTTAGCCATATTGCGTTCGTTTCTAAAGGCCGCATCTGCAACGCTCATCAGGTCGGTAACGGAAATCTCGCCAAGTCCCAGCTCCGCGAGCGTCGTCGGTAGGCCGACGCGCTGGCAAAACTCGAGCACCTGATCAAGCTCGGGCGCACGCTCCAAACGAAGCTGGACCACTAGGCCAAATGCCACGGCCTCGCCGTGCATGGCCTTGCACTCGGGCAGGATCGTCAACCCGTTGGCGATGGCATGTGCCAACGCCAAGCCACCGCTCTCAAAGCCGACGCCCGAGAGCAGAATATTGCACTCGATCAGGCGCTCAACCGCCGGCGATATACGGCCCTTTTTGAGATCGCGCTTGGCAGCGACGCCGCACTCCATGAGTGTGTCATAGCAGGCACGAGCCGCAACCAAAGCCAAGTGCCCCGGCGCGCCACCGTGTTCGTTGACGCCGTGCGCCGCGGCGCACGAACGCGCCTCGAAGTACGTTGTCAGTGCATCGCCCATGCCAGCGACCGTCATACGCAGCGGGGCCGCCGCGACCACGTTGGTATCGACCACGACCAGGTCTGGATTCTTCTCGAGCATCAGGTAGCGGTCGAACGACCCATCCTCGTGATACAACGCCGAAATCGCGCTGCACGGACCGTCCATCGACGCCGCCGTGGGGCATACGCACAACGGCAACTCGGCATAAAACGCAACGGCCTTGGCGATATCGAGCATTTTGCCGCCGCCAATACCCACTACCATGTCGCAATACTCGGCCTGGGCTTCCTTAGCCATTTCGACAACGGCCTCTTCCGTACACGGACCGTCATAAATCTTAAAGAACGGCTCGCTTAGATCTTCGTCCAGAAATCCATCGACGATCTGCCTGCACAGCCGATCCTCGGTGCCCTGGTCAAACAAGACATAGGCAGCGCAGCCCAACCATGACAAATACCTGCCTTGACGCGACAGTTCGCCCGGCCCCTGAACATACCGGCCGGGACCGCCGTAAACCATAGGAAGCGCCATACGAGAATCCGACCTTCATCAAACAACGATTGGTGCAAAGTAACCTTGCCCCTTTGCACCATAGCAAAAAAGGAGCAAAGCCATTTGCCGGCTTTGCCCCTTCCTTACCTTAGTTTACTCATCCATAAGGTAGTAGTGACCCAGTGCGTCGGCACCCAGGATGGCGTTTGCGACCATCTCGGGCGTCACCTCAAACGGCATGTTGCACATGGTGTCCTCGGGCGCGCAGGCGGCCTCGGCAACAATCATGGCCTGCTCGCGCGTAAGCTCGGCAACGCCAAGTTCCTTCATCGTGACCGGCAGGCCCAGCTCAATGCAGAAGCCCAAGACTTCCTCGAGCTTCTCGGTCGGGGCATCCTCGAGTACCAGCTGGACGATGGTGCCGAAGGCGACCTTCTCGCCGTGATACATGTTGTGGCACTCGGGCAGCATCGTCAGACCATTGTGGATGGCATGAGCAGCGGCAAGGCCCGAGCTCTCAAAGCCAATACCCGAAAGCAGCGTATTGGCCTCGATGATGTGCTCGACGGCAGGCGTGAGCGCACCCTTCTCCAGCGCAACCTTGGCCTTGACGCCATCGGCCATGAGCGTCTCATAGCAGAGCTTGGCGAGCGCCAGGCCGGCCATGCCGCCCTTGCCGCCGGCGCAAGTGCCACCATCGGCATCATGCGTCGCCTGGGCCTCAAAGTAGGTTGCGAGCGCATCGCCCATACCGGAAACCGTCAGGCGCACCGGGCTCGCCGCGATAACCGTCGTATCCATCAGGACAATATTGGGGTTTGCCTTAAGGAAGAGATATTTATCGAACTGGCCGTCGTCGGTGTAGAGCACCGAAAGAGCAGAGCACGGAGCATCGGTCGAAGCGATGGTGGGGCAAATGATGACCGGGGACTCCAGGTAGTAGGCAACGGCCTTTGCGGTGTCGAGGATCTTGCCGCCACCGACGCCGACGATGATGTCGCAACCGTTGTCGCGGGCGAGCGCGACCAGGCGATCAACCTCGCCCTTGGAGCACTCGCCGTTAAAGTCCTCAAACAGCAGCTCGGCCTTAGCCTCGGCAAAACCACCCTCGATCTTGGCACCGACGCGCTTCTTGCCCGAAGGCGTCACGATGACGAGGGCCTTAGCGCCGAGCGGCTCGACATAGGAGCCGAGCTTTGCGAGCTCGTCCGGGCCCTGGATGTACTTGCTGGGGCTATTGAAAATTGCAGCCATTTTTATCCCATTCTCTAATAATAAAAAGAAAGGGGCTCCGTACGGATACGTGCGGAGCCCCTCGTTACGATAACAAGAGTCGATTAGAAATCGATGTCGGTGTCGTAGTAGCAGGCCTTGAGGATCTTCTCGAAGTCGGCAGCCTTGGTCTCACGCGGGTTCTCCGGCGTGCAGGCGTCGGTCTCGGCGTTCGCGGCGATCTCGGGCAGCTTGGCGAGGAACTCCTCCTCGGAAACCATCTGCGGGTTCTCGGCGTCGACCTTCACGCCACCATTCGCGTAATCCTTGATGGACTGCGGAATGTTGAGCTGGTCGTTGAGGTCGCGAATCTTCTGGACGAGTGCAGCGATGAGCTCCTCGTTGGTCTCGCCGGGAAGGTGCAGGATCTCCTTGGCCACGTAAGCGTAACGCTCGGCAGCACGGGGATCCTTGGAGTTCCACTGGATAACCTTGCCCAGGTACATGGCGTTAGCAGCACCGTGGATGATGTGGCCGTTCTCGAAGGCAGCACCGGTCTTGTGAGCCATGGAGTGAACGATGCCGAGCAGGCCCGAGGAGAAGGCGATACCGGCGATGCACTGAGCCTCGTGCATGTGCTGACGGGCCTCATGGTCGCCAGCATAGGACTTGGGCAGCCACTCAACGATCTCGCGGATGCCGTGCAGAGCGTTGGCGTCGGTGAACATAGAGGCGCAGGTGGAAACGTAGGCCTCCATGCAGTGGGTCAGAGCGTCCATGCCGGTATGAGCGCACAGCTTGGCGGGCATGGTGTAGGTGAGCTCGGGGTCGACGATGGCGACATCAGGGGTGATGTTGAAGTCGGCCAGCGGGTACTTGATGCCCTTTTCGTAATCCGTGATGACGGAGAATGCGGTGACCTCGGTAGCGGTGCCGGAGGTAGAGGAAATGGCGCAGAAGTGAGCCTTCTGACGCAGCTCGGGGAAGCTGAACGGCTGGATAATGTTGTCGAAGGACTCCTCGGGATACTCGTAGAAGACCCACATGGCCTTAGCGGCATCGATGGGCGAACCGCCACCGATAGCAACGATCCAGTCGGGCTCGAAGTCGCGCATAGCGGCTGCGCCCTTCATGACGGTCTCGATGGAGGGATCGGACTCGACGCCCTCGAACAGCTTGACCTCCATGCCGGCCTCTTTGAGGTCGGCCTCAACGTCCTGCAGGAACCCGCCGCGGCGCATAGAGCTGCCGCCAGAAACGATGATGGCCTTCTTGCCCTTGAGGTTCTTCACCTCGTGGCGAGCGCCCTCACCAAAGTACAGATCGCGAGGATTGGTAAAACGTCCCATACTGTGCCTCCTAAACAAGCCCCTCTTAGACTTGCGTATATAACGGAGCACCCGATTGGCTCCGTTAGGACCGTTTTGCGCGTTGCCGGCGATGACAATGCGCGATGTCTAAACGTCTCAATGCTCAGACAAACACTATTTTACCGTTCTGGTTGGTCAGTTATTCACCTAAAGCCAACAATGATGAAACGTTTTTTCTATCCCTGAAGACCCTTATGGGGCATTCATACTCCCAAGCTGGGCAAACGTTTTATCAAGGTTGACCACATATCCCGGGCAGGGCTGTGCCCCTCCAAAATGCGCCCCGTTCGCCGCCAAAAATCGACCGTTTGCGGCACCGTGATACCACTCGGCCGTCCAAGGTGCCGACATTTGTGCGACATCCGTCTTCGTGGTGCAAAGGTGCAAGTCCAAGTGCGGCACCCCCGTTGTGCCACATGCGGGTAAACTAGAACTTTATATAGAAACATTTGAACCCTAACCGCAGCAAAGGAGGCCCCATGGCATTCGATCCCATTCAAGAGGATTGCCATCGCCTCGTTCTTGAGGCCTTGCGCCGCGACAATATCCCGCTCACCGACGCTGCCGCCGTAGAGCATCTGATGGAACAATTCACCCGCAACCCCGCACCGCTCATCGTGCACGACCGCGACCGCGCCGGGCACCTCATTGCCAAGGTGGTCGAGGCTGTCGACTACCGCATTCCCTTTATCCCTGACGATACCCAGGCAGAGCAGGAAGAGGCAGCTGCCGAGAACATGCTCCGCGAGGCAGCCGCGCTCGACCCCACCAACTGGGACGCTCAGCGCATGCTGACCGCCCTCACCGCCGAATCCAACGAGGAATACGTGCAGTATCTGGTATCCAAGTGCGACGAGGTGGAGCACGATCTGGCGCTCAAAATCGCCTCGGCGCAGGACCCCTACGAGCGTGAGGCCGCAGGCGACCTTACGCGCCGCCCCTATCTGCGCTGGCTTGCCGCCCTTGCGTCACGCGCGCTCATTAGCGGCCGCTATCGCATGTCGCTCGAAGCCGCAAACCGCAGCCTCGACTTTGCGCCCAACGACCCCGCCGGTGTCCGCCACACCGCGATGCTCGCCATGGCAAAGCTCGAATACCCCGCCGAGGAGCTCAAGCGCTTTCGCTCTGCCCACTCCGTCCCCTATCTCGCCAACACGCCGCTGCGCCGTCGTCCCAAGGATGCGGAGCGCGACTTGGACCCGTGGACGCTCATCGCGCTGATGAGCGCTGCCTGGCGCGAGCTGGACTACGAGGGCGCCGAGCACTACTTGCGCATCCTTGCGCGCTCGTGTCCGCACGCAGCCGAGGCACTCTACTTCCAAACCGAGTTTCCCGATGGCGTCTATGCCCGCGTCAACGTGGGCGCGGGCTCCACCGACGAGCTTGTCCTTGCGCTGTCCGAGGCGACGCCGGTACTGCAGGAGGGCCTGGGCGCCCCCGACAACGCCAGCTTTGCCGCCTGGGTCGCCACCAACGATATCGTGCGTTCCCAAATCGATGAGCGCATCCTGCAGGCGGCCGAGCAGGGTTTGCCGTTTAAGGGAGGAGACCTCTAATGGATCCGAGCGTCTACATCCCCGCCTACCTGGAGCGCACCTATCTGGCGTCGCACCCCGAGCTCACCGATGCAGCACGCGAGCTTGTCCATAACGACATTAGCGCGAATCCCCAAAAGTATGCGCAGTCCGAGCATACCCAGGCGCTGCTGTCCTACGCCGGTGTTCATCGCCACCTGCTCGACGAGCTTCATCGCATCGAGGACATGGGCAGCGATGAGGAGTTTGAACAGACGCGCAACCGCCTGTTCGACGATATGCGCGATGAGCTGCTCAAGATCGTCCGCATCGATGCGCATGTCCTCGATGCCCAGCTGCTCGCCATCATTTTGGCGGACACGCCCGTTGACGCCTGCCTGGGCGACCTGATGAAGCTCGAGGCGACCACGGCCGATTACCTGCAGCAAAGTGTGCCCGGGTTCGATATGGAGGCCCCACACTACTGGGCCAACAATGTTTTGGCCGACGGTGTCACCGCAGCAGACCTTACCGTGAGCGAGCCGGCTCTAATCGGGTGGCTTCACACACTCGAGGCCATCTCGCAGCTGTGCATGGCGAGCGCTCGTTACCGTGCTGCCGCCAACTACGCCCGCCGTGTTCTTAAGGCAGAAGGCTATCCCACCCGAGCTGCAGGCACCGTGCTACTCGCCCTCGCTCGCTTGGAAGACGAGGACGGCTTTTTTGCCCTGGCCCACCAGCTCGAGGAAGAGATCGGGGCTGACGCGCTCGAGAACTCTCCTTGGTATCTGCTCGCCCGCACAATCCTCTTGTTCAAAACGAACAAGATGCGTCCGGCGGTGCGTGCGCTGCGTGAGTTCGCTAACCGCTGCGAGGGCGGCGCATTCTTCTTGCTGAATCCCATGTACCAGACACCGTACCTTCCCTGCCGACCCGAGCCGCGCGACCCCTGGGACCTCTCGCACCAGGCGGTTTGGGAAGCCGACGGCATTATCTCGGACACCCCCGACTTTGTCCCCTGGGCCAACGCCTGCGAAGATGTATCGCAGCTTGCCCAGGAATTTGCGCGCCGCTACGGATTTTAGTGACGCACTCGACCCGACCATGTCGTTTACGTTAGGAACGGTTTCATGAATCTCCGCTCATCTCTTGCCTGCACCTCGAGCGATATCGCTCGCTGGGGACTGCGCTCTGTCCTCAAACGCCAGGGCGGCGTACTCCCCGGCCGCATCGCCATGAAGATCGATCCCGAGTTGCTGAGCGACCTCGCTGGCCTTGTCGACCGCAGCGTGGTGATTACGGGTACTAATGGCAAGACCACCACCTCCAACCTCATCGCCGACGCCGTTGCCGCCAGCGGCGCCACCGTGGTATGCAACCGCGCCGGCAACAACATGGAGCCGGGCGTGGTGGGCGCACTGCTCGAAGCGCGCAGCGGCCTCAAGCGAGCCGGTGGCGGCAAGCGCGTGGGCGTTTTTGAGTGCGATGAGCTTTACACCGTACGCGTCCTGCCCAAGCTCAAGCCGACGTACTTCGTGCTGCTCAACCTGTTCCGCGACCAGCTGGATCGCTATGGCGAGATCGATCACACCCAGGAGGTCATCGCCCATGCGTTGGAGCTCTCGCCGACAACAACGCTTATCTACAACGCCGACGACCCGCTGTGCGCCTCGATTGCCGCGCGCGTTCCCAACGCGAGTATTGCCTTTGGCATCGACGGCGCCACCAACACCGAGTCCGACCGTATTAGCGATTCGCGCTTTTGCTCACAGTGCAACGCGCCGCTGGAGTATGACTACGTGCAATACGGCCAGCTCGGCGCCTACCATTGCCCCTCGTGCGGCTGGGCCCGCCCTGTGCTTGTCCGTCGCGTGACGGGCGTGGAGCTCGGCTGCGACGGCTACGACTTTGACCTGGTCTTTGGATCTGCGCCCGACGCGGCTGCCGCACACATCGCCACACGCTACAACGGCCTGTACATGGTCTACAACGTTGCCGCCGCCTTCTTTGCCGCGCACGAGTTGGGCGTGGATACGGCGCTTCTACAGCCTACGCTCGATGCCTACGTCCCCGCCGGCGGACGTATGGGGCGCTGGGATATCGCCGGCCGCACCGTCGAGGCCAACCTGGCTAAGAATCCCGTAGGCTTCGATCGACAAATCCAGTCTATCAAGACGGCAGGCGGCAGACTCTGCGCTTTCTTCCTTAACGACAATGACGCCGACGGACACGATGTATCGTGGATCTACGACGTCGACTTTGAGCGCATCGCCGACACGCCGGGTCTTGTCGCCTTTGCCGGAGGCACGCGCGCGCACGACATGCAGGTGCGCCTCAAGTACGCCGGCATCGATGCCGCGATTATCTCGGACGTCGCGCAGGCAATTGGCGCCGTGGCAGACGAGGCCGCCGATGACACCTTCTACGCCGTCGCCAACTACACGGCCTTCCCGCCGCTGGTCAAGGAGCTCGACGGGCTGAAAGGCGCCACCGCCGACGCTGTTGCCGGGCGCGCCGTAGCCCGTGCCGACGGCAGCGCTCTTCCTGTCGGCATCGCGCCAGTCGAGCTTTCGCACCCGCTGCGCATCGTCTACCTGTATCCCGATGCCCTTAACCTCTACGGCGACGGCGGCAACGTCATCGCCCTCGAGCGCCGCTGCGCCTGGCGTGGCATTCCCGTGCGCGTGGACGAGGTCCGTATGGGCGAGTCACTCGATCTCACCGATGCCGATATCGTCATGATGGGCGGTGGCTCCGACCGCGATCAGCTGGCTGTGGCACATGAATTGCTCGCTCAAAAAGACAAGGTCGCGGCCTATGTTGAGGACGGCGGCACACTGCTTGCCATCTGTGGCAGCTATCAGCTGCTCGGCCGTTCGTACTACATGGGCGACGATCGCATTGAGGGCCTGGGCGTCATTGCCGCCGAAACCGTACGCGGCTCCGACCGCCTGATCGGCAACGTAGCCGTCAAAACCGATCTGGCACCTGAGCCCTTTGTGGGATTCGAGAACCATGGGGGTCGCACCCTGCTCGACGCGGAGGCAACGCCGCTCGGAACGTCCGTCGTCGCGGGCACCGGCAACAACGGCGACGATGGCCTTGAGGGTCTGATCTACAAGGGTGTCATCGGCACGTACCTGCATGGCCCGGCGCTGCCCAAGAACCCCGAACTCGCTGACTGGCTGATCGCGCACGCCCTCGAGCGGCGCGGCGATGCGCAGGCCACAGCCCTGCTGCCGCTCAAGCCCCTCGACGACACCTGCGAGCGCGCCGCCCACGACGCCGCCATGAAGCTCCTCCCCTAACGCCCCAACCACCACAAAGGGGACAGGCACCTTTGTGGTGGTTTTGACCCGTCCCAGCGGTTTGTCTCGATCTGTAACATCTAGGCCGTTGAAAGTCGTCTTACTGTTACAGATTGAGATATTCGTCCCGACGCCCGCCGTCTGTCTCGATCTGTAACAGATAGAGCCGATTTGCCCGCCCAGATGTTACAGATTGAGATATTTGAATATCGGAATAGAAACCCACTCCTGTGTGGTGGTTTTTCAATCTGCCAACGATATGTGAACGGATAGAAAAGTCTGCTATACTCTTTCCCGCTGTCCCCATCGTCTAGCGGCCAAGGACGCCACCCTTTCAAGGTGGATATCGCGGGTTCGAATCCCGCTGGGGGCACCACAGAATCTGAGAAGCCCGTTGCCAATTCGGTAGCGGGCTTTTTGCTATCCATGTGCCGGGATTCGAACCCGACAGGGTGCGAATCCCGGCATCATCGCAAGGCCAGCGGGCAAAAAATAGCAAATATGAGTACTGTTACCATTTTAGTAACAGCGATTTCATGCCTTTAGAAGTCGATTTAGACGTCAGGCGTCCTACGGCGGAAGAATTGCAGACGTTTATCGGCTAAGTACTTGTACATATGTTGCGTAACACTACATATTTTGCAAATAAATAATGCTACAGGACTTGTGACAGTACTCATATTTGACGTTTTTTGTCCACAACCCTTTATACCTAGGCAAATCGGCGGTAAAACGGACCTCAAAGCGCCCTTCGCAAACAAAAGCCGGGGCCCGCATGATGCGGACCCCGGCTCAATACCGTGACGATATGTCAGTTACGCTCTACACGTAGAACAGGATGTCGTCGTAAGTCGGGACCGGCCAGTAGTCGGCGGCCACGATCTCTTCCATTGCGTCCACGGCGGCGCGCAGCGTATCCATAGCGGGAACGACCTCGTGCGCGTACACGTTGGCCTGCTCCTGACCATCGAGGCCCTCGGCCTTCTGATGCACGGCGTCGAGCGCCTTGATGGAGTCGTTGATGGTGGTGATGCCGTTGCAGAGCTTGTTGAGCGTGTTCTGCTCACACTGCATGGCGGCCTCAGCACCGGCGGCACGAATAGTCTCGAGGCCCTTAGCGACCTTGGTGGCGTAGGCGGTAATGACCGGGCGATAGGTACGACGCGCCTCGCGAACCATCGTGGTAGCCTCGATGTTCATGAGCTTGTTGTACTTCTCGAGCTTGCAGTCGTAGCGGCACTGGGCCTCGGCCTTGGTCAGGACACCCGTCTCCTCAAAGAGCGCGATGGCCTTATCGGAAACAAAGGCGGGCAGGGCGTCGGCCGTGGTCTTGTTGTTGGCAAGACCACGCTTCTCGGCCTCAACGGGCCACTCGTCGGAGTAGCCGTCACCGGAGAACAGGATGCGCTGGTGGTCGGTCAGGACCTTCTTGCAGTACTCGAGCGCAGCGTCCTGGAACTCATCCTCGGGCGTACCCTCAAGCGCGTCGGCGAAGGACTTGAGCGACTTGGCCACGGCGGCATCGAGCACCAGGTTGGAGTCGGAGACGTTCTGCTCGGAGCCGCAGGCACGGAACTCGAACTTATTGCCGGTGAAGGCAAACGGGGAGGTGCGGTTGCGGTCGGTGTTGTCCTGCATCAGCTTGGGCAGAGTATCGGCGCCCAAGTCGAGCACGCCGCGCGTGGCATGGACGGAAGCCTTGCCATCGATGATCTTCTCGACGACCTCGGTAAGCTGGTCGCCCAGGAAGATGGACATAATCGCCGGAGGAGCCTCGTTGGCACCCAGACGATGGTCGTTGCCGGCCGAGGCAACGGAGGCACGCAGGAGCTCCTGATAGTTATCGACGGCCTCGATCACCGCGGTGAGGAAGACGATGAACTGCAGGTTGTCGAGCGGGGTGTCGCCCGGATCGAGCAGATTCTCGGACTCGGTGCCAAGCGACCAGTTGTTGTGCTTGCCCGAACCGTTGATGCCCTCGAAGGGCTTCTCGTGCAGCAGGCAGACCAAGTCGTGGCGGGAGGCGATGAGCTTCATCTTCTCCATCATGACCAGATTCTGGTCGATGGCCTCGTTGACCTCACCATAGACCGGTGCGAGCTCATGCTGGCAGGGAGCAACCTCGTTGTGCTTGGTCTTGGCGGGAATGCCGAGCGCCCACAGCTCATCGTCCAGGTCCTTCATGTAGGCCGAGACGGTGGGGCGGATAGCGCCAAAGTAGTGCTCCTCGAGCTCCTGGCCCTTGCAGGGAGCGGCACCAAAGAGGGTGCGGCCGGTGATGACCAGGTCCTTGCGCTTGCGGTAAGCGTCCTTCTTGATCAGGAAGTACTCCTGCTCGTCGCCCACGGAAGGAACGACCTTCTTGGGGGTCTTACCGAACAGCGCCAAAACGCGCTTAGACTCACGCGAGAGCGCGGTCATGGAACGCAGCAGCGGGGTCTTCTTGTCCAGGGCCTCGCCCGTGTAGGAGCAGAAAGCCGTGGGGATGCACAGGACATCGTCCTTGATAAAGGCGGGGCTAGTGGGGTCCCAAGCGGTGTAGCCACGGGCCTCGAAGGTAGCACGCAGGCCGCCGTTGGGGAAGCTCGAGGCATCGGGCTCGCCCTGGATGAGGTTCTTGCCCGTAAACTTGGTAATGGCGGTGCCGTCGTGGTTGGGCTCCAGGAAGCTGTCGTGCTTCTCGGAAGTAATGCCCGAAAGCGGCTGGAACCAGTGCGCGTAGTGCGTCGCGCCCTTGGAGATGGCCCAGACCTTCATGGCATGGGCAACGGCGTTGGCCACATCCAGGTCGAGCGGCTCACCGCCCTCGAGGGTTGCAGCAAGGCGCTTCCAAATGTCCTTGGGGAGGTAGTCCTTCATGACTTCCTCAGAGAACACCATGGTCCCGAAGCGGTCAGTAAGTTCGGCCATACGGAACTCCCTTCGTATCGGCACCGCGTGAGAAGCGGTGTTGATTACTAACGAACGAGTCATAGCTTAGACTCGCCGTGTTTCCGCGACATTACCGTTATGTTGCTGTCGCGAAACCAATCAATGAGGTTACCCTATCGAGGCGGCGTTGCCACCCTCAACAGCCAATCAACTGCATAAATTGCAGACCTCTCCCCATGGTTTAAGGGTAGTCAATTTGGGATGAAGCTCTATTAACTGGTATTTTGCATCAGATACCAGTCTTTATAGTCCGTGCCTAGATTAGCCGCTCTGTTATAGAGAAAGCCGATAGCAAGGCATCTTTGATTGGTATCCCCGAATAACGAGTGAAACTCCACCGTGACACAGTGGTGCTGTAGAATCCTTACAACACATCACACTATTACGTATCTAGAGGAGCACGATATGCGCGTCGACGAGGTTTTTAAGCAGGCAGCATCCCAGGGCACCGCGCCCGTTTCGTTTGAGATGTTCCCGCCCAAGGGCGAGCTCACCCTCGACACGGCTCGCGAAGTGGCAGGCAATCTGTGCAAGCTTTCGCCGAGCTTTGTCTCGGTCACCTGCTCGGCCGGCGGCTCGGGCAACGGTGCCACCACCGCCCCCATCGCGCATATGATTTCGAGCGAATTCGACACGCCCTCGGTGGCACACCTCACCTGCGTGGGCCGCACCCACGCCGACATCGCCGCCAAGATCGACGAGTATCGCACCGCCGGCGTTGAAAACATTCTGGCCCTGCGTGGCGATCTCCCTGCCGGCGCGACCGAGGACGACAAGCCCGCCTCCGACTACGCCTACGCCCGCGACCTCATTCCCGAGCTCGTCGACGCCGGCTTTTGCGTGGGCGCCGCAGCCTACCCCGAGGGCCACATTGCCTGTGAGGATCTCAACCTCTCGGTCGAACACCTCAAGCAAAAGCAGGACGCCGGCGCAAGCTTCTTTGTGACGCAGCTCTTCTTTGATAATGAGTGCTTCTACCACTTCCGCGAGCTTGCCGACAAGGCCGGTATCACCGTGCCCATTACCGCGGGCATCATGCCGTTTATGGGCAAGTCGCAGATCAGCCGCATGGTCTTTATGTGCGGCGCGTCGCTGCCCTCCCCCGTCATCAAGATTCTCGCCAAGTATGAGAACGACCCCGAGAGCCTGCAGGCAGCTGGTGTAGATTATGCAGCCCGCCAGCTTTGCGACCTCAAGGAGCACGGCGCTGACGGCCTGCACCTGTACACTATGAACCGTCCTGCGATCGCCGCGACCATTATGGAGCGCCTGGGGTAATGGAAAAACCGCACATCGATACAATCGCTGTCGAAGTGCCGGCCGACCTTGCGTCGCCGGCGCTCTACCGTATCGATGCTGCGTACCATCCCCGTGTCGACCGTGCCGAGATGCTGCGGTATCTGGGTTACGGCGGCCAGCAGATTGAGCCCGAGCTGTCGCAGCGTATTGAGCTTGTGGTCGAGCGTCTGGAATTGGACATTGAGCCCCGTGGCGTGCGCCGCGTGTTTGCCGTCGATGCCACGGGTGTGGACGAGCAGAGAGAACCTTGCATTCGCCTGGTCGGCACCAACGTTGAGCTGCGCGGTCGCGATATCTATCGACATCTCAAAGACGCCCGCTTTGCCGCACTCATGGCATGCACCCTCGGCATGGACGCCGAGCGTCGCCTGCGCACCACGGGAGCCCAACATCCCCTGGAGGGCGCCGTGCTCGACGCCGCGTGCTCCGCTTACGTGGAAGCCGCCGTTGAGCAAATGGACCAGCAGGTCAAGACGGACGCCGCCGTTCATGGGCTCGCCGGCAACTGGCGCTTTAGTCCCGGCTACGGCGACTGCCCGCTCTCGGCCCAGCGCTCAATCGTCAATGCGCTCAACGCCACGCGGCTCATCGGTCTGACCGTCACACCCACCAGCCTACTCATGCCCACCAAGAGCGTGACCGCGGTGATCGGTCTGTTCGAAGGCGAAGTCCACGACGCCCAGAGCCGCCCCACCTGCAATATCTGCCGCATGCGCGAGCACTGCCGCTTCCGCGCCGCCCACACCACCTGCTATTCCAGCCATTAGGAGCCCTCGATGTTTACTCCGCTTATCACTCATGATTCTGACGGCACTGCATTGGCGGCACCTGTTGATGCCGCACGTCGCAACGGTGCCACGTACAAGACGCGCACGATCGACGATCTGCGCATTAAGGACGATCGCCTGCGTGCGGCCATCGATGGCACGGGACACCTGCTGTTCGACGGCGGCATGGGCACCATGTTGCAGGCCGCTGGCATGAAGGCGGGCGCCCTGCCCGAGCTGCTCAACTTTGAGGAACCCCAGGTCATTACCGACATTCAGCGCCAGTACGTCGAGGCTGGCTGCGACGTGATCACCGCCAACACCTTTGGCGCCAACGCCCACAAGCTCGACGGCGCCGCCACCGTGGCAGACGTCTTTGCCGCCGCTGTCGCCTGCGCCCGCGAGGCCGGCGCCCGCTACGTCGCCGGCGATATCGGCCCCATCGGCGCGCTGCTTCGTCCCTTAGGCACCCTCAGCTTTGACGAGGCCTATGACCTCTTTGCCGAGGAAGTGCGCGCTGGCGTCGATGCGGGCGTGGACCTCTTTATTATCGAGACTATGACCGACCTGGCCGAGATCAAGGCGGCCGTCCTCGCCTGTCGCGAAAACTCCGACCTGCCCGTTTTTGCCACCATGACCTTCGAGGAAGACGGTCGCACCTTCCTGGGCACGAGTCCCGAGGTGGCCGCCATCACGCTCGATGCCATCGGCGCCGACGTTTTGGGCATCAACTGCAGCCAAGGACCGGCCGAGCTCCGAGGACTCGCCGCACGTATGCTCACCGTTACCGACAAGCCCGTTATGGTGCAGGCTAATGCAGGACTCCCCCATGTAGACGACGACGGCAACACCGTCTTTGATATCCAAGCCCCCGAATACGCCGAGGCCGTCGCCGGCATGATCGCCGACGGCGTGAGCGTCGTGGGCGGTTGCTGCGGCACCACGCCGGCGCACATGGCGGCCTTGCGCACGCTTATCGACAACCACACGCCCAGCCCGCGCCACCGCAAGCCCAGCATGTCGGTCACAAGCGCCCAGACCGTGGTGGACCTTCCCTGCGACGGCCACAAGATCGCCGTCATCGGCGAGCGCATCAACCCCACCGGCAAAAAGCGCCTGCAGCAGGCCCTGCGCGACGGCGATCTGGACTACGTCGTGAGCCAGGGCATCAGCCAGCAGGAACAGGGCGCCGATATCCTGGACGTCAACGTCGGCCTGCCCGAGATCGACGAGGTCAAGATCATCCAACAGGCCACCGAGCAGCTCCAGGGCTCCACGCTGCTGCCGCTGCAGATCGACTCCACCGACCCCGCAGCCGTCGAGGCCGCTGTGCGCCGCTACGCCGGCAAGCCCATCATCAACTCGGTCAATGGCAAGCAGCAGATCATGGATGAGATCTTTCCGCTGGTCGCCCACTACGGCACCAACGTTGTCGGCCTTACGCTCGACGAAGGCGGCATCCCCGATACCGCCGAGGCCCGCTTTGCCATCGCCGAGCGCATCGTGGCCGAGGCTGCCCGTTACGGCATCGGACCGGACCGCATCCTCATCGACTGCCTGGTCATGACCGCCTCGACCAACCAGCGCCAGGCCGAGCAGATCCTGCGCGCCATGTCCCTGTGCAAGGAGCGCCTGGGCGTCAAATGTGCGCTCGGCGTGTCGAACATCAGCTTTGGCCTGCCTGCCCGCCCGCTGCTGGGTTCGGTCTTTTTAGCCGCCGCTTTTGGCGCGGGCCTGGACGCCCCCATCATGAACCCGGGTTCCAAGCGCTTTATGGATACCGTCTACAGCTATCGCGTCCTGAGCGTTGAGGACGAGGGCTCGACCGGATACATCGAGCGCTATGCCGGCTGGACCGATCCGTACAAGATCGCCGCCAACCCGGCAGCTGCTCAGGCAGTATCGACCGACGCTGTGCCCGCTGCTGGCACCGCCGGCACCGACGGCAACGACGACCCAATTCGTCGCATGGTCGTCTCGGGCCGCAAAGGCGAAATCGCTGCCGAGACCGAGCGTCTGCTGGCAGACCACGACGCCATGGACCTCATCAACAATCACTTTATCCCCGCCCTCGACGAAGTTGGCGTCCTCTTTGACCAGGGCAAGTTCTTCTTGCCGCAGCTCATGGCCTCGGCCGAGGCCGCGCGCGTGGGCTTCGACACCATCAAGCACCTGATGCCCGCCGGCGAGATTGCCGACAAGGGCAAGATCTGCGTGGCCACCGTCAAGGGCGACATCCACGATATTGGCAAGAACATCGTCAAAATGCTGCTCGATAACTACGGCTACACCGTCTTTGACCTGGGCCGCGACGTCGACCCGCAAGAGGTGCTCAAGACCGTCAAGGAGCGCGATATCAAACTCGTCGGCCTCTCGGCGCTTATGACTACCACGGTCGTCGCCATGGAGGAGACCATCAAGCTGCTCCATGCCGAGGTGCCGGGCGTCAAGATCATCGTAGGCGGCGCCGTACTCACCCCCGAATACGCCAAGCAGATCGGCGCGGACTACTACGCCAAGGACGCCGCCGAAAGCGCTCGTATCGCCGAAGAGGTCTTTGGGCAGTAACACAACGGAAACAACCGAGCACCAAAACGTGCCGCATGCGCCACTTGGCACGTGCGGCACGTTAAAATAGATAAGACTATGCTCGTTTTGGCAGATAGGAGCGCAAGGATGGCGATCACGCCCGCAGAAATCGCGGAAACCCGCGGCATGGTTGAGGAGCAGAACCTCGACATCAGGACCATCACCATGGGTGTTTCGCTCATGGGTTGCGGTGACGAGAACCTCGACCGCATGTGCACGAAGATCTACGACCACGTGACGCACACGGCTGAGCATCTGGTCGAGACCGCCGAGAACCTCGAGCGCGAGTACGGTATCCCCATCGTCAACAAGCGCGTTTCCGTCACCCCGGTGGCGCAGATCGCCGCGTGCTGCAAGGATGAGGACCTCACCCCCATCGCGCATGCCCTCGACCGCGCGGCCGAGACGCTCGGCATCGATTACCTGGGCGGCTTCTCCGCACTCGTCCAGAAGGGCATCGGCGACGCCGACCGCCGCGTCATCCAGTCCATCCCCCAGGCGCTCGCCACCACGAGTCGCGTCTGCTCCAGCGTCAACGTCGCCAGCCTGCGCGCCGGCATCAACATGGACGCCGTGCTCATGGCCGCGCAGACCATCATCGATGCCGCCAAACTCACGGCCGACCAGGATTCCGTCGGCGCTTCCAAGTTTGTCTGCTTTGCCAACATGGTCGAGGACTCCCCGTTTATGGCGGGCGCCGTCCACGGCGGTGGCGAGGCCGACGCCGTCATCAACGTAGGCGTCTCGGGCCCCGGCGTTATGGCCGCAGCCCTGGAGACGCTGCCCGATTCCGCATCGATGATGGAAGTCGCCGAGAAGATTAAGCAGACCGCCTTTAAGATCACCCGTGCCGGCGAGCTCATGAGCCGCGAGGCCGCCCATCGCCTGGGTGTCGAGAAGGGTATTGTCGACCTGTCGCTGGCTCCCACGCCCGCCATCGGCGACTCCGTTGCCCGCATCCTCGAGATCATCGGTGTGGGCACCTGCGGTGGCCCCGGCACGACCTGCGCGCTCGCCATGCTCAACGATGCCGTCAAGAAGGGCGGCGTCATGGCCAGTTCCAGCGTGGGCGGCCTCTCCGGCGCTTTCATCCCCGTGTCCGAGGACGCCGGCATGATCGCCGCCGTCGAGGCCGGCGCGCTTTCGCTCGAGAAGCTCGAGGCCATGACCTGCGTGTGCTCCGTTGGCCTGGACATGATCGCTATCCCCGGCGACACTCCGGTCGAGACCATCGCCGGCATCATCGCCGACGAGATGGCCATCGGCGTCATCAACAACAAGACCACGGCCGTCCGCGTGATTCCTGCCATCGGCAAGGGCGTGGGCGACTGCGTCGAGTACGGTGGCCTGTTCGGCCGTGCACCCATCATGCCGGTGAACCCCAACGCCGGCACCGTGCTTGCCCACCGCGGTGGACGCTTCCCGGCGCCGCTGAACTCGCTGAAGAACTAGCTGAGGGGGACTGGCGAGGAGCCCCGGGGAGGGCAAATATATAAGGTCGCCTGCTCGGACAGTCCTGACTCGCACGGAGAGCACATTAAGTGCTCTCCGGCTCGTGCGGAACTCGCGATCGACCTTATATATTTGCCCTCCCCGGGGCTCCCGCACAACGGGGCCTCAGTTGGGTTCTATCCCGTATGGCAGTCGCTTCGCTCCTGCCCGCCTTGGTTGTGAGGGCGGTTTGGCGTTGGATCGGTTCTTTCTGATATATGCTGGTTGCGGCTCTTCTTTTGGGAGAAGTCGCTTTTTTTGTTGTGAGGGAGATGGCCCGTGGCTGATGATTTGATTCGTTCTGAGCTGCTTTCTGCGGATTGGAATGGCGAATGGATGCGCCTGCAAGCTGGTCGGCATCGGGCTGATGATTCTTTTGAGTGGGATAAGCGGGCTCGGCATTTTCGGCCGCTTGAGACTGCTCCTTATGCCCGGGATTTTATAAAGTTGTTGGCGCTTGAGCCCGGCGAGTCCGTGCTGGATATGGGGTGTGGGGCTGGGTCGATTGCTATTCCGCTTGCTCAGGCTGGGCATTACGTGATTGCTGCCGACTTCTCTCCTGCCATGTTGGGCACCCTTGATGCTGGCATTGAGTGCTATGGGCTCGAGGATCTTATTACGCCGCTTGAGCTTGCTTGGGATGATGATTGGGATTTGGTTGGACCGGTCGCGAAAGCGGTGGATGTTGCCTTTGCCAGTCGCTCTGTCACCACGACCAACCTAAAAGGCGCGCTTGCCAAGCTCGACCGCACGGCTCGTCGGCGTTGTGCTGTCACGATGGTCGCCAACTCCAGCCCGCGCTATGATCTGCACTTGATGAACGCCATTGGCGCCTCCGTTACCTGCAGCAATGGCTTTGTGTACGCCTTCAACATCCTTATTCAGATGGGTGCCTTGCCGCAGGTTGCATACTTTGAATCGCCTCGTCGCGACACCTTCGATAGCCTTGAGGCAGGCGTGGCGGACTTTTCTCGTATGCTCGAGCATGGCAACGAGGATAAGATCGACCGCCTGCGCGATTACATCGCCCAGCACATGATCGAGAACCCCCATGCCGGTGAGCCGGGCTCCAAGGGCGTGCCGCAGGGGCGCTATATGCTCGACCACGTCCGTAAGGTCCGTTGGGCGTTTATTGCATGGGAGCCGGTCTCTGCGCCCAGCTCATAGCCTGTTCGCAGCCCGCACCGCCCACTCACTCGGCATCCGCATTCTTTGCGAACTGGGCAAACGCGCTCCACACCGCGCCGTTCCTGCGCTATCGTGGGACAGCTCACGTAGATTAAGGCCCCGTCGCGGGGCGCCCCATACATAGAAAGCGAGAACCCATGGCACTGACAGGAGCCCAGGTCAAGCAGCTTCGCAGCATGGCCCATCACCTCAACCCCGCCATCATCATCGGCAAGTCCGATGTCAACGAGGGCACCGTCGAGCAGACGGTCGCCTACCTGGAGAAGCACGAGCTCGTTAAGTGCTCCGTGCTCGATGGCTCCAGTCTTTCCGCCCGCGAGGCCGCCGAGGAGCTCGCCGAGCGCTGCCACGCCGACGTCGTTCAGGTTATCGGCCGCAAGTTCTCGCTGTATCGCGAGTCCTCGCGCAAGGACATCGAGAAGATCAAGCTCGTCTAAGAGCCAATAATCCGGCGAGCCAACACATAGCAAGCTTACGGGTGCCCAAGTACTTCGGGCACCCGTTTTTTATCGCTCGACCAGCACGCGGTTGAGCCGACCCTCCACCAAGCGCTCGTATAGACGCCGCGTCTCGGGCTCGGGCACGCCATTGACCTGCTCCCTCAGATGGTGCATATGCCCGCTGTATAGCTCGACGATATCGCGCCGCCGCCCCGCCGCACTGTAGACGCGCATGGCGCAGCGCACCATATCCTCACGCGCCGTTTCCTGCCGAAGCCCCGACTCCGCCAGCCAAATCGCCGACTGCAGATCGTTTTCTTCTAGAGCGGCATTTGCTCCCTTAATCATGCAATCGATGTACTTTGACTGCATAATGCGTCGCATGCGCAAAAAGTAGGTGGGATTACAGCCATTGGGAACATACAACGGTCCGGCATAAAGCTGCTCAATCTTAAGGCACAACTCGACCAGATGGGGCCCGCGCGCACCCGTGCGATTTCCCAAAACCTCGCGGCTTATCTGGTCAAACAGCCGTACATCGGTCTTGACGTAGTCGCCGTTGAGCCCAATGCATTCATTTTGGATGAGCACACATGACTTGCCATCCGGCGTCGGCCCCAAAGCCGACCGCAAGCGCGATATCGTCGAGTACAGGTTGTTGCGGGCGCTATTGAACTCGGCATGGGGCCACAGCTCCATGGCCAGCGTCTCACGATCGACGAGCGCATCCATGCCCAGCGCAAGCCGCTCGGCAAGCGTCGCCGCCTTCTTGCGGCGCCACATTTTATCCGTGATGGGAAACCCGTCGCGCTCGGCGCGAAACGCACCAAACATGCGAATCTCGATATGGTCGATGGTATCAACGGCTTCAACCTCGCCAGCCTGGAACAGGCGCTCGCCTTCCCCTTCCAAATCGTCGCGCAGCGAGTACCGCGACAGCTCGCGCACGGGAAGCTTCTTGCGAATCCTGGTCGCCGGCTCGCCCAGACAATGCATGGCAAGGCGCGCAAAGAGCCGATACGATGGCTCTAGAATCCCCGCGCGATTCATGGACATCCAGGCCGCAAGGTCGCTGTCTCGGCCCGCACAGGCCAAATGCAGCGCCACCATCCAGGCTTCTGCGCCACCAACCTGCGTCTGGCTTATATCGAGCAACTCCGCTTCTTCGCGCACCGAAACCATCGAGGTGTTACGCAGATATGCCGCGCGCTCCAGCAGTAACGCATTATCGCGCATGTACGTAATCGACTCCTCGGCAAGTTTGAGTACTTGGACCGCACGGAACTTTGCATTAACCGGCCGTCCCTCTGCCAGCGACTGCCAGCCTTCTAGCAACAGGCCAAACAGCTGAATCTGATTGTCGCGCATGCGCACGGCAAAACGATCGAGCTCGTTGAACGCCGCGTCGTCGGTTACCGGAAAGCCGGAAAGGAGCCGCCGTGCCGCCAACACCATGCGCACCCAGATAGCCATCGCCTTAAGCCCACGTACGTCGAGCGCCTCCCGCACCACCGTCATCTCGTCGTCGCGCTCGTCGGTTCCCGCAAACGACCCGTCAAAGAGCTCCACCAGCATGCTATCGGCTCGTATAACAATCCCCGCGATGTCGAGCTCGCAGTCATAGGCCTTGCTCGTTTTGAGCCGCTGAAGAACGCCGCCGTCATCTCCCCGTTCGGTCAGGCATCGCTTGGCCTCGATATGCGCGGACAGCATGTCGAGTGCGGTGTGGGACGTCTCTATTTCTGGCACGGCTAGGTTCATAGGGAGCCCAAGCCCGTTGTCCCCATAGCAAACAGCCGTCAGTGTCTGGGCCACCCTCCATGAAACAGGGTCTATTTCGCAGGCCGCCCGTTCGCCCCCGCGCTCGATGACCGATGCCATATAGCGAGCGAGCTTTGTATTGGACACGCTGACCGCTGCCAAATACACGCCGAGCGCCTCGGCAGGCGTTGGCTCTGGAGCCGGATCGTCGGCATCGATCGTACCCAGCGCTGCTCGGCAGATATCGGCCCCGTGCCCCGTCAGAGCAAGATCGACCCCATACTGCCCAGCAAGTTCAAGGACCGCTCCACGGTCCAAAAAGGCGTCCGCCAGGCCCATCGCCGCATCGCATCGGCCCGCTTTAAGCAAAATCCGGGCCGCCCTCGGAACAAGTTCGGGGCGAACCTCGGCCACCAACTTACGCAAACGTAAGCGTCCGTTATCCTCCGTGCCCAGACACGTAAAACTCCGCTCGGCGGGATCCAAGCCAAAGATCGGGTAGTCGCGTACAAAGTAGGACTGGTCGACCATCGACAGCCTCACCCCGCAAGCCTCGAGTTCTGCGATATTGGCCTCGCCCATCAAAATCATGAGACATGCCACGCAAAACAGCGCATTATTGTCGAGCGAAGCCAGATCGACAAGTGCCGCGCCATATACGTTGACAATCTCGTTTTCGAGCAGACCGGCTACGTCGCCTTGGCCATACAGACCCGTCTGCAATGCCGAGACGAGCTCGGGCACACCCTGCGTGAGCTGATAAAAGTCGAGCGATGTGCTGATCGAAAACGCCGATGCCCACGCCGAATACTCATAGGCATGCACCTTGAGCATCTGCGCATTGATCTTAACCGAATCGCCCAGCCCATGAATCAGCTGACGATTTGAAGGACGGCAGGAGATAAAGACCCCTACCCCCATGGCGCGCAGGCCGCGAATCCTGTCGATGAAGTCTTCGGTATCGTGCTGATCGAGGTTTGGCACATTATCAATCGCAATCAGGGAGTGCGGTTTGTCTTTGAGTTCTTCGGTGACCACCTCGAGCTGCATAAACACCTCGCGCCCAGTGGCGCGATCAGCCTCGATAATCCGCACGGGACCTCGCGTCGGGTCGCATTTAACCTCATGGGTGTACTGCAGCAGCACCGAGGTCTTCCCAAACCCGTCAGGCGCATAGAGTACCACGATGCCGGCCTTTCGGCCCTTGGCGAGAAGCTCATTCATCAAGCGTTCGCGTCGCACCATATAGCCACCGCCCAGCGGCATCAGCTCGAGGTCGTCTATACCGCTCAAATCGTTTACCATGCCCGCTCCTCAACTCGACTGTATGGACACTGTAGCCGCAAGACCATACAAGCCGCGCTATGAATAGAGCGACCTTGTGTTTTAGGTTGTCTTTTGGTACGCAAGCGGCAAGTTTTTGTACAGCGAGGGCCGATTGTTATTAATCCCCCGACTAATCGGTCTTTAAGCAGGTAAATGAGCTTGTCAGCTTGTCCCATCTAAGCGGCAGTGTAACGCAAATGAACAAGGTTCAGCTATGTCATTCAACTCGCCTAGCACCCGCTACCGTCTACGACCTTTTAGTGGCATTTTTGCATAGAATCTGGTATGGAATGAATCAAGCTGTTGGGCATCCGGCATTCGTCAAGCTTGCGGCAAGATTTTGGTCAAGCGGGCGGACAGGGATAGCAAAAAGGCCCCCGCAAAGCGGAGGCCTTAGGCAAGGCTATGTCGAGGTGCAGGATTCGCGCTACTCGCAGAGCGAAAGGGCGGCCTCGTCGGCAACGACAACGCAGTTGGTGTGCAGCTGCAGGATCGAAGCCGGGCACGCGGGCGTAACCGGACCGTAGCACATGTCATGCACGGCCTGAGCCTTGGCCTCGCCGTTGGCGACGACCAGGATCATGCGGGCATACATGATGGTCTGGGTACCCATGGTGTAGGCCTGACGGGGAACGTCGTCGATGCTGTCGAACAGGCGGCTGTTGGCCTGAATGGTGCTCTCGGTGAGGTCGACGCAGTGCGTGCCCTTGGAGAAGTGGTCATCGGGCTCGTTGAAGCCGATGTGGCCGTTGTTGCCAATGCCGAGCAGCTGCAGATCCGGGTAACCGGCGGCGGCGACGATCTTGTCGTACTCAGAGCAGGCAGCGGCGGCGTCGGGATTGGAGCCATCGGGCACATGCGTGTTGTTCAGGTCGATGTTGATGTGATCGAAGAAGTTCTCACGCATAAAGTAGTGATAGCTCTGGGGATCGTCGTGCGAAAGGCCGCGATACTCGTCCAGGTTGTAGGTGCTGACCTCGGCAAAGTCGACGTCGCCCTTCTCGTACCAAGCAGCGAGCTGCTTGTAGGCACCGATCGGGGTAGAGCCGGTGGCAAGGCCCAGCACACAGTCGGGCTTGAGGATAACCTGCGCCGAGATGATATTGGCGGCCTTGCGGCTCATATCCTCGTAGTCTTTAGCTTTAATGATCTTCATTACGCGTCCTTTCTCGTACAAGAGAGGCAAGGCTCCCCTTACAAGCACTTGCCCGCGGCCCGCGTCGGCCGCAACCAACGTGTGCGGCCACCAGGGCGAGGTCGCGTAATGTATGTGTCTCGTGTCTAGCCGCGTCGAGGCCCCTGCCCGTCCACGGTGACCCGAAGCCTTTTAGCTTCGGACAAATCCCATCTTGCCACGGAGGGCGCCCTCTTTCAAGGGCGCCCTCCGTAAACGTGTTTGAATTGTAGGCTAATGGCCACGTGCACTTGCTAGCGCTCGCGAGCAACGATGAGTTGGTCCATCTCTTCGACATGCACGCCAACGGAGCCCTTGATACTCGAGAACTCAACGGAGTTGCACACCAAGATGGGAACCGTCACATCGTAGCCCTCGGCAGCAATTGCCTCGCGATCGAACTCAATGAGTACATCGCCCTTATGGACGATGTCACCCACTTGCGCATGTACGGTAAAGTGCTTGCCCTCGAGCTGAACAGTGTCCAAACCAACGTGGATGAGCACGTCCAAGCCATCGACCGTGTTAAGCGCAACAGCGTGTCCCGTGGGAAAAATGGCCTCGACCTTGGCATCAGCCGGTGCAATCACACGCGTTCCGGTGGGCCGAATCGCCACGCCCTGGCCCAAAAGGCCGGTGGCAAACGTCTGGTCGTTTACCTCGGAAAGCGGAATGACATCGCCCGAGATGGGAGCATCCAGCGTAAGGACTCGACCACGCATACCAAAAGACCTTAGGACTTTAGTGAACATGCTCCCCCTCGGACATACCAATCAATCAAAATAACCTTAACAGTTTACCACTTGGCAACGGTTTTTGACCATTAGGGAAGTTCGCGCTTGACAACCTCGACGATGTCGTCGACAACGCGCTGGGTCAGCTCGTGCGTCTCGGCCTCGGCCATCACGCGGACCAGCGGCTCGGTACCGCTCGGGCGCACCAGAATGCGGCCGCGGCCGTCAAGCTCCTTCTCGGCAGCAGCGACGGCGTCCCAAATGGGCTGGCAATCGTCCAGACCGGCCTTGTTGTCGGAATGCACGTTGACGAGTACCTGCGGGTACTTCTTCATGATGCCGGCAAGATCGGTGAGGGTACGACCAGTGCGCTTGAGCACGGCCAGCAGCTGCAGAGCCGTCACCAGGCCATCACCGGTGGTGTTGTGCTCCAGGAAGATGATGTGGCCGGACTGTTCGCCGCCGATGACGGCGCCGTCCGCGAGCATGCGCTCCAGAACGTAGCGGTCGCCCACGGCGGTCTGGACCATCTCGAAGCCCTGCTCCTTCATAGCGATGGAGAAGCCAAGGTTGCACATGACGGTCGAGACGATCTCGGAGTTGGCGAGCTTGCCGCGAGCGGCGAGGTCAGAACCGCAGATAGCCAGGATGTAGTCACCGTCGATCTCATTGCCCTCGCTGTCCACGAACAGTACGCGGTCGGCGTCGCCGTCGTGGGCCAGACCGATATCAGCATGGGTGCGCAGCACGAGCTCGCGCAGGGGCTCGAGGTGCGTAGAGCCGCACTCAACGTTAATGTCAGTGCCGCAGTAATCGGTGTTGATGGCATGGACCGTGGCGCCCAGGCGCTGCAGCGCGGCGGGCGTTGTCTGGCAAGAAGCACCGTGGCCGCAGTCGACGGCAACGACCAGGCCGTCGAGCCTCAGGCCATCAAGCGTATCGATGGCGTGGTCGACGTATGCCTTGCGAGCGTCCTTCATCTTGATAATGTGGCCCACGCCGGCACCGGTCGGCAGCGTGTCGGCAGCCATGGCTTCCTCGGACATGACCCAGGCGCTGATCTCTTCCTCGACAGCATCGGGAAGCTTCATGCCCTTGCGGCTAAAGAACTTGATGCCGTTGAACTCCGGCGGATTGTGCGAAGCGGAGATGACAATGCCGCCATCGAGCTCGTTCTGAACAGTGAGCAGCGCCACGGCCGGCGTAGGAATGACGCCGCAGCAGTGCGGACGGCCGCCCTCGGCCATGATGCCGGCGGTCAGAGCGCTCTCGAGCATGGTGCCCGAAAGGCGCGTATCACGGCCGATGCAGATATCCGGACCAAGAAACTTGGTCGCCGCGCGACCCAGACGAAACGCGAGGTCGCACGAAAGATCAGCGTTGGCGACGCCACGGACGCCGTCGGTACCGAAGATGTTCTGGGGCATAGGATCGCTCCTTCCCTAGCAGGCGATATGCAACCGCCCACCCTAGTCGAAAAAGAAAAGCGGGACCCGCCGAGGAATCGGCAGGCCCCGCTTGTACATTGTATCTCGAAAGGAGATAAAACCTTAGCGCTTGGAGAACTGGGGAGCGCGGCGGGCCTTCTTGAGGCCGTACTTCTTGCGCTCGACCACGCGAGCATCGCGCGTAAGGAAACCGGCCTTCTTGAGGTCAGCACGGTAGTCGCCAGCGTTCAGAAGAGCGCGAGCGATGCCCAGGCGCAGAGCGCCGGACTGACCGGAAATGCCGCCGCCATCGCACAGAGCGATAACGTCGAACTGACCGGCGGTGTCGGTCACCTTGAAGGGAGCAAGGGCGTTCTCAACGAGCTGATGACGGCCGAAATACTGCTCGGCGTCACGCTTGTTGATGGTCACCTTGCCGGTGCCGGGGACGAGACGGACGCGGGCGACGGCGTTCTTACGACGGCCGGTACCCTGGTAGACAACGGTGTTCTCAGCCATCTTTAAGCCTCCAGCTCAATCTTCGTGGGGTTCTGGGCAGCATGCGGATGCTCGGTGCCAGCGTAGACCTTAAGCTTGGTCATCTGGGCACGGCCGAGGGTGGTCTTGGGCAGCATACCGCGAACGGCGCGCTCGATAACCTTCTCCGGGTGCTTCTCCATAGCCTGGCGGAAGCTCTCAGCCTTGAGGCCGCCGTTGTAGCCGCTGTGGCGATAATAGGTCTTCGTGTCGGCCTTGTTACCGGTAAGCTGGACCTTATCGGCGTTGATGACGACAACGAAGTCGCCGCAGTCGCTGTTGGGCGTGAACTGGGGCTTGTTCTTACCGCGCAGGATCATTGCGATCTGGGTGGCAAGACGGCCCAGGACAGCACCATCGGCGTCGACGAGAACCCAGTTGCGCTGGACCTCGCCCTGCTTGGCGTAGTGAGTCGATTTCGAAATCACTTAGACTCCTCCATGTACAGTACGTGTTGTTACAGAGATTCACGGGGCTCTGCAAGTAACCCGTCCATATTACCCCGCTCGCCGTACGAGTCAACAGGTATTTTGGCTCCGACCAGAGTTTCTGCACATGTCATCCACGAGCCGTGATTTTCCAGCTCTTTAGCTGTTGTCATTTTTTGAGGGTTCGCCGTCGCTAGCGCTCAACGAACTCTTGGATTTCCGCGAGCAGGCGCTTTGCCTCCTGACGGCCCTGGATATACAGGTCCAAAAGCTTTGCCGAATCGTGCTCGACATGGCCGACCTCGACCGGCTTTTGCGGAGCGACGACCAACGCACGGCCCTCGCGCTCATACTTCCACAGGTGCATGCGCTGGATGTTGTAACGATCGTGGCGCGTCTCGATAGCCTCGAGCAGATAGGGGTAGTCAGCATAGCGGGCGCGCGCGGCCGGCATAAACTCGTAGGGCTTTTTCTCGTACGAGCGGTCCTGCGTGACAATGACAACTGCGCGATCGAAGCCCGCCTCCTCGAGCACATGCTCGATAGGAACCGAATCGGCCACGCCGCCGTCGACGTATTTGTGCCCGTCAATCTCGACCGGCGGCGTCACCAGCGGCAACGAGGTCGATGCGCGCACAGCGTCGAGATCGAGCACGGCGCTTTTGACCGGCAGGTAGGCAGCGGTTCCAAAGAGCATGTCCGTCGCAACGGCGTACATCTCGATGGGGCTCGCGTCGAACGTCTCGTTGTCAAAGGGATCCAGGCGGTCCTGGACATCGTTGAAGATAAAGTCGTAACCCACAATGGAGCCCGTGGACGCAAACGATGCGGCGCCCATGAAGCGGTTGTCGTTGCAGAAAGCCAGGTTGATGCGGTTGGCACGGCCGATCTGGTGCGACTTGTAGTTCACACCGTTGAGGGCGCCGGCCGATACACCGTAGACAGCCGGGATTTCGACGCCGGCCTCCATGAGAACGTCGAGCACGCCTGCGGTAAATTGCCCGCGAAAACTGCCGCCCTCCAGGACGAGCGCGACCTTGCCGGCGTTCTTTGCCTTATCTTCTGCAGTCATATTGACCTCCTGCGATTGCGTTTTGGCTTTCTTCTACCCAGTTTTAGGATGGCGAGAGCGCGGGTTTTTCGAGGAGGTAGGTGAAGCGGAAAGTGTGTCCCAGTTTGAGGCGAGATTCCGGGACGTGCTTTCCGCTTGGACCGCCGCTGGGAAAGCGCGTCCCGTTCTGAGCGCGGATTCCGGGATGAACTTTCCGCTAGCCATTCATTTGGAAACTGCATCCCATTCCGAACGAGGATTCCGGGATGTACTTTCCGCTTGAGCTGCCATTGGGAAAGCATATCCCACTCTACGGCTCGATTCCGGGTCGCAGTTTCCGCTTGAGGCATCATCCGGAAACTACGTCCCAGTCTGAGCGCGGATTCCGGGACGTGCTTTCCGCCTGGGCTGCCATCGGGAAAGCGTGTCCCGGTCTGCGTTGCCAAGGCGTTTTCTTTACGCCCGCGCCCTGCTCAGAGTTCGATTCTCCGCGGTTTGGGGCTTGCGTTGGTGCGGGGCATGGGCAGCCGGAGCTTAATCGGCATCGCATCTATATCTGGTCGCGACTTTGCGCGGAGAATCCGCGTATTTGCTTCGCAAATCCGCACCGGCTTCGGCCGCCTGCCGGCGCCCTCGCCCGCTCGCTACAAACGCTTCGCGTTTGCTTAACGCTCGCGCCCTGCATAGAGTTCGATTCTCCGCGGTGCGGACTAGAAATAAAAAGGCAGGTAGAGACACTTCTCTACCTGCCTGTTACTTATGGTGGAGGCGCGGAGAATCGAACTCCGGTCCACGAAAGCCCCCTGATTGGCATCTCCAAGCTCAGTCGCTGGTTTAGTCTCGGACGCTTTGCGCGCAGCGACACGCTCGCGGCGTCCTAACCGGTTCGGTCTTAGCCTGCGCCATACCGATTACGTGCGCAGGAGCATTCCCCTAAAATGACGTCGCACCGGTGGCGGGGAAATCACCGGGTTGACGCGCCGCTATAAATTAAGCAGCGAGAGCCATAGGCTCAAAAGAAGAGTTGTTGTCAATTCAATTTGACGGTACCCCTGTTTAACGAGGCGAGGAGACCTCGGCTTGCTTCCTCTCTCAGAGCTATCGTGTCGAAACCAGTCGCCCCCGAATGTCGGGAAAGTCTGGATGGCATTGGGCACGAGCGCCCAACACCCGTCGACTTTTCAAGGAGCATGCGGAGCGAGCCCCGCTTGTGGAGTGTTATCTTACCACGTTCTGAAAGCGGACAGCTGTTCTATGCACGAGCTGTGAAGACCCCAATGTGCGCTGCACTTCGCACTTTTGTTACCGATCGCGTCACGTATATTTTCGCCAAGCAAAATTGACCCGTCGAAAGGACCGTTATGGATACCAAGCAGCAACTCGTCAATGCCCTCGCAGGCCTGGGCTCAACCATTACCGAAGCTATGGATGTCATCGAAGGCTTTGTCCCCTGCGGACATCCCGCCCTCACGGTATCGAACGCACTCGTCGCGCTGGACGCTGACGATGATGCGGCTCTCGCCCAGCAGCTTGAGACCGTCGAGGGCTTTATCGACCACGTGAGTGAGAACCGCGGCGTGGCCGCCTACCGCGGCATCGAGGTCGAGCTCGCGGGTCCCAAGGCCGATCTGCTCGCAGCAATCCGCGAGGTAGGCGCCCTTATGCAGACCGCAGGCGTCAAGAACACCCAGGTCAACGAGTGGGTCTACCGAAGCCTGGCAGCACTCGACAGCTCCGACGAAAAGGCAGCCGAGCAGCTCGCAGAAAGTCCCGCCATTAAGGCCGAGCTTTTGTAAATAGCAGACGCGGCCCCTTGGCGCATCGTCGTCCAAGAGGCCCGCAAACAGTTCGCGTCAACCGATAGCCGCGCCGCCGCGTTCGACCAAAGCCAGAATCGGCATCATTTGGCGCGGGGTCTTTGCTGCGAGATCGGCATGTTCGAGCAGCTTGCGATCGTTGGTCACCAAGTAATCGACCTGCGCGCGCTTGCACGCAGCGAGTACCAAGTTGTCCTCGTAATCGCGATGAAGCGTCAGATATTTGTCGGCTAGCCACAGATCGGATGCGTCTGCACCCACGGCTGTGGCGTTTTCGGTCATGTTCCGAACAAACGCCAACGCCGCATCGCCAATTGCACGGGCAGATGCCTCGTCGAGCGCTCCCCCGCTGGCAAGAACGCTACGCTTCAGCTCGTGTTGGACAACGTACAGCACGTCCTTGGCGATATGCACCGGAAAGAACAGCAATGCCCCCGTCTCCGCCGCCTGCCCAATAAACGCACGCGCGGCAAGCGACTCGGCATGGTCGACGCAAAACGAATCAACCCATACGTTGGCGTCCACCATTATTTTGAGGGGAGCCCCGCTCACAGGATCATCCCCTTTTGGCGATAGCGCTCGTCCATGGCTTCGGAATAGATTGTGTCCCAACCGCGATCATCGGATGCAGGCGACGGAGCGATGCCCAGATCTGCATAAAGCCGGTCGGCCGCTGCCCACGACGCGGCAAACGGAGTATCGTGCGCGACGGTCTGTTGCCGGCCATCAACGGCAGACAGCACTTCTTCACACTGCCCGCCACCCTGTGCGACTTTGGCCACGACCTTTTTGATGAGCTCGGGCAGCGAGGCGCCCGAAAGCCGCAGCGCCTCCTCGGCACGGTTCTTGACTTGGCGATCCACGCGAACGTTCACCTGCGCCATGCCACTAACAGCACCCACGTTGAACCCCTCTCTTCAATTGCTAGCTTTGCTAGCAACACTATATAGAGAAGCTAGCAAATGGTCAAATGCAAAAGGCCTGCGCCCAGACGGCACCGATGCCGTCTGGGCGCAGGCCAGATAACGTGGGCGAACACGCCTGCTAGCGCAGATATGCCTTCGCGTTGCCCAGGCTGTAGGCGATCGTTGAGCCGTTGTGCAGCAGTGACGACGTCTGCGGGGTAATCGCGCCGGTAATGCCGAGCGCCAAAAGCGCCGAGTTCGTGAGCATCACCTTGGAATACGAACTCGTCAGACGGTCGATAAGCCCCTGACTCATGCGGCGCAGGCGCACGATCGCGGCCAGATCCGTATCGGTCAGGATGATATCGGCGACCTCCTTGGCGATGTCGCTTCCGCCACCCATCGCCAGGCCCACGTCGGCCAAACCGAGCGCCGGCGAATCGTTGACGCCGTCGCCCACCATGGCAACGTGGCGCCCCTCGCTCTTAATGCGCTCCACATAAGCGTACTTATCCTCGGGCAGCAGCTCGGCCTTAAACTCGTCGACCCCCGCCTCTCGCGCAATGCGCTCGGCCGTGCGTTCGGAGTCGCCCGTAAGCATAACGACATGTTTGACGCCCAGCGCATGCAGATCGGCGATGGCCTCGCGCACTCCGAGCTTGAGCGGATCCTCGATGCCGAGCACGCCCACGACCGTGCCGTCGACCGCCAGGTACAGCGGCGACAAGCCCTGCATCCGGGACTCGATGCGCTCCTTGATGTCGGATTCGAGCTGCGCGCCCTCATCCTCAAATACAAAGTGCGCGGAACCGATGATGGCGCGACGCCCTTCGATGGACGAAGCGATACCGTGTGCCACGATGTACTCGACGGCGGCGTGGCGCTCGCGATGCTCGAGCCCACGCTCGCGGGCGGCGTTGACCACGGCACGTGCCACCGGATGCGGAAAATGCTCCTCCAAGCAAGCGGAAAGGCGCAGGATCTCGTCCTCGCTCCAGCCATCGGTGGTGAGTACGCAGGCAAGACGCGGCTGCGCCTCGGTGAGCGTGCCGGTCTTATCAAACACGATGGTGTCGGCCTTGGCAAACGCCTCAAAGTACTTCGCGCCCTTGACCATAACGCCCATCTTGGCGGCATCGCTCATGGCGGTCATGACGGCGACCGAACCCGTGAGCTTGAGTGCGCACGAGTAGTCGACCATCAGCGCCGCTGAGGTCTTGATAAGGCTGCGGGTGGTAAGCGCAACCAGGCCCGCGAGCAGGAAGTTCCACGGGACAATCTTGTTGGCGAGGTCCTCCATATGCGACTGGCCCTCGGACTTGAGTGAATCGGCCGTCTGCACGAGCGAGACGATCGAGCGGAGCTTGGTCTGAGCCGTGTTGGCGCGCACGCGCACCAAGATGCTGCCGTCTTCCACGACGGTCCCGGCGAACACGTCGTCGCCCACGCTGCGCTCAACGGCAAGCGGCTCGCCGGTCAGGGTCGCCTGGTTGACCATGGCGCTCCCCTGCTCGACAACACCGTCGATGCAAATGGACATGCCAGTGCGCACGGCGACCAAATCGCCGGGTTCAAGCTCGGTGGCGGCAACGCTTACCTCGGTGTCGCCGACGACCTTTTGCGCCTTATCGGGCACATCGAGCAGCGAGTTGATGAGCTCGTTTTCGCTCATGGCGCGGGTGTAGTCCTCGAGCAGTTCGCCCACGTTGAGCAGGAACATTGTCTGGCCCGCGGTGTCGACATCACGCTTGACGAACGAGATACCGATGGCCGAAGCGTCGAGCACAGGAACGGTCAGGCGCGGCTGCGCCAGCTCATGAAGGGCAGCGCGCAAAAATGCCATGTAACCGGCCACGACAAACACCGCACGCAGGGGCGTCGGCAAGAACCAGCGGCGCGCGTAGTGGGCGCCGATAAGTGTGGCAAGATCCATGACGAGCTTGTGCTTGCGTGGCTCAAGCTGCATCACGTAACCCGTCTTTGCGTCGGCAATGGCCTGGGCATCGAGCGCACCCAAGGCGTCGAGCACGCCCGCACGACACTGCTCGTCATATTCGAGCGCCATCTGGCCAATACGGCCATAAACGCGTACCTTGTGCACGCCGTCGATATCGCCGCTGAGCTTAAGAAGTGCATCGAGATCGGTCTCTGGCACAGGACCCGCCAATTGAAGACGGGTCCTGCCGGGGATCTCGCTAATAATCGAGAATCTCATAGTTTGTGCCTGGGAGCGTTACTCGGCTGCCTCATCAGCAGCGGCCTCGCTCTGGGTGATGTAGGCAGCCTCGGCAACCATGTCATCGACATTGGCCTTGGCCTGCTCGACCATGTCCTGGTAGCAGTTCTTGACGCGCATACCGCACGCGATACCCTGCACGCAGGCATTCTTGACCGGAGCGCTGGTGAGCAGCTTGATGCCGGCCGTGCCAAGCAGAAAACCGCCACCGACAAGCAGAGTGTTAAACGTCGACTTCTTCATGTTGCTTCTCCCTTTTGCCGCATTGGGCGCGGCACGGTGCCTTAGCACCCGAGTAAATAAGTTTGCTCGAGCACACTTTTGGAAAATAGTTTAGTTTATCTAACTATTAAGTTCAACAAAGGTTAACTTTTTGGAAATCTTGGGACGCGATGTAACCAAGGGGACCGTCCCTGCGCCACGTCCACAAAAAATGAGGGCACCGACGGCGCCCTCATTCACCAAATTCCATTCAGCCCGCCTGACCCGAACGGCCGAGTCGTCACGGAACCGAGGGGCCGGGCGCAGGGCCTTGCCTCTCAATGAGTTCCCTTCAAAACAATGGGCGTGCCGACGGCACGCCCATTCACTCTATTCCATTCAGCCCCACCTGACCCGAACGGCCGAGTCGTTGCAGAACCCGGGAGCCCCGGCAGGGCGGGTGCTTGCTCAAAATGAGTTCCGCACGCAAAGAAGGCCACTTAATGTGGCCTTCGTCTTGCGCAGGACTGTCCGAAATTTTGAGGAAGCACCCGCCCTGCCGGGGCTCCCGGGTTCCCGCTTACGAGAGCGACGTTCTCAGCAACTCGTTGAAGAGCTTCGGGTTGCCCTTGCCGCGGCTCGCTTTCATGCACTGGCCCACCAAAAAGCCGATGACCTTCTGGTTGCCGTCACGATACTGCTGCGCCTGATCGGCACAGTTTGCCAGCACCTCGTCCACGATCGGCTGCAGCGCGCCGGCATCGCTCACCTGACGCATACCGCGCTCGTCAACGATCTTGTTGGGGTCGTCGCCGGTCTGGGCCATGGCCTCAAAGACCTCGTGCGCCTGGTTGGAGCTGATGGCGTCGGTCGCCAGCAGCTTGGCAAGAGCTGCCACCTGAGCCGGCGCGATGCCGGACTCGGCGAGCGACACGCCTGCGCCCTTAAGGTAGGCGATCATCTCGTTCACCAGCAGGTTAGCGACCGTCTGGGCCTCCTTGCCGGCCATACCGGCAGCAGCGGCCTCGAAGAAGTCGGCAAACTCCGGGTCGCCGGCAATCTGCTCGGCGTCGGCCGTCTTAATGCCAAAGTCGGCCTCAAAACGGGCGCGCTTGGCATCGGGCAGCTCGGGGATCTCGCCACGGCAGCGGTCGATGAACTCATCGTCCAGATCGAACGGCGCCAGATCGGGATCGGGGAACAGGCGATAGTCGTCGGCCGTCTCCTTCACACGCATGACCACGGTGCGCTTGCGGCTGGGCTCCCAGTGGCGGGTCTCCTGATAGATGATGCCGCCTTCCTCGAGCACCTCGGCCTGGCGGCAGATCTCGTAGGCAAGGCCGTCATGCAGACTCTTAAACGAGTTGAGGTTCTTGAGCTCGGTCTTGGTGCCCAGCTTGGTCTCGCCGCGGCGGCGCAGCGACACATTGCCGTCGCAGCGCATGGAACCCTTCTCCATGGAGCAGTCCGAAATGCCCAGCGTCACAAAGATGCGACGGAGCTTCTCCATAAACAGGCGAGCCTCCTCGGGCGTACGCAAGTCGGGCTCGGTCACGAGCTCAATCAAAGGCGTGCCGCAGCGGTTGTAGTCGACGAGCGACTCGGCCGCGGCGGTAATGCGGCCCTCGGCACCGCCCACGTGCACCATCTTGGCTGCGTCCTCCTCCATGTGGATGCGCAGGATGCGGATGGGCACCGTGTAGGAACCGTCCTCGCGACGTTCGGGCATCTGCAGGTTGGACGCGTCATAGCTGGCCAGGTGGCCGGCGCGCTGGGTGCCCTCGCGCATGGTCGACGTCATGGACGTGGACAGGCCCTCGGCGTTGGCCGAGGCGCTCGCCAGGCTCTGGGCCTCGGCCTCGCCAAATGCGCAGTCGGGGCGCTCGGCGGCACCGCGACCGGTCACGTCCAGGTCCAGGTGACCGTACATGGCAAAAGCGACCGGACCCTGCGTGGTTTGGAAGTTCTTGGCCATGTCGGGGTAGAAGTAGTGCTTGCGGTAGAACATCGAGTGGCGCTGGATCTCGCAGTTGGTGGCAAGACCGGCCTTGACGATGCTCTCGATGGCGCGCTTGTTGGGCACCGGCAGGGCGCCGGGCAGGCCCAGGCACACCGGGCACACGTTGGCGTTGGGCTCGTCATCGTGGCTGAGCTTGCAGTTGCAGAACATCTTGGTATCGAGTGCGGTGAGCTCGGTATGGATCTCCAGGCCGATCACGGCCTCCCAATCCTGCAGGACCTCGGAAAGCTCCTTCATTACAGCTCGCCTCCCTTCCCAGCAAAATCGGGCGCGACGGAAAGCGCGGGCGCACCCGTGGCGGCATCGGCAAAGCCGCGCTCCAGGGCGCGGGCAAATGTGAGCAGCTGACGGTCCTTGAAGGCCGGACCAACCAGCTGGGCAGAAACGGGCAGCTGAGTATCCTCGCCCAGGCCCAGCGGCACCGAGATGCCACCGTTGCCGCAAATGTTGAGCGAGATGGTGTACAGGTCGGAAAGGTACATCTGCGTGGGGTCGCTGATCTCGGCAAACTTAAAGGCCGTGCGCGGCGAGGCGGGCATGAGGATGGTGTCTACCTTGGCATACGCGGCGTCGTAGTCCTGCGTGATGAGCGTGCGGGCCTTTTGCGCAGCGTAGTAGTACTTGTCGTACACGCCCGAGCTCAGCAGGTAGGCGCCGAGCATCTGACGGCGCTTGGCCTCGGCACCAAAGCCGTGGGCGCGCGAAAGCGAGCTCTGGTCGGACAGGTTGGCGCAGCCCTCCTCCTGGTAGCCATAGCGAATGCCGTCGAAACGTGCCAGGTTGGAGAACGCCTCGGCCGGGCCGATGACGTAGTAGGCGGCGATGGCGGCATCCAGGTGCGGCAGGTCGACCTCGACCAGCTCGGCGCCCTGGTTCTGCAGCTCCTGGGCGGCGCGCTGAACAGCGGCCTTGACCTCGGGCGTCAGGCCCTCGGCCTCCATGAACGCGGGGATAATGCCCACGCGCTTGCCCTCGATTCTGTCGTTAAGATGCTCGGTAAAGTCGACGGCGCAATCCTGGCTGGTGCAGTCGTACGGATCGTGGCCCGCGCCGGTAAGCGCGTTCATGGCTAGCGCGACATCCTCGACCGTGCGGCCGAAGGGTCCCACCTGGTCGAGCGACGAGCCAAAGGCAACCACGCCGTAACGGCTCACGGCGCCATACGTGGGCTTAAAGCCCACCACGCCGCAGAGCGCCGCCGGCTGGCGGATGGAGCCGCCGGTGTCCGATCCCAGCGAGAGCGCGACCTCGCCCGCGGCGACGGCGGCAGCAGAGCCACCCGAAGAGCCGCCGGGCACGCGCTCGGTATCCCAGGGGTTGTTGGTGCGGTGGAAGGCCGAGCTCTCGGTAGAGCTACCAAAGGCAAACTCGTCCATATTGGCCTTGCCCATGGGCAGGCAGCCGGCATCGAGCATGCGCTGGACGCAGGTGGCGGTGTAGACGCTCTGGTAGTTCTCGAGCATGCGGGAAGCGCAGGTGGTGCGCGTGCCCACAAGATTCATGTTGTCCTTGATGGCCAGCGGCACGCCCGCAAGCGGGGGCAGCGGCTTGCCTGCGGCACGGTCGGCATCCACGCGCGCAGCGGCCTCGAGCGCAAGCTCGGGCGCCACCTGCAGGAATGCCTGGACCCCGCCCTCGCGCGCCTCGATGGCGGCAAGGGAAGCCTGGGCCACCTCGGTAGCGGTAAAGTCGCCGGCAACAACGCCCGCGGCGATCCGGGCGGCGGTAAGGGAATCGAAGCTCTGCGCCATTACTCGCTCTCCCCCTCTCCCAAAATGGACGGCACGCGGAAGTAGCGGTCGCGCGCGCTGCCGGCGTTTTCGAGCGCGACGTCGAGCGGCAGGTCGCGCTCGGGCTCGCGCAGGTCATCGCCCATCACGTTGGACAGGCTTCCGATGGGATGGAACGTGGGCTCCACGTCGGGCAAGTCATATTGCAAGACGGGCTCGAGCATCTGGACGGCGTCGTTCAGGTAAGACGTCATCTGGGTGAGCTCGTCATCGGTCAGTGCGATCTTTGCGTACTCGGCGATGCCGCGCACGTCTTTCTCGCTGAGTGCCATAGGCGCTCCCTTCCGCATAACAGATAAACCGCTCTAGTATACAAGGCAACGCCGCTTGGAGCAGGTGCTTTACCCAAATGCAGCGAAAACGTAACGAGGGCGGCAGGCTGGCAGGCGGCGGGCCGGCGGTTCTGCAGCGAAACCGCACCGTCCATAGCGAAAACCGTCCCGCCCGCAACGAAAGCCGTATCGACCGCAACGAAGACCGTTCCGCCCACAACGAAAACCATCACAACATTCGGCGCTTTTCGTCAAATTCGCGATTTTCATCGAATGTTGTGATGGTTTGGAAGTCCCGACCACCACAAAGGTGCCTGTCCCCATTGCGATGGTTCTGGACGATGTCTTATGCCGAGGCCTTGGCCTTGCGGCGCTTGCGGACCGCGTGGATCACGATGTCCAGTAGCAACAGCACAATGGCCACGACCACGATGAGCACGGCAAACTCGCGCTTGCCCCAGTGGCGGCCGGCCAGCGACTTTTGCTTGTCGACGTCCTTCTTGTTGTACTTGGTGCGCACGCAATGCACCAGCAGGCGATGGTCGTTCACGCCATAGGGCGTGCAGGTGACGAGCGTCACTTTGTCGGCGCCGGGCTCGATGGTCAGCGACTCCATCTCCTCGGGCAGCACGACCTCGGAGTCCACCATCTTGTAGGCGAGCGTCTTGTTCATGGTGTGCAGCAGCACCAGGTCGCCGGGCTCCAGCGAATGGATGTCGTCGAACATGCTCAGGTTGCGCATGCCCGAGTGCGCGGTGAGCACGCAATGCGTCGAGGTGCCGCCCACCGGCAGGCTCGTGCCCTCCAGGTGGCCGACGCCCGCCATAAGGACTTCTTCGCTCGTGCCGTGGTAGATGGGCATGCTCACGTCGATGGAGGGGATCTCGACCCAGCTCATCATGGGGTCGCGGTCAAAGATGAGCTGCTGAGCGTAGGGCTCGATCTGGTCGGTGGGAAGCTCGGTGGCCTCGCCCGCCAGCTGCTCGTTAAAGGAGCGCGCCTGCAGCAGGATGTGCTCGCGCTCCTCGGCAGATAGCGCGTCCACGGTGCTGGACACGGTGCTAATCTGGTTGAACACGCCCGAGGCTTCGAGCCGGTCCAAGATCCACGGCCAGGTCATAAGGCCCACGCCAATAAGGATGATGACGATGGTGATGAGCCGGTCGGCCCAGCGCGGCAGTCGCTTGCGGCGGCGCTTGGGCTTTGGTTGAGGTTTGGGCTGAGGGCTTGAGCCACCGTTGGCCGCGGCGTTATTGCTCTTCATATGTTTGGCGCCCTGCACCATCGCCAGTCACTCCTCTACAACTCAAGTTGTCTAAACAAATAATAGCCGATTAGCGAGCTTCCACGCCGGACAACGCAGCCTAGCAGCATTGCGCAGTGCGAGTATGGGCCCGCATTTGAGTTTTCAAAATGTCCCGAATCGGCTGAGCGATTCGGGATACAATGTCAATAGAAAACGACGCACCCCGCGTAAGTGTACGAGAGCGCGGGCGGCCTAGTTTTCAGCTTTTGTTAAATGCCCGGGATCCGACCCCCGGGCATTCTTATTTGCGCTTTCGACGCAAATGCCGTCCACCGTCCGCACCGCGCGTGCGCCTACGGACCTTAAACCGAACCTCATACGAGTCAAGAAACGCGATGACGAACGTGCCCACCGCCGCGAGGGCGGCGAGCGCGTTAAGGAATTTCAGCATTTGGGGACCTCCGATCGAGTC
>JAXJET010000009.1:0-108164 GCA_036301285.1 Collinsella aerofaciens
GGAGGAGGGCGCCTAGGCGCCGAAAGCGGCACATCCGCGTTGGCGAATCCGGCGTATCCGCGTTGGCGCGATTGGCGAAAATGCGTTGGTGGAAATGGTGAAAATTATATTGACGCTAACAGGCGGACCTCCGAGGGGAAGTCCCGGCGGGAGGCGGTCCGCTGCCTGAAGCGCTACATAGCGCGGGAGGTGTACCACGTGCTCATGGACCCGAACCCCGACGGCGCCGCGCCGGAAGGCCCCGAGCTCGCGAAGATGCGCAAGGCGATGCGGGTGACTCAGAAGAAAGCCGCCGCGGAGCTCGGCCTGTCCGCAGCCACACTCGGGCACTTGGAACGGGGGAAACGGCGGTCGACGAAACTGGAGAGGAGGTATTACGAGCTCCTGTGCGAATTGGAGAGAACGCTCCCGCAAACTGCCTCTTGACAACTTATAGGAGCGTCTGTTTTAGGGAGATTTACTCCTAAATCAGGGTTGCCAGTGGCAGCGTGAGGGTAATCTAGGGGTGGCGGTTCTGCCCGCTGCCGTCCCGTGCTGATTCTGGCTTGCGAGGCGATTCTGCTATCCTGCGAGTTGAAAAGGTTCCATCCCGGCGACAAGAGCTCTCCTGCTCTTCCGCGAACAGCGGATAGCCGGGGCGGTCGTTTGTTAGTAGTACTTTTTGAACGATAAAGTTACCGTGATAATCAAGCGCTTGGCTGCCGTTGCCTAAGCAGTCTTGTCATATCGTTGCCGCAGTCCCCGGCGCAGTGCGCAGCTCCTGCCGAATCTTCCGAAAGCGTTCCGGGACTTTGGCAAGCTCCATCTTCTGCGGGGCATCGACCGTACCCGCTTCCTTCGCCGTTTCGTAATACCAGCACTTGTAATCCACCATCTCCATGGTGTGCCGCAATTCCGCCATCTGCTGTTTCAGAACTTCTTGTTGGCGCTGGAACATGGCAAGGCGCAAATCGATGGTGTCGTCTCCTTGCAGCGCCATCTCGATGTACTGTCGGATGTCCTTGATGGACATCCCGGCTTTCTTCATGCAGCCGATCACCTGCAGCCATTCGATATCCGATTCCCGGAACATGCGAATGCCGCCGGAGGAGCGCTCCACGAAGGGCAGCAGCCCCTCCTTGTCGTAGTAGCGCAAGGTGGACGCCGCAACCCCCAGCAGCTTCGCCATCTCTCCCACCGTATAGACCATCTGAAAACCCCTCCGAATTATTCCAGAATCCCCTTGACTTAAAGTTAACTTCAAGTTCTAGGATGCACATGAAGTTCAAAGGAAGCATGCTTCCAAACGGAATGATTGTCAATCATAAGGAGGGGAATCGAACGTGAACAGGCCGTATGTTTTCTGCCACATGATGTGCGCTTTGGACGGAAAGATCATGGGCGGTTACATGGGAACGCCGCAGGGCAGAGCGGCGGGCGATGCGTTCTACGACATCGCCTTTGGGAAAGAGCCCTTTTACCATCACCAGGGCTGGCTGTCCGGCAGGGTGACAACGGACGACAACTTCACCTTCTACAGGAAGCCGGACCTGGACGAAGATGCGCGACCGTTCCGGCAGGTGATTTCATCGCGCAGCCGGACTTCGGAATGTTCTATGTCTCCGTGGACCCCCACGGCAAGCTGGGGTGGGAAAGCAGCACCCTGCGCTATGTGGACACCACCGCCCATGTCGTCGAGGTGCTGACAGAGCAGGTCGGCAACGCCTACAGGGCATTTTTGAGAAAGCTGGGAATCTCGTACATCATCGCGGGAGAAACGGAGCTGGATCACGGCCTGGCCCTTTCCAAGCTGAAAGAAGAATTCAATATCGAGACCCTGATGCTGGGCGGTGGCGGCGTGCTGAACTGGTCGTTCCTGCAAGCGGGAATGTGCGATGAGATCAGCATCGTGTTGGCGGCGGCGGCAGACGGGAGCCCGGATACGCCACCGGTTTTCCGAGCCGCAGAAGGCATTTCGGAGAGCAAGGCCCTTGGCTTTACGCTGAAAGAGGCGAAGGCCATGGACGGCGGGGCGGTTTGGCTGCGCTATGGCGTGAATCGATAATCCTAAGCAGGAGGTTTCAATTATGAGGTATGAACGAAAAGAACAGTTCGAGAAGGTCAACGCATTCGGCACGGGAACGGCGAACACCACCTATGCCCAGTACTTCACCGGCGATTCGTTCCTGAATCCGCTGACCGATCCGGAAGGCGGCCCGTTCGTCGCCAACGTGACCTTCGAGCCGGGATGCCGCAACAACTGGCATATCCACCACGCGGATAAAGGAGGCGGTCAGCTCCTGCTCTGCACGGCTGGCGAGGGCTGGTACCAGGAGGAAGGCAAGGCCGCCGTCAGCCTGCACGAGGGTTCCGTCGTGATGATCCCCGCCAACGTCAAGCACTGGCACGGAGCGAAGAAGGACAGCTGGTTCAGCCATATCGCCGTGGAGGTTCCCGGCGAGAATTGCGAGAACGAGTGGTGCGAGCCGGTATCCCATGAAGAGTACGCAAGGCTGTAGGGAGGAATGAAACATGGCAGTCAAGCAGACGGCAGGCAGAGATGCCCTGGGCGAGTTCGCCCCGAAATTCGCGGAACTGAACGATGACGTGCTCTTCGGAGAGGTCTGGAGCCGAGAGGGGCAGCTCAGCCTCCGTGACCGCTCCCTCGTGACCGTCGTCGCGCTGATGGCTCAGGGGCTTACCGATGAGAGCTTCCGCTATCACCTGACGACGGCAAAGAAGAACGGTATTACAAAAGAAGAAATCGCGGAGGTCGTGACCCATGCAGCCTTCTACTGCGGCTGGCCCAAGGCGTGGGCGGTTTTCCGCATGGCAAAGGATATCTGGGGCGAGGAGTAGAACGATGATCTTGAATGAAACCTACCCGTTGGCAAACGGAGTTCAGGTTCCCAAGCTGGGACTGGGCACCTGATTCATCGACGATGCCGAGGCGGCGGAAGCCGTTCGCGAGGCGGTAAAGCTGGGCTATCGCCTGATCGACACCGCGCAGGCCTACGGAAACGAACGCGGCGTCGGCGAGGGCGTGCACACCTGCGGCGTTCGCCGGGAAGAGCTTTTCGTCGCCAGCAAGATCGCGGCAGAGCTGAAGACCTACGAGGATGCGGCGAAGTCCATCGATGAGACGCTGGAGAGGATGGGGCTCGGCTACCTCGACCAGATGATCATCCACTCTCCCCAGCCGTGGGGCGAGTTCCGTGTGGAGAAGCGCTATTTCGAGGAGAACAAGGAGGTCTGGCGTGCGCTGGAGGACGCGCGGGCGGCGGGCAAGGTCAAGGTAATCGGCGTGTCCAACTTCCTGCAAGATGACCTTGAGAACCTCCTGGGTTCTTGCCGCGTGATGCCCATGGTCAATCAGATCCTCCTGCACATCACCAACACCGATTCGGCATTGGTGGACTTCTGCAAGGCGCAGGGCATTCAGGTGGAGGCATACTCTCCCATCGCCCACGGCGAGGCGCTGAAGAATCCGGCGATTGTTAAGATGGCAGAGAAGTACGGCGTATCTGCCGCCCAGCTCTGCATCCGCTACGTCCTTCAGCTTGGAGCCGTCGCGCTTCCCAAGACGGCAGATCCCGCCCACATGGAAAGCAACGCGGGCGTGGATTTCGCAATCTCCGAGGAAGACATGGAAACTCTCAAGAACATGGAGCGCATCGCCAACTATGGTGAATTCAGCGCATTTCCCGTGTTCAGCGGAAAGCCTCTTGCATGAGGAGAAAGCGTGAAATGAAAACCTTGATTCTGTACTACTCCTACGGAGGCAACACGAAGCGCATCGCCGAGATGATCCAGAGGGAAATCGGCGGGGATATTGCTCGTATGGATACGGTTGTTCCCTACGATGGCGATTATGATGAAGTCGTCAATCAGGGGCAGCGTGAGATTGCCGAGGGTTATTGCCCGGAACTGAAGCCGCTGCACATTGGCTGGAGAGATTACGACACCATCATCCTGGGTTCTCCTGTCTGGTGGTACACCTTTGCGCCCGCCATGCGCAGTTTCCTGGAGCGGGCTGACCTGACCGGGAAGATCGTGTATCCGTTTGCCACCAATGGCGGCTGGCTGGGACACGCGCTGAAGGACTTTGAGGAAGCCTGCAAGGGCGCAATCGTGAAGCCGGGTCTCGATGTGCAGTTCGATGAATCCATGCTCCGTACTTCTGAGAAAGATATTCAGGCATGGATTAATACAATCCGCAGATAATCGATCTGCAGCTTTCGGCATCCGCCACAGAGCTGGCAAGGATTTGGGACAAAACGAAAGCTCAACGTCCTGAGTTCGAAGTGATTATATTGTAACTGTCTTGGCTTTTATTCCCGGAACCGACAAAGCGTGCCTCCGCCTCTTTTGCGTGAAGCCGGCCGGGATGTGAGGTAGTTTTGCGTCAGCAGATTAGTGCAAGGGGCCAACGGACGGGGTTTCATTGGCCCCTTGCATACCGATTGCGAATTAGTACATGATAGCGTCGTCGGCTGTGAAGGCATTAAGGGACCCCTGCTTGACCTGGATGCAGACGTACGTGATGCCCGAGTCGGATGCGGCGCGGAACTGGCGGTGTGCGACGGGGGAAATGCGCAGCCAGTCGCCGGCTGCAAGCTCGATATCCTCACCGTCGATCGTGACTGAACCGGCGCCCTCGAGCACGCCATAGATCTCCTCGTTTTCCTTGTGTGCATGGACGAACGGAACGCCAGCGCCGGCGGGAAGATTGTTGACACTCACCTCTGCCCCGGTAAGCCCGAGCACCTCGTGCAGTTCGACACGGCTCTCATTTCCGATGTGGGTCTTTGCATAATTAGCCATAATGGTTCCCCTCTTTGGGTTGATTTACCTTGCAGGCATCTCCTGCGCGAGTTATATTCAACGCGAAGGCGCATGCAAATACGAGTACGCACATATTTGTAACTGCGTACTTTTTTGTGAAACCGGTATGGTCAAGGAGGTTGGGTCTCCCATGATGGCGAAAGAGGAGCTTCCGGAGTGTCCGGTCGCAACGGCGGTAGCGCTCATTGGCGGAAAGTGGAAGCTGCTCATTATCCGTAACTTGCGCGTACGCCCTTGGCGTTTCAACGAGTTGCGCCGCAACCTTGAGGGGATCTCTCAGAAGGTGCTTACCGACAGCCTGCGGCAGATGGAGGATGATGGGCTGGTCTTTCGCCATGACTATGGCGAGAATCCTCCCCGCGTTGAGTATGGCCTTACCGAGCTCGGCCGCCAGATGATGCCCATCATGGACTCGCTCGCAGACTTCGGCGCTTATTACAAGACAATTGTTCCGTAGCGGACACGCTGCTTAGGGGGCGGAGAACCGCTACGAGTACGATAGCGATTCTCCTGCGGCTGCCGTCGATTCCGTAGTTATAGAGCGGAAGGAGACTGCAATGGGGTCGTTCGCCCCACAAGAAGGCCCTCCCTTCCCAGTATGGCGCCGACATGCGCACGCCGGCTCAAACTGCTCGATGCGCGAAGTGCTGTTATGGCTTCACTCAGCCTGCGGATGTCCAATCATCTGTGCACCACATTCTGCCCATGTGCATGGGCGGCTGCCCCCACCGCCATATGGTCTCCGGCGTGCGCCGTTGCCCCTGGTTCAAAGACGACCCCGATGCCTACGTCCTCGCCAAAACTCGCGCCGCCCGCAAGAGCCGCCAATAAAACCTCCGGCCCTGCTTGGCCCTGGGAATAAAAGTCAAACTTGCCCGATTCACGCCTCGCGCAAGGGCCGTTCTACTTCCCAAACCTGATCTGCCTGTCGCACAGCTCGAGGGCGATAAGGGAAGCCTGGGCCACCTCCTTGATATCCTCTGCGAACTACTGGAGTGCGGCACAGTCGGATGACTGGACTGTTTTCGTTGGACCTTGGTTGTTTGCCTGTGTGAATGGCGTATTTGTTTTAGCTAGCGGTTGCGACGCCTTGTTGCGGAAATACCAACTGCTGCAACTGCGCCACCGGCAACACTCAGGGCGACAGCCATCGCACCGTTGTCGCCCGTCGCGGGTAGGGTGGTCCCGGCTGGTTTAACCGCCGCTACTGCCTTAGCGGAAACGCGATTTGCCGCGGGCTTTTCTGCCTTGGGCTGCGGTGTGGGCTCGGGCTTGGTTTCCGGTTCGGGTTTGACCTCTGGGCTCGGTTTAACACTTGGATCGGGTTTGGAACCGCTCGTATCGGTTGCAATCAAGTACACGTCACTGTCGAAGATGTAACGGATGCAGTAATCGTGCCGCGTCTCGTGCACAATCCCCTGCCCGCTGTCGAAGTCGCGGTCAACGTGTGTGCCAAGGCGGGCTGAGCTGGTGAGGTTCAGTCTGTAAGGGATTTGGTCGTCGGCGTAGCCGCCTGTAAAGACAGCGGTTGCTCTAACGTGATTGTCGATCATGGTCAGGGCAATAGAGACGCTGGCCTCTTTGGGGTTCTCGGTTTTTATAAGGCCTTCGGTATCGGTGTCGATCTTGAAGAGATGGACGGTGTCGTTAAGCCCGTAGATGAAGTCCTCGGGTTTGTCGGGGAAATCGTATACAAACGCCTCATTCTGGACCAACATGAAGGCAGGAGGGAGCTCCAGGTCATAGTTATGGTCGACAACGGTGGTAGCTGTGAGGCTGCCTTCCGCGTTGGCTTCGTCGCAGGTAATGGGTGCTGCGACATCGGTTTCGGGCATTTCTGTCGCCAGTGCTGCGCAGGGTAGCAAAAGCAGTCCTGCCACAAGAATGCTTACTCCGAAGGCGGCGATTCTGGCGTCTGCATGACGCTTGACGTCGCGGATAGACAGGCCAGTCCGTTTGTTATGGGTCTGCGGTGCAACATGCTGTCCATACATAAGACGCTCCTTGTTCGTAGGCTGGTTTCCGCGGATTTATATTGCGCCTGGCCGATGCGGCTAGGCTCTTTCACGCGAACGCTTATGCGAGCAGGGAGAAAGCTCAAGCTATTTTTCCCACAGTCGATACTTTGCGAGCAACGATTTGCTGTTCAATTCTCGGAGAGAGAATCAAGGTGGCCGAGGAGTTATCAGGCAATGAGATTGTGTCTAGAGAACACGAACGAGAGATGCGATCTACAGACGACTGAATAGCTCCATCCGTTTTGGTTACAACGAAATGTATGCCGCGCGCCTGCGGCATGAAGAAGGGAGATTCTTATGAATATCGTTGTATTGAGTGGTAGCCCGCGCAGGGGCGCCAATACCGACACCATGGTCGAGGCGTTTGCCGAGACCGCGCGCGAGGCCGGCAATGCGGTCGAGGTCATCCGCGTTGCCAGCAAGAAGATTGCTGGTTGCCTGGGATGCCAGTACTGCTTTACCCATGAGGGCACCTGTGTGCAGAAGGATGACATGGCCAACGTGATTGAGCCGCTGAAAGGCGCCGACATGGTTGTCTTCGCTTCGCCTATCTACTGGTTTGATATCACTGCGCAGGAGAAAGCCGCCATCGACCGCCTGTACGCCTTCGGTGCCACGGGTTTCCCGTTCACCAAGACGGCCCTTTTGCTCGATAGTCACAGTGAGGGCGTCTATGATGCGGCGATCGCTATGTACAAGTCGACCTGTGCGTACTGCAAGTGGGAGGACCAGGGCATTGTCACCATCAGCGGCATGACTGAGCGCGACAGCATGGCATCGTCGCCCAAGTTGGAAGAGGTGCGAGAGCTCGCTCGCAAGCTCGCCTAAGGACAAGAAGAACGCATGGCAATCGGTGTTGGTGGAAATGCTTGCTATCCTTATCCAAGAGATAGGGGGTATTCCCTCAAGTACCGTATAGAACAATTTTTAAACGCAGAAAAATAACTGAAAACAAATTAATCCGCGTTAAAATATTGTCAAACAGAAATTCATGAGGGAAGGTTGCGTATGCGTCGCAAGGCAGACGAACTCCTTAGGGAATGGCGAGACAGGGCTGATAGAAAACCTTTGCTGGTCAAAGGCGTGCGCCAGTGTGGCAAGACCTATCTGCTCAGAACGTACGCCCAGGATCTTTTCGAATCGGTTGTCTACGTTAATCTTGAGAATGACCGGTCGGCGCGAGCGGATTTTTCGGGCGGTCTTGACCCTCATTCGATCGTACGCGCGATCGAGGCTCGTACGGGGCAGCGTATCGTGCCTGGCAAAACCTTACTGTTCATTGACGAGATCCAGGCATGCGAGGAAGCGCTCACTTCCCTTAAATACTTTTGCGAAGATGCTCCCGAGTATTACGTTGCGGCTGCTGGGTCGCTTCTTGGGGTTGCCATTAACCATCAGTCGTATTCGTTCCCCGTTGGAAAGACCGACTTGATTGAGATGACTCCACTCGATTTCGAGGAGTTTCTCTGGGCGATGGGGCATGATCAGCTGGTCGACGAGATACGCTCATCATTCGAGTCAATGGGACCTCTTGCGCCAAGCCTTCATGAAAAGGCGCTTGGGCTCTATCGACAGTATCTTGTTGTTGGCGGAATGCCCGAGGCGGTCCAAACGTACATCGATGATCAGTCAATCATTGATGTGGCCGAAAAGCATCGGATTATTCTCGACGGATATTCCGCCGACACCAATAAATATGCTGATGAACGCTTGAGCGCAAAGACGCGTGCGTGCTTCGATTCCATTCCACAGCAGCTTGCCAAAGAAAATCGTAAATTTCAATACAAGGTAGTGCGAGCGGGGGGCAATGCGTCTCTCTTTGGAGATGCTCTCGACTGGCTTGTATTGTCGGGTACGGTGGCGCGCTGCAGCCTAGTCGGGCAGATCGAAAGCCCTTTAGAGGCCTTTGTTAACCCGTCTGCTTTTAAAATCTATCAGGCGGATACAGGGCTGCTCGTCTCCAAGGCCGGTGCTCAACGCGCCGATATTCTTGCCGGCATCGGCGGCACATTCATGGGCGCACTTACCGAAAACTACGTTGCCCAACAGCTTTTAGCCATGGGCTATCCGCTGCATTATTGGGCGCGAGACAATCGTGCGGAAATCGACTTTGTAGTAGAGAAACAGGGATGCTTGTCTGCGATTGAAGTCAAGGCGGGGGAGAACACAAGATCTCGAAGCCTGTCCTCACTTAAAAAGACCCATCCGGGCGTGCGCCTTATCAGGCTATCGACTAAGCCCTTTGGAATGAATGATGGGCTTATGTCTGTTCCACTTTATGCGGCATTTTGTCTATAGGGATGATGCTGCTGTAATGCATGGGGCCCGGAGCGCGGCATTTACTGCGTTCCGGGCCCCGTTGGTTTGTGGCTTGGACCAGTTCGATTGCCGTCGTCCTAGTCAAACAGGCTCGGCATGTCGTTTTCCTTCATGAGGGCACCGGCTGAGGGGAGGCTCTGCGCGGTGAACTTCTCGGCCGAGACGCCGGCGCCAAGAATCTCCTCGGTCGTGCCGACGGTGGTGACCGAGCGGCCCTTCTTGGCGGTAAAGGCCTGGACGCCCTGCGTGTTAGTGGTCGTCTTGGTCTTGAGCAGCGACGTGTTGAAGTTCATCAGTCGGTAGTCGCTCGAGACCAGCGCGATGTCACGATCTGTGTTGAGCACCTGGGCATACAGCAGCTTGCTGCCACCGTAGATGGCGTTTTTGAGGCGCTTGCGGTTGGTCTTGGTGACGTATCCGGAAAGCGCGACGCGAACCACGCGGCCGTTCTCAAAGACAAACAGCACATCGGCCTTGTAGTCCTCGGGGTCGATGACCCAGATGACGCTCTCGTCGGGTTCCATCTCGAGATCGGTCGGCAAGTACGAGCCCAGCTGAGCCGACTTGGTGTCCTCAAACGCCGCAACCTTGCACTTGTATACCTGGCTCTTGCTGGTAAAGACCAGCAGCTCGTGCGTGTTGGAGGACGGGAACTCGATAAAGGGCTTATCGCCGTCCTTGTACTTGAGCGTGGTCGCCTTCTTGAGCACGCGGTCTGTCATCTTCTTAAGGTAGCCCTCGCGCGAGAGCATGATGGTAACCGGGTACTCCTCGACCTCGGGCTCCAAGCTCACCTCGATGACCTCATGGGGCTCGATCCTGCCCGTGCGGCGCGGCATCACGTACTTCTTGTTGACCGCGGCCAGCTCGTCGCTGATGACCTTCTTGATGTTCTCCTCGCTGGAGAGGATCTCCTCAAGCTCGGCAATCTCGCCCTCGAGCTTAGCGATGTCCTTGGTGCGGTTGAGGATGTACTCCTCGTTGATGTTGCGGAGCTTAAGCTCGGCAACAAACTCGGCTTGGGTCTCGTCGATGTCGAAACCCTTCATAAGGTTGGGCACGACCTCGGCTTCGAGCTTGGTGCCGCGGATGATGGCGATGGCCTTGTCGATGTCGAGCAAGATCGCCTCGAGGCCGTGCAGCAGGTGCAGGCGCTCGGACTTTTTGCCCAGGTCAAAGTTAATGCGGCGACGCGTGGACTCAATACGCCACTTGACCCACTCGTGCAAGATCTGGCGCACGCCCATAACGCGGGGATAGCCGTCGACGAGCACGTTAAAGTTGCACGAGAACGAATCTTGCAGCGTGGTCGAGCGATAGAGCTTGGCCATGAGCTTGTCGGGGTCGACGCCGCGCTTAAGGTCGATGGCGATGCGCAAGCCCGAGAGGTCGGTTTCGTCGCGGATGTCAGCGATCTCCTTGACCTTGCCCTCTTTGGAGAGCTTGACGATGCGCTCGATGATGACATCGGTCTTGGTGGTGTAGGGAATCTCGTAGACCTCGATGATGCGCTCTTCGGGAATCCAGCGCCAGCGGGAGCGGATCTGGAAGCTGCCAAGGCCGGTCTCGATAATCTTTTCCATCTCCTCGCGGCGGTAGATGATCTCGCCGCCGGTCGAGAAGTCGGGCATGGGCATGTATTCGAGCAGGTCGCAGTCGGGGTCCTGCAGGTAGTGCATTGTGGCAGTGCAGACCTCGTTGAGGTTGAAGCCGCAGATGTCGGACGCCATGGCGACACCGATGCCCTTGTTGGCTGAGACGAGGATATTGGGGAACGTGGTGGGCAGCAGACGCGGCTCCTTCATGGCGCCGTCGTAGCTGTCGACGAAGTCGACCGGGTCCTTGTCGATGTCCTTGAAGATCTCGGCGCTGATGGGGGAGAGCTTGGCCTCGGTGTAACGCGAGGCGGCGTAGCTCAGGTCGCCCGAATAGTACTTGCCAAAGTTGCCCTTCGACTCAACGAACGGTGCGAGCAACGCCTCGTTGCCGGTTGCCAGACGCACCATCGTCTCGTAGATTGCGGCATCGCCGTGCGGGTTGAGCTTCATGGTCTGGCCCACGATGTTGGCGCTCTTCTGGCGCTCGCCCTTGAGCAGACCCATCTTGTACATGGTGTAGAGCAGCTTGCGGTGCGAGGGCTTAAAGCCGTCGATCTCGGGGAACGCACGCGAGACGTTGACGCTCATGGCGTAGGGCATGTAGTTGACCTCGAGCGTCTGCGTGATCGGCTGATCGGTGACCTCGGAGTGCAGGCCGATGACGTTCTCGGCGTTAACCTGCTTTTTCTTTGGCTGGTTCTTCGTCTTCTTCTTTGCCACGATATCCTCTTGAACTTCTTATGGGCCGTCGTTATCGATTTGCTGCTACTGCAGGTCCAGCTGGTCCAGGTATTCCTTGCCGTGCTCGGAGATATGGCGCTTGCGGCCTGCCTCGTCGTTGCCCAGCAACAGGTTGAACATGGTCTCCATCTTGGTGACGTCCTCGGGTTCAACCTTGATCAGGCGACGTGTCTCGGGGTTCATGGTGGTGAGCCACATCATGTCCGGATCGTTCTCACCAAGACCCTTGGAGCGGTTGATGGAACACTTCTGGTCGCCGATCTCTTTGAGGATGCCGTTCTTCTCGAGCTCGGTGTAGGCAAAGTAGGTCTTTTCTTTGCAGTTGATCTCGTAGAGCGGCGATTCGGCGATATACACGTAGCCCTCGTCGATAAGCGTGGGCACCAGGCGGTAGAGCATGGTGAGCACGAGCGTACGGATGTGATAACCGTCGACGTCGGCGTCCGTACAGATGATGACCTTGTTCCAGTTGAGGTTGTCCAGGTCGAAGGCGCCAAGGTTCTTGATGCGCTTGTCCTTGATCTCCACACCGCAGCCCAGCACGCGCATGAGGTCCATGATGATGTCGGACTTAAAGATGCGCGGATAGTCTTCCTTCAGGCAGTTGAGGATCTTACCGCGGACGGGCATAACGCCTTGGAACTCGGCATCGCGCGAGGTGCGAATGGCGCCTGCTGCCGAGTCGCCCTCTACGATGTAGATCTCGCGGCGGCTCTTGTCCTTGGAGCGGCAGTCGATGAACTTCTGCACGCGGTTGGCCATGTCGGTCTTCTGCTGTAGGTTGGTCTTGATGCTCTGACGCGTCTTCTCGGCGTTCTCGCGCGAACGCTTGTTGATGAGCACCTGCTCTATGATCTTGTTGGCAGCGTCTTTGTTCTCGATTAGGTAGGTCGAGAGGCGCTCCTTAAAGAAGGCCGTCATAGCCTGCTGGATAAAGCGGTTGTTGATGGCCTTCTTAGTCTGGTTTTCGTAGGACGTCTGGGTGGAGAAGCAGTTGGTCACCAGCACCAGGCAGTCCTGGACGTCCTGCCATTTGATGCCGCTCTCGTTTTTGTTGTACTTGCCCTGTTGCTTAATGTAAGCATCGATGGCGCTGGTCAGAGCGCTGCGGGCGGCCTTCTCGGGCGAGCCGCCATTCTCGAGCCACGATGAGTTGTGGTAGTACTCCTGCATCATGAAGGTGCGCGAGAAGCACATGCACGCGGTAATCTTGACGTTGTAGTCGGGCAGGTCCTCGCGATCGCGACCGCGACGGTCGGCCTCGATAAAGAAGGGCTCGGTAAGGTAGTCGGTACCGACCTTCTCGAGCACGTAGTCTTCGATGCCCTTGGGGTAGCAAAAATCCTCTTCGGAAAACTCGCTATCGTCGCCTTCGATGCGCAGACGGAAGGTCACGTTGGCGTTGACCACGGCCTGACGGCGCATGGTCTCGCGATACCAATCATGGGGAATGCTGATCGAGGTAAAGACCTCAAGATCGGGACGCCACTTGATGGTGGTGCCGGTGCGGTCCTCGTCGCTGGGCTCAATCTCGAGTGCCTTCTTTTTGGCGCCGACGACCTTGCCCTTCTTAAAGTGCAGGGAGTACTTGTTGCCGTCGCGCCAAACCGTGACGTCCATGTATTCGGAGGCGTACTGGGTCGCGCACGAGCCTAGGCCGTTGGTACCGAGCGAGAAGTCGTAGTCGCCGCCCTGGTTGTTGTTATACTTGCCACCGGCGTAGAGCTCGCAGAAGACGAGCTCCCAGTTAAAGCGCTTCTCGGAAGGGTTCCAGTCGAGCGGGCAGCCACGGCCATTGTCCTCTACCTGGATAGAGCCATCGCGAAAGGCGGTAAGGGTGATGAGCTTGCCGTAGCCCTGGCGCGCCTCGTCAACGGCGTTGGACAGGATCTCGAAGGCGGCATGCGCGCAGCCGTCGAGCCCGTCCGAGCCAAAGATGACGGCAGGGCGCAGGCGTACGCGTTCCTCGTCCTTGAGCTGGCGGATACTGTCGTTACCATAGTTTGCGGTGTTTTTTGCCATACTCGCTCTCTCGGTGCTCCTTTGCTGCGTTTAAGTCATGTAGATAGTCAAGGTAGCATAGCCCAGCCCGTGGGCGATTCCAACCAACACGAAATCCATCGAACAATCGTTCGGATTAACAGGGATAGTGTTTAGTGGTAGCGCGGCATTGTTAAACAAATTTGGATACAGATGAATTTTATTTAATAGGGATCTAGTTTTACTAAACAAAATCGAACGATGCTGATCGCACGAGCGGGCACATCGATCGACTATCAATCACGTTTACTCGGACAAAACCGAGTCGGTTCTGTCCGAGTAAGTTTGAATAGTGAACCGAAGTTGTAATGTCCGCATGGCGATGACAGACATGGTTTTCATAATGACAGATATAGTTGACATCCTTTGATGGATGCAATATATTTCTGTCATGTTGCAACGGATATCTGTCCATTACTACGAAAGGAACTCCATGCCGGGCAAAAGGAACCTACGCATGAAGGCGGCGCGCGCGGCGGTTGGCCTTTCGCAAGCTGACTTGGCCGAGGCCGTGGGCGTTACGCGCCAGACCATCGGCCTTATCGAGGCGGGCGGCTACAACCCCACGCTCAACTTGTGTGTGGCAATCTGTAAAGCGCTGCGCGTTACGTTGAACGATCTGTTTTGGGAAGACGGGATCGACGTCGACCCTAACGCTCTTTAGGAGTTCGCTATGAAATTTGAAGATTTAAAACTCGTGCAAAAGTGGCGTGAATATGCCGGCCCAAAGGATGAGCGCCTGGAGGCTGAGAGCGCGAAGGTCTACAAGATTGGTTTCGTGCTGCTTTCGTTTGGCATGTTGATGATCTTTTTCTACCAGTTTATAGCTCGACAGGTTGCGTGGGTTCACAGCGACGCCAGTGAAATGCCGCATGGCTTTGCAGCGCCGTTCGAGGCAGCCATGTATTTGTGGCTCGTTCTCGTGATGTTGATTTGCGCAGGACTGCAAACGCGGAAGGGCTATGTCGATACCAATCGTTTTGGGCAAACCGAGTATCTTCCTGTTGGATATTTCCTGCTTCTCAGCGGTCTTAGCGGCGCCGCGTTCGCGCTTGTTATTGCCGCAATGCGCTGTATCGCTGAGGCGCAGATCGTACCGCTCGAAAGCGTCTTTTGGTTGGCGAACCTGGCCACGGGCGTGTTCTGCGGCGCGACGATTTTCGCGGCCACGTTTGCTGTCCTGTGCGCAACGTTTTTCACGGCGAAAAGACGCCGTGCCAAGCTCGAGGCAGAACTCAACTCCTCTGACGACATCTAATGCGTAATGGGCTGGCTCTGGGTATCCAGAACCAGCCCATTTGATGTTCGATGAGCCGAGTCGGCGTCTCTCACAAAAGTAACTAGGAGCTAGCGAGGCTTATCAGAATTGACCTCATCGGCGGTGTCTTTTTCGAGCGCCGTGCGGCGGGCGCTGTAGGCGATGAGGCCGGCGCCTGCCGCGGCGAGTGCTGCAGCGGCTGCCGTAAGGGGAGCATTGACATCGCCCGTGCCAGCGAGCGCGCCCGCTTTTCCGGAGCGCTTGTTAGTGCCGTGGTCCTTGCCACTGCTGGAGCTGCTTCCGCCGGAGCCGCCGCCCTTGTCAGTACCGCCGCCACTCGTGCCGCCATCGCCGTCGACCGTCATCGGGGCGTCGTGAAGTTCCGTCGTATCCGCGTTGTCGCATACGCCGACCTGAACTTCTGAGCGTTCGCATGCCGCGTCGGGCACATGAAGCTCGTGCAGCACGGCACCCAGCGCCGAGTTTGCGCCCGGTCGAATTTCCTCGAGCGTTACGGGATCGAGCGCCACCAGATTACGCGCCTTCGCATATAGCGTTACACGTTTGCCCACTTCATCGCTCCAACTCTCGGGGATGGCGAAGCTCATGCGGAACTGTGCCGTGCAACCCGGTGCCAGCACGGCGTTGCCACTGTCGGCTACCAGCGGGTGCGTTGCAAAAGGTGTGCCCAGCGTCTCGAGCGCGTACTTCACGTGTGCCGTGTCGTTGGCCGAAGCGTCCTCGGCAAGCTCTGGATCGTAGATCGATGCCATGCGTGTGTTCGCTCCGAACCCGATGGATGCGCTGGAGAACGGCTGGCTGGAGCCCTCTCGGTACAGATCGATTGTGCCGGCGGTCAGCAAGGTGTTGCCGTCGTTTCGCACCGTGACCATGAAGGATTCGCCTGCTGCTCCGGGCACCACCGCGCCCGAGGTGGCGACTGCGCCCGTCGGAGTGGCACACGCCACCAAGGGCACTTCGATGCCGTGTAGTTCTGCCTCGCTCTTCTCCGCGCTCACAATGTGCGTGGCGAGCGCAGAGAGCATGCTCCCCGACGTCAAAAATGTCGTTATCTGATCGACGGGATGGTCCAGCTCGCACATCACGAACGGCTCCGTAAACAGATCGCCTGCCAAGGTGCTGGCGAAGATGCGGAAGTGCTTGCCCATCACTGCTACCGGGTTGCCTTCTTCGTCGTAGGTTTGCCCCACCTTGCCATCGGTGTTCTCTACATAGAGCACGCACCTGCCGTTGTTGCTTACGCTAAACGATGTCGGGCCACAGCCTGCGGCACCCACGGGCTGCGTTGCAAATGCCGATGCGCCTCGTGCCCAAGTAATATGCTGCAGCTGCTCGTTGACGGTAGCCAAAAAGCCCGTGTGCTGCGGCCACGGCACCGCGTGGGGTACTGTGGCATCTGGCGACATAACGCCCCAACCCGCGATGGACTGGCCGATCACGGCGTACGATGCGCAGCCACAACCGCTTACAGTCTCGTATGCAACGGGAACCACCATTTTGCCGTTGATATTCTCGGGCGCGCCCAGCTCGATGCTCGACGGTGCCTGCGGAAAGCGGAGGACCTGACGGAACGTGAGACTGTCGCCCAAATCATCCGACCACAGGGTAAAGCATTCCAGCGCAACCTCGGCCTCGCTACCGAGCGTCTTTTCTGCGGTGGCTCCGTGGCGGTGGAGGTAGGCGCCCGACAGACGTCCGTCGACCAGCGTCTTGCCCACCGTGATGCGTGGGCACTGCAGGCAATGGTAGCCATCCTCCTGAAGGCGGCCGCGCGAGATGCTGCGCCATGACGTGTGCGATATCACGCGAACTCCGTCGTTGCTTATGCGCAGGCGCACAACGGACAGTATGCCGGCTGTGCTTGCCGTATCGAAAAGGGTGTTGTCGCCGTCGGGGCGCTCGCCCGAGACCAGCAGCACGTAAGCGTCCTGGTTTCCCCTCCCGTCCGTATATTCCACCACGTCGAAGTCGTAATCGTATATGCCGTCGCGCTCCACGTCGCCCTCGCCAAACCCAAGGGGGAAGTCCATGGGTGTGGGAGCGGACCACGTGCCGTTCGTCTTTGTATGCACCACCAGGCGCGAACGACCATTCTTGCCGTAGCGCACCGAGGCGATACGGAATAGGCACTCCACGCCGGCAATCATCGTTAGCTTCATGTGGGCTTCGCTGAGCACGCCGGAAAACAGCACGTTGTCGCTCGAGGGTTTTATGCCGCCACGCTCGTCCTCCGACACGCCGGCAGAATCGGCGTTCGGGTCGGCAACGGTGTTCGTTGCCTGACCGATGTAGGTGTACTCATACATCGGCGCGGCGTTTTCGTCGTTCTCTATCAGTGCATGGATGAAATGCTCGATCTGTCCCGTGTCGTCGCTTTCTGCATCCGCCTCGAGCTCAATGCGCGTGACCGCTTGATCCCAATCGCGCACGACAGGCGCGGCGTTTACGGCAGTGGCCTTAACCTCGGCGCGTGCGAGCAGTTCGGCGTTGGTGACGATGGTGGCCGATGCGATAAATTGCGGCACGCCGCCCGCCTCAATGTTGCCGGCCGAGCCGAAGCAGGCATCCAGCGTATAAGGCGTATCTTCACCCAAGGCCAGCTCAGAGCGCTGGAGTACATACTGGTCGCCGTTGTCCACCGACATATTCCACGAATCGATGAGTGTGGGCCACGACCCCGACCAAGCCTTGGTGGTCCACTTGAACATGATGAACTGGAGTATCACGTCGACATCGACGTCTGCACCTACGCGCAGTCGCGGAAGCTGGTGTCCATCTGCCTTCTCGTACCCAATGAACAGCGTGAGGGATGCGGCGCCGCGCACGGCAGACGAAGCGACGCCTGCAACGCCGGCGCCAAAGGTGACGGCAAGCCCGATTTGGATGGTGAATGAGCCTGAGGTGTTTGAATAGTCGAGCGAAATGTTTTTAAAAAACGCCGCGCCGCTACCGTGCGTGTGGGCGCCCACGGCGAGTGCCAGTTTTGCCAGCACCCAGGGGTTGACGTTCAGGAAAAACGGCACCGGTCCTAGGGTAAACTGCTCTGTCCAATTGAGATCGGTTCTTACCTGAAAGAGGGCCTTAATATTGCCGTATGCGGGGTCGTTGTTGTTGCCCCAGGTTTTGCCCACCCAATCGTAGGCGATCGAGCCGTACAGCTGTGTGGCGATATCCATCGTGAACAGCGGCGTGCAATGGTGGCGAAGGAGCTTGGTGTTTCTTGGATCGGTGCCCGAACCGGCACTCATGCTTTTGTACTGATTCCACTTCCCCTCCATCTCGTCGAGGTAGCGGTTTGCCTGCTTGGCGCCCGACTCGCGTGGCGATTTCTTCCAGTATTCCGGATCAGGGTTGCCCGAATCGTTCATATAGCTGGCTGGTTTGTATCCTCCGCCAAACAGCACGTATCCAGCAAACGAGAAATCGAAGAGGATCGGAAATGTGGGCATCCAGCACGTGAACTTATTGCCGCCGATGCCGGGAAACGCCGCGGGGAAATCAAACGGAGTGATCTCTTGGTCCATGGTGGTGGGGACGATAGTGGTCGAGCCCGATTCCGCCTTTGCGGCCGGCGCGGTGACAACGGCCATGGGGGAGGAGAGCGTGTAGGTTTTGCCCTGATAGTCGAGCATAAAGCGCAGCTTGCACCCTTCCTCCAGAAGGCCCGAAGCTGCATCGAGGAACGTGTCTTCGAGCGTGAACGTCGCCAGATTATCCGCGCCCGATGCGCTGGCCTTGATCTGGCCGATCTGCGTGACGGTTTCGGTTGAGCTGCCCGCAGCGGGCATCACTTTATTGATATGCAACGTTGCCTGCCCGCCCTGCGGCAGATGGGCCTGCACGGTAAAAGCGTGCGTGTTGGGCTGGTCGTTTGCTGCTTCGTCCGCTGGCATTGCCATAAACGTGGCGTCGGCGTACTGGATGTCCCATTCGTCGAATGTGAGCTGGCGGAAGTACGGCTCGCCGTCGGAAAGCGGACGCGTGGGCGCGGTTATAGCGGTGCCGCCTTGGACGCGCGCGAGGGGAATCTCGACATCGCGGTAGCCCGCCATGCTAATGGAGATGCCGCCGTTAAAGTCGTACGCGTCGAGAAGCGTCGCCTCGTCCACGTAGCCTTCTGAAAGCGGCGCGACCTCAAAGATGGCCGTGCCTTCGTCATCGGTAGCGGCGGTGAGCTGCTTGCCTGCGGCATAGCGCGATGTGAGTGTGACCTGGGCACCCGTGATGGGCGTATTCTTGTTGGCGACGTCGACCACGACCACACCGAACATGGTGCGCGAGAGAACGAGCACCCTGAAGGGGTCTTTTTCGTCGGCATGGGCTTCGGTGGGTGCGAACGGCAATATGAAGGCGTTTGCGCTTCCCGGCACGCGCGGCATCATAATGCTCGCTAACGAGGACGCTCCGGCGACAAGTAACGAACGGCGATCAAGCATCTTGGGCTCCCATCCCGCAAGTATCGGTGGAAATAATCCAATTTTGCGAGAAGGCGCCCCGTGGCGGTAGTGCCGTTCAAGGGTCAAAATGTCCAAATTGATCGAGCGAAGCGCCGGGTTCCGGAACGCGTTCGATGCGCTTGGTAGTCCGGTCGCTAACGTAACATATGCGCGACCAGCTCGGCGCGTGTGCCGATGCCAAGCTTTGCGTATACGCCGGATAGGCGGTTTTTGACGGTGCCCGGCGATACTCCCATATGGCGTGCGATTTCGGCGTTGGTCCACCCACGACAGGCGAGCATGGCCATGGTGAATTCCGTGGTCGTTAGATCGTCGGCAACGTCCTCGCCCGAATCGGGGTTGTGGATGCGCCGCCAGCCGTAGCTGAAGCGGTATGTGATCTCGATGATGCGCGCGAAGTCGTCAGGGTATTGCGTTTTTAGGCACGCCTCGATAAGCCCCTGCAAAAGGCCGTGGTGCTCGCCGATGAGCTCGATAAGGCCGTCGGGACGCGCAATGTTCCAAGCAATTCCGAAGTGCGTTTTTGCGGCGTCGATGTCCTTGAGGCTCATGCATGCCATGGAAGCTGCCAGGTGAAGGAACAGTTCCGAGATCGGATAGCTTCCCTGTTTCATGATCAGGGCGTTTTCCGCCATGCCCAGACTGCGGCCATATTCGCCGCGCAGGTACAGGGCATGCGCCATCACGTAGCTGGCGAACAGGCGCAGGCCTTCGGGTAGATGCGCCGCAAGCGGATAAAACTCTTCGGCAGAATACGGGGAAGGCAAGTGTAGCAGGACGCTTGCGGCCGAGGCGAACAGGATACGCATGGCATGGACGGCGAGCGATTCTTCGTTGGTGGGCGTATCGAGGATGCCCGCAAGACAACGGCGGGCGTCGGCGATACGGTTGAGCGACAGACTGGCATATCCGCAGATAAAGCATGCGGAATAGCGCAGTGCGGGGTCGGTGGCGTCAAGATAGGGGCGCGCCGTCTTGGCAGCGAGGGCGGCCTGTCCGCGAAAGTACAGCGCTTCTGCCGTGGCGATGGTGCGTGAATCGGGGTCGGAAATGCCTGCAACCGCAGTGTCAATCTGCCCCGGCACAAAGGCAGTGCACATCAACGGCATGGGAACGCATGGGTAGCCATCGCAGTCCATCTTCCATCTCCCAACAGCTGGCAACAATAGCAGCAATTGTACTCCTGTTGCTCGGGACCCCTTTCGTTTTACTGTTTGGTTGACGCTGCGGATCGTTTTGGAAGGCTTACGAGCATGGTGGTCCCGTTCTCGGAACTTGCTTCGACCTCTACCGTGCCACCGTGAAGCGCTGCAATCTCCCAAACGAGCGCTAGTCCGAGTCCTGCGCCGCCATATGCCCTGCTGCGGGATTTATCCAGGCGAAAGAACGGTTGGAAGATGCTCTCACGGTACTGCTTGGGTATTCCCGGGCCCTGGTCTTCGACTCGCAGGAACACATGGCTGTCGCTGTCGCTGATGGAGACGTTGACAGTCGAGCCGGAGCGGCTGTAACGGATGGCGTTTTCGACCAGATTAAACACCAGCCGATAGAGGAGCGTGTCGCTCCCGATTACTAAAGCGTCTCCAGCACAATTGAGGGCTATGCCCTTATCCTCGGCAAGTGGCGCAAGATCGGTGAGGACCTCTTCGGACAGGGGGCCGAGTTCAACAGCGTCCCCGCAAGGGACACTGCGGAGCTCACTCATCTCGAGCAATACCTTGGTCATTCGAGACATGCGCTCAGTTTGTTCTTGTAGCAGGCCGAGCAGCTCGGCTGTTTCGGGTTGCAAACCGGAGTGCTCGGAGATGAATAGTTCAATCTGTGCTTGCATAAGGGCGAGCGGGGTGCGCAGCTCGTGTGCGGCGTTGCCGGTAAACTGACGCTGTGCAGAGAACCCTTCGCCAAGACGAGCGATCATGTCGTTGAAAGAGGCGCTGCATCGTTGTAGCTCGGTGGGCATATCTTCATTGAGTCTGATTTCGCTTAGGTTGTCAGGCTGCACGCGCTCAACCTGGGCTGCAAAAGCCCGTAGCGGTTTAAGTGCACGGCCGCTCACAAAGTATGCCAGCACGCCGCCAAGGAGCGTGACTCCAGCCGTGATGTACCAGGCTGTCGTGCCAAAAGACTCCTGTGCGTCGTTTACGACGATCGTGACTCTGTCATCGGGGACCGCTTTCGTCGGGTCGAATGCCTGGGGCGAATCTTCGCCGGTTGCCTTAAAGGCCGAGATGTTACTGCCGATGGCATCCATGTAGCGCATGCCCGTATAGCCGACCAGGCAGTTCGTCAGCACGCATGCCGCACACGTGAGCAGTGCCGTCATAATCGTTATGCGCCATTGCAGCGAAAGCCTTTTCATTCGCTATCCTCCATAACGTAGCCCTCTCCAATCCGATTGCGAATCGGGTCGTATCCCAAAGCGCTGCGTAGCTTTTTGCGGAGTGACGAGATGTGAACGCGGGTTGCGTTGCTAAAGCTGTTCACGCTGCTATCCCAAACGTGCTCGATAAGCTCCTCTTGACTTACCGGACGCCCCTGATTAAGCATCAGGTATTCCAAGATTCCCGTTTCCTTGCGTGTAAGAGATAAGGCCTCGCTGCCCACGGAAGCGATGCGCGCCTTGGTGTCAAAGCTGAGTTTTCCGCAGCTTAATACTATGTCGCTTTGTGCGAAGCGCCTGAGGGTAAGGCTGCGGATCCTTGCCGCAAGTTCGTCCAGATGAAACGGCTTGGTGAGGTAATCGTTGGCGCCGGCATCGAGTCCGTCGACCTTATCGGATACTTCGCCACGCGCGGACAGAATCAGCACCTTGGTCTCGCAGTCGGTTTTCCTAAGTTCCCTGAGTACGGTCATGCCGTCGATACGGGGAAGGTTGAGGTCGAGTACCACGAGGTCAAAGACTTCGACGCCCAGCAGGTCGAGCGCCTCCTGTCCGTCGTGACAGCAGTCGACGCTGTATGCCAGGTTTCGCAAGCTGCGCGCGATTGCGTCACACAGCGCCCGCTCGTCCTCGACGATCAAAATACGCATAACAGTCTCCTTGCACATTTCAAATCGCGCTTAACACGGATTTTATAGTCGATATGGTCCAATGGTCGCGTAACGAAAGGAGTGGTCGAGTTGTTCAAAGCGGTAAAACCCATGGTACAGGTCGCTTTGTTGATCGTCGGAATTGCCATGGTGTGCTTTGGTGTTATGCGTGGCGAGGCGGATGCCGTGCTGGCCAAAGCGATTAGGCTGTGCTTGGAGTGTATCGGAATTGGATAAAAGAGAAAACACTGCGTCGCATGTTTTGGCCCGATTTCGCGGATTCTTTCAGGCGGCGGCGACGCTGGTCACCAATATTCACCTGCCAAACTTTGCCAAAGGCGGCATTTATCAGGGCGCGGGGAAAACAGTCTGCGTACCTGGACTTAATTGCTATTCGTGCCCCGCGGCATCGGGTGCGTGCCCCATCGGGTCGTTCCAGTCGGTGGTAGGTTCATCCAAGTTCAACTTTTCTTACTATGTCACCGGTACGCTCATTTTGCTCGGCGTGCTGCTGGGACGCTTTGTATGCGGCTTTCTGTGCCCGTTTGGCTGGCTGCAGGAGCTGCTTCATAAGATTCCCGGCAAAAAGCTTTCCACGAAAAAGCTTAAGCCGCTCACGTACATCAAGTACGTCGTGCTGCTGTTTGCCGTGGTGCTGCTGCCCGTCTTGATGGTTAACGACGTGGGCATGGGCGACCCATTCTTTTGCAAGTACATCTGTCCGCAGGGTGTGCTCGAGGGCGCCATTCCGCTGGCCATCGCCAATGCCGGCATTCGATCTGCGTTGGGACATCTCTTTACTTGGAAACTTGCCGTTCTCATTGCCGTGGTAGTGCTGAGCGTTTTGTTCTACCGCCCCTTCTGCAAATGGATTTGCCCACTCGGCGCATTCTATGCGCTCATGAATAGGGTGTCCTTGTTGGGGATTCAGGTTGACGCGTGCAAATGTGTCTCGTGCGGCAAGTGCTCAAAGGTTTGTCAGATGGACGTTGATGTGGTCCGCGCGCCCAATCATGCCGAATGTATCCGGTGCGGAAAGTGCATCGGGGCCTGTCCCGTCGATGCCATCAGCTATCGCTATGGCCTGGATGTGTCGGCGGAAAAGCTTCCCTTGACCGCTGATAAAAAGTAAACAAGCTTCGACAAAACGGAGGAATGACTATGAAGCTTTCTAAGATTGCGGCCCTGTTTATGGTGCCGGTATTGGCCTTGTGCCTTGTGGCATGTTCGGCGCCCGGTGGCAATGCGAGCGAATCTGCGAGCTCCGATCCTAAGATCGCAGAGCTCACTGCGCAGAAGCCGGCCAATGCCGACGAGGCCGCCGAGTTGTATGCAAAACTCATGCAGAAGGAGAACGAGATCTTTTCGAGTGATAACGCGCTGTGGGAAAAGGTATTCAATGCGGCAAATAAAGACTCGACAATGATTGAGGACGGCAGCAATTACGGCGATTTCCTGCTCAAGACCATCGACGGCGCCAAGGATGAGTTCACGGCGGATGAGCTTAAGACGCTCAAGGCCGGTGCGCAGCAGATCAAGGAAATCGAGGACAAGCTCGAGAGCTTGGAGAAGGAGTTCCCCGGCTGTGGAAGCACGCCGAGCGCAGGCGAGAGCGTCGACGCTTCGACCGCTGGCATGACGGCTGGTGCCAATGCTTCGAGCGAGGCGACGAAGTTCCCCAGCTTTATGGGCAAGGACCTGGACGGCAACGACGTGAGCAGCGACGAGCTGTTCTCTAAGAACAAGGTTACCGTCATGAACTTCTGGTTCACCACTTGCAAGCCGTGCGTGGGTGAGTTGGGCGATCTTGAGAAACTGAATCAGGAGCTTGCCGAGAAGGGCGGCCAGGTCGTGGGCGTCAATTCCTTTACGCTCGATGGCAACAAGGGCGAGATTGCAGATGCCAAGGACGTGCTGAGCAAGAAGGGCGTGACATATAAGAACATCTGGTTCAAGTCGGATAGCGAGGCCGGTAAGTTTACGTCAAATTTGTTCTCGTTCCCGACAACGTATGTCATCGATCAGAATGGCAACATCGTAGGGGATCCAATCGTGGGAGCCATCAGCTCCGCCGAGCAGCGCGCAGCACTCGATAAGCTTATCGACCAGGCGATTGCGAATAGCGAGCAGTAGAAAACGCGTAAAGCATAGCGTGGATCGTGTGTCGCTGTGCAAAGTAGTCCGCTACCTTTCAAGATAAGCTCCACCATTTAGAGGTCCCACTTGGGGCCTCTTTTTTGGACGTCGTCCCGTTCGTTTTTTGATGCGGTTCCCTACATTCCTCACTGGTGTCGGTGAAAAATGGGAATAGAGTAGGACAAACGCGTCGAATACGAACGGCGGAGGAGAGCGGGCAGGGTGCCTGCGTAGGAGAGGTTGCCGTCCATGCTGGAGCTCAAAGGTATTTGCAAAAGGTACGTTACGCAGTCGTTTACGCAGGTGGCGCTCGACAACGTAAGCCTGTCTTTTCGCGATAACGAGTTCGTGGCCATTCTGGGTCCCTCGGGTTCGGGTAAAACTACGATGCTCAACGTTATCGGCGGACTCGATCACTTTGATTCTGGCGACCTGCTCATCGATGGCATTTCGACCAAGGACTTCCGTGATCGCGATTGGGATGCTTATCGCAACAACCGCATCGGCTTTGTGTTCCAGAGCTATAACCTCATTCCGCATCAGACCATCTTGGAAAACGTGGAGCTGGCGCTTACGCTCACAGGTGTGGGGCATGCCGAGCGCCGCCAGCGTGCGCGCGAGGCGCTCGAGGCGGTTGGTCTGGGCGAGCACGTTAACAAGCGCCCGAGCCAGCTATCGGGCGGGCAGATGCAGCGCGTGGCCATTGCCCGCGCCCTGATCAATGACCCTGAGATCGTCCTTGCCGACGAGCCGACTGGCGCTTTGGATTCAACGACATCCGTGCAGGTTATGGATTTGCTCAAAGACGTTGCGCGCGACCGTCTGGTCATCATGGTCACGCACAATCCCGACCTGGCATACCAATACGCCACGCGCATCGTCAACCTGGCGGACGGCAAGATCACCGACGATTCCGATCCTTTCGATGTCGCTGACGCCACGCGCCACGAGGCTAAGCCTACGCGCAAAACCTCGATGAGCTTTGTGACGGCGCTGGGGCTTTCTGCCCGAAACCTTATGACCAAGAAGGGCCGCACGGCCATGACTGCCTTTGCGGGCTCGATTGGCATTATCGGTATCGCGGCGATTCTGGCGCTGTCCAATGGCGTAAACGGCTACATCAAAAAGGTCGAGGAGGATACGCTCTCGAGCTACCCGCTCACCATTTCCAAGCAGGATTACGACCTGTCGTCCATGATGGGCGGGCAGGGAACTGCGGATGATGACTCGCCTGAAAATGTTGATTCGTCCGACGACAGTGCCGGCGGCAAGGCTAAGGGAACCGATAAGATTCCCGTGGTCACGGCCGTAAAGGATATGTTTGCGAGCGTTAAGTCCAACGACATGACGAGCTTTAAGGCATGGCTCGATGCCGGTGGCGATGGCATCGATAAAGAGGTCAACGCCATTCAGTACGGTTACGGTGTATCGCCGGTTGTCTATCGTGCCGGCAAGGGCGATGAGAAGCCTGTCCGGCTGGTGCCCAACGCCATGACCGAGGCCATGAGCGGAGGCGCGAGCTCGGCGGCAACGGTGGGCATGGAATCCATGGGAACCTCGGTCTTTAACGAGATGATTGACGACCAGAGCCTGCTCGACAGCCAGTACGATGTCGTCGCCGGTCATTGGCCCACGTCTGCTAACGAAGCCGTAATGGTGCTTTCGAGCCGTGGAACGGTGGGCGACTACACGCTCTACAGCATCGGCGCGCTGGATATCAACGAGCTCAACGACCTGGTTAACAGCGCCATGACGGCTGACGGTAAGATCGAAACGCCCGAGACCGGCGCCGACTTTACCTACGACGATGCGCTGTCCACGACGCTTAAGGTGCTGTCGCCGGCCGATGCCTATCGCAAAAACGAAGAGACCGGCATGTGGACCGACATGTCTGACGACGCCGACTTTATGACCGCCAAGGTTGCCGACGGTATTGACGTGCACATTGTGGGCGTGGTGCGACCTAACGAGACGGCCAATGCGAGTGCGTTGTCTCCGGGCATTGCCTATACGCATGCGCTGACTCGCCAGCTTATGGAGCGCGCCGCCGATTCGCAGATTGTGCAGGAGCAACTCGACCACCCCGAGACGGATGTCTTTACGGGCAAAACCTTCGACGAACTGCAAGGCGAGGCCAAGCAAGGCGTGGATCTGGGCAGCATGTTCAGTGTGGACGAGGCAGCGCTCAAGAGCGCGTTTTCGTTCGATACATCTGCGCTCTCGGGTGCGGCCGGCGGTATGGACCTGTCGGGTCTTGACTTGTCCGGGCTGGACATTGACCTTTCGGACGTTGGCAAGGACGTCGACATCAGTGACATCATGGCCAAGGCGCCAACCCCAGATTTCTCGGGTATCTTTGACGGTCTGGAACTCACGCCCGAGCAAATGCAGCAGGTGGGAACGCTTGCCAACCAGCTGTTTGAGGGCTTTTTGCAGTCTGATCAGTTTAAGGCGCTGACACCCGATGATCTTAAGGACGCGTCAAAGCTCTCTGCCGCATTCTCGACATATCTTGAGAATGATGCCGCAGCCCAACAATGCCTGGCTCAGCTCAAGGCACTCGGTGGCGATGCCCTGGCCGAGCGCCTGCAACAGGCGATGACCGACTATGTGCAAAAGCAGCTGGCTCCGTATCTGCAGCAGGCTATGGATCAGGTGATGAAGTCGATCAGCGACCAGATTGCGGCGACGGTGTCAGCTCAGCTCAAGGCAGACACGGCTGGGCTTATGGACCAGATGGCGACGCAGATGTCTTCGAGTTTTGCCAACCTAGCGAGCGCTATGCGTGTGGATGCGAGCGCCTTTGCCCGCGCCATCCATTTCAACATGGACGCCGAGGACCTGAGTTCGCTCATGATGAGTTATGCCAAGGCGTCGCAGCTCACCTACGACAACAATCTGACCACGCTGGGCTATGCGGATGAGGCAGACCCCATCTCGGTCAAGATTTTCCCGCGCGACTTTGAGGCCAAGGAGCGCGTACTCGACCATATCGATGCGTACAACAGGCAGGTCAAAGCCGCCGGCCACGACGAGCAGGCAATCTCGTACACCGACTACATGGGCATCATCATGGGTTCGGTGACCGACATCGTGAACACCATCAGCTTGGTGCTCATCGCATTCGTGAGTATCAGCCTGGTGGTGAGCTCCATCATGATCGGCATCATCACCTACATCAGTGTGCTGGAACGCAAAAAGGAGATTGGCATCCTGCGTGCGATCGGCGCGTCGAAGCGTAACGTGGCCAACGTATTCAATGCCGAGACCTTTATCGAGGGCCTCATTGCCGGCGTCTTTGCCATTGTCGTCGTGGTGGCCGTGAGCTTCCCAGTTAATACCTGGGCGCTTGCTGCCAAACAAGTACCCAACCTGATGAGCCTGCCCGTGCAGGATGCGCTGGTACTCATTGCAATTTCGGTGCTGTTGACGGTCGTTGCCGGCCTGCTGCCTGCTCGCAGCGCATCCAAGAAGGACCCCGTCGAAGCCCTACGCTCCGAATAATGTGACAAAGGGACAGTCCCTTTGTCACATTGAGACCCTTGCGAAATCGGGGTCTAATTACCGTTCGGCAGGTTAAGAACTCCCTCTCCCCGCTTAATGCTTGACGAAGAGTCTTCTGGTTTATATACCTATCGGTAGGCATATAGGATGTATTGCCGATAGAAATGGAGCAACCATGACTCTCACCACACCAGCCAAAAAAGATTGTCTCCGTGAAAGCGGCGCATTTGCTTGGGTCGTCGTTATTGCGCTCGGCTTAATGTCCGCCGGAACAACTGGCACATATAGCATTATTGCCGGCTCATTCGTTGCTCCAGTATGTGAAGATCTGGGCTTTGACTACACTTCTTTTTCTTTCTATTTCACCGCGATTCTTCTTGGCCTTGCGCTTGGGCTTCCGCTTTTGAGTCGCTTCATTCCAAAAGTAATCGGCAAACCATGGCATATTTGCATTGAACTCGTCCTTATTGTCGCCGGCGCCGCAATGGCGTTCTACACCGAGGTCTGGATGTTCACCGTCTCCGCCGCAGTGATCGGCATCTGCTTTTCGTTTACAACGGGCGTCTGCATGTCCGATGTCATTGACCAATGGTTCAGCAAATCGTCCGGTCTTGCCATCGGCCTCGCTTGGGGCGTTAATTCTCTCTGTACGCTGTTATTGAGTCCTGTCATTACGCTGGTCATCGAGCAGCAAGGCTGGCGTACGGGATACATCGTGCTTGCGGCCGTTTCTGCAGCTATGATTTTGCCTGCAAGCGCATTTATCATTCGCCTTAACCCCTCTGATCGCAACATGCTTCCGTACGGAGAGACCGCCTCCGAAACCCATGAGAGCTGCAGCGCCGATGAGCAGGAAGATGTTCTTTCGGGCATGGCACTCCGCGATGCCGCGAAAACGCCGTCTTTTATTCTCTGTGTCCTCTTGCTTTGCGTGGCGCAGCTCACCTGCTGCATGAACCAGCTGTTTCCAACCTATGCAAGCGAGGTCGGTTTCAATCCTATCGTAGGAAGCTTAATGGTCTCGGCAGCTTCACTCTCCGATATCTTCCTAAATCCCTTCGTGGGCAAAACATGCGACAAGCTTGGCGCTATTAAAGCAACGGTCGCATGGACAGGTGTCAGCATTCTTTCATTCCTGCTTCTTATCATTGGCGGAAGCAATGAGACCGTTTCCATCATTGCAGCTGGTGTAAACGATGTCATGTTCGCCATCGTTGGAACCGCAATGCCGATGCTTCTACTCTCGCTCTTTGGATCACGCGATTTTGGAAGGATCTATTCGATCGTTTGCTCAGCGGGCTATGTCGTCGGTGCTTTTGGAATGCCGGTCATGATGAAGGTTTACGGCATGGCGGGGTCATTCCAGGGAGTATTTATCTTCTGCATTGCCTGCAACCTTATGATTGCTGCGTTTGCTATCGTTTCCGGCTTTCTCAATAAGGCTGCTGAAAAGTAATAAGCGCCGATTTGCATCGGCATAGATCGCCACGCAACAGGGGTTGACTCCAAGCCAGACTGGAGTCGACCCCTGTTTTCGTTTTTAAAGGTTGCCCGCAGGCACCATGGGTGCCAACATGCGCTTCAGCTTGGCTGGTTTATTTGAACATAAGCTCGACTATTCCCGCCCAAACCGCTTTTTCATCAATATCCTCACCTTGAGCGACCGTATTGCTTGCTCCCTCCAGAACGGTATAAAGAATTTGTACGTAGAGCATTACGTCGGCGCTATCGGAAAACGCGCCAATCTCTACACCATGAAGAAGGATGTCTTTAAGCGCATCCATGGTTCGTTTGGTCGCCGTCGCTTGACGTTCCTGAACTGCAGGAATTCGATTTGCTTGAACGCTAACCTCGGCCAGCACGCGCCGGCGCTTTTCATCGCTTCGATAGCCACCTATAACTGAATTGCCGAGCTCGATAAGCGCGGCCTTGAACCCGTCCCTATCGACTATTAGCGAGTAGTCGCGCTGATAGTCAATGGTCGGAAACATGCTGTCCAAGAGCGTAGTGAAAATCTCCTCTTTAGAGGGAAAGTAGTAGTACACCGACGGCTTGGATATACCGACAAAGTCGCAAATCTTTCCGATAGACGCTTTGTCATAACCGACTTCTGCCACAAGATCGTACATTGCGTCCAATATTTTTTTTCTTGTGCTCACGCTGCATTTCTCCATCGCAAATCACTTCCGCACTACCAACATTATTAAGGATGGCAACGGAACATCAATTCGTGTCCAAACATGACCACTATATACGGTGAACGGTATGTATCAGTAGGCGAGCGGCAATTATTCAAAACTATCTACCGAACGGTAGGTATAGTAGTACTATAGCAGGTGAAACCCCGCTATTGTCGCGGCCGGACAGCATCGCGGGAAACCCGACGGAAGGACCAACCATGTACGAGAACTATCGTATGCCGGGCGAGTTCGAGAAGCGCTCCAACGTCTATGTGACATGGCTTCCCGATTACATCCGTGCAGAGGGCTATGATAACCGCCAGCCCTGCGTTGACGTGATCAAGGCTCTGCTCGAGTATGGCGACGTTACGGTCAACCTCAATTGCGGTACCCCCGGCTCCTATGAGGAGGCTTGCTCGCGCCTGAAGGAGGAGGGGGTTGATCTCGATCGCATCGAGATCACGCAGTTCGAAGACTCCAACTTCTATGTCCGCGACAACGGTCCCAGCATCATGGTCGACGACAAGGGCCATTCTTATATGGTCAACCCCGCTTGGACCTATTACGGCGTGTGGGACAAGAACTCCCCGGAGTGCCAGTCCGCACGTAAGGCAGCGGTTCACATGGCGGTTGCGCTCGGTTGCTTCGATATCGTCAATTCCGAAATGGTTTCGGAGGGCGGCGACCGCGAGTTTGACGGTCACGGCACTCTGATCGCAATCGAGGACACGGAATGCCGCAAGCGTAATCCCGAGTTCACGAAAGAGGAAGTAGAGGCCGAGTATAAGCGCATCTACAACCTCAACAAGGTTATCTGGCTTCCGCAGCCTATGCTCGAGGACGACGACTATCGACTGGGCATCCTCGACGAGAAGGAAGACGGAACTCCCGTCTTTGGCATGAGCTTTGCAGCTCACATTGATGAGATGTGTCGCTTTATCACTCCGAACAAGATTCTTCTTGCCGAGGTGTCCGATGAAGAGGCAGCCTCGAGCAAGGCTGGAGCAGAGTCTCGTCGCCGCATTGAGGCAGCCTACGAGATCCTGAGCAACGAAACGGACTGGGAGGGCAAGCCCTTCGAGATCGTTCGTATGCCCACCGCCGAGCCTATTGAAGTCGTTATCGCCCCTGGCGATGAAGATTACGAGCTCTATAAGGGCTTCATCGACGAAATGGGCGGCAAGTTTATGGATGGCACCCCCTGGCCCGAGGGCCCCGTCCACTTCTACGCCGCAGCGAGCTACTGCAACTTCCTGATTTGCAACGGCGTCGTTCTTGGCCAGCGTTATTACCACGAGGGCATGAGCGAGGTCGTGAAAGAGAAGGACGAGCAGGCCAAGGCAGTTCTTGAGAGCTGCTTCCCCGATCGCAAGGTCATCATGATTGATTCCCTCGCGCTTAACCTGTCCGGCGGCGGCGTGCACTGCTGGACTAAGGACGTGGCGGCCAGTCGTTAGTGAGCCTTAGAGCCTGCGCTCTTTGGCTTAGGCGCCACATGTACCGCTCCCCGAGGGATATCCGTGTTTTCCTCGGGGACACATTCAACAATATTTTTGATAATAATTCGAAAGGAAATAGGCATGAACAACAGCCTCCGCGGTCGCGACTACATCAACATCCATGATCTTTCCTCCGAGGATTTCCGCTATCTCATCGATCTTGCCTGGAACCTTAAGGCTCAGAAGAAGTCCGGTGTCGACCAGCACTACTTCCCCGGCAAAAACGTCCTCGCCAACTTTGAGTGGGGCTCGACCCGTACTCGTTGCGCATTCGAGACCTCCTGCAATGATTTGGGCATGGGCTTCACTTATCTGACCAACTCCCACATGGGTGACTGCGAGACCGTCAAGGATGCCATGCGCGTCTTTAACGGCATGTACGATCTCATCGTCTACCGCGCACAGAAGGACGAGCAGTTCCTCTATGACGTCGCCGACCTGGTTGACATCCCGGTCATCAATGCCCTTACTCTCGGCGATCACCCGACTCAGATGCTCGCTGACGCTCTTACGATGGAAGAGCAATGGGGCGGTTTGCGTACGAGCCGCGGCAAGAAGATGGCTTTCGTTGGCAACTGCGCCGGCGCCCCAGTGTGGTATGGCCGTCTGTGCGCTATGCTCGACATGGACTTCCTCGCCATCGGCCCCGACGACCTCCGTCATCAGATGTGCAAGGAAATGATCGAAGAGGTGGAGGCCTGCTACGCCAAGTACGCTCCCAATAGGACCTTTACCATCACCTCTGACCTCGATGCCCTGGATGGCGTTGACGTTATCGTTACCGAGGAGTGGCGCTACATCAACCCCGAGTGCGGCGAAGAGGTTCTGGATCCCGACGACTACAACTCCTGGTTGGGCGATGCCGAGTCTTTGTACCCCTATCGCGTCACCAGCGAGCTGTGCAAGCGCACCAACAATCCCGACATCTTCTGCATGCATGAGCTTCCCTCTGTCCATAACGCAGATCACCGTGTCGGCAAAATGCTCCTCGACCAGTGCAAGAACGACCTCCATCGCGAAATCATCACCGAGGGCTTTGAGATTGCCGACGAGTGCTTTGAGGCCAACGCTTCGGTCATCTTCCGTGAGGCAGAGAACCGTCAGCACACCATCAAGGCTGTTATGTGTGCCCTTCTGGGTCTCTAGGAGCTGTATCAATGGATAATGCAAAGTTAAAGAGCAGCAAGGTTTACGCATGGGTTCTCGTAATCGCGCTCGGCCTTATGTCTGCCGGCACGACCGGATCCTATAGCGTCATCGCGGGCTCCTTCGTCGCACCCGTGTGCGAGGAGTTCGGGTTTGACTATTCCATCTTCTCGTATTACTTCACCGCAACGCTCATTGGTCTTGCGGCAGCTCTTCCGTTTGTCGGAAAACTCATTCCCAAGGTCGTTGGCAAGGTTTGGCTCCCCGTTGTCGAGCTTATTTTGCTCGCTGCCGGCGCAGGCATGGCCTTCTACACCGAAGTCTGGATGTTCATCGCCGCTGGCGCCCTGATTGGCGTTTGCTTCGCCTTCACCACCGGCGTCGCCATGTCCGACGTTATTGACCAGTGGTTCAAAAAATCTGGTGGCCTGGCAATCGGTCTCGCTTGGGCAGTGAACTCGATTTACATGCTCATCATGAGCCCCGTCATCACCTCTGTCATCGAGGCCGCTGGCTGGAGGACTGGCTATCTGGTGCTCGCTGGCGTCTCCGCCGTGCTCATTCTCCCCGCTTCCGTCCTGATTATTCGCTATAAGCCTCAGGACAAGGGCATGCTGCCCTATGGCTACGTCGAGGGCGAGACGGTCACCGAGACCGAGGAGACGACCGAGGATAGCACGCGTGGCGTTAGCTATGCGCGCGCCATTAAGTCGCCTGCCTTCTTCTTCTGCATCGGCTTCCTCTGTCTCGTTCAGCTCACTTGCTGCATGAACCAGCTCTTCCCGACGTATGCTTCCGAGGTTGGTTTTAGCCCCATGGTGGGCGGCTTCATGGTATCCGCTGCATCGCTCTTCGATCTGTTCCTCAATCCGATCGTCGGCACCACTTGCGATAGGTTCGGCAGCACGAAGGCCATTCTGGGCTGGCTCGCTGTCTCCATCCTCTCCTTTGTCATGCTCATGATGAGCAGCGGCAACTCGACGCTCAGCATCCTCGCAGCAGGCGTGAACGACGTAATGTACGTCATCGCTGGCACTGCCCTGACCGTTTTGGTTATGGATGTCTTTGGCTCCCGCGATTTCGGTCGCATCTTCGCGCTGATCTGCTCCGTGGGCTATATCGTCGGCGCCTTTGGCATGCCCGTTATGATGAAGGTCTATGAGCTTGTCGGCTCCTTCCAGGGCGTCTTCATCTTCTGCATCGCATGCAACGTTATTATCGGCCTGTTCTTGCTGCTGGCAAAAAAGACTGGTAAGAACCTCTCCTGGGACGAATAGTTCGATTCGTCTTAGACATACGCTGTAGGGCTTAACCTGCAGCCGCTTTGGGGCATCGACTAACATCGGTGCCCTTTTTCATCGAATGTGACAAAGGAGCAGCCACTTTGTCACATTGAGTGGCATGTAAATCGAGGTCTAATACTTTTCCGAGAAGTGAACGGCCATACTTGGGCCTCCGAAGCATCGACATTTTTAGACGTCAAACCCGCAGGATTTGGCTGGCAAAACCGCAGGAAATTGCATCTCGAAAGTGCAGATGCTTCGGGGCCCGTTTTCACTCGTTCACTTCTCGGGAAAAGTATTAGACCTCGTTGTATGGGGTGCGGCTGGAGGGTGGTCATCGTTCAGTAGCTACCTCTTCCTTGTGAATCGCCTGAAGCGCAAGGCATAATGCATGTGACAAAGGGACGGCCCCTTTGTTGTGTTGATATGAGAGAAGAGTAGATGATTCTATCGTTGGCCCCCATGGAGGGGATTACCGGGCATGTGTTCCGTCGCGTGCATGCGGAGTGCTTCGGTGCGCTCGATTGCTATTACACGCCGTTTTTGCCGCCGCCGCGGGTGGGAAACCGCTTTGGCGGCAAGGCGTTTAAGGAGATCGATCCTGCCAATAACCAGGGGCTCAACGTGGTGCCTCAGCTGATGTCCAAGAACGCGGACGAGTTTGTGTGGGCGGCACAGGTGCTCGCCGACATGGGCTACCGCGAGGTCAATCTCAACCTGGGTTGCCCTTCGGGAACGGTTGTCGCCAAGGGCAAGGGCTCGGGTTTCTTGCGCAATCTCGACGAGCTCGAGGCGTTCTTAAGCGATGTGTGCGAGCGGTCGCCGTTGCCGGTGTCGGTAAAGACCAGGCTGGGGCTGGAGAATGACGACGAATACGAGCGCGTGCTCGATCTGTATTGCCGCATGCCGTTGGCAGAGCTGATCGTGCATCCGCGCGTACAGAAGGACCGCTATACGGGCTTGCCGCGCAAAGAGTTTTATGGCGAGACGCTGGAGCGTGCGCCGTTCCCCGTGGCCTATAACGGTGACATTTTTGATCTTGAGGATATGGACGCGCTGGTGGAGGCCTATCCCGGCACGCGCCATGTGATGTTGGGGCGTGGCCTGCTCGCGAACCCCGCTCTGGCTCGCATGGTCAAGGGCGGCCCTGCTGCAACGGCTGCTGAGCTGCAGCGCTTCCACGACACGCTGTTTGCGGCATATGCAGAAGAGATTGGCGGCAATGCGGTCTTCCGCATGAAGGAGTGGTGGTTCTACGCCAAGTGCGCTTTCGCTGATCCCGCTACCGTCCACAAGATCGTACGCAAGACCAAAAAGGTCGACGAATACCGCGCTGCCGTCGAGCGCGTCTTTCGTGAACAGCCGCTTGCACCCACAGCTCGCTTCCACGGCTAACTAGTCATCGGGGGCGTTCTTTAACGACTGGTCATTTAAGGACGTCCCCAACGACTATGTAGCAAAAACATGTACACCAGCATCCAAAGATGTCGAAAAATGTCGACTTTGGATGCTGGTGTACATGTTTGGGTCCGACGGGGGAGCGGGCCTAGGCAATCAGTGCATCAAGTGTAATGAGCTCTCTGAGCCGCTCCGTGCGTGTTTGCCCATGGCGTTTGGCTTTTTCGTCAAACGCCTCAAGAATCGATTCGCCCACACGTGCTGATATAACGACGCTCGGCTCATCGGAGATTGGTGGCCTTCCCAACTTGATGGTGTGACCTTTCGGCCACTCATCTTTTTCGTAGGCTTCCGCGGCTTTCTTCAACTCTCCGGGAGCAAACCCCATCATCTTTTCGAGCTGCTTAGCATCCATGGCGCCTCCTATCGATCGACATAATGTCGAGCGCCGGTTCTCGGATTCTCTTTTTGTATACAATTTTGTAGACAAAAATACAAGCAGTTCATCGGGCTAATTAGCTTGTTTTGACCTGCCTGTTCGATAGGAAATGAGCATTGACGGCTTCGATACTCCTTTGCTTTTCAGCTTGGAATTTGGATGCTCATTGAACTTCCGGAGGGGAGCCCTTTATTAAGCTATTGAGATTCTGGGCAGGAGCTCTCACTGGTCTTCGGTAATGGGGCCAGCTTAATTCGCGACACAGTGTGTCGCGAATGGGAGTAGTCGTTAGGTGTCCTTCAATGGCTACTCATATAAGAACGTTCAAGTGTCGGATTTTGTCATTTAGTGTCGCTCTCAGCGACTATTCTGGAGGGTCGTGGTCAAAAAAGGGCAAATATGAGTACTGTTGCCATTATGGTTGCATTTATTTGCTATAAATTGTAGCTCCTGATGAGATTTGTTCCCATTAAGAGCTACTTTTATTGAACATATGAGGAGAAATAACGTCGTCTGCGGACGAGTGGAACGTTGAATAGTTCCTGAAGTGATCAAAATCGCTGCTACTAAACAGGTAGCAGTACTCATATTTGCCCTTTTTTGACCACAGCCCTCTCGGAAACCTTTCCAGAGGCGTCAAACAGCCATAATCCAAAGGTCTCCTCAAACAATTAGCCGGCCAAGAGCGTCCATGACTACCAAAAAGCTGTACGCCAGCATCCAAAGATGTCGAAAAATGTCGACTTTGGATGCTGGTGTACATGTTTGGGTCGTATGGGTTGGGGCCCTGGACGGACAGAGCGTGCGTACTAGAGCAGGTTTTCCTGCACCCACGCGATGATGTCGCTCGATTCGTAGAGTGGTTTGCCGTCGATGAACAGGCAGGGAACCTGGCGTTTTCCGCCGACGGCGATGAGTGTCTGTTCGGCATCGGAATCGGTCGAGATATTGCGCTCGGGAATGGTCACGCCGTTATCGGCCAAAAAGTGCTTGACCTTTAAGCAATACGGGCAGCCGGTCATAACGTACAGCGCGAGCTCGTGATTAGTAGCCATAGGTCTCCAATCGGTTGAGGTTTTGATTGAAATACCCAAAGCCGCCGCGGTCTATGCGCGCGTCAACGAAGACTCGATGGCCTGGACCAGAAACGCCGTGGCTCCGGTGGCGCAGGGCTTGTCGTAGTAGTCAACAAAGCGCTGGTCGGCAAGATAACCGTGGGCGAGGCCCAGGTACGCCTCGTCTTGGGGCTCGCATCCCCAGTTGAGAGCAATCCAGCGACGATGCATCGCGACAAGCTTACGAGCCTCGTTGCTCTCTGGGTCGCCAATGCCCATGGCAATTGAGAGCTGGCCCAGAATAGCGCGTTCAAGTTCCTTCATGTCGTTCCATGTCTCGGGGTCCATGTCCAGCAACGCTTCGTTTGCTGCATCGATAGCCTCATCGCCGTAGCGCGCCCGCGCCTCGGCACCGTAGCGCGCCTCGTTTTCCTGCACGGTGCGCCAGCGCTCCAGTTGCGGCAGGACGGCGCCCATGAGCGAGACGGCTTCGTCGAGCGACATGCCGGTGTTTTGTGCCAGGCGCGGGGCACAATCCTCAATCATTGCCTCCATGGTGGTGTCATAGGTGTACTTGCCGTGGTCGTAGCACCACTTGCAGTAATGATCGGTCGCGGTGCCCGTGGCATCGGTGCCGCAGTCGTCGGGCGTGAGTATCATGCCGCAGCTCTGGCAATAGTGCTCAGGCATTTCGAGCAGGTGGGACAGCGGTTCTCCGGTTACGGCGGCGATGAGCTTCATCATGTCGATGCCCGGTGTGACCTCGCCGCGCTCCCACCGGCTGATGGCCTGGCGTGTGACGAAGAGCTTAGCGGCAAGCTGCTCTTGGGTAAGGTGATGGGCGCGACGGACAGCAATGAGCTTTTCTGCAAAGGCCATAGCGGCTCCTTTCTGCTGGTTGATGGCTTAAGCATACGCGGCGGCAGGCGCCCTTCCAAGCAACCGTTGGTTGCACGACGGGGGACCGCGGCGAAGAATTGCGCGCAACGCCCCACGCCTCCATGCCGTACAATGACCGGCATGGAACCTATCGCACGCATACATACCGACCTGCCGCAGAAGTTCGGCATTCCGCGCAACAGCTTTTTGGCGCCCCATCTGCAGGGACGAATCTTTTTTGAGCCGGAATTTGCCTCCAATGCAGCGGTTGAGGGCCTGGACTCCTTCTCTCACCTGTGGCTGCTGTGGCGCTTCGAAAACGGAACGCCCGGCGGCACGGCTAAGGATATTGCCGTCGACGCTAAAACGCAGGACAGGTCCGGCACCAACGCAAAATGGTCGAAAACCGTGCGCCCGCCGCGTCTGGGCGGAGCCGAACGTGTGGGAGTGTTTGCCACGCGCAGTCCGTTTCGCCCTAATCCCATCGGGCTCACCTGCGTCAAGCTTGATCGTGTCGAGCTCACCGACGATGGCCCCATCATCCATGTGTTGGGGGCCGACCTGCGCGACGGTACGCCCATCTACGACATCAAGCCCTACATTCCGTTTGCGGACTGCCACCCGGATGCGACCGGAGGCTGGATCGAGGATGCTCCGTGGCAAGAGCTCGATGTTGAGTTTCCGCAAGCACTGCAGGATATGGTCCCGCCCGCAAAGCTCCTCGGCTTGGTCGAGGTCCTTCGCCAAGACCCGCGCCGCGTGGGCAGCAAGCACGAGCCACACCGCGTCTATCATCTGGCTTACGCCGGGCTCGACATATCGTTTACGGTCGATGAAACCCAGCTAACCGTAGTTGCCGTCAACGACGCGCAAGACTAACCAGCCATTCGTCCGCACCCGTCAAATTAAGCGCCAAACCCCGCGCCAAAACCGCCCACGCTGGTGGACAATAACGCCTACCAAAACAATCAACTTTGCACGGGAGTCCAGCATGAAATACGACTTCACTTCAATCATCGACCGCCACGGCATGGACGCCATCGCCGTTGACTCTTGGGGTGAGATCCCCGGTATGGCCCCGAACGCACCCGACGAGGGCTTCGACCGCATTCCCATGTGGGTGGCCGACATGAACTTTGCCACGGTGCCCACGGTCCAGGAACACATCATTCAGCGCGCCCAGCACCCCATGTTTGGCTATTTCAATCCGCGCTCCGAGTATTTCGACCGCATCATCGAATGGCAGAGTCGCCGCAATGGCGTCGAGGGCCTGCGCCCTGAACATATCGGTTACGAAAACGGCGTGCTGGGCGGTGTCGTGTCGACGCTGCGCGCGTATGTCCAGCCGGGCGATGCGGTGCTGGTCCACAGCCCCACCTACATCGGCTTTACCAAGTCCATTGAGGCCGCGGGCTATCGTATTGTCCATAGCCCGCTTAAGCTCGACGATCAGGGCGTGTGGCGCATGGACTTTGAGGACATGGAGTGCAAACTCGCCCAAAACCACATCCATGCCGCGGTGTTCTGCTCGCCGCACAATCCCTGCGGCCGCGTATGGGAGCGCGACGAAATCGAGCGCGCCATGGACATCTATCGCCAGCACGATTGCGTGGTGATTTCGGACGAGATTTGGTCCGATATCATCCTGCCGGGGCACAAGCACATCCCGACGCAGTCGGTGAGCGAGGATGCCCGCATGCGCACGGTTGCCCTCTATGCGCCGAGCAAGACGTTTAACCTGGCGGGCCTTGTCGGCAGCTACCACATTGTCTACAACGAGACGCTGCGTGACCGCATCTGCGCCGTGTCCAACAAGACCCACTACAACGAGATGAATGTCCTCTCCATGCATGCGCTTATCGGTGCCTACCAGCCGCAGGGCTACGAGTGGGTGGACGAGCTCAACCAGGTGCTTGCCGGCAATATCGAGTACTTCTGCGATTACGTGGACGGGCATTTTGAGGGCGTGTCCTATTCGCGTCCGCAGGGCACGTACATGGTGTTTCTGGACTGCACCGAGTGGTGTCGCGAGCATGGCCGCGATATTCAGTGGCTGCTCGACGAGGGGGCGCGCGTGGGCGTGGGATATCAGGACGGCCGCCCGTTCCACGGGCTCTGCCACATTCGCGTGAATCTGGCGCTGCCGCTTTCGCGCGTAAAGGAAGCGTGCGACCGCCTGGACCGCTACGTTTTTAATGCACGGTAAGTGAGCACTGCATGCGGGGCCTTCTGCCAAGTCGGCTGGAAGGCCCCACATGGTAAAACGTCTGTAGCCATTGGGCACTCGTGTGGTTTTGTTTGCTATTATTTTTTACCATTTCAGTCTGTAAACAGGATCGTATGGAGCTCGATGAAAAGGTCCCGTCGCTCGGTTGCCATTTCGTTGTTTGTTGCGCTTGCGATAGCGTGCGCCTTTGTCGTAGCGATAGCCGGCTGTTCCGGGTCGAATGGCAGAGCCTCGACGTCTGCATTAGAAGGCCTGGATGCCTCGCAGGCCAAAGACGACAACCTTAAGACGCTCAACGTCGGCAGCGACCTCTATCCACCGTTTGTGTATACCGACGAGTACGGCGATATCGTTGGCCTGGATGTCGAGATATTGACCGAGGCTTTGACTCGCATTGGTTACAAGCCAAAATACCAGCTGATCGACTGGGAAAAGAAGAAGGAGCTGCTGGCGAGCGGCGAACTCGATTGTGTCATGGGCAGCTTTAGTATGACGGGTCGCGAAAACGAATATCGTTGGGCCGGCCCGTACCTTGCGAGCCGCCAGGTGGTCGCGGTCGATCCCCAGAGCGATATCTACACGCTTGCGGATCTTGAGGATAAGGTCGTGGCGGTCCAGTCCACCACCAAGCCCGAGGACATTTTGCTCAATCGTACAAATGAAAACGTTCCGCAGATCAAGGAACTCTACAGCTTTTCGGACGGTTCATACCTGAACCCGGCGCTCGTCGAGGGCCTGGTCGACGCTATCGCCGCGCATGAGTCCTCGTTCCTCACCTACGAAAAAGACTATGGTGTGACGTATCGTATTCTGGATGAGCCGCTGCTAGAGGTCGGTTTGGGCACCGCTTTCGATATCAACGATACGCGCGGCATCGACGTTAAGCTCACTCATGCCTACCAGGAAATGCTTGCCGATGGCACCATGGAACGTCTGGTGTCAAAGTACTTTGATGACCCTTCGCCATTTTTGAATATGGAGGGCCTGTCATGATCGATGCACCCGACCACGCCGCTCAGGAGCGGGGCAATCGTTCGGCAGGGGTATGGCTCCTTGTCGCTCTGCTGGGGATAGCGCTCTCGGTTGTTGCCGGCATGATGAGCTACGGTTACGCGACGGCCCAAGCCGAGCAGCGCTTTGCCGACGTTGTCGATTACGTGGCGACGCAGAGCCTTTCCTACGATGCATTCAATAGCGCCTATACGACCAAAAACCTGATTCGCGTTCTGGAGATCGCAGGAGAGACGGCGCGCGATATGGAGCGCGACGGTTCGGTGGATAACGCCATGTTGGAGCAATATGCTGACCAGTTCAACGTGAGTGCACTGATCGTGACGGACGCATCGGGCAATTTGGTGTCCGAGTCCTCGACGGATGGCGTGGGCTACGAGTCGCTCGCTACGTATCTCAAGGAAGCACCCGTGCTGGAGGTGGCAGCCCATCCGCTTAAGTCCTATACCGCCCGCATTACGCTTTCGGATGATTCGGTCGCAGACATTGGCTGCGTAACCCGGCAGGATGACGAGGGCATCGTTGTCGCAGTAAGGCATCAGAGCGCGAAGGCAGTTGCAAGCAATACGCTCAAACTGCAGAGCTTGCTTGATGGCTATGAAACCATCGATAGCGGCAATATCGTGATCGAAAGCGACGGCAAGGTCGTTGCGACCAATGCCGTTGAACCCACCGTATTGGGCGTGTTCGATCTGCCTGCGACGGATGTCTTCATTGTCGACGGTATTAAGGATCGATGCCTGGCTGGTAAGGTCAGATTGGTTAACGCCGACGGCGAGTGGTATTTGGGCACATTTGGAAAAGCGCACAAATTCTATGTGTACACCTATGCCTCGGCGCAGCGCTACTTTGAGGTCGCCGCGGCTGTTGCCGCCGGCGTGCTGGTGCTCTACGGCGGTGTTATAGCCGTTGTTGTGACGGTGCGTCGCCGCGCTGATCGTCGACGTTTGACGGACTTGCTGCAGCAGGAGCGCGACTATGGCGACAAGCTGGCAAAGGCGGCGCGTGAGGCCTCGTCTGCCAACTCGGCAAAGACGGAGTTTCTGCGTCGCATGAGCCACGATCTGCGCACGCCCATCAACGGCATTCGCGGCATGGTCGAGGTCGGCCGATGCCAATGCGGACGATCTGCAAAAGCAGACCGAGTGCCGCTCAAAAATCTGGACAGCATCGGGACTGCTGCTCGACCTTGCCAACGAGGCCCTGGATATGAGTCGCCTGGAGAGCGGGCAGGTCGACCTGGAGCTTGTTTCCACAAACTTGGCGACCCTCAACCACGAGGTGCGCGATATTCTGGAGCGCCAGGCCGAGGAGCGTCTGGTGACAATTATCTGCGACCAGCAGACCCTTAATCATCCCTATGCTCGGGTGAGCGTGACGCACCTCAAGCGCCTGTTGCTCAATATTGCCGGCAATGCCGTCAAGTACAACCGCCAGGGCGGATACGTTCGCCTGGTGTGCCGCGAGGTGGAGCCAGCGGATGGCGCCCCCGTCTATGAATACACGATCGCCGACAACGGTATTGGCATGAGCGAGGAGTTCCAACAGCACCTCTACGAGCCGTTTTGCCGCGAGGAGCAACAGGTGGAAGGCGCCTCATCGGGAACTGGCCTGGGCGCGCCTATCGCAAAACAGTTAGTCGAGCTTATGGGCGGAACCATGAGTTTTACGAGCGTCTTGGGGCAGGGGACGACGTTTACCATCCGCCTGCCGTTTGAGAAATGCAAGCGCTCCGAGATTCCTCAGGCAGTTCGCGCGGATGCGGGCGATGGCGATGCGCTCCAGGGCTTGCACGTTTTGCTCGTAGAGGATAACGATCTGAATGCCGAGATCGCGCAGTTTACGCTCAGCCGTGCCGGTGCCGTCGTGACGCATGCTAAGGATGGCGAGTCTGCCGTTGAGGCGTTTGCCGCGAGCGCACCGCACGAGTACGACGTGGTGTTGATGGACATCATGATGCCTGGCATCGATGGCCTTGAGGCCACGCGTCGGATTCGAGCACTCGATCGCGAGGATGCCGCGACCACGCCGATTATCGCTGTGAGTGCCAACGCCTTTGCCGACGACCGCAGACTTTCGCGCGAGGCGGGCATGGACGCGCACCTGAGTAAACCCGTGAGCTCGCAGGAGCTCATTGAGGCGCTTGCGCACATAGCCGCCGACGCTCTATAAGCATATGGCCCGGTTCCAAGGTGGGTTGGACCCGGGCCATATTGCTATTGATGAGGCCTGCTGAGGGACTTACTTTTCCTGAATCTGCTTACCGCAGAGATGCTCGATCGTAATCTCGTAGAGCTGGACGCCCTTGATGTCTTTGGCGATTTCCTCTTCGACTTCCTCGGCGGAAGGGTAGTACTTAAGGGCGAGCTGGCGGACTTTGTCTTCGATAAACGCGGGGGTGTCATTCGCCAGGCGACAGCGGCCAAAGACCACGGTACTCATAACGTAGGGAGCCCAGTCACCGTCCTGGTACCACTCGTTGCCGTAAACGGTAAAGCAGACCTTGTCATCGCGCTTGAGTGCGTCGACCTTGTGGCCAGCTTTGGCGCCATGGAAATAAATCTTGTCGTGCTCGGTGTCAAAGAAGTAGTTGACGGGAATGGCGTATGGGTAGCCGTCGTCGCCGTTGACGGCAAAGACGCCGCGCTTGCAGGTAGCGAGCAGTTCGCGCGCTTCCTCGTCGGTGATGGCGCGTTTCTTTCGACGTAAGGGCCTAAACATCGTTGGCTTCCTTTCTGGTCGTGCGTGGTGGTTGAGCACAAACTATAGCGAAACGGATCCGTTTTTCTTGATGCGGGCGAGTATGTTTTTGAGCTTGTTAAAGTCGAGCGGTTTGGACAGATGGGCGTTCATGCCGGCGTCGTGTGCCGCCTTGGCGTCTTCGGCAAAGGCATTGGCGGTGAGCGCGATGATGGGGATATCGGCTGCATCGACCTTCTCGCTCAGACGAATCGCGCGGGTTGCCTCGTAACCGTCCATGTCCGGCATCATAATGTCCATCAGGATCGCATCGAAGCTGCCGGCGGGATGAGACAGGTACAGATCGACGACTTCGTTGCCGTTGACGGCGCGGGTGACCACGACGCCCTCGGATTCTAGCAGCGCCTGGGCAATCTCGGCATTCAATTCGTTGTCTTCGGCGAGCAGCACGTTCATGTTGGCAAGCGAGCAGTCGAGCGCCTTCTCGACCGTATCCGTCCGCGCCTGGGGGTTCTTGTCGATATCGAGCGGAATTTCCACGTAGAACGTGGTGCCCACATGGAGCTCGCTGGTGACTTCGATGGTGCCGCCCATCAGTTCAATAAGCGACTTGACGATTGGCATGCCCATGCCGGTTCCTTGGAACTTGCTGCGCGCATCGTCACCTTCTTGGGCAAACGGCTCATAGATATGCTTTAAAAACTTGGGAGTCATACCAATGCCGGTGTCCGAAACGCTAAAGCAAAAGAGAGCGCGCCCGTTATCGAGTGGCTCGGTCTTTGAGCTAAAGGTGACGGAGCCACCGCGCTTGTTGTACTTAATGCTGTTGTCTAACAGGTTGATCATGATCTGTCGGATATGGGTGGGACTGCCGATCATGTATGGCCCCGTGGCGTACGGCAGACTATTGTCCTGCATTGTGATGCCGTTACTGGACGCGCGGAGCTTGCACAGCACCAGTGTGTCGTCGCAGAGCTCTTTGAGGTTAAAAGGCGCATGCTCCAGTGTTAGCTTGCGGTCTTCGATTTTGCCCATCTCGAGGATGTCGTTGATCAGCGAGAGCAGGTGATTGGCGGCAACGCGCGCCTTGGCACGGCTCTCGCGGGCGACCTGGATATCGCCTTCCTTCAATTCCTCGATCTCGATAAGGCCCAGGATACCGTTGAGCGGCGTACGGATGTCGTGGCTCATGCGCGTGAGGAATGCCGTCTTAGCGGCGTTGGCGGCATCGGCTTTTTTGCGCTCGGTTCGAGCGCGTACGAGCGCCCAGATGAGCAGGACGATGCCGACCGACAACATACCGATGAGGGTAGCTGCAATGGCGGTGCGGTTGCGACAAAGGAATTGAAGCGTGTTGGATTCCTGGGCCGTGTACGACGTGGAGGAGAAATTGCTTGCGGAGAGCGATTCTCCGGCATTGATGATGCCCTTGTTGATGATTCCCAACAGCTCGGGTTTTCCGCGCGAAATCCAGCACGAGATCTCACAGGTGTCAGGGAGCTCGGTCGTCTCGCAGTCCTCGAGATCGTAACGGTCACCGATGGTTTTTACGCGTGAACTGGGAGCGACGATGCAGTGCGCCGTTCCCTTCCTGAGGGCGTCGAACGCTTCATCGTCGGATTGGTATTCGGTTACGGTCGCTGTGGGGAACAGACTTTCAAGTGCATTTTTGTTGACAAACGATGATTTGGTACAGGCGATGTTCTGAAGGTCTTTGTTCAGGTTGCTGCCGGTGTGGATGGCGGTGAGGGATATGGTCCCCAACGATATCGACTGCACAACGCCTGTTTGCTCGGCAAACCAGTAATCTCGGTATACCGGCAGCGCAACGTCTATGCTTTCCTTTGACAGGGCCTTTGACATCATCTTGTAGCTATCAAAGGCGACGGTTTTGACCGTAATGCCAAATTTATCGTGTAGCGTCGTCGCAAGCGATGCGAGCGAGCCTTCCATTTCGCCGTCTTCGTCCTCGTTGCAGTAGGGGAGTTTGCCCGTAATGTAGCCGAGCGTGATGGTGTTGTCATTTGCTTTGAGCCAGGAACGTTCGGGGCCGTTGAGCGATGATGAGCCGCTGTTTTGGGTCGAGTAGCGAGATTTTACTTCGTCGTTATAGCGTGGGTTGACGCGGGCGATTGCCGTCATGGCGGCATTGATGTCGTTCATCAGGTCGGGGCGGCTTTTGGGAACGGCAAAGTAGTAGTCGTTCGAACCAATGTAGAACATGGGGGAGGCATTGGGCGACGAGATTGTGTCGTTCATGATGACGGCATCGACTTCGTCGTTTGCGAGCGCGTCAAAGAGATCGGATCCTCCGTCATACTCCTTGTATGTGCAGGCGATTCCTTCGCTGGCGAGCCATTGCTGGCCAACGAAGGTTTGCATGACGTCGGGGTTGTAGCCGATGGTGAGGCCTTGGAGCGCTTGGGGGTCACCCTTGGCCAGATCGTCGCGATCGGGCTTGGCGTAGATGTAGTAGCGCTCGGTGCCCTCGGGGTTCGAGGAAAAGAGCAGCTTTTGGGCGCGTTCCTCGGAGTAGGAGATGTTGGGCATGAGGTCGATCTCGCCTGCCTCGAGCATGTCCATAAGCTCGGTGAAGGTGCCGGAGACGTATTCGTACCGCCAGCCGGGCGTGTAGTACGACAGGGTCTGGAGGTACTCGTAACCCCATCCCGAGAGACGCTCGCCGGGGGTGCCGTCCTGGAAGCCCTCGTTGTTGACGAGCCAACCAACGCGGACCGTCTTGACTTGCTGACTAGAGTCATCGGCAAAAGCCTGGACAGGCGCGATAGAACTCAGCACGGCAAGCGTGGCAAGCACAATGGCCAGGGCGCGATATATAACTGAACGAAGGACAGTGGCAGCTCTCACGTGCAATCCTAACGAATTGAGACATTACCGCATAAGGATACCAGCTCAGCCCGACTAGTCATTGGGGACGTTCTTGTTTGACTAGTCATTTAAGAACGTCCCCAATGACTAGTTTCGTTTGCGGGGGAGGCGTGGGACAATACCGAGCAAACGTGATTGGACGTCTGGGAAAAGGGGTCGCGATGAACAAGTTGAGGACGCTTGCCGATGTGTTGCGACAGGCTGGCTTTGCGCGCATCACGGGCCTGTTTCTTATCTTCTATCTGCTGTGCTCGACGGCCGTCTGGCTGTCCGAGCCCACGACCCTTACGTTTGGCGATGGACTTTGGTTTAGCTTTGAGACGGTCTCGACGATCGGCTTTGGCGATATCCCCGCCGAAACGCCGGTTGCCCGCGGCATTACCGTTATCCTAAGCGTCATCAGTATCTTCTATATCGCCATGCTTACGGGCGTGGCGGTGAACTACTGCAATACGCTCATCAAGCTGCGCCAAAAGGACACCATGGCGCGCTTTATGGACGATCTTGAGCATTTGGAAGAGCTCGATCGTGACGAGCTCGCCGACCTGTCGCGCCGCGTGCGCGAATATCGCCGGCGCCAACGCTAGAACGGGCGCCGCGCGTCACGACGAGGGGGACTGAAATGAATATCACCGTGTATCTGGGTGCCAGCGTCGGTAATGACTCGGCGTTTCTGCCTGCGGTACAGGAGCTGGGCAACTGGATTGGCACCAACGGCCACGCGCTGGTATACGGCGGGTCCAAATCGGGCCTGATGGGCGCGCTCGCCGATAGCGTGCTCGATGCTGGCGGACATGTGACGGGCGTGGAGCCGAGCTTTTTTATCGAGGCCGAGTTTCAGCACGACGGAATCGACGACCTTATCGTGACGAGTGATATGGCCGAGCGAAAAGCCAAGATGATTGAGCTCGGCGATGCGTTCATCGCATTTCCGGGCGGCACGGGCACACTCGAGGAGATTGCCGAGGTTATGTCCGCGGTGTCGTTGGGGCACCTGAGTGCTCCGTGCATCCTGTATAACCTGGACGGTTACTACAACGACCTCAAGGCACTGCTCGGGCACATGATTGATAAAGGGCTTTCGAGCCTGAGGCGCCAGCAGGGCATCTACTTTGCCGACGATTTGCGCGAGATTGCCTCGATTATCAACGGATAAGTCTTGAGCCTTCCTCACTGTGAATCCCAATGGTGCCGTTTGCGGCGCAGATGGTTAGCTCGTTCGGCAACGCTCGCTCTACAATAAACGTATCTATGTCGACTTTGACCGCGGGAGGACCCGATGGATAACCTTGCCAAACCCACAAACCGCGCGCTGTTTTTAGTTAGCGTTGCCGTGACCGGTGCGTTCGCAGGTGCCGCAGTCTGGCTGTTCTTCTTTGCGATGGAGCACGGCATTGATTATTTGTGGACCGAGGTCCCGCATATGCTGGGTGTCTCTTCGCCCGAACTCGCCAGCGGCCCGTTTGGCTTTTTGCCGTACCCGTTTTTCGTTTGCCTGTTGGGCGGCTTGGTGATTGGCCTGTACGAAAAGATGACGGGCATCAAGACCGATGACCTCAACCAGGTGATGGCAAAGGTTAAGCAAGACGGGCGCTACCCGTACGACAACCTGGGCAGGCTTTCGCTCGCGGCATTGCTGCCGCTGCTGTTTGGTGGAAGTATTGGACCGGAGGCCGGTCTGACCGGCGTTATCGCAGGTCTGTGCAGCTGGGTCGGCGATCGTATGCGTCGCTTTGGCGCCGAGTTTAGGGAGCTCACGCTGCTGGGCACCCAGGCTGCCCTGACGGCGCTCTTTACCGCGCCCGTGTTTGGCTTTGTGGCGCCGCTTGCCGGAAGTGCTGACGGCCAGGGTGCCGGCGATGGCGAGGATTCCGAATCCGGTGAGATCACCATCAGGCTGCCCAAGGCGCAAAAGACCGTGGTTTACGGCATCGCGATTGCTGGCGGCCTGGGCACCTACCTGCTGCTCGGCCAGCTCATGGGCGGCGGCATGGGTATGCCGAGGTTCGAGGCTGCCGTGGTGGGCAACCTGGAGCTTACCTGGCTCATCCCTCTGTCGCTGATCGGAACAATCTGCGGCTGGCTGTACTTTGTCTCTGAGCACGCGAGCGAAGCGCTTGCTCATGCAATAGGGGCGCGCCCTGTCGTCAAAGCCATGCTGGCCGGTCTGGCGCTCGCCATCTGCGGCACGGTCCTGCCCTACACCATGTTTGCCGGCGAGACGCAGGCCGACGTGCTCATGGAAACCTATCTGACCATTCCCGCCGGCGTGCTTATCGCGACCGGTCTCGTTAAGGCCATGCTGACGCCCGCCCTCATCAACCTTGGTTGGCGCGGCGGCCACTTCTTCCCGGTTATCTTCTCGGGCGTAAGCCTGGGCTATGGCCTTGCTATCCTCACCGGCGCCGATCCGGTCTTTTGCGTCGCCGTTTGCACGGCCTCGACGATGGGCGCCGTTATGCGTCAGCCCGTCATGGTCGTGGGCCTGCTGCTCATGTGCTTCCCACTCAAGGGTATCGTCTGCATGATCATCGCGGCCGTCATCGCCGCCGGTATCCCACTGCCCAAGCCGCTGCGCAAGTAGCACGGTGGCGCACGCCGGGGACATGCCGTTTGCCATGGATTTGCGGGGGGGGCGATCGCGTCCTTCGTGGATTGAGACTCGCGTGCCTACAGGTCGCGTACTCGATAAACCTTGGTGCTGACGGTGCAGCTGATTGCGCATAGCGCGAGGGCAAGTACGGCGATGCCTGCACACAGACAGCTAAGGACGGCGGGATCGGGATTCGCTCCGGCAATCGACATGAGCCAGTTGCTGATGGGGTTGGAGGAACTCAGCATTGCCATGGTGCCGCAGCCAAACAGGGCAAACAGGCCAAGGGATAGGCGCAGCGCCTCCATGTGTCCAAATCGGAAGAACAGCGGCTGTGCCAAGAATACCATCATGAGGGAGATGAGCATTGATGCCGCCGAGGCGGTTGCGATTTCAAAGATCGTCTGTCCCGTCGAAGGAATGCCCGCGCTGTTGAAGAGCGGGATGGAGGCGATGCTCAAAAGCGTGGCTGCACATGCCATGACGACCGAGAAGACAACGATGCACAGGTAGCGTGCGCAAATAATGTCTTTGCGCGAGAAGGGCAACGTTGCTCGATAACGCTCCCAGCCGTTTTGGTTATCGTAGCCAGCTAGCGAGTTCATGATTATGATGGGCGACATTGCGCTGACCGCACAGGCGCCGGCGCTCATACCGGAATCGCCGTCTGTCGCGTTGGCGAGGGTCAACACGACGAAGATGAACAGCCCGACACCCGCGATGCTCGGGGTGAGCGTGCGAACGATGGCGAGCTCGGACATAAAGGCACGTTTCATTTCGAAGTCCCTTTCAGCGTGAGGCGCAGATAGTCGTCAATGGTTGCCCGATCGCAGGGAATCTCGGGGAAGGCCTCGAGCGTTTCGCGACGGTTGGGCACGAGCACGTCCACGCTGTAGGCGTGGTGGACGGCACGGGCGCCTTCGACGCAAACCATAAGCTCGGCGGCCTGTGCTTGGGTACAGTGGGCGATGCCGGCGCGGTCGGTAATATCCTCGCGCGGCAGGTCAAACACAATCGAGCCAGCATCGATGCAGATGACGCGATCAGCGGTGCGATCGAGATCGGACGTAATGTGGCTCGAGAGCAACACGCTGTGCTGGCCGTCGGCGACAAAGGCAAGCAGCTCATCAAGCAGTTCCTCGCGTGCCATGGGATCGAGGCCCGCAGTGGCTTCGTCCAAAACGAGCAGCTTGGCATTGTGGCTGAGCGCGCAGGTAAGTTGCAGCTTCATGCCCATGCCGCGGGAGAGGTCCTTGACCTTTGTCTTGGGATCGAGGCCAAATCGGTTGATGAATCCGGCGAACGTTTCGCGGTCCCACGTGGGGTACGCCGGGCCTACGAGCGACTCGATCTGGCCCACCTTGAGCGTGGAGGGGAAGGGGCACGTGTCCAGGACAAGACCGACGCGGGAGCGTAGATGGCGTTGCGACTCATCGGGCGCGTCGGCGCCACAGCGCTGCCCAAACAGGCGCACCTCGCCGGCATCGAGCTTGATAAGCCCGAGCGCGGCGCGAATGGTCGTTGTCTTGCCGGCACCGTTAGCGCCCACAAAGCCAACAATCTGGCCGGGCTCCACGGCGAGCATGATATCACGCAGCGAAAAACGGTCGCTCACGCGGCGTGAGACACCTTTGAGTTCTAACAAGTTTTGCATGGTATAGCCTTTCTTGCAGATGGCTACTGCATGGTTTCGGGGGCTACCAGGTCGAGCATCTCGTGCAGCTTGTCGCGCGTGACACCCAAGGCTTCGGCTTGGCTTGCCGCTTTCGCAAGCAGCTCTTCGATATGGCAGAGCTGGTTTTCGCGCAAGAGCTCTTGGTTGCCCTCGGCGACAAAACAGCCTTTGCCCTGCACGGTGCAGATAAACCCGAGCTGCTCCAGGTCGGCGTAGGCGCGCTTGGTGGTGATGACGCTCACGCCAAGGTCGCTCGCGAGTGCACGGATGCTGGGGAGTTTGGCTCCCGCAGTGAGTGTGCCCGAAAGGATTTGAGCTTTGACCTGCGAGGATATCTGTTCGTAGATGGGCTTATCGCTCGAATTGGATAGGATGATGTCCACAGCGGCTCCTTAGCTGATGGGCTACACGTGTATATAACCGGTAAGCACAGTATATATACACTATGCACAGTTATGCAAGAGACAAATGCCGATTGGGCCGGCTGCCCAGGTCCCAACTGATGAATTTGTCCTGATAGGTGCCCTAGAGCGGGATTTCGCGGCTACAATAATGCGGTTACAACGACGTAATGCACTCAATGCAAGAAAGGATCCGCATGGCAAGCCTGTCGGATGAAATCTCGTCGCGCCGCACATTCGCGATCATCAGCCACCCGGACGCCGGTAAGACCACACTTACCGAGAAGCTGCTGCTCTATACCGGCAGCATCCAGACTGCCGGCTCGGTCAAGGGCAAGAGCTCGGCCAAGCATGCCGTCTCGGACTGGATGGACATCGAGAAGGAGCGCGGTATCTCCGTTACCTCCTCGGTGCTGCAGTTCACCTACAACGGCGCCTGCGTCAACATCCTCGATACCCCCGGCCACCAGGACTTCTCGGAGGATACCTACCGTACCCTTATGGCCGCCGACGCTGCTGTTATGGTCATCGACGGCGCCAAGGGCGTCGAGGCCCAGACCAAAAAGCTCTTTAAGGTCTGTACGCTGCGCCACATTCCCATCTTCACCTTTGTGAACAAGCTCGACCACGAGGCTCGCGACCCGTTTGAGCTCATGGAAGAGATCGAGAACGTCCTGGGTATCAATACGTATCCCATGAACTGGCCGATCGGCAGCGGCCGCAACTTCCGCGGTGTGTTCGACCGTCAGACCCGTCGCGTCATTGCCTTTGAGGGCGACGGCCACGCCAACGCCACCAAGAAGGTCGCCGAGGTCGAGGCCGAGCTGGGCGATCCTTCCATGGACGAGCTCATCGGCGAGGAGAACCATAAGAACCTGATGGACGACATCGAGCTGCTCGATGGTGCCGGCGACGAGCTCGACCTGGATGCCGTGGCCTGCGGCAAGCTGAGCCCGGCGTTCTTTGGCTCGGCGCTCACTAACTTTGGCGTGGAGCCCTTCCTCAAGGAGTTCCTGCGTCTGGCCCCGACGCCGCGCGCCTACACCGACACGCTCACCAGCGAGCCGGTCGATCCTTGCCGCGACGACTTTAGTGGCTTCGTCTTTAAGATCCAGGCCAACATGGACAAGAACCACCGCGACCGCATCGCCTTTGTGCGCATCTGCTCGGGCAAGTTCGAGCGCGGCATGGACGCCTTTCATATGCAGGGCAACCGCAAGCTCAAGCTGGCCACGGGCACCTCGATGATGGCCGACGACCGCGCCATCGTGGACGAGGCGTACGCAGGCGATATCGTGGGCCTGTTCGACCCGGGCATCTTTAGCATCGGCGACACCGTGTGTTCCGGCAAGCATCACGTGCAGTATCCGCAGATCCCGACGTTTGCCCCCGAGATGTTCGCTCGCATTACGCAGGTCGACACACTCAAGCGCAAACAGTTCGTGAAGGGCATGGAGGAGCTTGCCCAAGAGGGTGCCATCCAGATCTTCCGCGAGCTGGGTGCCGGCATGGAGAGCGTCATCGTGGGCGTGGTCGGCGTGCTGCAGTTTGAGGTGCTCGAGCGCCGTCTCAAGGCCGAGTACCGTGTTGAGGTTCGTCGCCAGCCGCTGCCCTATACGGACATCCGCTGGATCCAGAACGACCCCGACAGCATCGATATCCCGGGCCTTTCGCTCACACGCGACACGCTGCGCGTCGAGGACATGCGCGGCGGCAAGCTGCTGCTGTTCACGAGCCCGTGGAACGTGGATTGGGCAACCGACCACAACCCCGACCTTATCCTGTCGGAGTTTGGCAACGTAGCGTTTTAACGCATCGGCGCGGTGGCCCTGCGGGGCTGCCGCGCCGTTTGCTTGCCTGATGCCGCGTGAGCGGCTATCATACCCACCGTCGTCTCAAGACCGGGGCGTCCGAGCAGTTCGGGTCCGATATCCTGCTCGTTAAACCTAAAACCAAAGGAGTACATAATGATCAAGAAGGTCATGGAGGACTACAAGGTCCTGTTGCGGAGCATTCCCGCGGCAACGGTTTCGCTGTTTTTCGTGAGCGTCATCATGATGAACCTGCTGGCCAACAAAGAGCTCATCAGCCTGCCGTATCTGGCGCTCGACTGTGGCTTTGTGGTGAGCTGGGTTTCGTTTTTGTGCCAGGACATGATCTGCAAGCGCTTTGGCGCCAAGGCATCCATCAAAATCTCTATCCTCGCGCTGCTGGTCAACCTGGCCGTGAGTCTGTGCTTTTGGGCATGCTCGCTCACGCCCGGCATGTGGGGCGCCTACTACGACACGGGCATGATCGAGGTCAACACTGCCCTTAACGCCACCATCGGCGGCACCTGGTACGTGGTGCTGGGCTCTTCGCTGGCAATGCTCGTTTCTGCCGTGGTTAACTCCACGCTCAACCAGTCGCTCGGCCGCATGCTCAAAAAGAATAACTTTGCGAGCTTTGCCTTCCGCTCCTATGTGTCCACGGGTGTTGGCCAGTTTATCGACAACTTGGTCTTTGCCATTGTGGTGAGCCACACGTTCTTTGGTTGGACCTGGGTGCAGGTCCTTATGTGCTCGCTGACCGGCGCTGTCGCCGAGCTGCTGTGCGAGGTTTTCCTGAGCCCCGTGGGCTACAAGGTCGTGCGCGGCTGGGAGCGCGAGAATGTGGGCTCCGAGTACCTCGAGCGCCACGCAACCGCCTAAGGAGCAAGTATGCGGGTTTTGATCACGGGTGCTTCGGGCGGTATCGGAGCCGCATGCGTGCAACGATTTTTGGACGAGGGCCACGAGGTCGTGGGCTTTGATTTGCTACCGGTGGCGATCAAACACGAGCACTACCGCCATCTGATTGTTGATGTCTGCGAGCCGGGCTCGTTTCCAGGCGACCTTGAACCCCAAGTGATCGTGAACGTTGCCGGTACGCAGGATTCGGCCGACGATATCGCCGCCAACCTGTGTGGCACCATCAACGTGACCGAGCGCTACGCTTTTGTGGGGGAGGGGCTTGTCGCCAAGCCGGCGCCGGATATCAAATCCGTGGTTAACGTGGGGTCGGCGAGTGGGCATACGGGATCGGAGTTTCCCGCCTATGCCGCCAGCAAGGGCGGCGTTATCGCCTACACCAAGAACCTTGCAAACCGCCTGGCACCGCAGGCCATCGCCAACAGTGTGGACCCGGGCGGCGTTATCACGCCGCTCAACCGTTGCGTGATGGAAGACGAGCGCCTGTGGAATCAGATTATGGAGCTCACGCCGCTTAAACGCTGGGCCACCGCCCAAGAGATCGCCGAGTGGATCTACTTTGTGGGCGTGACCAACCGGTTTATGACCGGACAGAGTCTGTTGATCGATGGCGGCGAGGCCGGCCGCACGCAATTTATTTGGCCCGAATAGGAAACGCGCCCGATGGAAAGCCGTCGGGCGCGTTTTTGATGTATCGATTTTTAGCCGAGGCAAGTCCAGTTGACGGGGGTCGAGCCGTGCTGTTCGAGTAGCCGATTGGCTGCCGAGAAGGGACGCGACCCCATAAAGGCGGGGAGTTCTGCCGTGGCACGATTGGCCGAAAGCGGCGAGGGGTGCGTGGAGGCCAGACAGAACTTGTCGGTTGCCTTGCCCGCGTCAGTTGCGACGAGCTTGCCCTCGACCATCTGCTGGGCAAAGCGGCCCCATGCCAAAAAGACAACCGGTTGGGGCAGCTGGCAGCAGCGTTCGATAACGTAGTCGGTGAGCGTGCTCCAGCCCAGCTTGGCGTGCGAGTTCGCGGCATGCTCGCGCACGGTGAGCGTAGTGTTGAGAAGCAGGACGCCCTGTTGTGCCCATGGCGTTAAATCTCCTGTGGCGGGAATGGGACAACCCAGATCGGCATTGAGTTCCTTGTAGATGTTGCGCAGGCTCGGCGGCAACTTGGTTTGCGTCGCGGGGACCGAGAACGACAGCCCCATGGCCTGGTTGGGTCCGTGATAGGGGTCTTGACCCAAGATGACAACCTTGACCTGGTCGGCCGGCGTGTAGGCGAGGGCATTGAGGATGTCGTCTTGTGCCGGGTAGATAGTCTGCTCGGCACGCAAAAGGGCGATGCGCTCGAGCAGCTGGTTCGTAGTGTCACGTACCGGCTGCGGTGCATCGCCCAACCAAGTTGCTATGTTGCGGTCGCGGGTCGCGGCGTCCATGGGGCTCCTTTACGTCAGATGCTCTGTTGGCATCTATTGTAAAGGCGCACCGGTTGCCTTTATGCCGCGGCCGTATGAAGAGCGGGGTCTACGAGACGTGCTCGGGCGCTCCTGCCATGCGAGCCTGTCCATGTGCGCGGAGGCGCGGAAGCTCGACGGTTGCCACCATGACGCCGGTGAGGATGAGGGCGGCGCCAAAGAAGGCGATGGGGCTCAGGACCTCGCCGACCAGGAAGAACGAGAAGACGGCGGAGCAGACTGGCTCGAGCGAGAAGGCGAAGCCGGTGGTCTCGGCGGGCACGTGGGGCTGCACGAGCGTCTGGGTGATAAAACCGTAGGCAGAGCAGATGAGCGCGAGCGCGACGACGACCACGATCTCGCTGGGCGTACTGGGAAGTGTGAAACCGCCAAAGACGCATGCGGCAATGCCCGAGAACAGGCCGCCAAAGCCCAGCTGCCAAACGCCCAGGGACAGCGGGTCGACATCTTCGACAAAGCGCTTGGCTACGATAATGTGGCCGGCATAGATAAAAGCGGAGAGCAGCATGATGAGCGCGCCCGGATTCAGGCTGGTGAAGTCGGTGCCCGAGAGCAGCAACATGCCGCAGGTGACGATGGCGGTGCCGATGAGCACTTTGTGCTCGGGGGCGCGGCGCAGCAGGGCGGCGTTGGCAAACGGCACGATCACGACCGTCAGGCTCTGCAAAAAGCCGGCAGTGGAGGCAGAGGTGAGGCTGGAGCCCAGGCACATGCAGGTGAGCTCGGTTGCCATGATGGCGCCGATGATGGCGGCGCGAACCATAAGGTCGCGGTTGATGCGGAACGCGCGCTTGTGGAAGAGCAGCAGGCAGACCACAAAGGCGATGATGCAGCGTAGCGCGACGATGCTCGTGGCGTTCATGCTGTCCATGCCGATCTTCATGAGAGGGTACGAAAAGCCCCATGCGACGGGAACGGAAAATGAGAGCGCGATTGCTTTTTTGCGATCCATGGGACTCCTTTTGTTACAGAACGGTTTCGTACAAAGGATTCTGCTCCCAGATGTGGATGTAGTAAAGCGAATGTATCTTCAGTATGATTAAGAAATGCTAAAGTAGGCGCGAAAAGCGCTGACAAAACGTTTTACGGCTGCATTGATGTGGAGGCACGATGACATCGCGGTATCAGATTGTTTGTATGGTGGTCGATCGCGGCAGTCTTAAGGGCGCGGCGGACGAGCTGGGCTATACGCAAAGTGCGGTGAGCCAGGCCGTCAAAGCGCTCGAGCGCGAGCTGGGTACCACGCTTATCGAGCGCGGAAAGCAGGGCGTTTCGCTTACGCGCGACGGTAAACAATATCTGCCGTACCTGCGCCAGATCGTGACTGCCGAGGCCGAGCTCGAGGGCAAGCGCCAGGAGCTGCTGGGGCTTTCGTCGACCGATATTCGCATTGCGACGTTTACCAACGTGAGTCGAACCGTGTTGCCGCGCGTGATCCGCGACTTTGGGGCCCTGCATCCGGGCGTGCACTTTACCCTCAAGCAGGGCGATTACACGCGCAACGCCCAGTGGGTGCACGATGGCGTGGTCGATTTTTGCTTTACGGCGCGCGGGTTTACCGCTGGTCTCGAGAAGCGCGTGGTCTATCACGACGAGTTGGTAGCATTATTGCCGGCCGCGCATCCACTGACGGCAAAGGAAAAGGTGACACTCGCCGACCTGGCGTCCGAGCCGTTTGTGCTGCTGGATGAGGGCGAACAGAGCCTGGTGCTCGATGCATTTGCTGCGCATGGCCTGTCGCCGCATGTGACGAGTGAGGTGACCGACGACTACACCATCATGGCGATGGTGGAGGAGGGCCTAGGCGTGAGCATGCTATATCGCCGTACCGTCGAGGGCATGCGAGCCGATATTCGCGTGCGGCCCATCGTGCACGCCCCCTCGCGCGACGTAGTGGCAGCCTGGCGCAGTTGGGACACCATGCCTATCGCCACGAGGCGCTTTATCGACTACATGAGCTCACATATTGTCAATTAATGACTGGCGTGGCGTTGAGTGCGGTGTTTAGCGGGCTGTCGCTTTGGCTTGGGTGGCGCGATAGGTGCGTGCCGGGTGGCAGAGCAATACCGCTACGACCATAAAGAACGCCGTGGTGCCCAGGCTGATGGGGTAGACCATCATGATGTTCGCAAAGGTGCGGAAGTGCGGGAACACGCAGAACACCCAGTAGAAGCGGATGCCGCAGACGCAGATCATGGTGATGAGGGCGGGCGTGAGCGAGATACCAAAGCCGCGCAGGTAGCCCGACATGTTTTCGTAGAACATGCTAAAGGCGTACGCCGGGAAGATCGAACATACGCGGATATAGCCGATCGAGACGATGTTGGGATCGCTGTTGAACAGCGACAAGATCTCGCGCCCCAGGCCAACAATAACGATAATCGTGGTGAGCGCGACGATACCGCCTTCGACTAGGCAGACCTTGAGCGTCTTGGTGCAACGGTCGATCTGGCGGGCACCGTGGTTTTGTCCCACAAAGGTGGTGCAAGCCTGACTAAAGCTGTTGAGCAGGTTGTAGCACACGTACTCCAGGCTCATGGCGGCGCTCGATGCCGCCATGACCTCGGTGCCCAGGCTGTTGATGGCGGACTGGATGATGATGTTGGCGACGGCAAAGACGGCGCTCTGGATGCCGGCGGGCAGGCCGATCTTGACGATGCGCTTGAGAGCGACGGGGTCGATAGCCAGGTCGCGCGGGGTGACGCGGACGACGGAGTCGGTCTTGAGCAGGCGGATAAAGAGCGTGGCGGCGCTGACAGTGTAGGCGATAGCGGTGGCGATGGCGACGCCCGCGACGCCCCAGTGGAGTATGGGGACAAAGATGAGATCCAGGCCAATGTTGAGGATGGTGGACACGGCAAGTGCCTGCAGCGGCATGCGGGTGATGCCGACGGAGCGGAAGATCGCGGCCTCAAAGTTGTAGAGCAAGATCGAGGGCATGCTGAGCAAAAAGACGCGCAGGTAGAGCGAAGCGAGCGGCATGGTTTCGGCGGGAACATTGAGCGCGGCGAGCATGGGCTCGGCAAAAATCTCGCCCAGGGCGATGACGACAAAGCCCACGAGCGCCATTAAAATCGAGGTATGGACGGCGCGTTTGACCATGTTTTGGTCGTTGCGGCCGATAGCGTTGGCGATGACCACGTTGGAGCCAAGCGACATGCCAATAAACAGGTTGAGCATAAGACTGGTAAGCGGAACATTGGAGCCGACCGCCGCCATGGCGAGGGTTCCCTGGTCGCCCGAGAAGTTACCGATGATGACCGTGGCGATGAGGTTCGACAGCTGCTCCAAGATGCTCGTGGCGGCCACGGGGAAGGCGAACAGGGGAATATTGCGCCACAGCGAGCCGGTGGTCATATCGATGTGCTTAGATACGGTGTCAGCCATACGCTCTCAATCTCTAACATGCTCTTTCGTGCTTATTTGCGCAGACGATGATACTCCTAATGCAACCAGTCGGCACTTAGGGACGTTCCTTTTCTGCCGGCAGCTGGGGACACTCCTTGTAGCCATTGGGGACGTCCTTAAACGACTAGTCATTCAAGAACGTCCCCAATGACTAGGCGGGGAAGGCGTGCGACAATGGTGGACGTTGTGTTGTTCGCGCTAAGGAGTTGCCATGTTGTTGTGTCCCGTTTGCCATGAGCCGTTGGTGGACAATGAGCGCGGTGCTGCATGTGCGGGCGGACACCGGTTTGACCGTGCGCGCGAGGGCTATCTATATCTACTGCGCTCGTCCAAGAGCGGCGACTCCATGGGCGATCCCAAGTCACAGGCGCGCAGCCGTCGCGACTTTCTGAACCGCGGTTACTATGCGCCGTTGCGCGATACGATGGTCGAGCTCGTGTGCAAGCAGGTGTCTGGGCGCGCCGCGTTTACGAAAGATCCCATGACGCTGCTCGATATTTGCTGCGGTGAGGGCTACTACACCAGCGCCATGGGCGCGGTGCCGGGCGTGGATGCTTACGGCTTTGACCTGGGCAAAGAGATGGTGCGCCTTGCCGCCAAGCGCGGCGATGCGACCTACTTCGTGGCCAACATGAAGGACATCCCCGTGGCCGATGGCACCTTCGATATGGTGACCGAGCTCTTTGCTCCCTTTAACGAGCGTGAGTTTTCTCGCGTGCTGGCGCCAGAGGGCTCGCTCTACACCGTGGTGCCGGGTGCCCGTCATCTGTTTGGGCTCAAGGAGGTACTCTACGACACGCCGTACCTTAACGATGAGAAGCTGCCGAAGACCACCGAGCTCGAGTTGGTCGGAACGCGGCGGGTGTCTGCGAACATTACGCTCCAAACCCAGGCCGACATCGAGGCGGTGTTCCAGATGACGCCGTACTACTACCGCACGCGCCCTGCCGATAAAGAGCGCCTGGCAAACTTGGACACCCTTCAAACCGACATCGACTTCATCATCGCCGAGTACCGCCACAGCTAACAACCTGCCAAAAAGGGACAGGTTTGTTTTGGTAGGTTTTGTCTGGGCAAACGTAAAGGGCCGACCGCGGAGATGCGCGATCGGCCCTTTTTAGTTGCTTGGCTGCAGAGGTTATGAGAAGCGAGCGCTTACAGGCGGTCCTTGTTCTCGGCCTTAACGGCGTGTGCCTGCTGAACAAAGAACAGGTCGTAGACCACGATGACAAAGGCGACGATATTGACGGAGCTGCCGCCGAGCGCGGGAAGCGTGAGCGCGGCCTGCGCAATCGTGGCGATTGCGGTAACGATGCCGAGCTTAAACGCACCATCCACCTGCGAAGGCTTGTTGGCGCCCTTGATGCCCGCAACGCCCGCGGCGAGATCGATGAGGCCCTTGGCGACCAGCACGACCGCGGCGAGCATGGCGTTCGACCCGTACGTGGAATCGAGGTTGCCGGTCGCGATGCCGACGCCGGCGATGACGAGGCTGGCGATGCCCAAAACAAAGTAGACGAGGGCAAGGATTTTGAGAGTCTTACGAGCAGAGCTCATGGCTGGTCCTTTCGATACGAGTACGCCAACCTGGCGCACCCCAAGTGCTGCACATATGGTGAAGCACATTGTAGTTCAACGGGGCGATGCATGCGTTTGAAAGCGTCTCTTGCCTGCACGGTCCAACCTTTCAAAAAGGAAAGCCAGCTGTAAGGCAAATCGATGGCAGCCCATGTGCGGCGCTGCGATGATGAGGCCGTAACAAGGAGCTGGTCTCAAGGAGGAGTCATGATGTACGGAGCAGGGCAAGTGCGTGAGCCGCGGTCGTTGGGAAGGCGCATGGGCGATTCCGTGATCGCTGCCGTGTGCACGGGATTGATGGCGGTACTTTGCATTGCGATGCTGTGGGCCATGTCGCATGTGGGACAATAGCGGACGGTTGGGTGCCGACATAAACGGCGCTCACGTATTCGTTTTGATTGTTAAGGAGTACCCATGGGCGTCGTCGATCCCTTTTCTGTTGCTCGGGCCGCGGGGCTTGAGCTGACCGGGAAGTCCGAGGGCCTCACGCTCACCGACGGCACGATGGAGCTGCGTGCCGATTTTGGCCGCATGCTGCCGCGACTCAAGCAGGGCCGTCTGCAGCAAGAGCTGTTGGTGAAGGCTGCGCGCACAAAGGGCATCGAGCGACCATGGGCGATTGACGCTACGGCAGGCTTTGGCGAGGATTCGCTGCTGTTGGCGGCCGCGGGCTTTACCGTCGATCTGTATGAGCAGGATTGCGTGATCGCGGCGCTCCTCAAGGATGCCCTGGATCGCGCGGCAGATGATCCGGCGCTTGCGGCTGCCGTGTCGCGCATGCGCTTACATGCGGGCGAGGACAGCATTGCCGGCCTTCGCCATACGGCTGAGCTGATCGGGCGGGGCGAGCTTGCCGCCCCCGACGTGGTATATCTGGATCCCATGTTTCCCGAACGCACCAAGAGCGCGGCGGTGAAAAAGAAGTTCCAACTCTTACACCATCTGGAGCAGCCGTGCGCCGATGAGGAGACGCTGGTCGAAGCTGCGCTTGCGGCGCGCCCGCGCAAGGTCGTTATCAAGCGGCCGGTGAAGGGGCCGCTGCTTGCCGGCGTTAAGCCGAGCTATCAACTTGCGGGCAAGGCCGTTCGCTACGATGTGTTGGTGCCGCCGCGCCCGTAGCTTGCGTGCGATGGCTGGCGCTCCGTCAATGCCGTGCCGATGCGGCGCCTATTTCCAAGGGTGCGACGTCAAGTGCCAGCCGCCGCAGTATTCGCATTTGTAGCAGGCCAGCCCGCGGCGTCCGCGGTTTTCGCAGTCGGCCATAACTGCCTCGGCCTCGGCGCGCGTGTCGTAACGGTTTTTGCGCTCGCACGATTTGTAGCGCCAGGCTTCATCGCGCTCGGAGTCCAGGGCGTCGCGGCGCTCGTCCTCGCGTGCAAACAGGTCGCTCATATCGCCGCCGGTAGCAGCGCTCAAAAACTCGCTTTTGGCCTTTGACCAGGCGGCTCGCTTTTTGCTTCCCATCTGCTTCGCGCCCTTCTCCAAACGTTGGTATCATTGCTCAATCAAAGTGATACCAATAAACGTGAGGTCGCCGCGTGATGATCAGAAAAACCCTCGATACCGACATTCCCGCCGTCATGGCCATCTATGACGCGGCCCGCGCCTTTATGCGCGCACATGGCAACACGACGCAGTGGCCCGAGGGCACGCCTTCGGGCGAGCAGCTGGCTGCCGATATCGCCGCCGGTGGCAGCTATGTGTGCGAGGAAGACGGACGCGTGGTGGCGACGTTTGCCTTTCTGCCGGGGCCGGACAGTTCCTACGATGTGATCGAGGGCGGCCAGTGGCGCAGCGACGCCCCGTATGCTGTGCTGCACCGCGTGGCATCCGACGGCACCACGCATGGCGTCGCGGCTGCGATGTTTGCCTTTGCCGAGGAACGCATCGACCATCTGCGTATCGACACACACCAAGACAACCTGCCCATGCAGGGCGCCATCGCCAAGGCCGGGTTTAAGCGCGCCGGTATCGTATATGTGTCGGACGGTACGCCGCGCGTCGCGTTTGATTGGCTGCGCGAGGCATAAAGGCCGAGTCACATACCAGCGTTTCATCGAAATGAAAATGGCCCCGAGTGGGGCCATTTTTGGTAAAACGCGTTGTTGTGGGGCTCGCGTTGCTACCGTCCCAGATGACCCCGGGCAGACAAAAAAGGGAGGTGCCGGCTTTCGCAAGGCGCGAACCTACGAAAATCGCCGCGCGGCAACGCGGGGCGATGAGCTCGGTCGGGGGATAGGGCCCGCTTCGCTCGCCGGCCCGTAAATTGTATCATCCAGTGTGGAGCGTGAACGCCCGTTGCCGCGTGCGATGGGCTTTTAATAAGAGGAGAGCCATGTCGAAGCAAGCGGTCGTTGGAATCTTGGCGCATGTCGATGCCGGCAAGACCACGCTGGCCGAGGCCATGCTGTTTAACGCGGGCCGCATTCGCAAGCGCGGCCGCGTTGACGATGGCGACTCGCATCTGGATACGAACGAGATTGAGCGTGAGCGCGGCATTACGATCTTCTCGTCGCAGGCTGTGCTCGACCATGGTGGCACCCACGTTATGCTCGTGGACGCTCCCGGCCATGTCGATTTTTCTGCCGAGGCGGAGCGCACGCTGCGTGCCCTGGACTACGCGATTCTGGTGGTAGGCGCCAACGATGGCGTACAGGGGCACACCGAAACCCTGTGGCGCCTGCTTGCGCGCTATGACATCCCGACGTTCATCTTTATCAACAAGATCGATTTGGAGAATCCCGGCCGCGATGTTTTGCTGGCACAGCTTGGGCAGCGTCTTTCCGAGGGCTGCCTGGATGCCAACGAACTGCTGGCGGGCGGCACCGTTCAGGAGGATGCTGCTGCGTTAGACGAGGCGGCGCTCGAGGAGTTTCTTGAGGCGGGTGAGCTTTCCTCCGCGACGCTGTCGCGCATGGTTGCTGAGCGCAAGCTCTTTCCCTGCTTTGCCGGCTCGGCGCTCAAGGACCAAGGTGTGGACGAGCTGTTGGATGGTATATGCGCGCTGATGCGCGAACAGGCGTGGCTCCCGGAGTTTGCCGCCCGCGTCTATCGCGTCAGCCGCGGGGACCGCGGCGAGCGCTTGGCTTGGGTTAAAGTGACCGGCGGCACGCTGCATGCCAAGCAGGTGATTGGCGGACGTTCCGGTGCCGAGACATGGGAGCAGAAGGTCGATCAGGTACGCATCTATAACGGCGATAAGTATGAGCTTGCCCAAGAAGTTGCTGCTGGCGGTATTTGTGCCGTGACGGGTCTTGCGCACGTTCGCCCGGGGGACGCCCTGGGCGCGGAGCCCGCGGGCGATGCGCCCGTCATTGCGCCGGTCCTCACCTATACGGTACTGCCGGGCGAGCACGATGTCCATACGGTGTTCCAAGCGCTGACCGAGCTTGCCGATGAGGACCCCATGCTCGGCGTAAGCTGGAACACGCATCTTGAGCAGATTCATCTGCAGTTGATGGGTGCGGTGCAGCTCGAGGTCGTGCAGCGGGTGTTGGCCGATCGCTTTGGCCTTTCGGTTTCGTTTGAGTCTGGCGGCATCCTCTATAAGGAGACTATTTCGCAGTCGGTCGAGGGCGTGGGTCACTTTGAGCCACTGCGCCACTATGCCGAGGTGCATCTGAGCCTGGAGCCGTTGCCAGCGGGTTCGGGCGTGCAGTTTGGCACCGTGGCCTCGACCGACGAGCTCGATCTTAACTGGCAGCGTTTGGCGCTCACCAACGCCATGGAGCGCGATCACCTGGGCGTGCTGACCGGCTCTCCCATCACCGATATTCGCATTACGCTCACGGGCGGTCGTGCGCATGCCAAGCACACCGAGGGCGGCGATTTTCGTCAGGCAACGTACCGCGCGATTCGCCAGGGCTTGATGCAGGCGCGTGAGGCCGGCGCGGCGGTGCTGTTGGAGCCGTGGTATCGCTTTGAGCTCGAGGTACCGGGGGAGTGCGTGGGTCGGGCGCTCTCGGATGCCACGCGCATGGGTGCCGAGTACGAGCCGCCGACGATGGCAGGAGACCGGGCGAAGCTTGTGGGTCGCGTGCCAGCATCCGAGGTGCAGGATTACGCGCTGGAGGTGGTTGCCTACACGAGCGGTCGCGGTCATCTATACCTGGAGTTCGCCGGCTATGCGGCTTGCCATGATGCCGAGCGCGTCATCGAGACGGCCGCCTATGGGCCCGAGGCCGATCTGCCCAACACGCCCGATTCGGTCTTTTGCTCTCACGGCGCCGGTTACACGGTCAAATGGTACGACGTACCCGCCGCGGCGCACGTAAAGGTCGATCCCGCCACCTTCCGCCCCTGGCGAGCAGCAGGCGCCGAGTTTTTCGGCCACATGTGACAAAGGGACAGCTCCTTTGTCATATGCTATTGGTATAACTCGGTATAAGTTGGTATAACTATTACCAGGGTTTGCCAATCCGAGGAGGCCGACATGAATCCAAATCCCTTTAAGCCCACGGCTGGCAAGCGGCCTCCGATACTCATCGGCCGCGAGTCGGTCATCGAAGATTTCGAGGAAGGGCTCGATAACGGCGCCGGAGCGCCGGGTAGACTCATGCTCATTACGGGAAACCGCGGCTGTGGCAAGACGGTTCTCCTACGGGAACTGCAACGTCTAGCCAATGAGCGCGGATGGGCGGTTGTCTCCGATTCCGCTTCGCTTGGCTTATGCGACCGCTTGGCCGACGCGCTTCGCTCGAATAAACCCGTTGTGACGTCAATGGAGTTCGGTCCGTCGTTTGACCGGATGTCGGTCGAGGCGGCGCGGGCAAAGGGCGAGACGTTGCGAGGGCTGGTCAACGAGCGCCTCAAGAGGCTCGGTCCAGGCAAGGGCATACTGTTTGCGATTGACGAGGCGCAATCGGCGTCTATCGAGGAACTGGCGGCTCTTGCCGTTCTCTATCAGCAGGTGCTCGGAGACCAGGATGCCACGGGCTTGCCCGATAGCGACCAGCGCGGTCTTGCGCTGGCGTTCGCCGGCTTGCCCAGTATGGTTGACGATCTGCTCGAAGAGCCGAGCGTGACGTTTTTGCGGCGTGCCCAGCAGCGTACGTTGGGGGCGATATCTTTGCCCGAGGTGCGCGATTCGTATATCCAGACGGTCAAAGACGCTGGTCTTTACGTTGACGCGGAGACGGCGGACCTTGCGGCGCGCAAGAGCATGGGGCATCCCTATATGGTTCAGCTGGTGGGATATTACATGTGGCGGTCTGCTGTCCGGCGTAGCTCGCAGGTCATCGAAAGGCGCGATGTCGAGGATGGCCATGCGGATGCCGTCTCCGAGTTCTACGAAGCGGTTGACGCGCCTCTGTATTACGGGCTGCGCAGTCCACAGCGCCTCTTTATCGAGGCCATGGCGGTTGACGAGGGCAAACCGACGCGCATGGCGGATATCATTGAGCGCTGCGAGCGTACCCAGAGCTGGGCGAGTAAATATCGCGCAAGCCTGATTCGCGAGCGCGTCATCGAAGCTGCCGGATACGGCCTCGTCCGGTTTACCGTGCCCATGCTGGGCGCGTACATTCGCGATCGAGTTTTATGGCATGAGTAGGGTGATAAAGGTGACGGAACAGAAGATGAGCCCGCAGGCTATCGAGGTACGTGGCGCGCGCGTCCATAACCTCAAGGACATCGATATCGACATTCCGCTGGGAAAGCTCGTGGGTATTGCCGGCGTATCGGGTTCGGGCAAGAGTTCGCTGGCGCTGGGGGTTCTTTATGCTGAGGGCTCGCGTCGCTACTTGGAAGCACTCAGCACCTATACTCGACGTCGCCTAACGCAGGCCGAACACGCCCAGGTGGACGAGGTACTGCACGTGCCGGCGGCGCTCGCATTGCATCAGCGCCCCAGCGTGCCGGGCGTGCGTTCCACCTTTGGCACCATGACCGAGCTCAACAACAGCCTGCGTCTGCTCTTTAGCCGCTGTGCCCATCACGTGTGCCCGCATTGCGGGGCGCGTGTGGAGCCGAGCCTTAATGTGGCTGCGGGCCTGTCGCTCACGTGCCCCGCATGCGGCCGCGAGTTCTACGCGCCGGGTGCCGAGGACCTTGCCTTTAACAGCGGCGGCGCGTGCTCTACCTGCGGCGGCACTGGTGTCATGCGCGAGGTGGACGAGGCGAGCCTGGTGCCCGACGAGTCAAAGACCATCAACGAAGGCGCGGTGCTTCCCTGGGGTACGCTCATGTGGGATCTGATGAAGCAGGTAGCCGGCGAGATGGGCGTGCGCACCGACGTGCCGTTTAACCAGCTCACGCCTCAAGAGCGCGACATCGTGTTTCACGGCCCCGCGGTTAAGAAGCACATTCTTTACGTTCCCAAAAACGGCGAGGGCGCCACGCCGCTCGACTTTACCTATTACAACGCCGTCTATACCGTCGAGAACGCACTCGCAAAGGTCAAAGACGATAAGGGTCTCAAACGCGTTGCACGCTTTTTGCGCGAGGGGCCATGCCGTGACTGTGGCGGCACGCGTCTCTCCGAGGCCGCACGCCAGCCCCAGGTACGCGGTATCAATCTGGCACAGGCCGCGGCCATGACGCTTGGTGATGCGGTTGAGTGGGTGCGCGAGGTGCCCGCATCCTTGCCGACCGAGATGCAGCCCATGGCGACGGATATCTGCGATTCGTTTTTGGGTGCGGCCCGTCGCCTGGTCGATTTGGGCCTCGATTATCTTTCGCTCGACCGCGCCGGCGCCACGCTCTCCACGGGTGAGCGCCAGCGCGTCCAGCTTGCTCGCGTGGTGCGCAACCGATCGACGGGCGTGCTCTATGTGCTGGACGAGCCCTCGATTGGCTTGCATCCGGCAAATGTCGACGGCCTGGTAGGCGTGATGCGCGATTTGGTGGATGACGGCAACACCGTGGTTGTTGTCGACCACGACACGCGCGTGCTGGCGGAAGCCGACTATCTGGTCGAGATGGGCCCCGTTGCCGGAGCGGGCGGCGGCAATGTGATTGCCGCTGGCACGATAGATGAGGTCGAACAATCGCAGGGCAGCCGCATCGCCCCGTTTTTGTGCACAGAGTCCAAGCGCATGCGTCCGCAGGTGACTGACGAGGAGATGTTCGACCAGGGCCACATCCGCATGGCAACCGATGCCATCCATACCGTAAAACCGCTCGAAGTCGATATTCCGCGCGGCCGTCTTGTCGCGGTGACAGGCGTTTCGGGCTCGGGCAAGACGACGTTGGTGCTCGAGACGCTCATTCCGGCGCTTAAGGCCCAGGCAGCTGGCGAGCGCTTGCCACGCCATGTGCGTTGGGTCGATGCCGAAGGCATTGCCCGTACCAACCTGATTGACGCCACGCCCATCGGCGCCAACGTGCGCTCGACGGTGGCAACCTATGCCGACATCCATGACGAGCTGCGTCGCGCCTTCGCCCGTACGCCCGAGGCCAAGGCGGCCGGCTACAAGGCGGGTGCCTTTAGCTACAACACCGGCGCCTTGCGCTGCCCTACGTGCGACGGCACGGGCTCGATATCGCTCGACGTGCAGTTTTTGCCCGATGTCGAAATCGTCTGCCCGGCATGCCGCGGCTCACGTTATGCAGACGCGGCTTCGCATATCCATCGTGAGGGCAAGGACGGGAGCCTGCTTACGTTGCCGCAGCTCATGGATATGAGTGTGGACGAGGCTATCGACGCCACGGTGGGGCTCAAGAAAGTTCAGACGCGTTTGCAGACCTTGCACGATCTGGGCCTGGGTTATCTCACGCTTGGCGAGCCCACACCGGCGCTTTCGGGCGGTGAGGCACAGCGTCTAAAGCTTGCGAGCGAGATGGGCCGCGTGCAGGATGATGCTGTATTCGTGTTCGACGAACCCACGATCGGCCTGCATCCGCTCGATGTTCAGGTGTTGCTGAGTGTGTTCGACGGCCTCGTTGCCAAGGGCGCCACGGTTATCGTGATCGAACACGATCTCGACCTTATCCGTAACGCCGATTACGTAATCGACATGGGCCCAGGCGGTGGCGACGCCGGCGGGCAAATCGTCTGCGCCGGCACGCCGGGCGACATCGCGGCCTGCTCCAAGAGCATTACCGGTCGCTACCTATAGGCAATGTGACAAAGGGACTGCCTCTTTGTCACATTGATTTCTATTTCACGCATTGAGCCGCGAGATAGTCGCGGAAGAATGGCAATTCAAATGCGACGAGCCCTCGTCCTCGTTCTCCGATGATGCCGGCATCTATCATGCGGCGTCGGTAGCGGGAGACCTGCTGCGGCGAACGCTTAAGGCGCTCGATAAGGTCGGCGGTGGTGGACTCTTCTTCGTCATCGAGCATGGCGATGAGGAATCGCTTGTCCTCTGCAGTGAGTTCCCGATAGGTTGCCGCGAGGATTCGGTCGTCCATCTCGTCGCGCGCGATTTTGATTCCCAGGTCAAAGTCGCGTGACGAGATTTCCTTCGAATCGCTTGTGAGATCCCAGGCACGGTAGCCTACGAGTTGCAATAGGAAGGGAAAACCAGAGATCGAGCGAACGGCTCTATCGATTCCCTCGGCATCTGCCAGGCGATCGTTTTCCTGGATTGTGCGAATCAAGGCCTCGCGCACGTCATAGTCGGCAATGCGACCCAGATGATATTGTTGGGCGCGGCGAAGGAACGAGACCGTCTTGTGGTTCAGCAACGTCGAGACATTGTTGGGAAGTCCCGCCATGAGCAGGGCGACGCGTTTCCCATCGGTCACAAAGTGCTGATACGTCGCTGCGAGCTGAATCATCTCGTCGAGTGTCGGGTCCACCTCGTCAACCGTGACGAGCAGACCGGTACCGGCCCCGTTGAGCTGGTCGATGATATCGCTCATGCGATAACGCCAGGTTGAGGCATCGTGAACGCGATTGACCTCGATGCTGCCGAGCGGTGCAATTCCGAGGCCGGTGACTTCGAAGTGGTAGGACGAGTCGATGAGATGGGCTGCGGCGCGTTTCGTCCCGAACTCGATTTCCTCAAGCATTCCCGGGAGCGCGGTCGTCTTTACGGCTATCCAGCCGTGGGATTCCGCCCTTGTCGCGAGCGATGACATGAGAGCGGTTTTACCGGTTCCACGCGCGCCTGAGAAGATCGAGGTCAATTCTGGGCGCCTGCGCTGGCTCAAGAAGGCGCGGTCCAAATCCCGAATAATCTGTTGTCTGCCAGCGAGATGGGCAGGAACCTCACCAAAACTGGGGGTAAACGGGTTCTCGAGATATTTCACACGGCTCTCCTTTCACACCGCCGTTTAACTTCATTTTACTTTAGTTAATTCTGATTAAAAGTGAGGGCCTTTATCTAGAGCATCAATTAGGCGTGTGTGCCATCGACGTGGCGCTCGAATGTGGCAAAAGGATAGTCCCTTTGTCACATGCCGGCAAAGCCTGTTTGGCGCAGGGCCTCGTAGAGGACGATGGCGGCGCTGTTGGAGAGGTTGAGCGCACTGATGCGGTAGTCGTCGGGGTTAACGAAGTTGCCGCAGATATCCTGCTGCAGGATGGCCTCGTGGCTGTCCTCGGTATGCCCGAGCGATTCCTCGTGAGCTTCCCAAGTCTCGGCGTTATCGAGTGAGTCGCAATCGCGCAGCATGGGGATGCGCTCGCAGCGCTCGGGCGCCGCGGCGAGCAGCTCCTCGGGAATGCCCGAGCTCTCGCTGCCAAAGACCAAGTAGTCACCGTCACGGTAGGTGCTTTGCGCATAGGTCTTGCGCGCCTTTTTGGTCAGCAGATGCAGACGCTCGTCGGTAGGGGAGAGGCCGTTACGCGCAAGGAAATCCTCCCAGCTGGCATAGGTCGTCACGTCCAAGTTTTGCCAGTAGCCCAGTCCGGCGCGACGCACCGTCTTGTCGTCGAGCGAAAACCCCAGCGGCTCCACCAGATGCAGGCGGGCACCGGTAACCACGCAGGTGCGGCCGATATTGCCCGTATTGGCCGGAATCTCGGGCGCGTACAGCACGATGTTGAACATGAATCTCCTTGGCTCAGAACGAAAAACCACCACGAAGGGCACCTTCGTGGTGGTTTGGCGGTTACGTAGGCGGAAAAATGCCCGCTTGGATAAACCTAGGCGCGGTGCCAGTCGGTCAGACAGGCATCAAGGGAGGCGATGAGTGCATCCTTGTCCATGTGACGGCCGATGATGCACAGGCTCGTCATGCGGTCGCCCGTCTCGTCGTCCCAAATCTGCATGATCTCGGGGTTCTCGTCGATGATCTTCTGCTTCTCGCCCTCGGGCGCCGAATCGACAAACAGGCCGTTCTCCATTAAGCGCATCTGGTGGCCCGCCTGCTCGAACATGTAGCACATGTCCGGATTGCCGGTCTGCCACAGCGGACCCTTGACGCGGATGACCTCGTCGGGCCACTCCTGCTCAACAAAATCGGTGAACTTCTGCAGGTCAAACGGCTTGCGGCGCGAGTACACAAAGGTCTCGATGTCGTACTCGAGCACCTCGGGGTCGTCGTGCTCCTCGGGATGCTCCATGGCCTCGATCCAAGCGGCGGAGTTGTAGGCGCGCATAAAGTCGAAGCGGCCGGTATCGAGCAGCTCCTCCATGGGGACCTCACCGTTTTGGGCCTCGACGATCACGGCGTCTTTCTGCAGGCTGCGCACGATGGCCTTGAGCTCGGCGATCTGCTCGGGCGTCACGGTATCGGTCTTGTTGAGGATCAGCGTGGAGCAGAACTCGATCTGCTGGATGAGCAGGCTCTCGATGTCGTCTTCGTCGATATCCTCGGCCAGCAGGTCGCGACCGCCGTTGAACTCGTCATACATGCGGGCGCAATCGACCACGGCCACGATGTTGTCGAGCGCGAGCTTGGGCTCGCCGCCCACCTTGGCCTCGTCGCAGAAGCTCGAGATGGTGTAGGCGATGGGGATAGGCTCGCAAATGCCCGAAGCCTCGATGATGATGTAGTCGAAGTTGCCCGAATCGGCGATGCCCTGCAGCTGGTTAGCAAGGTCGTCCGAAAGCGTGCAGCAGATGCAGCCGTTGGTGAGCGGGATGAGGTCGTCGGTCTCGGAAAGGCCGCCGTCGGCGATAAGGCTGGCGTCGACGTTGATCTCGCCGATATCGTTGACGATCACGGCGGCGCGGATGCCGCCGTCGTTAGCGAGGATGTGGTTGAGCAGCGTGGTCTTGCCGGCACCGAGGTATCCGGTAAGCATGATGATCTTCACGGGTTTGTTGGGCATGTGCCCTCCTTTGTTAGACATGGCTTACAGTTAAATCTTATGCCAAACGCCTGCTCTTATACCCACGCGCCGGCAAATAACACAGGCTACTCCCAGGCTCCCCACACATCGGGGCAATAACCGACGGTGGCCTTTTTGCCGTTGCGCACGATGGGCTCGGCTAGAACCTGCTGATTCTCGAGCAGTTTATCGAAGCGCTGGCTAGGGGTGAGGTGCTGGATGAGCGCGAGCGTCTCCTCGTCCTTAGCCTTGGGGTTGAGCAGCTTGTCGATGCCGCCGACCGCCTGCATCACGCTCGTGAGCTCGCCCTTGCTCATCTCCTTTTCCTTAAGGTCGATAAACTGCACCTTAATGCGGCGCTCCTTAAAATAACGCTGCGCCTTCTTGGTGTCGAAAGACTTTTTGGTGCCAAAAATCTGGATATTCATGTTCCGCCGTTCTACCTGATGAAGTTGGTGCGCTCGCGATCGGCTTCGGGGGCTTCGATGCCGGCGGCCTGTCCTGCTTCGATACAATGCAGAAGCCAGGCCATGTTCTTGCCGATGTTTCGCATGGTGGCCAGGCCCTCGGCGTCCTGGGTGGCCTCGCCCGGCATGGCACCAAAGACGTTGTTCCAGTACGTGGAGGCTACCACGGGCATCTGGTTGATAGTGAAGTACTTGTTGAGCACGTCGAAGGTCGTCGACGTACCGCCGCGACGGGCGACGGCGACGGCAGCGCCCGGCTTGTGCGCAAAGGCCGTGCTGCCGGCATAGAAGGCGCGATCGAGGGCCGAAAGGATGCGTCCGCTGGGGTGCGCATAGTAGACGGGCGAGCCAAAGACAAAGCCGTCTGCCTGCTCGGCGGCAGCGATGAGCTCGTTCACCACGTCATCGTCAAAGGTGCAGCGCCCGCCAAGCTTGCCGCACTGACCACAGCCGATGCAGTCGCGAATGGGCTTGGCGCCCAGCTGAAACACCTCGGTATCAATGCCTTCGGCGTTGAGCTGCTCGGCGACCTCGGCGAGTGCGCGGGCGGTGTTGCCGTTTGCCTTGGGGCTGCCATTGACCAAAAGAACCTTCATCACAAACTCCCTCTGCTTTTGGTGACTTCTGCAGAGGATTATCGCACGATGGGGGAGGCGGCGCGGGCGCGGCGCTAATCCAGTTTGGTGCCTGGCACCTGCACGGCTTTCCCGAGCAACGCTTTGAGCTCGTTCAAAATCGAAACGGGCTGACGGTCGACGCCGTCCAGATGGAGCGTGGCCACGCGAATGGGTGGCTGATATTCAAATGGGCCAAAGAGCACGGGCGAACCCAGGAACCGCTCGATTTCCTCTGCAATCGCATCGGTTTCTTCGGGATCAAAGTCGTCGAAAAGAGCCACGAACATCGGCCCCGTCGAGCGGAACATACGACCCTTACCGCGCGAGCATTCCACCAGACAGGCGGCACATTCTGCCAAAACGCGGTCGCCCGCATCAAAGCCAAAGCGGGCATTGACCTGAGCGATATCGTCGATTTTGATGGCGATCAAACCAGCCTTGCGCGCCACGCGACGCATTTCGCCAATGGCGTTGACCAGGGCGTGAATATCGCCCAAGCCGGTCACGGAATCGGTCGTATCTGCCAAGCTTCGGTTGATGATAATGCCCACATACATGCCGGGCTCGGTATCGGTGCCGTCCAAGCGGTAGCCCGTGCAGTCGCAAAGCACGTATTTTCCGGTGGCATCCATTACGCGATACTGCATGTAGTGGAAGTGCCACGTGCCGTTTATCACCATGTCGAGCTCGGCACGTACGTTGTCGCGGTCCTCGGGATGAACGCGGGCGAGCCACATGTCGAGTGAGTTAAAAGGGTGTTGGGAGGGCAGGTCAAAATCGCGCACGGCGTTAACCGACCATTGCGATTCTCCCGTATCGAGATTGAGAATAAACGGATAGCGCGTCTCGGAGCTCATGGAGATCGCTTGGAACACCCGGTCGTTGCAGGGAAGCTGATCGACGATTGGGCGTTGCGGCGCGTCATCGTCTTTCGGTTGCTGCACACGATGCATAAGCTTATAGCGATACATCTTGCGATCGGCATCCATCGTCATCTGGCGACGCGTGTCGCCAGCAAGTGGATCGACGCGCGAGCAGCCAAAGCTAAAGCTGCCGATCATTGGCGCCTTGCCACCTGAGCTCGCCTCGATCAGCCTGGTACGTACCTGCTCCAAGCGCTGCTCGAGTTCAATCTCGTTTGCGGAGAGCGAGATAAGCACAAACTCGTCTCCACCGATACGGAACAGCATCTCATCGTGCTCCATGGTTTCGGAGAGCGTGCGGCAGATGCTCAGAATATAGCGATTGCCTTCGGCGTGGCCAAACCTATCATTGCAATGCTTGAGATGGTCGATGTCAATATAGGCGCAGGTGAAGGGGTCGCCTTTGCGCCAGAGTTGCTCGACGTGACGGTCGAATCCGTTGCGGTTGCCCAAGTTGGTGAGCGGATCGATATAGGCGTTGCGCTCAAGCAGCTGACGCTCTTGTTGCAGGATGGCATGCGTCTTTTGCAGTTGCTCGCCAACGGCGCGTAGCTCAGCAGGCAGCGCGGCAACATCGAGTTCGGCGGTCGAGACGCCGTTCGCAAGTCGCTGAAGATAGGCAATAATCGATTGCTCGCCCAGGCGATATGACTCGTTCATGATGGATAACCTCCTTGGGCGGAACAACGGTTTGTATCATATCCCCAATTTGGTTTGAAGTGGGGATATAAGTTAGCCAATGGGGACAAATGCCCCCTTCGGCGGTGGCGTTTTGCGCGCGAGCGTATCAGTTGTTATTGCCGCCATCGAGCAATGCCTCAAAATTCTTCGCCGGCATGGGGCGGTAGTAGAGGAAGCCCTGAGCGTAGCGGGCGCCCATTTGTCGTAGCATGTTCGCCTGCTCATTTGTCTCGACGCCTTCGACCACGACCGGCAGATGGAGCGACTGCGCCATTTCGAGCATCGATGAAATGATCTGCGTGCTGCGGCCTTGATCGCCGTCGACGGGCGCAATCTGCCAAATGTGCTTGTCGAGCGTCACCATAAAGCCGCTTTCCTCGAGTGCGGGGATATGGGTGCACATGCTGTGGACGGCTATTATTCGACAGGCGGTAGCGCGACGATGCGATGTTCGATGAAAATGCGACTGAGACGATATATGTTGACGGGTATACTTGTCCCGGTTTAAAACGCAGGAACGGAGATGGTCGCATGGCACAGCCGGATACGACGCACACGGTGGGGCTTGCGCTCGAGGGAGGCGGCTACCGCGGTATGTATACGGCGGGCGTGCTCGACGTTTGGATGGAGCACGGTTTGACCTGCGACCATATGGTGGGTGTCTCGGCGGGCGCGGCGTTTGGCTACAACTTTAAATCGCGCCAGATCGGCCGCGCCATTCGCTACAACAAGGCCTATTGTGCCGATAAGCGCTATGCGGGTGTGACCAGCTGGTTGCGAACCGGTGACATGTTCAATGCCGATTTTGCCTATCACGAGGTGCCCATCGAGCGCGATCCCATCGACCTGGAGACATATCGCGCCTGCCCTATGCGGTTTACGTGCGTGTGTACCGATATCGAGACGGGCAAGGCCGTCTACCACGACCTGCCCTATGGCGACGAGCGCGATATCGAGTGGATCCGGGCGTCGTCGGCGATTCCCGTGGCGACGCGTCCCGTTGCTATTGGCGGGCATAAGTATCTGGATGGTGGCGTGGCTGATTCCATTCCCAGCGCTTGGTTGTTTGCGCAGGGGTATGACCGCAATATCGTGGTACTCACGCAGCCGGCGGGCTTTGTGAAGCAACCCAACAGCGTGATGCCCATGCTGCGGCGCGTGTTTCGTCACTACCCGGAGTTTGTTGCAGCGCTCGATCATCGGCATGAGGTCTACAATGCCACGCTCGATGACTTGGCGCGTCGTGAGGCTGCCGGCGAGGTCTTTGTGGTGCGGCCGAGCGAATCGGTGAAGGTGCCGTCGCTGTGCCGCGAGCCGGATGAGCTCGAGCGTATCTACCAGGTCGGCCGCCACGATGCGGAGGCGACCTTGCCGGCGCTGGAAGCGTATCTGGCAGAGTAGAGCAAACTGCCGTGGACTCGGCGGAAAGCGCATCCCGGAATCGGCGCTAAAAATGGGATGAGGTTTCCGCGAGAGGCCCGTAGCGGAAAGCGCGCCCCGGAATCGGCATCCAAAACGGGATGCAGTTTCCCCGACGGCGGGTTTTGGAAACGGCGTCCCAGAATTTGCGCCTGGAATGGGATGGGGTTTCCCAACGGAGCCGCATGCGGAAATCGCATCCCGGAATGGAGATCCAAGCTGGGATGCGTTTTCCATTGCTGAAGATACGAGGCTGCGAATCGACTGCTCGGCCTATGCCTATGCCTGCTGCCAGGTGTCGACGAGTTCCTTGGCGGCAGCGTAGGGGTCATCGGCGCTGCAGACGGCGCTCACCACAAAGAAGCCGTCGACGCCGGTGGCCTTGAGCTGCGGCAAGTCGGCTGTCTTAACGCCGCCGCCCACCACGATGGGCACGGTGCTTGCCGCATGGAGCGCGGCCAGGTCCTCAAAGCTCTTGGTGATGATAGAGCCATCGGCTGCGCGTCCGCAATCGCGCTTGGTCTCGGTCTCGTGGAGCGGGCCGATGCCCAGGTAGTCGACCAGGCTCATGTCGGCGGTCTTGACGTACTCGAGCATCTCCTCGCAACGGGCCGAAAGGCCCACGATGGCATCGGGGCCCAGCAGCTTGCGGCAGACCTCGACGGGAATATCGCTCTGGCCCACGTGCACGCCGTCGACGGCAATACCCTGCTCGCGTGCGGCGAGTACGCAGTCAAGGCGGTCGTCGATTAACAGGGCGACCTGACCGGTCTTGCCAGCCTGTGCGATTGCCTGCGCGGCGTCGCCGGTGAGCGCAATGATCTCACGGGCGCTTGCCACCTTGGAGCGTACCTGGATGCAGGTAAAGCCGGCGTCGAGCGCCTGGGCCACCACATCGCCCACGGGACGTCCCAGCGTGTTTTCGGGGCCGAGTACCAGATAGGCCGAGATATCAAGGTTGTCGCGGATGCTCATCGTGCTTCCTCCTGCTTTTTGATCTGTGCTTCCATGCGCTCGAGTTTGCCGGTCATGGTGTCGGTAAATCCGGGCCGAATATCGGCTTTGAGCACGACTTCGGTGCGGATGCCCTTGCTCGCCAACACAAAGGTTGCGTCGCGCACGACCTGCATGACCTCGTCCCAGTCGCCCTCGATCTCGGTGAACATCGAGGTGGTGCGGTTGGGAAGGCCGCTCTCGCGTATGACGCGCACGACCTCGGCGACCTCGGCGGACAGCTCGTCGCCGGTGCCGCACGGGGCGATGGCCACGGCGACGAGTGTGTTCATGCCGGCAGCGGTTGCGGGCTCGGACATGGCTTATGCCTCCTCGAGCTCGAGTCGGTTATCGGCGATGTCCTGGGCGGTTGCGCGGTAGAGCTCGTCGATAAAGGCGACCTTAAAGCTTGCCGGAGCATCGGCGACGGCGGCGGCACGCGTGCCGGCAACGTTGTAGACAGCGGTGCCGCAGACGGCTGCCGTAAACGGGTCGGCGGCGCAGGCGTACACGGCCAGCACGCCGCCCTGCGAGCAGCCGCAGCCGGTGATCTTGGACATGAGCGGGCTGCCGCCGTGGGACTTGGCCACGGTCGTGCCGTCGGTAATCAGGTCGACTTCGCCCGAGACGACCACGGCGCCGCCGGTGTAGCGGGCGAGCGCCACGGCGGCATCGCGGGCGGCGTCGACCGTATCGGTGGTATCGACACCGCGCACGCGGCTCAGATCAGCCGCCTCGCCCTCAAGACCCCACAGGCCGGCGAGCGCGATAATCTCGGAGGCGTTGCCGCGCACGATGGCGGGCTTGTACTGCTTGAGCTCGTTTACCAGCTGGGTGCGCAGGCTACCGATACCCAGGCCCACCGGATCGAGCACCCAGGGCTTGCCGGCGTCGTGCGCCGCCTTGGCCGCGCGGGGAATTGTCTGCTCGTAGATGGGGAAGAGCGTGCCCATGTTGAGATAGATGGCGCCGCCGCCGGCAACGAGCGCCTCGCCCTCGTCGGGAAGATAGACCATGGCGGCCGATCCACCCACAGCGAGCTGCGCGTTGGCGACAAAGTCGATCGTCACCGTGTTCGTGATGGAGCCGGCCATCGGATTGGTGGCGCGAATCTCCTCCACGGCCTTGACCATATGTTGCTTAAGCTGTTCCGAATCAATCACTGCACATGCCTCCTTGGCATAGAAAAGGGGCGCTGTGCATAGACAGCGCCCCTGTAAAGGCGGCATGCTCCCTACGCCAGCATTAACTGACAGGTTCAAAGGATTGGGCCCCATGCCCTCTCAGCCTTGTGGTTTGCACCGCCGGCACTCCCGCATCGAATCTGTTGTTCCCTATACTAGCGCACCTGCCAAAAAGGGACAGGTTTATTTTGGCAGGTCGTTACAATAGGTAGGACCGATACGAATGGGGGCCTTATGATTAAACTTGTGCTGACCGATATGGACGATACGCTGATTCCAGCCGGGCATGACGGCGCCAGCGACTACGCCATTGAGGGTATTCATGCCATGCAGGCGGCGGGTCTGCACTTTGGGCCGGTTTCGGGTCGTCAGCCGTCCGCGATGGGCTGGATGTTCAAAAACCGTTCCGAGTGTTTTTCGACCGGTGCGTTCTGTAACGGCCAGGTGATGTTTGTCGACGGCGAAGTAGTCGCTTCGCGCGCAATCGACAACGATGCTCTGATGCGTTTGGCTGACTATCTGGAGCAAGAGACCGACGATACATTTCTAAAAGTCTACAGCCTGGGCGATGACTTTTGGGGCAACGATGCCTATTGCGTGACGAGCAATCCCGAGCGTGTGCGTCGCGCTATGGAGTCGGGCGGCAATGCGTGGCTCAAAGGCGAAGAGGCCCCGTGTCGTCCCGTCGTCGATGGCGCGCCGGTGTTTAAGGCGAATATCTGGAGTGCCCGTTCGCGTGAGGAGCTCGCGGAGCTACGCGAGCGCGTTGCCGTTGAGGTGCCGGAACTCTCGCTTGTGTTTCCCAACAACCGAGTGCGCCTGTTCGACATCCTTCCGGATGGTTGGGACAAGGGCTGCGCTGCGCTGGAGCTGGCGCGCGCCTTGAGCCTGACGCCCGACGAGGTGGCCGTATTTGGCGATTCCGATAACGATCTGCCCATGATCGATGCCGTTCCCAACTCCGTTGCAGTCGCCAATGCCAACGAGGCCGTCACGGCTGCCGCGCGCTGGCATATCGGCGCCGCGGTGGATGATGCGGTCGCCGGAGTCCTGCATCAGATTGCCGCCTGCGCCGCGACGGGGGAGATGCCGCCGTTTATGCGCCTGCCGGGTACTGCCGACGCGAATCTCACTAACAGCTAAGGAGACAGCCATGAAGCTCCAGCAGCTCAGATATGTCGTCAAAGTTGCCGAATGCGGCAGCATTACCGAGGCCTCGCGCCGGCTCTTTGTGTCGCAGCCTTCGATTACCGCGTCGATTCGCGATCTCGAAAACGAGATGGGTGTGCACATCTTTGAGCGCACCAACAAGGGTGTCATTGTGTCCGAGGAAGGCGAGACCTTCTTGGGCTATGCGCGCCAGGTACTCGACCAGGCCGACCTGCTCGAGGGCAAGTACAAGGGCGCATCCGAGCAGGTGCCGCACTTTAGTGTGAGCTGCCAGCATTATTCCTTTGCCGTCAACGCGTTTGTCGACGTGATCCGCGAGTTCGATGCCGCGCGCTACGACTTTACCCTGCGCGAGGAACAGACCCACGAGATTATCGAGGATGTCGCGCACATGAAAAGCGAGCTGGGCATCCTATATCTGTCCGAGCACAACCGCGAGGTCATCGAGCGCATGCTGGTGGCCAACGAGCTCGTGTTCGAAGGACTCTTCTGCGCCACGCCGCATGTCTTCGTCTGCGCCGACCATCCGCTGGCGGACCGCTCCAGCGTGACGCTCGAGGATCTGGAAGACTACCCGTTCCTGTCCTACGAGCAGGGCAGCTACAACTCGTTTTACTATTCCGAGGAGCTGACCTCGACGTTCGAGCGTCGCAAAAATATCCGCGTGCGCGACCGTGCGACGTTGTTCAATTTGGCCATGGGCCTCAACGGCTACACGGTATGCTCGGGCGTGATCAGCCACGAGCTCAACGGCCCCGGCATTATCTCGATTCCGCTCGACGTGGACGAGTACATGGAGATTGGCATCATCACGCGCAAGAACACGACGCTTACGCGCTACGGTCGGGCCTATATCGACGCGATTCGTCAGCATATCTAGGCTGCTGTGCTCCGCACGGTTCAAGTCTCTTTATGACAGTCCAGACTGATATAGGAAACATCTATATCAAACTGTTATAAACGTATATTTTACGATGGTCATATGAGCGCTCATACTCTGTCCCAGTAAAGCAACCAATGCAAAGGGAGATATCTATGAGCACTTCGATTCAACCGAACGCGCCGTTTCGCGCCGATATCGTCGGCAGCTTTCTTCGTCCGCAGGCTGTAAAGGACGCCCGTGCCGCCTATGTCGCGGGTAAACTCGACGCTTCCGGCCTTAAGGCCGTCGAGGACGATGCCATTCGCGATTTGGTGGCCAAGCAGAAGGCCGCCGGCCTGCAGGTGATCACCGATGGCGAGTTCCGCCGCAGCTACTGGCACCTCGATTTTATGTGGGGCCTTAACGGCATTGAGCGCCGCACCTCACGCACGGGTTATATGTTCCATGATGAGGAGACGACGGCCGACACCGCCGTGGTTACTGGTCCCATTAGCGGCGAGAACCACCCGTTCGTCGAGCATTTTAAGTTCGTCAAGGCGCTTGAGGGGGAGGGCCAGGTCGCACGCCAGACCATTCCGGCGCCGATCCAGACGTTCTCTGAGGTCACGCTCGATCGCTGCGACGGCCAGCAGGAGAGCCTGCGCGCTGTCTATAAGACCGATGAGGAACTTGCCGACGCCATTGCGGCCGCTTATCGCACGGTGATCGCCGACCTGTACGCAGCAGGCTGCCGCAACATCCAATTTGATGACTGCACCTGGGGCATCTATTGCGATACCGACTTTGTGTCCAAGACCGGCATGAGCCCGGTTGACCTGCAAAAGGTGAGCGAGCTGGGCGTGGCGCTCAACAATGCCGCCATCGCGGGCAAGCCCGACGATCTGGTTATCAACACGCACGTGTGCCGCGGCAACTATCACTCCACGTATGCCTTCGAGGGTGGTTACGATCCCATTGCGCCGTACCTGTTCGTACATGAGAACGTTGACGCGTTCTACCTTGAGTTCGATACGCCACGCGCCGGTGGCTTTGAGCCGCTCAAGTACGTTGCTCCCGGCAAGAAGGTCGTGCTGGGTCTGGTGACCACCAAGGCGGCTGAGCTTGAGGACGAGGACGTTATCGTCGAACGTATCCACGAGGCCGCAAAGTATGTGCCGCTCGAGAACCTGTACCTGTCGCCCCAGTGCGGCTTTGCCAGCTGCGAGATTGGCAACAAGCTGACCGAGGACGAACAGTGGGCAAAGATCGCGCTGGTCAAGCGCATTGCCGAGCGCGTTTGGAAGTAACGCTACCGCTTGCAGGTGACGGCGCGCGCGAGACATGACGTATCACGTACAATGGTCCGGATCGTATCGTTCGGGCAGGTTATCCGATATGCCTGATCGCCCTTCCATCATGAAAGGACATCCATGCCCCAGTTCTCGACGCCCACCGTATCTGAACTCGAGGAGACTGTCGAATAGTAGCTGCGTTCAGCCAAATTAAAAATGGCGTCCATGCGTATGTACGCGTGGACGCCATTTTTAATGCGTCAGTATCCAGTGGATGCCGCGCGCCATGCGCAGGTCAGTTTGGGCAAAATGATTGCCGGGGTTGAGCTCCAGCGTTGTTGGGATGTCGCGCTCGATAAACAGCTCTTCCATCGCGCGCGTATCGTCGAGTACGTGCCGCATCATGCGGTTGGGCGTCTTGGTTTCCTTTTTACCGAGCGACAGATAGGCGGCGTCGGGCGTAGCTGTCATCGTGCGCTCGCGCGCGTAGTCGATAAAGCCGGGGAACCACAGCGACCCCGATGCACTCGCCACGCGCTCAAAGACATCTGTTTGCCAAAGTGCCCACAGTGCAAAAAGACCCGCCAACGAGTAGCCGGCAACGCCGCGCCAGGCGGGCGGTTGCGGGAGCGATGATTCGGCCTGGGGGATTATCTGCTTCAACAACTCGTCAAGAAAACCAGCAGCCTGTCCGCCAAAGGGCTCGGCATCTCGTATAGTTCCGTCGCATTCCCAGGGGCTCAGCTCGCGATTCCAATCGAGCCCTCCAATGGCGACAAGGGTGAACGGCGGGCAGTCGAGCTCTCGGCAGCGCTCGTAGACTTCACTACCGTTGCCCATAACCACGGGGAGATAGATGACGGGCGCGCCTTCCGCACACCCTGAATAAACGGTTATCTGCTTATGATGCGCTTCCAAGGCAGGCTTCTCTCAGTGTTGTGATAATTGACAGTCTCAATTGTCGCACGCTGACACGGGGGCAGACGCTAAAAGAAAGGCGCGGAGCCGCTCGATGCGATTCCGCGCCTTGTTGTTTTGCTTTAGCAGACTATGCCGTTACGCCACGAAGAAGTAGACGAGGAAGGCGAGGGCTGCGATCCACATGAGCGGCTTGATCTTGGAGGCCTCGCCCTTAAAGAGCGCGACGACCACGTAGGCGATAAAGCCCAGGCCAATGCCGGCAGAGATGGAGTAGGTGAAGGGCACGCCGGCGACAATCATGAACGCCGGGAAACCCTGCGACACGTCGGACCAGTCGATCTCGGAGGCCTCGCTCATCATGAGGTAGCCGACGTAGACCAGAGCACCGCAGGTGGCGGCGCTGGAAACGATGGTGACGATGGGGGAGAAGAACGCGGCGAGAATGAACAGCACGCCGGTGGTGACGGAGGTGAGGCCCGTGCGGCCACCGTCAGCGGCGCCGGAAGTGGACTCGACGAAGGTGGTGATGGAGGAGACACCCATGAAACCGCCCACAGCAGCGGCGGCGGAGTCGACGATCAGGATCTCCTTGATATCCTCGACGTTGCCGTCGTCGGTGAGGAACTCGCCCTGCTTGGCCACGGCCATCGCGGTGCCCATGGTGTCGAAGAAGTCACTCATGAGCAGCGAGAACGAGATGACGAGGAGCGCGGGGTCGGTAAGGACCTTGACGATGGCGGGCATGCCGCCGGCGTCGGCGATGGGGCCACCGATGCTCGAGAAGTCGAGCGGGGCGATGATACCGGTCGGAGCCTGGGTCACACCTAGGGGGATACCGGCGATGACGGCGACGACGATGCCGATGAGCAGCGAGCCCGGCACGTTGCGGGAAGCCAGGGCAACCGTCACGACGATGGAGATGATGCCGACGATAAAGGTGGGGGAGGCGATGTCGCCCAGGCCGACGAGCGTACCGGCGCCAGCGGTGATGATGCCAGCGTCGCACAGGCCAATCATGGCGATGAACAGGCCCAGACCCACCGAGATGGCGTGACGCAGGACAACCGGGATGGCGTCCATGATGGCCTCGCGCAGGCCACAAAGCACGAGCAGCAAGATGACGACGCCCTCAAGGAAGATGACGCTCATGGCCACGTGCCAGTCACCGCCGCAGACGGTGGTGGTGATTCCAGCGATCATCGCGTTGACGCCTAAGCCCGACGCGCAGGCGAGCGGGCGGTTGGCGAAGATGCCCATGCAGATGGTCATGATGCCGGCGCCCAGGCAGGTGGCGCAGGCGAGCGCTCCTGCATCGATGCCAGCGCCCGAGAGCACCGCGGGGTTGACGGCGATGATGTAGGCCATCGCCAGGAATGTTGTCAGTCCAGCGCGGAGTTCGGTCCCGATTGTGGACTTGCGCTCGCTGACGTGAAATAGTTCGTCCATGCATACCCTTTCCTTGTTCGGCCCCGAGTTTAGGCCGATTGACACGAACTCACCCACTATAGCCCCTTTACGACGCTGTTGTTCCTCGCATGTTGATGTTCGGCGCTTTGTAGCAGACGGACGGTATTTTTCGCATGAAAATGTGTGGGTACCGTATACTTAAGCGGTTACAACGACCCCTATGGAGGAACGTATGATTAAAGAGCTTTGCCACGACGAGGCTATCCTGTCCCAGCGTTGCGAGGTTGCGACCGTCGAGGACGAGTCGGTTGCTCAGGACCTGATCGATACCATCAAGTCGCTCGACGATGCCGGCTGCCTTGCCGCTAACCAGATTGGCGTTACCAAGAAGGTCTGCGTCTACCTGGACGATGCCGGCGAGCCCCACGTGCTCTACAACCCCCGTCTGGTGTTTGGCCTGGGCGCCAGCAAGATGGAGGAGAGCTGCCTGACGCACGAGGAGGTCACCAAGTCCACGCGCTACATCAAGTGCAAGGTTGCCTTTGACCAGATCGTCGACGGCAAGATGCGCGAGCGCAAGCAGGACTTCGTCGGCTTTGAGGCACAGATGATCCAGCATATGATCGATCACTGTCTAGGAAAGTTGGTCTAAGGGGTCAAAGCACCGCACCTTGCCGCTCAATCGTCGCTCGCGTACCTTAAGTACGCTTTGCTCCTCTTTCGTGGCAATCTGCGGCACTTTGACCCCTTAGACGACCTGCGGGGTTAACTTGGTTGAGTTTATCCTGCTTGAATAGTCCGGGCGTGACATTGTTGTCATGTCCGGGCTTTTGTGTTTAGCGCCTTTTTGTTTGGAGACAATGAAATTAGCAAGAACGTAAAGCTAGGAGGCGCTATGTGTACGAGTATTCGATTTACCGATAATTCTGGCCACATGTATCTGGGCCGCAATCTCGACTGGAGCTTTGACTACGGCCAACAGGTTCGCGTGATGCCGCGCGGGTTTCATATTCCGTATTCGTTTATCGACGACGCGACAGCGGCGCACGCGGTGATTGGTATGTGCATCGATTACAGGAACTACCCTATGTTCTTCGATTGCGGCAACGATGCGGGCCTCGCCGTGGCGGGTCTCAATTTCCCGGGTTATGCCGAGTATGCCGAGGACCCTGTCGACGGCAAGACCAATATCGCGGCCTATGAGTTCCCCCTGTGGGTGGCAGCGACGTTCTCGACGGTCGATGAGGTCGAGGCCGCGCTGCGCGACACGGTGATTGTCGCCAAATCTGCCGGAGAGGGGCTGGGCGTGTCGCTGCTCCATTGGATTATCGGCGACAGCCAGCGCAGCATCGTGGTCGAGATGATGGCTGACGGCCTGCATGTATACGACGATCCGGTCGACACCCTTGCCAACCAGCCGACCTTCCCGTGGCACATGGAAAACCTGCGCACCTATATCACCGCCACAAGCGATTTTCCGCAGACGGCGACATGGCGTGGCGCCGAGCTCAAGCCCTATGGAGCCGGTGCCGGCATGCGCGGCATTCCGGGCGATTGCTATTCGCCGAGCCGTTTTGTAAAGGCGGCGTACCTCAATGCCAATTACCCGCAAAAGGAGAGCGAGACCGAAAACGTCGTTCGCATGTTCCGCTCGCTCGAGGGCGTGGTGATGATCGAGGGAGCGTCCAGGATGGGCGATGGCAAGTTCGAGAAGACTATCTACACCGGATGCTTTAGCGCGCGCACGGGCAATTATTACTACGCGATGTATGGGGATCCGTCGATTCGCTACGTGAGCCTGATGGATGCCGAGGGCGCGAGCCCCGATAGGCTCGTGGTTCCCGAGCCGCGCCGTTCGTAGCCGATAGCTTTACCGCAATGCAAAACGGCCCTGCATCTCCCGTGAGGTGCAGGGCCGCTTTCGTTGATTTGTGACGTCGCTAGAAGTTGGCGTCGTTGAGTTGTTCACTTTCGAGGCCGTCGAGCAGTTGCTGTTCGGGCGTATCGGCGACGCTCTCGAGCAGCTCGGTGGGATCGACGTTCATGTCCCTACCGGCCTCGTTGCCGTTGACCAAGTCGTCCGAGAAGATGTCGACTTCCATTTCCTCGGCCTCTTCAATCTGAACCTCGAGCGGCACCTGGGTGCGCACGAGCTTAACGGCCGGGCGCATGCGGGCAAACAGCGGCACGTACTCGATGATGATGGCAGAGTTCTCGAGACCGTACCAGCGCGCCGGGCTTCCGCAAGCGCGGCGGACGGCGTACTTGATGGCCATCACGCGGTGGTCATTGCGGTTGATGTCCGTTTCGGGGGCAAGCATCTTGCGCAGCATGCAAAAACGGAAGTCGCCCACGTTGCCGCGCGTCTCGTAGATGGAGTAGGTGTGGTGCTGCGGCGGCAACTCACCCGAGGCCATCAGGTCGCCAACGATCTGGCGCAGGTAGGCGTTGATGCGCTGATTGACCTTAAAGCCCAGGTCCAAGCGCACGCGGAACAGGAAGTCTGTGCCAAAGGTCTCAACGGAATACTCGTGCGTATAGGGCTCGTCGGTAACGTGTACGTTGATGAACCAATATGCCTTGGCGCGCTTGGGATGCTTGTCCAAGATGGAATAGAGCACGTCGCGGTCGAGCGTGAGCGGGTCGGGGCTGTTGGTGAGGAACACCAGATTGTCGGCGAGTACGGGGTAGGTCTCGTCATTGCGCAGGCGGTTGAGCTGGTCGATGTACTTGGAGACGGGCAGCAGAATCGTCTGCGTGCGCTCGATGGCGGTGCCGCGACGCCACACATACATAAGGCCGAACAGCAGTGCGGCCAGGAAGATCATGACGTAGCCGCCGTCAAAGAACATGGTGAGGCACGAAGCGAAGAAGCACAACTCAATGGCACCAAAGAGCAGGGCAAAGATGCAGGCGCCCAGCTTGTGCTTGAGGATGCCGGCGATATAGCTCGTCAGCAGCGTGGTGGTCATGAGCATGGTCACGGTGATGGCGAGGCCATAGGCGCTTTCCATGCGCTCGGAGTTCTGGAACAGCAGCACGATGAAGATGCAGCCTACCCACATGATGTTGTTGACGAGCGGAATATAGAGCTGACCCTTGGTGTCGCTGGGGTAGTGGATGCGCAGGTGCGGCATAAGGTTGAGGCGCGTTGCCTCGGATACCAGCGAGAACGAGCCGGTGATGAGCGCCTGCGAGGCGATGATGGCCGCCACGGCCGAAAGCACAATGGCAAAGGGGCGCAGGGGCTCGGGAAGCATCATATAGAACGGGTTAACGATATCCATCGCGAGCATCTGGGGGTTGGAGTTATTGGCGAGTAGCCAAGCTCCCTGACCCAGATAGTTGAGGATAAGGGCCGCCTTAACAAATGGCCAGGATGCATAGATGTTTGCCTTGCCCACGTGGCCCATGTCCGAGTAGAGTGCCTCGGCACCGGTTGTCGACAGGAAGACAAAGCCGAGCACCATAATGTCCGAATGGTTGATGGGCGAGAACAGGAACATAATGCCGCGGATGGGGTTGAGCGCGCGCAAGATGGACAGGTTGCCGAGCATGTTGAACAGACCGGCGCCTGCCAGGAACAGGAACCACAGCGTCATGAGCGGGCCGAAGAGCTTGCCGATTGACGAGGTGCCGGCGCGCTGCATGGCAAATAGGCCGCAGATAATGATGATTGTGATGATGATGACGTTGGTCTGGCCGTCGCCCAGCAGCGCATGGCCCCATTCGATGGTGCGCAGACCCTCGATGGCTGTGGTGACCGTGACGGCGGGGGTGAGGATGCCGTCGGCAAGCAGTGCCGCACCGCCGATCATGGCGGGCAGAATCAGCCATGGTGCCACCTTGCGTACGAGGCTGAACAGGGCGAAGATGCCGCCTTCGTTGTGGTTGTCGGCCTTCATGGCGATTACTACGTACTTGACCGTGGTCACGAGCGTCATGGTCCAGATGACGAGCGAAAGCGCGCCCAGGATCATGTCCTCGCTGACGGTACCGATGCCGCCGTTGTTGGCGACGATTGATTTCATGGTGTACATGGGGCTCGTGCCGATGTCACCATAGACGACGCCGAGCGTTACGAGCAGCATGCCAGCGGAGAGGGGGATGGCTCCGTGCCCGCCTTGCCCGTGCTGGTCTTGGAGGTTTGCCTCCAGTTTATTGTGTGCCACGAGGACTCCCTTAGACATCCGGTTATCTGTCTAGGACAAAAAACTTTATGCCGTCTTTATACATACAAGAGCAGTTTGGCACATCGGGTTATTTTAGACAATAATCCTCAGCTGGGGATTATTTATCTACGCAGGTAGTATTTCGAAGCAGGGGCTTTTAAGCACGTACTGTCTGGGCGATGCCAGCCTTGGCGTTTGCGCGTTTGCCGGCGAGTTCGCAAAAAATCGCGCCGCCGATGATAAGCGCGGCGCCCATCAGGCGGACCGGTGTTATGGCTTCGCCCAAAAGGACGGCCGAGAACACGACGGCCGAAAGCGGCTCGAGGTAGCCGACGACCGCGACGGTCTGGACGGGCAGCTTGGCGACGGCACTAAAGTAGAGCAGGCAACCGATGCCGGTGTTGACGACGCCGAGCATGACGACGGCGCGCCAATCAATACTGGTGGCGACGCCGGCGGACAGGAATGAGGGAGCGCCCTGCGTGATGAGCGTGAGGACCAGCGCGGTCACAAAGGCGGCGCTCACCTGGAGCGTGGAGTTCTCGAGGCCTTCGATGTGTGGCGCACCCTTGCTAGCGATGACCATCAGCGCATAGCAAAATGCCGAGGCGATACCGCAGACGATACCCGCAATGGGCATATTGCCGCCTAGACCTTGCGCTGCAATGAGAAAAGCACCACAAGCAACGGCGACAAAGCCGGCGATTTTGCCGCCGGTCAGCTTTTCGCCAAAGATGAGCGGGGAGAGCGCCATGACAATGATGGGGCCGCAGTAGTACAGCAGCGAGGATACGCCGACGCCGATCGTCTGGTAGGCGCGGAACAGAAAAATCCAGCTGGCGCCCAGCGCGGCTCCCGAAAGGAGGAGGGCTGCGGCTTCGCGGAGGCGAGATGGCGCCTGCAACTTATGGCGTTGGGTGATGGCAAGGATAGTGACAAGCGAGAGGGCGCCCAAAAACGTGCGCAGTAGCACGATATCGGAGCTCGGCAACGCGATGGCAGAGGCGATGATGCCGTTGGAGCCAAACAATAGCAATGCTGCTAAGTACGTAAACAGCCCGTTGTTCATGCGCTTCCATCCCCTCTATATCCGAGCATGTTCACTATGGGTGAACTGGCTTTAGAAGAAAAGCGAATATAATGCATAGATAACATGACAAAAGCTCATGCATAGGTGGAGGGGTGCCGTGGAAACGAATGTTCAAAAGATGCAGGTGCTGCTCGAGACCGTGCGCGCCGGAAGCTTTACGCGTGCTGCCGAGCGCCTGAGCTATTCGCAGTCGGGCGTGAGCCGTATGGTGGCCGATCTTGAGGCCGATTGGGGCTTTAAGGTGCTCGACCGCAGTCGCGAGGGCGTGGCTCTTTCTGCCGATGGGCGGCAGGTCATGCCGGCTGTCGAAGCGCTCTGTGAGGAATTCACTCGCTTGCAGCGACGGGTGGATGAGATGCGCGGGCTCATGCGCGGCAAAATCTGCATCGGTACGTTTTCGAGCGTGGCGACCCACGTGCTGCCGCCGGTGATTGCGCGCTTTCGCGCCGATCACCCGGACGTCGATTACGAGTTGCTGATGGGCGATTACTCAGAGATTGAACAATGGGTGGCAGAGGGCCGCTGCGATCTGGGCTTTATCCCGCGTGAACCCCGAGAAAACGGCATGGCATCGCGGTCTTTGGTGCGCGACGAGTTGATGGCGGTAGTGCCGGCGGACTCTTTGCTTGCCACGGCGGAGGTCGTTTCTCTTGCCGATTTAGCCAACGAGCAGTTTATTCTGCTAGAACGAGGCACCGATGATGAGATTACGCCGCTGTTTCGCCGCGCGGGCCTGGCGGTGCGCTCTAAGCTGTCGACCTGGGATGACTATGCGATTATGGCCATGGTCGAGGACGGCCTGGGCGTGAGCATTCTTCCCGCGCTCATCTTGCGCCGCTGCCAGTTCGATGTTGCCGTGCGCCCACTCGAGGGGCATCCCCATCGGCAGATCAACGCCATATATCGAACGGCCGATGTTTCGCTTGCTGCCGCCCGTTTCCTCGAATACCTCTAAACGCGTGCGTGTCATTGTCCGCTTTGGGCAAATCTCAGAGTCCGGCGCATTTTCTTATGAAATTGAACTTCCCGATAATGCGCCGCGCTATACTGCTTGCTAAATTGAACCTTGGTTCAATTCGTGTTCTATAAATTGAACTTTGCCAGCAAGGAGGTTCCTGTGGCCCAAGAGACGTTTTGCGATCGCCTGCGACAGACTATGTCCAATCGCGACGTTCGCCAATCGGACGTAATCCGCGCATCGGAGATGCTCGGCAAAAAACTCGGCAAGAGTCAGATGAGCCAATATGTGAGCGGCAAGACGATCCCGCGGCGCGATGTGGCTGAGCTGCTCGCCCGGATTTTGGAGGTCGATGTTACCTGGCTGCTTGCCGGCGACGCCGATCAAGGCGAGGCATCATCACCCCGCAACGATTCCAAGCCCGAACCACATCCCTCAGCTCAAATTGCAAGGAGCACCACCATGCGTACTTTTTCTAAATCCACCAAACTCGACAACGTCCTGTATGACGTGCGCGGTCCCGTCGTCGACGAGGCCGCCCGTATGGAGGACGAGGGCGAGCGCATCCTCAAGCTCAATATCGGCAACCCGGCGCCCTTCGGTTTCCGCACGCCCGATGAGGTCATCAAGGACATGCGCCAGCAGCTGCCCGACTGCGAAGGCTATTCCAACTCGCGTGGCCTGTTCTCCGCGCGCAAGGCGATCATGCAGTATTCGCAGATCAAGGGCCTGCCCAACGTTCAGATGGAGCATATCTACACGGGCAACGGTGTGTCCGAGCTCATTCAGCTTTCGATGAACGCGCTGCTCGACAACGGCGACGAGATTCTGATCCCCAGCCCCGACTATCCGCTCTGGACGGCGTGCGCAACCCTTGCCGGCGGTCATCCCGTACATTATCTGTGTGATGAGCAGGCGGATTGGTATCCCGACTTGGAGGATATGGAGTCCAAGATTACGAGTGCGACCAAAGCCCTCGTCATCATCAACCCCAACAACCCCACGGGTTCTGTCTATCCGCGCGAGGTGCTCGAGGGCATCGTCGAGATTGCGCGCAGGCATCAGCTGATGATCTTTGCCGATGAGATCTACGACCGCCTGTGCATGGACGGCTACGAGCACGTCTCGATTGCCTCGCTCGCCCCCGACCTGCCCTGCGTTACCTTTAGCGGTCTGTCCAAGTCTCACATGATTGCGGGCTATCGTATTGGCTGGATGGTGCTTTCGGGCAACCAGCGCTGCATGAGCGACTTCATCATGGGCGTCAACATGCTCTCTAACATGCGCCTGTGCTCCAACGTGCCGGCCCAGTCGATCGTCCAGACGGCACTCGGTGGCCATCAGTCCGTCAACGACTACATCCGTCCCGGCGGCCGTGTCTACGAGCAGCGCAACTTTGTGTATGAGGCGCTCAACAAGATCGACGGCATCTCGGTGGTTAAGCCGCGTGCGGCGTTCTACATCTTCCCCAAGATGGATGTTAAAAAGTTCAACATCACCGATGACGAGCAGTTCGCCCTTGACCTGCTGCACGAGAAGAAGATCCTGATCACGCGCGGCGGCGGCTTCAACTGGGCTGAGCCCGACCACTTCCGTATCGTGTACCTGCCGCGCATGGAAGTGCTCAAAGAGTCGCTCGAAGACCTCGCCGATTTCTTCGATCATTACCGTCAAAGCTAGTGGGATAGAAGCTCCGCACTATGAAAAGCTCCCTGCAGTTGTTTTGCTGCAGGGAGCTTTCTTGAATCGGCGGAACTAGATCACTATTCCAGTGCAGTGGTCGATTTCGTGCTGGATAATCTCGGCGGTGTAGCCCGAGAAGTTTTTGATGCGGTGGACGAAGTTCTCGTCCAAATACTCCACCTTAATGCGGCGATAGCGGGTACAGGGACGCTCGCCGGTCAGCGAGAGGCATCCTTCGCTCGTCTGATAGGCATTGACCTGCTCAAGAATTTGAGGGTTGTACATCAGGAGTGTCCTGTTGCCGTCCTTTACGCAGATGATGCGTTTGCGCACGCCGATCATGTTGGCGGCGAGGCCCACGCACTCGCGCTCATGCTCGTGGAGCGTATCCAGGAGATCCTGCCCGGTTGCGGCATCGTCGGGTCCCGCGTCTTCGGAAGGCAGACGCAAAAAGAACTCGGATTTCATGATGGGCTTAATCATGGCGGGCTCCTCATGTCTTATGCTTTCGTGGACTTTTAATAATAGCGCGGAAGGAAAGCTGTGCGTCCGCGTTACAATCTTTCAACGTTGGACCATGTTGTCAGATTCGTCGTGTACGGCGTCTGGCGTAAGTCTAGGGCTCATTATTCGCCCTGGGCTGTTCCTCTGGGGCGATGCGACTGTCGTTCCAAGAGGAAGGAAATGCATGGGGAGCAAATCTCAGCAACAAGTTCAAGTAGCGCCATCGGCCACTGCGGCGATTCTCGTCGTAATGTATATTGCAGCCTTTGTTGCCGCGTTTAACGAGAACATCATTAACGTGGCGTTGCACGATATTATGGCAGCCTTTTCGGTGAGTGCCACCACGGCGCAGTGGCTCGTCTCGGGCTACATGATTGTGACGTCGATCTTTACGGCCATCATGGCCTTCCTGTCAGGCCGTTTCTCGACGCGCAAGCTGTTGTTTTTCGCATGCGGATGCATGGTCGCCGGTGAAGTCCTGTGCCTGGTCGCTCCGTCGTTTAGCGTTTTGCTGCCAAGTCGTATTTTGCAGGCTGCGGGATCGGGCATCTTGTTCCCGCTCATGATGAACGTGGTGCTGTCTTGCGCGCCGCGCGAGAAACTCGGTCTGTATCTGAGCCTGGGCGGTGCCTGCATTACGCTGGGGCCGGCGTTTGGACCCGTGATCAGCGGCCTTATGTGCACGTTATTTGGCTGGAGGGCGGTGTTCGTAGTGCCGCTGGTGGGCGGCATTGTGGTCGCTGCGGCGGGCGTTAAGCTTGTTCAGAATGTCGGAGAGCGCTCGAACACCACGCTTGATATTCTGTCGGTTGTTTTGCTCGCCGCCGGCATTACGGCATTTGTATATTCCGTAGGCGAGTTCTCGACCAATCTGATTGCCGGCATTGTGGCGCTTTTCGCCGCCATTGTGCTGCTCGGCCTGTTTGCGGCCCGCCAGCTCAAACTTGAGCATCCGGTGCTTAACGTGCGTCCCATGGCGAGCGTTCGTTTTTGGCCTGCGTGCCTGCTTGTGGTGGTGTCGATGATGACAACGTTCTCGATGAGTGTTTTGTTGCCGCTCTATTTTGAGGGCACATACGGCATGACCGCACTTGTTGCGGGCCTGCTCATTTTGCCGGCAATTGCCTGCAACGCCGTGACCTCGATTGTGGGCGGACGCGTGATGGACGCCCGTGGCGCATGGCCGCTGCTGCCGGTCGGCTTTGCCCTGATTGCCGTGGGGCAGACTGCAATCTCGATGACGGCGGCAAGCATGAACATCGGCGTTGTCGTGGCACTGACCGTTGTAGTGTATGCCGGAGTCGGTTTGGTGCTGAGCCCCTCGCAGACGGCCGGCTTGGAGACGCTGCCTGCCGCTGAACATCCTCACGGAACGGCATTGCTCAACACGTGGAACATGATTGCCGCATCGTTTGGCCCGTCGCTGTTTATCGGCCTGCTCTCGAGTTCTGCGGCGACTGCCGGCGCCGCTGGCATTGCGACCGACGTTACCCAAGCGATTGGATTTGCAGCTGCCGTGCGCGTGGCGGCTGTAATTGCCGTGGTCGGGTTCGTGACATCGCTGGTGTACGCTCGTCGCGAGTCACACATGTCGCATTAATGTGTGCACATAGATTCTGCAGCTAGATTGGATGGCGACACCATAAACTAATGGACGTTTTGCCAAGAGGCATGAATGTTTAAAGCGCAAAGAGTGCGCGACGGGCCCCGCGAATGGGGCGATGATGCCCGAGAGGGCCAAGAAGGAGTCTCATGTCCGAGAACGAAGAGATCATGAACGAGACCGAGAACGAGACCATGGCTGCCGAGGTTGAGGCAGTCGAGACCGTGGAGACCGAAGCTTCCGAGGTTGAGGCTGCTGACGAGGTTTCCGCCGAGGAGGAGGCCGAGGTTGTCGAGGCCGCCGTTGATTACGATGACGAAGAGCTGATGGACAAGATGCAGAAGGCCGCCCGCCTGCTGCGTAGCCGTCGCTTTGCTATTTCTAAGGAGGAGGAGGCCAAGGCCGAGCGCATGGCGAACATCGAGCGCGCCATCAAGCTTCTTGACCTCAAGCCCAAGATGGAGCAGAAGGAAATGTCCGACCTGCTGGGCATGCGCCTCCGTGAGCTCGATGGCCTGATGGCCGAGGCCGAGGCTGCCGATCTGGTCGGCCGCATCGACGACGCCGAGGGCGATATGCGCAAGATCGTCGTCTTCGCTGCCGAGGATGCCGCTGAGGGCCTGGTCGAGCTTGCCAACAAGAAGGAGAAGCTCCTGCCCGAGCTTTCTTACGAGGAGGCCACCGAGCTGATGGCCGCTCTCGATAAGGTTATCGCTCCGCTCGTCGCCATGGGCCTGGACGAGGATCGCGGTCCTCGCGGCGGCCGTGACGACCGTGGTGGCCGTGGCGGCGACCGTGGCGGTCGCGGCGGCTTTGGCGATCGCGGTGGCCGTGGCGGTGACCGTGGCGGTCGCGGTGGCGATCGCGGCGGCCGTGGCGGCTTTGGTGACCGTGGCGGCGACCGTGGCGGTCGCGGCGGCTTTGGCGGCAACCGTGGTGGCTATGGCGACCGCGGCGGCAACCGTGGCGGCTTTGGCGGCAACCGCGGTAACGACCGCGGCGGTCGCGGTGGCGACCGTGGCGGCCGCAACGGTGGCGGCTTCCGCGGCAACCGTTTTTAGTTACGGCGTTTTACCAAACGCCGTAACGGGCCGACGCTGCGCGGGCCGCATTTGGACAATCTGACGTTCAACTTCAAGGGCGCGACCAGAAGGTCAGCGCCCTTTCGTTTCACGTCACCTTGCCTCAAATGCGACCCGCTCGCTGTCCGTCCTCTGCCTGCGGCGTTGTCTTGCTCCGGATGCGGCAGTTAGGGACGTTCCTTTTCTGCCGGCAGCTTGGGACACTCCTTGTAGTCATTGGGGACGTTCTTAAATGACTAGTCGTTGGGGACGTTCTTGTTTGACTAGTCATTCAAGAACGTCCCCAACGACTACATAGCATGAGAGTGGATAATCTCCCAGTTTGGGCTCGCATTCAGGCTCAAAGTGGGAGACTATCCACTCTCGTTTCTGTTCTGCCTACATTTGTAGGAACAGTTCGTGGAGGCGGGTGTCTTCGTCGAGTTCGGGGTGGAAGGTTACGCCGAGCTGGTTGCCCTGGCGCGCGGCGACGATACGGCCGTCGACTTTCGCTAAGGCCTTTGCGTCGCCGTGGACCTCGACGATGCGGGGCGCGCGGATAAACGTCAGCGGCACTTCACCGTCGATGCCAGCTACCTGCCCCTTGGTTCGAAAACTGCCGAGCTGCCTGCCGTAGGCATTGCGCTCAACGAGCACATCCATGGTTGCCAGGCGCGGCGTGCCCTTATCGTCATGGGCGGCAAGGTCGTGAGCCAGCAGAATCAGGCCGGCGCAGGTGCCCAGGACGGGCATGCCTTCAGCGATACGGGCACGAAGCTCCTCGAGCATGCCGAGCTCGGCAAGCAGCTTCCCTTGAACGGTGGACTCGCCGCCGGGAAGTACCAGACGGTCAAAGTCCTGCTTCAAATCAGCCGCCTGCCTCAGCTCAATACAGTGTGCGCCAAGCCCGGATAGTCTTGCCTCGTGCTCGGCAAAAGCGCCTTGGACCGCCAGCACGGCGACCGTTTGGTCTGCATAATCGCTCATGTGCGATCCTTTCTGCCGGACTAGCGTCCGCGCTCCTCCATGATGATTTCGATCTCGTCGGCGTTGATGCCCACCATGGCCTCGCCCAGGTCCTCCGAAAGCTCGGCGATGAGCTTGGCATCGGTGAAGTTTGCCACGGCCTTGACGATGGCGGCGGCGCGCTTGGCGGGGTCGCCGCTCTTAAAGATGCCCGAGCCGACAAAGACGCCCTCGGCGCCCAGTTGCATCATCAGCGCGGCGTCGGCAGGGGTCGCTACGCCGCCGGCGGCAAAGTTCACAACGGGAAGCTTGCCCGTGGCATGGACCTCGCGCACCAGCTCGACCGGAACCTGCAGTTGCTTGGCTGCCTCAAAGAGCTCATCATCGCGCAGGGCAACAACGTCACGGATCTGCTTTTGGATCTTGCGCATGTGACGCACGGCCTGAACGACGTCGCCCGTACCCGGCTCACCCTTGGTGCGAATCATCGTGGCGCCTTCGGCAACACGGCGCAGCGCCTCGCCCAGATCACGGGCGCCGCAGACAAACGGCACGTCAAACTGGGTCTTGTCGATGTGATAGACGTCATCGGCAGGGGAGAGAACCTCGGACTCATCGATGTAGTCGATCTCGATGGCCTGCAGGACCTGCGCCTCGACAATGTGGCCGATGCGGCACTTGGCCATAACAGGGATGGAGACGGCCTCCTGGATGCCCTTGATCATCTTGGGGTCGCTCATGCGCGAGACGCCGCCCGCGGCACGGATATCGGCCGGAATGCGCTCGAGTGCCATGACGGCGCAGGCGCCTGCCTCCTCGGCGATGCGCGCCTGCTCGGGTGTGGTGACGTCCATGATGACGCCGCCCTTGAGCATCTGCGCGAGCTCGCGATTGAGTTTGACGCGATCGGCCTTGCTGGTCTGTTCTGCCATGGTTGCTCCCTTGGTTGGCATGTGCATTGCTTGACGGAACATCCTATCGGGGAGCTGGGTATGGCGAAATACTCAGTTTTCAAGATAATAACAAGGTCAGACTAATACCAGATTGAATGGCTTAATAAGGTCAGGTGATAGGCTCATGCTTGACTACAATTTGGAAAAACGCGGCGAAGCATCGCTTTATGAGTATGTTTACCAGAAAATTCGAGATGATATTGTTGCTGGACGTATTGCGGCGGGGGAGCATCTTCCGTCTAAGCGCGCCTTTGCCAGTCATCTGGGAATCAGTGTCATTACCATCGAGAATGCATATAGCCAGTTACTTGCCGAGGGCTATATTTGCTCAATGCCGCGTCGTGGCTACTACGCTTGCGAGCTTCCGGATGCACCGGTTTTGGCTTCGGCTGCGGAGGGCATCGACCGAGATGCCGCCTCTGCGGGTCCCAGCGCGCATGATGTCAACGGACAGGTCGAGCGATTCGATGCACTTTCTCCTTCCGCTTTGGAGGCGGCGCGGCTTTGGCAAAGCGCACTACGGGCGACGCTGGCATCCGAAGATGAGCGCGAAATCTTTTCGCCCGCACCGGCGCAGGGCACCGCTCGGCTGCGACGCGCAATTGCTCACCACCTGCGTGGGACAAGGGGCATGAATGTCGATCCCAATAACATTGTTATCGGCGCGGGCGCCCAGCTGCTCGATACCATGTTGGTTCAGTTGCTTGGCGCTGACAAGGTGTATGCCGTTGAGGACCCGGGCTATTTACGTCTGACGCGCATCTATCAGGCTATGGGCTGCAAAGTTCGACATATCCCGTTGGATGATGAGGGCGTGGACTTGAGCACTCTGCAGAAAAGCGGGACCGATGTCCTTCACCTGATGCCGTCCCATCAGTATCCGACCGGTCTTGTGACGAGCATTGCGCGTCGCTATGCGCTTCTGAGCTGGGCCGCTGAGCGACCAGGTCGGTATCTCATCGAAGATGACTTTGATTGTGAGTTTCGCCTTGCCGGGAAGCCGATTCCCGCGCTCGCGTCGATTGATGCCGCCCAGTCGGTTATCTACACCAACACGTTTTCGAAGAGCCTTTCATCGGCGTTGCGTCTAGCGTACATGGTGCTGCCCGATGAGCTGATGGAGCGGTTTAGGTGCAACCTTGGTTTCTATGCCTCGTCGGTGAGTTCTGTCGACCAGGTCGCTTTGGCTCGTTTGCTGGAATCGGGTGATTACGAGCGGCATGTGAACCGCGTGCGCGTTCGTGCTCGCGAGGCGCGTGATGGCCTGATGGCGCTTGTGCGGAAGGTATTTCCGGCAGGAGAGGTCTCGATCGAGCATGCAGACGCGGGCCTTTACTGTACCGTTGCCCTGTCCGAGGACGGGGCTGGGGAGAGTTTCGCGAAGGCTCTTGCTGACGCTCGTATTTCCTATGTCAACATCGCCGATTGCCTGTGGACGGGTGATCGGGCTTCGACTAAGAACGCTCCATCTCGCGTCCTTATTCAATACGACGACCTGAGCCCTCAGTCACTCATTGTTCTTCAAGAACACCTGCAATAAGCCCACGAAAAAGGCCCGAACCATGTGGTCCGGGCCTTATAAAAGCTAGAGAATATCTCTCAAGCGGTTGGCTTAGCCAAAGTAGCGCTTAAGCAGGCCGGCAAAAGCTTTGCCGTGGCGGGCCTCGTCACGAGCCATCTCGTGCACGGTGTCGTGGATGGCATCGAGGCCAGCGGCCTTGGCGCGCTTAGCAAGATCGGTCTTGCCGGCGGTGGCGCCGTTCTCGGCCTCAACGCGCATCTCGAGGTTCTTCTTGGTAGAGTCGGTCACGACCTCGCCCAGGAGCTCAGCGAACTTGGCGGCGTGCTCGGCCTCCTCGTGGGCAGCCTTCTCCCAGTACAGGCCGATCTCGGGATAACCCTCGCGATGGGCGACGCGAGCCATGGCCAGGTACATACCGACCTCGGAGCACTCGCCCTCAAAGTTGGCGCGCAGGTCGGCAACGATGTCCTCGGAGACGCCCTCCATCTTGGCGACGCCCACGACGTGCTCGGCAGCCCACTCGAGCTGACCCTCCTCCTGCTTCAGGAAGCGAGAACCGGGAACGCCGCACTGGGGGCACTTGAAGTCCTCGGGCAGCTGGTCGCCGTCGAACTCTTCCACATAACCGCAAACGGGGCAAACAAACTTCATGATTCGATCCTTTCGATCGATGGCGATTGTGCGCTCGTCCGGTCCCGTAAGGGCCCTCTCCGGACGTGCGTCTTGACGAGTTCTATTATCCATAAATGCAACCAAATGTGAAGCCTATTAGGAATGATTTTTAATAAAACAATTTTGAGATATGAAGATGTTGATTGATTAACGATTGGCAGGCCGTCTTTGACCGTCGCTGAGTACAATCGGTCGAGCAAATGTTGACCAATCAACAAATGAGGGAGTTTCCTTTATGCATCTAGCCCGTCGTGCCTGGTGCCGAACATATCAGACGGTTTTTCGCATTGCATTGCCGATCCTGCCCTATACCGAGCCGCACATTTTAGAGCATGCCGAGGATGTGCCCGCGGTGCTTCAAAAGCGCTCGATCCAGAAGGTCCTTATCGTGACGGATCCCGGCATTGCACGTTTGGGACTCACGGCATCACTCGAGCGTGCGCTTACGGCTCAGGGGATTGGCGTTACGGTCTATGCCGAAACGCGTGCGAATCCCACGGTCTCGAATGTGGAGGAGGCGGCGTCCCTGTATCGAGAGAGCGCCTGCCAGGCCATTATCGGCTTTGGCGGAGGATCAGCCATGGACTGCGCCAAGGGCGTAGGCGCACGCATTGCGCAGCCAAACAAGCCCATCAACAAGATGCGCGGCCTGCTGCGGATTCATCGTCGCCTGCCGCTGCTCATCGCCGTTCCCACTACCGCCGGTACGGGAAGCGAAGTCACGCTTGCGGCGGTAATTACCGATGACGGGACGCACTACAAATACCCCATTAACGACTTTGTGCTCATCCCGCGTTTTGCAGTCCACGACCCCGAGTTTACGTGCGGCTTGCCCGCTTCCATTACGGGGCAGACGGGCATGGACGCCCTGACGCATGCCGTTGAGGCCTTTATCGGGCGAAGCACCACGCCCTATACGCGCAAGATGGCGCGACAGGCGGTGCAGCTTATCCACGACAATTTGCTCGAGGCCTATGAGCATGGTGACGACATGCGCGCTCGTCGCAATATGCTTTCGGCGGCGTATAAGGCGGGCGTTGCGTTTACCCGCTCCTATGTCGGATATGTGCATGCCATCGCGCACAGTCTGGGCGGCCGATACGGAATTCCGCACGGTTTGGCCAACGCGATCATCCTGCCGCACATGCTTCGCGCTTATGGTGACGCCGCCGCCCCCAAGCTTGCCGATCTTGCTCGCATGGCGGGCATTGCGCCGGCTACCGCGCAGGATAGTCTTGCGGCCGAGGCCTTTTTCGATTGGGTCGACCGCATGAACGAGATCCTGGGAATCCCCAAATATGTCTCGGGCATTCGCCGCTCCGACATTCCCGAGATGGCGGCGCATGCCGATGCCGAGGCCAATCCGCTGTACCCCGTTCCGCTTTTGATGGACCGCTTGGAGCTCGAGCGTATGTACGAGGTCGTCGCGGGTGGTATGTTTGAGGACGAGAACTAGGAGGGTGCCATGAACACCGAGGAAATTGCGCGCATCGTCGGCGATCAGCGCACTTACTTTAAAACGCACGCTACGTTTGATGTTGATGCCCGACGTCGCGCGCTCGTGAGTTTACGCGATGCGGTACGGGCGCACGAGGCCGATATTGCCCATGCACTCAAGACCGATTTGGGAAAGTCGCATGACGAGGCATATATGTGCGAGATCGGCACGTCGCTTTCCGAGATTCGTCATCAGATCGCTCACGTGGCTCGATGGAGTCGTCCGCGCCTGCGTCCGTGTGACCTTGCCAACGCCGTGAGCGCGTGCAAAACGCAAGCCGTGCCCTATGGCGTCACGCTCATCATGGCTCCGTGGAACTACCCGTTTTTGCTAACACTCGAGCCGCTCGCCGGCGCCCTTGCCGCGGGCAATACCGTGGTCATCAAGCCGAGTGCCTATGCTCCGGCATCGAGCGCGGTGCTCAAGCAAATCTGTGAAGAGGCATTTGATCCGCGCCTGGTGACGGTTGTCGAGGGCGGGCGCGCCGAGAACGAAGCGTTGCTCGATGAGTGCTGGGACAAGATCTTCTTTACCGGTAGCGTTCCGGTCGGCAAGCTCGTCATGGAGCGCGCGAGTAAAAACCTCACGCCCGTGACGCTTGAGCTGGGCGGCAAGAGCCCCTGCATCGTGGATGCGACGGCAAACTTGAAGGTTGCGGCACGGCGTATCGCCTTTGGCAAATGGCTCAACGTAGGGCAGACCTGCGTGGCGCCCGACTACCTGCTGGTCGATACGCGCGTGCACGACGAGCTGCTGGGCCTCATCAAGGAAGAGGTCCGCCGTATGTTTGGCGAGCATCCGCTCGATAACGAGGATTACGGGCATATCGTCAATGCTAAGCATTTTGCGCGCGTGCGCGGGCTGATCGATCCCGATAAGGTCGTGCTGGGAGGCACGGCGCGCGAGTCGTCGCTCAAGATTGAGCCGACGATCCTAGACGGCGTGACCCCCGATGACGCCGTGATGCAGGAGGAGATCTTCGGTCCCATCTTGCCGGTGCTGACGTTTGAGAGCCTAGACGAGGCCGAAGCGTTTATTACGGATCGTCCGACGCCGCTGGCCCTGTATATCTTTAGTCAGGATCGCGCAGTTCAGCAGCGCTTCGTGCGTTACGTGCCCTTTGGCGGTGGCTGTGTCAACGACACGATCATGCACTTGGCTACGAGCCATATGGGCTTTGGCGGCATGGGCGCGAGCGGTATGGGGCAGTACCATGGACGCGAGAGCTTCGATACGTTTAGCCACAAGAAGAGTATCGTGAACAAGGCAACTTGGCTGGACGTGCCGTTTCGGTATGCGCCCTACGCAAGCTGGAAGCACAAGTTCGTGCGCATGTTTGTGCATTAGAAAAGGGCGCAGGTAATACGAACAAGTGTTCCTATTACCTGCATTTTGCGTTAGACTACTGTTATGGAGCACGGATGGGCCAAATCCCTTTAGAAGGGATTTGGTATGAACGTAAGCGATGTTATTTCGTTATTGGCGTTGTTGATTGCGGCTATCGAACTCGGTCTGTTTATCGGCCGAATGAAATGGCCGCCCCCGCGTAAGCGAAGACGGCCACTTCTCACGATGAAAACGTGTATCGGAGTTGGCAAGACCCGCGGCAACGGGTGCCATCCGTGTTCCTATCTTATCTGCAAGCGTTCTGTCGCGCAAGCGTTGAGGCAAACGATTGAAGGACGCAGGCAGGATGTATTTGTGTCCGCACGGGACCGTAGACTTCTCAATAAGGTTACACACCGGTTTATCCGGCCGTTAGAGGAGCTGCTATGTACGAGCCTTCGCGTGTTCTTCTGTCATTTCACATTGCAGGATTTCAGTATGCCGATGGCGCCTTGGTCTTGGGCGATCTTAAAGCGGGCGATAAGCTGACGCTGTGTGCCGAGCGCGATAATCCCCATGACCCTGAGGCGGTTGCGATTTATTACGGCAACACCAAGCTTGGCTATGTTCCGGGAAACGAGGTCGGCCCACTGTCCTTGATGATGTATTACGGCCACGAGGACGTATTTGAGGCCCGCGTGCAACAGGTTGCCCCCGAGCGCAGCCCGTGGCATCAGGTGCGCGTTGGGCTCTATGTGGTGGATGCTCGCTAATCGGTATGGGAGACTGCCATGTTTGATGACGATGACCTGTTCGATCTGACAGACGATCCGTTTGAGTGGGATACGCTACTCGATGACGATGAGCTAGAGCAGGACCGTGAGAAGCGGTAAGACAAGAAAGCGCAGGGCTACGCTTCGAAAAAGCAAGACAAACGCCGCCGAGGTTTGTTCGGCGGGCTCTTTGGCTAACCGACGCGCCAGAGCGTCTGTATACTAGGCACGTGTTAGACGCGTTGCGAAATGAGGACACAGACGATGATGTGGTTTACCGCCGACCTGCACCTGGGCGATACGAATATCTTGCACGACATGGATCGACCGTTTTGCTCGGTCGAGGAGATGAACCGCAAGGTCATCAATGCCATCAATGAGTGCGTGGCGGCGGACGACCGTCTCTATATTCTGGGTGACTTTACTTATCGTTTGCCCCTGGCGGAGGCGGTGCGCCTGCGCGAACGCATCGAATGCCAGAACGTAACGCTCATCCGTGGTAACCATGACGGCGACTGGGAAGATCCAGCTGCGCCCCAAATCTGGGATGACGTGCGCGATTATCTGGAAGTCGCTCCCGGTTACGCCAAAGGCCATCGCCTGGTAATGAGCCACTACCCCATGCTCAGCTGGAATGGAAAGGCGCGTGGCGCCATCATGCTGCACGGGCATATCCACAGCAGGGGAGACCGCACCAACGCGCGCAACCGCGATCGCGAGCGCCCCATCTTTCGTTACGATGTCGGTCTCGATGCCAACGAGTACAAGCCCGTAAGCCGTGACCAGATTCTCGGCTTTTTTGGACTGTAATTCTCGAACCACCACAAAGGGGACAGGCACCTTTGCGGTGGTTCTGGCGCCGTTGCCATTATGGCGGCGGCGCCTTTTTTGTCCGCGCGGCGCGGTAGAGTGTAGACAGTTGAAATTTGCGTCCATTGAGGAGCTGCTATGAACGAGATCAAGTGCCCGCATTGCGGCGAAGTCTTTAAGGTCGATGCGTCCGGCTATGCGGATATCGTCAAGCAAGTGCGCGATGCCGAGTTTTCGCGCGACCTGGATGAGCGTGTGAAGGCAGTCCAGCGCGAGGGCGAGCAGGCGCTGGAGCTTGAACGCTCACGTTCGTCGGCTGCTTTGCAGGAGGCAGAGTCTCAGCGCAACGCTCAGCTTGTCGAGCAGAAGAACGCTGCAGCTCAGCAGCTGGCACAAGAAGTCGCCAAGCGCGATGCTGAGCTCGCCGAGCTGCGCGCCAAGCTCGAGGGCGCTGCCGCAGAGCGCGAGAGTGCAAGCCAGCGCGCGGCTGTTGAGGCTCGTGCCGATGCACAGAAAGAGAATGCCGAGCTCCAGCGTGAGATTGACAGTCTGCGTGCACAGCTTGGACGCAAGGATGACGAAGCCAAGCTCGCCGAGGCGGCGGCGCGTAACGCCGCCCAAAACGACCTGTCCGCACGCGACGCTCAGATTGCCGAGCTGCAGGCAAAGCTCTCCGCGGCGGATAAGGCCCAGGAGATGGCGCTTGCCGCCGCTGCGGCTGAGTCGCAGCGCGAGCTCGATGCCGCTCGCAGCGAGGCCGAGCGCGCGCTTACTGACTATCGCGCGACGGTACAAGAGAAGTTTTCCGCCGCTAAGGCACAGTCCGAGCAAGAGGCCGAGGGTCTGCGCGCCCAGCTGCGCGAGCAGGAACTGATGGCAAAAATGAACCTGTCGGAGGCGGTTGCCGCGGCGGAGCGAGAGCGCGATGAGGCGCGTGCCAAACTGACGAGCGAGCTGGCGGTGCGCGATTCTCGCGAGGAACAGGTCAAGGCGGCACACGAGCTCGAGCTTGCGCAGGCCAAGCGCGCGAGCGATGACCTGATTCGCTACAAGGACGAAGAGATTGAGCGCCTTAAGGACATGAAGGTCCGCCTGTCCACCAAGATGGTGGGCGAGTCGCTCGAGCAGCACTGCGAGACCGAGTTTAACCGTTTGCGCATGACGGCGTTTCCTAACGCGTACTTCGAGAAGGATAACGATGCGTCCGAGGGCACCAAGGGCGACTTTATCTTCCGCGAGTGCGACGCAAGCGGTAACGAGGTCATTTCGATTATGTTCGAGATGAAAAACGAGAACGACGAGACCGCGACCAAGCATAAAAACGAGGACTTCTTTAAGAAACTCGATCACGATCGTCGCCAGAAAGGCTGCGAGTATGCGGTGCTCTGCACCCTGCTGGAGCCCGAGAGCGAGCTCTATAACGCAGGGATAGTCGACGTGAGCTACCGCTATGAAAAGATGTACGTGATTCGCCCGCAGTTCTTCATTCCCATGATCACGCTTCTTCGCAACGCTGCCATGGGTTCGCTGCGCTATAAGCAGGAGCTGGCGGAGTACAAACAGCAGAATATCGACGTCACGAACTTCGAAGCCAAGATGGAAAAGTTCAAGAATGATTTCGGTCGCAACTACGAGATCGCGAGCCGCAAGTTCCAAACGGCGATCGATGAGATCGACAAGACGATTAGCCATCTGCAGAAAACCAAGGAGGCGTTGCTGTCCTCCGAGAACAATCTGCGCCTAGCCAACAAGAAGGCCGACGATCTTACCATTCGCAAGCTCACGTGGGGCAACAAGACCATGAAGGCGGCGTTTGACGAGGCGCGCGGGGCTGCGACGGAGACAAACGATGAGCCCGCCGAGGCGGATTCATATGAGGTCGAGGGTGCCGAGTAAGGCATAGCGTATAGTGCAAAAGCGGGGCCGCTGGCGATATTGCCAGCGGCCCCGTTTCGTTCCGGTAAGTTCGGCTAGTCTTCGAGCAGGTCCTCGATAAAGCCGACACGGTAGTTTTTGAATATGACCTCGCCGCCGTCTTGCGTGGCGTCCAGGTCGACATCGCCCATGATGCCAAAGTCGTGGTCGCCATCCTCGTCGGCAAAGATCTGGTGCACGTGCCATACGTGCGCGGTCTTCTCGTCGGACTCGTCAATGGAAAACATCGCGGCGCTGCGGGCATCTCCGTCGGTGAGGATTTCCTCGTGCTGCTCGTGGTAAGCGTCGAGTGCTTTTTGCCAGCGGATCTCGCTCATGCCCCAGTCGTCGTCGAGCTCGCCCAGGTCGCGAACGTGCTCGCGGGCGGCAAGGGTCACGCGGCGGAAGAGCGCGTTGCGCACCAATAGCGTGCAGCCGCGACGGTCCGCCACGACCTCGTCGATGCCCTGCGGCGGCGCAGCATCGAGGGCTGCCGGGTTGCCGGCGTTCTCCCACTCATCCACCAGGCTCGAGTCCACCGAGCGCACCACAAAGCCCAGCCACGAGATAATGTCGCGCAGGCGCTCGTCGCGCTTCTCGATGGGCACGGTGCGGTCGAGTGAACGGTAGGCCTCTGCTAGGTAGCGCAGCAAAATGCCCTCGGAGCGGGCGATGCCGAGCTTTTGAATGTAACCCTTAAAATCGCTCGCGCTTTCCAGCATATCGCGCAGGACGCTCTTGGGAGAGAGCTGGTAGTCGTTTGCCCAGGGCACTTCCTGGCAGTACTTGTCAAAGGCGGCGTCGAGCAAATCCTCGAGCGGCTTTTCGTACGTGACGTCTTGAATGCGCTCCAAGCGCTCCTCATACTCGACGCCGTCAGCCTTCATTTCGGCCATCGCGCGGTCGCGCGCGGCGCGCTCCTGTGCGCGCAATACCTGCTTGGGGTCCTCGAGCGTAGCCTCGACCATCGAGATCAGATCCATGGTATAGGTCTCACTCTCGGGGTCGAGCAGCTCCAACGCGGCAAGCAAAAATGGCGAGAGCGGCTGGTCGAGCGCAAAGTCCTCGGGCAGATCGACCGTCAGTGCGTAGTCGATGTCCGGCGCGGCGTCAGTCGGGGCATCGGGCGCGGGCGGCACTTCGGTGCGAACGACGACGCCGGAGTCGATGAGCGTGGCGAAGATTTCGTCGGCGCGAACCTCGAGCTTGGCCTTTTCCTCGGGGGTCTGCAAGCTCGTCTCTATGAGGTCGTGCACGCGGGCGCGGGCATCGCCGCCCTGCTCGACCACGCTAATCACCATGGAGTGTGTGATGCGCAGGCGCGGCTTGAGCGTCTCGGGCTGCGTCTCGATCAGGCGCTCAAAGGTCTGCTTGTTCCAGGTGACAAAGCCCTCGGGGGCCTTCTTCTTTTTAATCTTGCGGAGCTTCTTGGGGTCGTCGCCCGCCTTGGCCATGAGCTTGGCGTTCTCGATCTCGTGCTCCGGGGCCTCGGCGATGACCATGCCCTCGGTATCGAAGCCCGAACGGCCGGCGCGACCGGCAATCTGATGGAACTCGCGGGCGCGCAGACGACGCATCTTGTAGCCATCGAACTTGGTGAGCGCGGTGAGCACCACGGTGTGGATGGGTACGTTGATGCCGACGCCGAGCGTATCGGTGCCGCAGATGACGGGCAGCAGGCCCTGCTGCGCCAAGCGCTCGACCAGGAGGCGATAGCGCGGCAACATGCCAGCATGGTGCACGCCCACGCCGCAGCCGAGCAAGCGCTTGAGGATCTTGCCGAAAGCCGTGGAGAAGCTCGTGCCTTTGGCCGCCTCCTTGATGGCCTCGCGCTGCTCCTTGCTGGCAATGCCAAAGTTGGCGAGGGATTGCGCCGTCGCAAGGGCGGCATCCTGGCTAAAGTGCACGATGTAGAGCGGGGCCTCGCCGCGACGCATCGCGAGCTCGACCGTGCCCTCGAGCGAGGTCGTCACGTAATCGTAGCTCAGCGGCACGGGGCGCGGGGCATCGACGACCAAGTCGCAAGTAGCGCCGGTGTGCTCCTCGAGCGAGGCGGCGATGGTGGTGACATCGCCGAGCGTGGCGCTCATGAGCATAAACTGCGTGTGGGGCAGGGTGAGCAGCGGCACCTGCCATGCCCAGCCGCGGTCGGGGTCGGCAAAGTAATGGAATTCGTCCATGGCGACGCAGCCCACATCGGCGCCCTCGCCCTCGCGCAGTGCGTCGTTGGCAAGGATTTCGGCCGTGCAGCAGATGACGGGCGCTTTGGTGTTGATATGCGTGTCGCCGGTGATCATGCCGACGTTGTCGCGGCCGAGTACCTGTACCAGGTCGAAGAACTTTTCGCTGACCAGGGCCTTGATGGGGGCCGTGTAATAACAGCGCTTGCCCTGTGCCATGCCCATAAAGAGCATGCCCAGCGCGACGAGCGACTTGCCCGATCCGGTCGGCGTGCCCAAAATGACATGATCGCCGGCGGCCAGGTCCATGAGGGCCTCTTCTTGGTGGTCCCACAGCTCAATGCCGCGATCGCTCGTCCATTCAAAGAAGCGTTCGAAGGCCTGATCGGGCGTGAGCCATGGTTCGGGCTCACTGCCATCCTCGGGCTCCCACCAAGTGGGGGAAAGCGCGCCGAGCGAGCCGAACTCGGCTTCGGTTCCCGTGCCGCCCGAGAATGAACTGGCGCCGCCGGCGCCGGAGACGGTGCCGGCGGCGGTATCTGTCGTGGTCTGTGCCATGTGGTTGCTTTCTCTCGCGATTGTCCGCCAACTATTATGGCGTAGCAGCGGCGCGGGGTGCCAGCGCGCGAGAAAATGCAGGAAATGGGCGTTCTGCCCGGCCGTTTGGTGCGGTTGCCAGCTAAGTGAGTAGACTTTTTGCGATGTCGCGAGCACATGGCTTTTGCACAAGGGCTCTACCTGCACTGATAATTGTCCTTGGGGGAAGCGGGCACTGCGGGGGCGCGTCAACAGCGCGCGATTTCCGCGTCGCAGCGCTACCCTGATGCTGAACGCCGGGACGATGACCCACTGACCTGCTGACGCCTCTTCGGCC
>JAXJET010000010.1:0-65290 GCA_036301285.1 Collinsella aerofaciens
CGTGTGGGAAAGGCTGTAGGCCTTCTGGGCCATGGCGACCACCCCTTCGACTCGAATTCTTGACGGCCTGAACAATCGTCAATATCGGTCGGAGGGGTGGCTTTGTAAAGCCGTTTGTCTCCACCCGCGTAGCGGGTGGTTTAAAGCTGGCCGCTGCGCGGCCAGCGGACTAAAGTCTTGAAAACAAAAAAGCTCGCCGGCTAGGCCGACGAGCTGCAAGTTCTTGGTCGCGGGGGCAGGATTTGAACCTACGACCTCCGGGTTATGAGCCCGGCGAGCTACCAGACTGCTCCACCCCGCAATGTCTGGGCGCCTCATGTGCGCAAGAAAGAATATTACGCGGGAGTTCGGTAAACGGCAAGGAAAATCTCGTAGAGCATAATTCCTTCATATTTAAACCCCTCAGCCCCTATCACCGTAAACGAATCGCAGCCGAGCGCCGTCGACGGCACGTATACAATGGTGCGCGTCCTTTTATGCCAACACCGGGAGTAGACATGCTGCTCGCTATCGATATGGGAAACACGCAGACGGCCATGGGGCTGTTTGACGGAGACGAGCTGGTGCAGTCGTGGCGTATGCCCACCGACCGCTCCTATACCGCCGACGAGATCCACGTGCGCCTGATGGGCTTCTTTAAGATGTACGACCTCTCGCTCGGCGCGGTCGACGCGATCGCCTTTGCCGGCGTGGTGCCGCAGCTCTCGCGCGAGTGGCACGCCGTGGCCGACCGCATTGCCGCGGACGCCATCGTCATCGGGCCGCAGACGGCCGCCGTGACCAAGCTGCGGGCGGCGCGCCCCCAGGCCGTTGGTGCCGACCGCATCGCCAACGCCGTCGCTGCCGAGACCTTCTACGACGCGCCGGCGATCGTGGTGGACTTTGGCACCGCAACCAATATCGACGTCATTGATGAGGACGGCTATTACATTGGCGGAGCGATTGCGCCGGGCATCCGTATCTCCATGGACGCGCTTGCTGCCCGTGCCGCCAAGCTCGCCAGCGTGCCGCTCGAGGCGCCCGAGCACGCCATCGGCCGCGATACCGAGGAGTGCATCAAGGTCGGCGCCGTAACGGGCGCCGCCGCCATGGCTGAGGGCCTGGTCGCGCGCATGAAGCGCGAGCTGGGCCGCGAGGATGCCACCGTTATCGCCACGGGCGGTCTCGCCAGCATCGTCGCCGATTCGACCGATGCCTTCGACGTGGTCGACGGACAGCTCACCATCAAGGGTATCTGCGAAATCTACCGCCGCATGCAGGAGCTGGGATAGAGTAGGAGCTTAAGTCAAGCACGCCCGATGCCACAGTCCCCGCAAACGTTCGCCAAGCCCATTCCCCAGACAGGCGAAACCCTCCCCGGCACAGGCCGAAGAGGGCTTCGTTGTCATCGTTATCTTTGAGCGCGAGCGCCCCGCGCTACAGCCCGCGAATTCGTACAGCCTCGGGCGGAAACTCCTGCTCGCCGGCATCGGTCTTGATGGTCGCGCGACCCCAGATGTCCAGGCCCTCAAACACACCGACCGCAAGCGGCAAACCGTTGGGCGACACCGCCGCAACTTGGCGGCCCAGCAGTGGCACCATGTCAAAGTACTCGCCCAGCACGGGAGCCAGCGGCCCCGCGGCGCCTTGCGGCGTGTTGGCAACAACCGCCCAGGCGTCCACGCGGGCCAGCATGGCGGCGGCCAGCGCCTCGACCAGCGCTTCGTCAGCCACACCCACACCGAGCTCGCTCAACGCCGAACGCTCAATATCCACCGTCACGGCACCGAACATGCCCGCAGCACCGGCACCGCCGTTCACGGCAACACGCGCGAGCGACGTCTCAAACGCAGGCGCACCGCACACGATATCGCTCGGCCACTGGATACCCACCTTACCGGCAAGGCCCAACCCCGGCGTCGAAGCCGTGCCCACAAGCGCATCCATCATGCCCATCGCCGCCACAAACGGCAGGCCGTGGAAGGCATGCATGTTCACGTCCGGGCGCACGACCAGCGAAAACGTCAGCGAAGCATCGCCCGCGCTCCAAGCGCACCAGCCCGCGGACGTACCCTCGCGGCCCGCGTCGCGCGCGGCGTCAAGCTCGGTACCGGCAACAACAGCATTCATCTCGATCATCTACATACGCCCCAATTCGCCCACGATATGGCCCACGCGGTCCTCGGGCTCCTTGACCTCGACGCCGTTGTAGCGGAAGAACCGCGCCGGGTCGTGCATCAGGTCCTCGAGCGGCACCAGCACAAAGTCGCGCTCGCCAATGAGCGGATGCGGCAGGCGCAGCTTTTTGCCGCCGTGGGTCTCGCCGTCCATCCACAGCAGGTCCAGGTCGATGGTGCGCGGGCCGTTGACCTTGGCTTTCTTGGAGCGGTCACGCCCCAGCTCGGTCTCGATCTTCATAAGCTCGTCGAGCAGCACCAGCGGCGCCAGCTCGGTCTTGATCTCGATGACGGCGTTGGCAAACGCATCCTGGCGCGTCTCGTAGGCAGGCTCGCTCTCGTAAATACGCGAGCAATTGGACACGCAGGTGAGCGGGATCTCGGCGATCATGTCGCGCGCGGCGCGGATGTTGTCGCAACGATGCCCCAGGTTGGAGCCCACGGCCACAAACGCACGGCGCGGCTGCGGCTTGGCGACAGCCCAGTAACCGTTCAGGAACTGCGCAAAGCCGGTGACGTCGTGCACGCGTACGATGTTGGCACCGGCCTGGATAGCGCCCAGGCACACGCCAAACGTGGCGGCATCGCGCGCGGCGGCATCGGTCACGCCCGAGATGGCGCCCACAAAACGTTTGCGCGACACGGCGCACATGAGCGGATAGCCCAGCGACGCCATCTTGGCGGTCTCGCGCTGGATGACGATGTCCTCGTTGGCCGTCTTGCCAAAGCCCGGACCGGGATCGATGCAGATGCGGTCGCGCGACACGCCGGCATGGATGAGCGTACGAGCCTGGTCGGACAGAAAGCCCATGACACGGCGCATGATGGGCGCCGAATCGGGCAGGGTAAAGCGGCGAAGCTGAGAGGTGGGCACGTAGGCCTCCTCGCGGCGGGCGCTGCGGCGCATCATGGCGGCCAGGCGGTCATTGGACTCCGATTCGGCCTCGGTGGCTGCGGGCGCGGCCTCGGGCGCGGGCGCGACAGTCTCGGCGGCAGCAGCCTGCTCGGCGGCCGGCGTCTCCTGCTCGCTTGAAGGCTCGGGCGTGGGCTCCGGTTCGCCAAACGGCAACGAGGGCTGCACCACGCCGCCCGGAAGCTTGGCCTCCGACTTAGGCTCGCCCAGCAACTTGCCGCGACGGCGGCGAGCCGGCTTCTCGGCCTCACGCGCGGCCTCGGCAGCCGCCTCGCGCGCCTTCTCGGCAACAAACGCCGCTGCCGAGGTATCGAGCTGCACCGTTGCGTGCGTGCGGGTGGGCGCGGCGACCTCGCCGGCATGCATCACGATGACGCCGCAGGTGCTCGTCTTAACAAACTCGACCATCTTGGGGTCGGTGAAGCCGGTCACGTCGTTGACGATCGAGGCGCCGCAGCGCACGGCCGCCTTGGCAACCGCCACGTGGCGCGTGTCGATCGAGACGATAGCGCCCTCTTTGGCCAGCGCGCGCACCACGGGCAGCACGCGGCGAGCCTCCTCGTCGGGGTTGACCGGGGTAAAACCAGGGCGCGTGGACTCGCCGCCCACGTCGATGATGTCGGCACCGGCGTCGAGCATCGCCAGGCCGTACTCGATGGCGGCATCCGGGTCGAAGTGCTCCCCGCCATCGCTAACCGAATCGGGCGTCACGTTGAGGACGCCCATGATGCGCGGGCGGTCAAAGCTGAGCTCGTACTTTCCGCACCGCCATGTCTTGCTATCGTTCGCCATGAACATCCTCCTAAAATGCCCGCGCCGCCGCGCTCGGGCGCAGGCGGCGGGGTTGCTTTGCAATCAGTCTTTCTATTGTATCCGCGCACACGGGCTAGAACGCAAACGCGGCCGCGATGTCGCAAGAAATCAGCAGGTCGGCATTTGCATCCTGATCGGTGGGAGCAAGATTGCAAATGGCCAGCGTATCGCCGGTAAAGTAGCGCGTAAGGCCCGCCGCCGGATACACCACGAGCGAGGTCCCGCCCACAATGAGGGCATCGGCCGCGGCAATGGCGGCGACGGCGCCGGTCAGCACACGCTCATCGAGCGGCTCCTCGTAGAGCACCACATCGGGCTTAATGCGCCCGCCGCACGCAGGACACACGGGCACACCCGCGGCGTCCTCGTGTTCGCGCGAGCAAATCCACTCGGCGCTATAGACCGCGCCGCACGACTGGCAAATGTTTCGATGGACCGATCCGTGCAGCTCAAACACACGCTGCGAGCCGGCCATCTGATGCAGACCGTCGATATTTTGCGTCACCACGGCATTTAGCTTTCCGGCGCGCTCCAGCTCGGCCAGCTTGGTGTGGCAGCGGTTGGGCTTGGCGCCAAGCGCGATCATCTTGGTGCGGTAGAAGTCGAAGAACTCGGCCGGATGCGCCTCATAAAAGCTATGCGAGAGCATGGTCTCGGGCGGATAGGCAAACTGCTGGTGATACAGGCCGTCCACGCTGCGGAAATCGGGGATGCCACTCGCCGTGGAAACACCCGCGCCGCCAAAGAAGACCACGCGCTTGTGGGTGCCGAACAGCTCTTCCAGCGCGGCGGAGGCCTGCTTGGGATCCGTTATTGCCTGCGTCATATGAATCCTCCGTCCTTGTTGGTCGGATGGCGGCGGGCGCTTGCCCGGCGCGCAGCCTTTGGATCGACACGCGCGGAGCCCACCACCGCCCCTGTTGCGCTAATCTTAAGCCTGCCAACCCCGTCGAAAGGACACCATGCCTCAGACTTACACTTTCGCCTCGTGGAACGTCAACGGCCTGCGCGCCGTGCTCAAAAAGGACCCGAGCTTTATCCAAATCGCGCAAGAACTCGATGTCGATATCTTGGCGCTGCAGGAGACCAAGCTGCAGGAGGGCCAGGTCGATATTAACCTGCCCGGCTATCACCAAACCTGGAGCTACGCCGAGCGTAAAGGCTATTCGGGCACCGCAGTCTTTAGCCGCCAGGAACCGCTGCGCGTGCTACGCGCCGACGCACTGCTGCCCTACGCCGGCGAGGGCGAGGCGGCCGAGCTCGTCGCCCAAGCCGCAACCGAGGGCCGCGTCTGTGCGCTCGAGTTCGACAAGTTTTGGTTCGTGGATGTCTACACGCCCAACGCCCAAAATGAGCTCGCGCGCATCGATGTGCGTATGGCCTGGGACGATGCCTACCGCGGCTTTTTGAACGCGCTCGAGCGCGAGACCGGCAAGCCCGTCGTAACCTGCGGCGACTTTAACGTGGCGCACGAGGAGATCGACCTTAAGAACCCCAAGTCCAACCGCGGCAACGCCGGCTTTTCGGACGAGGAGCGCGGCAAGTTTACCGAGCTGCTCGACGCCGGCTTCACCGATACCTGGCGCGCGGCAAACCCCGACGTCGAGGGCGTCTACAGCTGGTGGAGCTACCGCTTTAATGCCCGTAAGAACAACGCCGGCTGGCGCATCGATTACTTCCTGGTGAGCGACGCAATCGCCGGCAACGTGCGCGACGCCGGCATCCGCGGCGATATCTTCGGCAGCGACCACTGCCCCGTCACCCTCACGCTAGAGCTCTAGCGCCAAGCAATTCCTGGGGGACAGAGGAAAACAGATCATGTGACCCCTCTCCCCCTATAAGTTGCGGTGGAGTAGTTCCTGTTTGGGCAGCAAATAGCCAAAAACGAGAACTATTCCACCGCAAGTTCGTGTGGGAACGCGAAATGCCCTACAGTCCGTATTTCACGACGACACGGTTAATGCGACGGCACCAAGGCTTGTACAAGGCGGCCAAAAACACGCAGGTCGCAAGGCCGTGCGTGATATCGAACGGCACCGCCGTGGCAAGACGTGCCACGGTACCCGCCCAAGTAAGCGGCCGTACAAATCCAATGATGTCATACGCGTTGATCACGACGCCATAGAGCAGGCCCGACGCAAAGCCGTACGCCAGCAGCGCTGGCATGCGCACGGTGCCGTCGGCGCGGTCGAACGCACCCGCATACGCCAGCGCACCGCCAACGTATCCCACGAGCCCCCAGGCATACATCTGCCACGGCGTCCACATGCCCTGTCCAAAAAAGAAATTGCTGGTCAGCGCCGCCAGCGCGCCAACCATAAAACCGTTGCGGCGACCAAGCGTCGCCCCCGCGATAATGGCGATGGCGCTCACCGGCTTAAAGTCGGGAATGGGCCCAAACAGGATGCGTCCCGCCGCCGCCAGCGCCGCCAGCACCAGCGTGGGCATAATCTGGCGCAATCCCGGACGAGATGCCTCGTAACCCGCAAAGAACAGCGCGAGCACCAGCGCCACCACGACAAGCATGGCAAGCGCCGCCTGCTCAACACCCGCCAGCAACGCCGCAGCCATTACCGCCGGCACCGCCAACAACAGCGGGATCTCCAGTTTTGCAAGCAAACGCGAGAAACGACAGTCCGTCATCCCATCACGCCCTATAGAACACGTTGTCGGCAAAGAAGTCGGCCGGCGGCTCCATGCAGGCAATCTCGCCGTCAAACATCATGGCGACGTCGTCGGCTACCTGCTCGGCAAAGTCCAAATCGTGCGTAGCCATGATGACGGTGCCGCCAGCCTTCGCATGGTCACGCAGGGCGCGGGCGATGATGCGGCGGCTGAACAGGTCTAGACCCTTGGTGGGCTCATCGAGCAATAGCAGTTCGGGGCCGATTAGCAGCAGTTTTGCCAATGCAAGCAGTTGACGCTGCCCGCCCGAAAGATCGTACGGATGGCGTCCATCCAGACCCGACAACCCCAAGCTCGCCGCACGCTCCCGCGCCACGGTCTCGTCATATCCGCAGGTCGAAGCCCATTCCATCAGCTCGTCGCGAACCGTATCGGCAACCAGCAATGCTTTGGGATTCTGAGGCAGCAGCGCCGCCGAGGCCGCTCCGCGCACCATGCGGCCGCGCTGCAGCTTGGCGGTCTTCGCCAGCACCGAGAGTATCGTCGACTTACCGCATCCGTTGCCGCCCACGATCGCATGCACCGCACCGGCCGAAAACGCCACGTCGAGCCCGCGCAGCACCCAACCGCCCGCGCGATTGTAGCGAAACCAGCCTTCCGACAAGGTGGTAGCCGACCCGCCGTACATTTTTTGGAGTATTCTGCTTCCATCCGTGCGCGGGAACGCTTCCGAGCCGTTCTCGAGCGACGTTTGCGCCACAAATTCGGACGATTTGTCCAATTCCGAACTTTTTTTCGCGCCCGATACGTCCCCGGGCGGCTCCAGAGAGCCCAAATTGTCCTCACGCCTGCTGAATACTCCGTTTTTTGCACATCGGATGGCACCCCACCCCAACATGACGTCGGAAAACAGCGATTCTCGGCGTCCCAAAGAAGCCATATCCGCCACCTCGCGCACGCGACCGTCCTCAATCCGGTACGCACACGTCGCGTATTCGAGCATTGGGCGCGGCTGATGCGTCGCCACAACAACCGTGCAGCCCAGCTCGCGATTCACACGAAACAGCGCGTGCAGGAAATTCTTCTCCGCAACCGGATCAAGCTGAGACGTGGGCTCGTCGAGTAGCAGCACACGCGGACGCAGCGCCAGGACGGCGGCAAGCGACAGCAGCTGCTTGCGGCCACCCGAAAGCGTATCGGTATCACGATGAAGCCAGTCCTCCAGACCAAAGAAATAGCTGGTCTCGGCAACACGGCGGCGCATCTCGTCGCGCGACACACCCAGATTCTCTAGGCCAAACGCCATCTCGTGCCACACGGTCTCGCACACAATCTGGTTCTCGGGATCCTGAAACACATAACCCACGCGCTCTGCCGATGCCCGCACGTCCATGTCGGCAACGTTCTCGCCCAGCACGCGCGTATCGCCAGTGCGCTCGCCCGCCGGAGCGATCTCGGGCTTGAGCAGCGACAGCAGCGTCGACTTACCCGATCCGGTACCGCCAACAAGCAGCGCAAATGCACCTTGGGGAACAGACCAGTCGAGCCCCTCGAGCACCGCAGCATCAGCATCGGGGTAGGCAAAGCTCAGGCTCCGCACCTCAATCGCCGGCGCGGCCGAGCCATATGCCTCACCCGCCGCCGAGCTCCTATCCAACCGAGCCATCAGCCAAACCTCTTCTCATCAATCGCGTGCAACGCGCAAGGCAACACCATCCAGGCGGCGTACACGACATAGCCTGGCCACGGCGCCGGCACCGAGAGCTGCGGATAAAACGAATACTGCGTCGTCGCGGTCCACGCCACCGCCACCGCGGCAGCGCCAAACAGTACGAGCCCGGCCAGCGCGGCAACGTCACTGCGCCCCAGCCGATACCGCGCATACGTCGTACGACGCGTCGCGGCACCCCACCCGCGCGAGCGCATCGCGTCCGCGCGCTCCAGCGAATCTTCCATGCCCCAGCCCATCAACACACTCGATGCCCGCAAGCGCGAGCGCACGGGGTCGGCCGGCGCACGCCCCGGTACATCAATCGCGTCCTGCACCGCCAGCACCGTGCGGCCGCGGCGCAAAAACTGCGGGATAAGCCTCATGCACATCGAGATCATGAGCGCAATCACCGGCGCGGCGTTGCCTAACAGTGCGAGTACCTTGTCGTATTCGAGCATCGACGCCGCGGCCTCAAACCACAGCACGCTCGCCACAAACAGCCCGCCCATGCACAGGCCATATACCATGCTCTCCAGATACACCGCGCGCATGCCAATACGGAACAGCTCCGTCGAACCCGAAGCGCTAAACAGCGGATTGACCAGCGCGATAATCAAAATCACCGGCAGCTGCCAGCGGAGTGCGCCCAGCGTGCGGGCAGCACCGCGCGTCGCAAGCCCGTACGCCAGCCCGCCCGCAAGCGACAGCGCGATCAGCACCGGTTGCATCGAGAACATGGTGAGCCCCAGCGTCAGCACCATGTAGAGGGCCGGCACAGCCGGATGCGACATCGAGAACGCCGCGACGGGCTCGCCGCCAAACTCCTCTTGTATGTTGTCCACGGGCACCCCCGTCCCCTCGCTCAAACGACAGCTCCGCAGCACCGCCAACGCCGCACGCAAGCAGCGCAAACGCCACGCCGGCGGCGCAAGCCTCAACCGCCGCAAACCAATCGTTACGCGCTCATCATATGCCTGCGGTATCATATTGCGCCGTGTATCGTTTCCAAACACACGTCTCTAATAACGTAACAGGAGATCACATGGACGCAACCGCAATTATCCTCGCCGCCGGCGAGGGCACCCGCATGAAGTCGAACCACTGCAAGGTTTCGCACAAGATCCTGGGCAAGCCCATGGTCCAGTGGATCGTCGACGCCACCATCAAGGCCGGCTGCAGCCGCGTCGTGGTCGTCATCGGCAGCCACGCCGACGAGATGCGCGCCCTCATCGATGGCGCCTATGCCAACAGCGCCACCAAGGTCGAGTGCGTCGAGCAGACCGAGCGCCTGGGCACCGGTCACGCCGTAAAGGTCGCGCTCGAGGCCTGCGGCATCACGCAAGGCCCCGTCGTCGTGCTCAACGGTGACCTGCCGCTCATCACCGCCGACACCGTCGCCAAGTTCGCGCAGACCGTCGCCACCGGCGAGCTCGCCTGCACCGTCATGACCATGACCCCGCCCGATCCTTTTGGCTACGGCCGCATCAAGCTGGGCGCCGACGGCCAGATCGAGCGCATCATCGAGCAGAAGGACTGCACGCCCGAGCAGGCCGCCACGCTGCTGGAGTGCAACGCCGGCTGCTACGCCTTTGACGGCGCGCAGCTCGCCGCCCACATTAACGAGATCGGCGACGACAACGCGCAGTCCGAGTACTACCTGCCCGACATGCTCGAAATCCTCAAGGGTCACGGCCAGGCGGTCTCCATCTTCCACTGCGACGACTACCGCGACGGCCTGGGCGTCAACAGCCGCATCCAGCTCGCGCAGCTCACCGCCATCGCGCGCGACCGCATCAACGAGCACTGGATGGCCGAGGGCGTCACCTTCATCGACCCCACGCAGGCTTGGATCGGCCCCGACGCTACCATCGGCCGCGACACCATCGTGTGGCCGCAGACGCATCTGATCGGTCACGTCACCGTGGGCGAAGAGTGCCAGCTCGGCCCCAACAGTCGCCTCACCGACACCACCGTCGGCAGCGGCTGCATCATCGATGAGACCATCGCCATCGAGGCCGTCATCGAGAACGGCGTCGACTGCGGCCCACGCGCCTACCTGCGCCCGGGCACCCACATGCTCGACGGCTCCAAGGCCGGCACGCACGTGGAGATCAAGAAGTCCACAATCGGCGAGGGTTCCAAGGTGCCCCACCTGTCCTACATCGGCGACACCACCATGGGCTCCGGCGTCAACGTGGGCGCGGGCTCCATCACCTGCAACTACGACGGCGTCCACAAGCACAAGACCGTCATCGGCAAAGATGCCTTCATCGGTTCCGACACCATGATGGTCGCGCCCGCCCAGATTGGCGACGGCGCACTCGTGGCCGCCGGCTCCGTCATCACCGAGCCGGTCCCGGCCGACGCACTCGGTCTGGGCCGCGCCCGTCAGGTAAATATTGAGGGCTGGGCCGCCGATTATCGCCGCCGTCTGCACGAGGACGACGAGGCATAACGCTTTATCAAGCACAAAAGGAGCTGTTCCATGGGGACGGCTCCTTTTTCTATCGTGACCTGCGCGACCGGATGAGTGGTCGGTTCGTGTCCGTTGACGGTAAAGACGTTATCAAGACCCGATTAACCCCGCCGCACGGTTACAATGCAAAAAGGCATCTATATGGCATTCGATATATAAAGGAGAAGGGTAATGCCGATTAATGATCCCGAGAAGTCGGAGAATATGCGCAAGTCCATCCGCGTGTATTCCGGTTCCTCCAACCGTCCCCTCGCTCAGAAGATCGCTGAGTTCCTTGGGGTCGAGCTTTCGGGCCTTACGCTAAAGCAGTTCGCCAACGGTGAGATTTACGCCCGCTACGACGAGACCGTCCGCGGCGCCGACGTCTTCCTGATTCAGTCCGTGGCCGGCGGCAACGTCAACGACATGCTCATGGAGCTGCTCATCGCCACCGACGCTGCCAAGCGCGCATCCGCCCGCTCCATCACCGCCGTTATCACCCACTACGGCTATGCCCGTCAGGACCGCAAGGCCGGCCCGCGTGAGCCCATCACCGCCCGCCTCGTCGCCAACCTGCTCGAGCGCGCCGGCGTCAACCGCATCATCACCCTCGACCTGCACCAGGGCCAGATTCAGGGCTTCTTCGATATCCCGGTTAACCACCTGTCCGCGCTGCCGCTGTTTGGCCAGTACTACAACGACATGCACTTCGACACCGACAACCTGGTTGTCGTCTCCCCCGACGTGGGCCGCGCCAAGGCCGCCAAGAAGCTGTCCGACATGCTCGGCTGCGACCTGGCCATCGCCCACAAGGGCCGTCCGCGCCACAACGCCGCCGAGGTCATGGGCATCATCGGTGACATCAAGGGCAAGACCTGCATCATCAACGACGACATGATCGACACCGCAGGCACCCTGTGCGCCAACGTCAAGGAGCTCAAGGCTATGGGCGCCGGCGACATCTACGTATGCGCCACCCACGGCATCTTCTCCGGTCCGGCCATCGAGCGTCTGAACGACGCCCCGATCGTCGAGTGCCTCGTCACCGACGCCATTCCCGTCGAGGTCGGCGGCAAGATCAAGACCATCTCGGTCGCCGAGGAGTTCGCTCAGGCCATCTCCGCCGTTTACCACGAGGAGCCCGTCTCCACGCTCGTCGGCGGCGACTTCGCGCTGTAATCCAGCGTGCATCTCATCATCTTTGGTGTTTTTAAAGGGTCGGAAGCTCGCTTCCGACCCTTTTTCTACCCCTCGACAACCTTCCCTGGACAATTAGTTCAGATACGTATTTTTTTAAAGCTCCAAAGGCCGTTCTGAGCTCCCCGGCGAACGCCATACTGCCCAAAGCTCATCGCTTTCGAGTACGACCGCCGCATATTTACCCTCAAATCGCCCTAGAAAGCCCTTAGAAACGCCTCGAACGCCCGCCGTATTATACGTATCTGAACTAACTGTCCAGTAGCTATCGTCAACCTTCGCGGCAGAGCTCAATTTCCTGCAATCCCCTCAACCGATTCCACCGATTTCATAACACCCAGCCGTTCATGGCGCGCAGCGCCCCGCTGAGCGAAAAGAACGGTATGGCGGTCGCATTCTGCCGCCAACTTAGTACGTTATAGCTATGACGACCGTGATTTCACATCTCTCCGCCCTCCGCGCAATTCGTCGCGCACGACGGGCGTACTCTGCCCTACCCTGGGACTCCGTTGATAGCGAACAGCAAGCACAGGCCTTGGCTGGCTGCATTCCCAACAATGACGCGATAGACTTTGGCGCACTTTCGATACTCGACGCCTGGAATGAAGATGATTCCGAACTGCTCGATCTTCTCGTTTCAAACGAAGACAACAGGCGCCCCGACAAGCGACTTCTTCAGCATATTCTCTCCACTCCTCTTCCTGAAGGTGCAATTATGCACGTCGAGGCCGACATCTACGCAACGTCTCCTGCCATGACAGCCATGCTTTGTTCCAAAAATGAATCAGTCGCCAAAACCTTGATGCTCCTTATGGAGCTGCTCGGAACCTACTCACTTCCGCCCGAGGCAACTTACCCCATCGCCTACGACGACACGTGGCCCAAGGCCAACAGCTTCGAAGCGATGGACGACCTCGATTGCCAGGGCGACCAACCGACACCCGAAAAGCCAGCCGAAACACGCTACGAACAGGCACACTATAGATGCGAACCCGCTACAACCATCGAAGAACTCGAGGCAGTCGCACGGTTTGCCAAAAGTAGTTCCTACGCCTCGTTTCGTACGGCTGTCAAACTCGCCCGGGCCGGATCCGCATCCCCAGCGGAATCATTGATGTTCGCCGTCCTGGGCGCGCCCATGCGCTTTGGCGGATTCGGGTGTTGCAGTTTGCCCATGGGAGGCCTGCTGCTCAACTATCGTGTCGATTTCGACACCCTTGCGGTCAACATGTCCTCGGGCATCCCCTACGCCATCTGCGACTTATATTGCCCGGCCGCCGGAATCGACAACGAATACAACGGAATTGGACATGAGCTTCAAAACGCCCGCATCCACGATGGCAATCGCAACAATGGCCTTAAAGCCATGGGTATCCACGTCCTGGTTATCAATCGTGACCAAATGAAGGACCTTGTTGCACTCGAAGCCTTCGCCCAGACGATGCATCGACTTGCGGGGGTTCGATTCCGCTACCGCATCAAGGGTTATCGCAAGCGTCAGGCTGCCTGGCTCAACGCCCTGCGGGCCGGAATCGGCCTCGCGCCGGTCTAAAAGACTTTTACCCAGTGTTACCTAGCATGGCTGGACAGTTAGTTCAGATTTGTATAAAAAGACGGCTAATATCGAGGTAGTTTGCCGCCATCCCGGCGCCAGTCACCTCATTTGAAGACTCGAAAGATCTGAAATAGCGCAAAATGTGCTCCCCAAAGCGCCGTGGCAGTTCCGCGGTCCCAATTTTGACAGTCAAAGACCTCTTGGTTTATACAAATCTGAACTAACTGTCCACCCCGGCTTCTGACGACTGCCCAAACGCCCTCATACAGCCTCAATCACCCGCCATTTGACAGCAGCAACGGGGTCGCTCACCATAGCAGGCGACAAATCAACGAAAGGATGAACATGGCAGCTGCACAGCCGCTTAAGATTCGCATGGTTGCCGGACTTGGCAACCCTGGCAAGGAATATGCCGAGACCCGTCACAACGCTGGTTTCAAAGCAATCGACGAGCTGGCCCGTCAGGCCGGCGTCACGTACTGGAAAAACCAAGCAGGCGCCGAGATCGCGCTCATCAACATCAACGATCCCGAGGAAGAGGGCGGCAAGCGCCAGATTGTACTGGTCAAGCCGCAGTCGTACATGAACACCTCGGGCGGGCCCATCTCCAAACTCTGCCGCGAGTACAAGATCAAGGCCGAGGAGCTGCTCGTCATCCACGACGAGCTCGATATTCCCGCCGGCGACGTGCGTGTTAAGGTGGGCGGCGGCCATGCCGGTCACAACGGCCTGCGTTCCATCATCGATAAGATGGGCAGCCGCGACTTCAGCCGCATCCGCACCGGCATCGGCAACCCTCCCGGCAAGATGGCCGTCGCCGACTACGTGCTTAAGCAGCTGCGCGCCCGCGAGGCCGAGGATTTCCAGGACACCTGCGCCCGCGCGGCCGACGCCGCCGGCCTGGCGATTGTGCACGGCGTAGTCTATGCTCGCGACCATGTCAACGGCGCCGCCTCCGCCAACGGCAAGCACTAAAACCTACTATTTAGGGACAGGGTTATTTTGGCAGGTTTTATCTACGGAAACGCCATGACAGCCGCGCCGTAATAAACCCTGTGCCGCCATACATATGCAGCGCCCCAAAGGGGGCCGGCCTCATCACAACCCGAGGCCGGCCCCTTTGCCGTTTTGCCTGATAAAACCGACCAAAATAAACCTGTCCCTATTTGGTAGGCCGAAGTGGATAAACCCTTTTCCCACCTGCCAAAGAAACACGTAAGCGACATTGCCATGAGGGTATAATTTGCACCGTATGTCTGCACAACGCCTGTGCGCGTACGGTTTTATTCGGGCTACCGTCCATTTCCGTGGAGGCACGGTTCGGCAGCCCTAACAAGAGAGGGGTTCTATGTATAAGATCCTGGAGAAGACGCAGTTCTCGGAGAAGGTGTTCAAGTTCCGCATCGAGGCGCCTGCAATCGCCAAGCATGCGCACGCTGGACAGTTCCTCATGGTTCGCGCCAACGAGACGGGCGAGCGTGTCCCGTTTACCCTGGCCGGCTGGAACGGTGACGAGGGCTGGGTCGAGTTCATCTTCATGGTGATCGGCAAGACCACCGAGATGCTTTCCACCTACGAGGCCGGCGAGTCGCTGCGCGACGTCGTGGGCCCGCTGGGCGTTCCCACCGAGATGGCTGAGGGCCCCTGCGCCGTCATTGGCGGCGGCGTCGGCCTGGCAATTGCCTTCCCGGTCGCCAAGCACCTGGTCGAGACCGGCCACGAGGTGCACGCCATCATGGGCGCCCGCACCAAGGACCTCCTGCTTATGGAGGACCAGTTCCGCGAGCTCCTCGACGAGGACCACATCCACATCACCACTGACGACGGCTCCTACGGCGAGCAGGGCGTTGTCACCGCTCCGCTGGAGCGCCTGCTGCAGGACAAGGCCGTGAGCCAGGTCTTCTGCGTCGGCCCCGTTCCGATGATGAAGTTCTCGACCCTCACCGCCCAGAAATACGACACCCCCATCACCGCGTCCCTCAACCCCATCATGGTTGACGGCACCGGTATGTGCGGCTGCTGCCGCGTCGAGGTGGGCGGCGTGACCAAGTTCGCTTGCGTCGACGGCCCCGACTTCGATGCCACCCTGGTCGACTGGGATGACCTTCGTGCCCGCCAGGCCGCTTACCGTTCCGAAGAGGGCGAGTCCCTCAAGGCCTATGAGGAAAAGAGCTGCGCATGCCACTAGTTAACGGTCGTTTCGTTGCCGATATGAAGTCGCCCCGCACCCCCGATAACGAGGAGCCGGCTGCCGAGCGCGCCTGCGACTTCCGCCCCGTCGACAAGGGCTTCACCGAGGAGATGGCGCTGGCCGAGGCCGAGCGCTGCCTCAACTGCAAGAAGCCGTTCTGTGTTGAGGGCTGCCCCGTCAACATCAACATCCCCCGCTTTATCGAGCAGATCCGCGAGAAGGACTTCGGCGGCGCCCTCGATACCATCCGCGAGGACTCCATGCTTCCCGCCATCTGCGGCCGCGTCTGCCCGCAGGAGAACCAGTGCGAGGGCAAGTGCATCCGTGGTAAGAAGTCCGAGCCCGTGGCCATCGGCCAGCTCGAGCGCTTCCTGGGTGACCGCCCCGAGCTCGCCTCCACGCCCAAGATGGCTCCCAAGAACGGCAAGAAGGTCGCCGTCGTCGGCTCCGGCCCGTCCGGCATCACCTGCGCCGGCGAGCTCGCCCGCAACGGCTTTGACGTCACCGTCTTTGAGGCCTTCTTCACCGGCGGCGGCGTGCTGGTCTACGGCATCCCCGAGTTCCGTCTGCCCAAGGCGGTCGTCAAGCGCGAGATTGACGGCCTGGAGGACATGGGCGTCAAGTTTGAGTACAACTCCGTCGTGGGCAACATGGCCACGGCCGAGGAGCTGTTCGAGCAGGGCTTCGACGCCATCTACGTGGCGACCGGCGCTGGCCTGCCCAAGTTCCTCAACGTCCCCGGCGAGAACCTGCCCAACGTCTTCTTCGCGAACGAGTACCTCACCCGCGTGAACCTGATGAAGGCCAACAAGTTCCCCGAGTACGACACCCCCACCAAGCACGGCAAGAACGTCGTCGTCTTTGGTGGCGGCAACGTGGCTATGGACGCCGTCCGCACCGCCAAGCGTCTGGGCGCCGAGCACGCCATCATCGCCTACCGCCGTACCGAGGACGAGATGCCCTGCCGTCGCGCCGAGCTGCACCATGCCAAGGCCGAGGGCGTCGAGGTTCTGCCGCTCGTCTCCCCGCTCGAGTTTGTCGCTGGCGAGGACGGCTCCGTGTGCGCCGTCAAGGTCCAGAAGATGGAGCTCGGCGAGCCTGACGAGTCCGGCCGTCGTCGCCCGGTGCCCATCGAGGGCGCCATCGAGGAGATCCCCTGCGACGTCGCAATCTCGGCTATCGGCACCAACGCCAACCCCTTCGCAAAGAAGATCGGCGGCAAGATGGAGCTCAACAAGTGGGGCTACATTGTTGCCGACGAGGAGACCGGCCAGACCACCGATCCCCGTATCTGGGCCGGCGGCGACATCGTCACCGGTGCCGCTACGGTCATTCTGGCGATGGGCGCCGGCAAGAAGGCCGCCGCTTCCATCACCAAGAGCCTACTGGGCGAGTAATCATCCGCAGCGCTAGCTACCAAACGGCAAAGTCCCCGTCGAGCACACGCCCGGCGGGGACTTTTTCTATGCCGGCCGACTACCACAAAGGGGACAGGCACCTTTGTGGTGGTTGGGGACTGGTCGGCAAACCAATTCCGGCGTTTGTCTCAATCTGTAACAGTTAGACCCTGTTGAGCCTTGTAGTTGTTACAGATCAAGATATTGTGCGAACATCCACCTGTTCATCTCAATCTGTAACAGTTAGAGGTCAAATTCCCCGCCTGGTGTTACAGATCGAGACATTAGATTGGCGGCCATTCGGTTCATCTCAATCTGTAACATCTAGAGCCGTTTTGGGCAGCCTGGTGTTACAGATTGAGATTTTGCTAAAGCCGAGGATGGGCGCCGTCACCAAAACCTAGTGCTTGCGGCGCTTGGTCGCGGCGATGCCGGCCGCGGCAACGGTTGCGCCGGCGATGCCCAGAGCGGCGACCGTCATCGCGGCGGAGTCACCCGTGCTGGCAAGCTCCGTGCCGCCGGACTTCTTGCCGTTCTCGCCCTTACCCTTGAACTTGTCCGTCGTCACCATGGCCGTCGTCGAAGTCGAACTGCCCGCAGGGACCCCGGCGCCACCAGAGCCATCCGTACCGCCACCCTGCTCGCCGCCGTCAGGCGTCGGCTCGGGCTCTGGCTTCAGACCGGGATCGGGCGTCGGCTCAGGCACCGCCTCATCGGTCACCGTGATCGTAATGTTCAGACGCTCAGAATACTCGCTGTACGACATGCCAGGGCGCTGTGCCGCAATGCGCACATACATGTTGCTATCGAGCGCAATAGGCTCGGTGTACTTTACGCGGCCTTCGTCGCGGCAGGGGCAGGTGTCGTTGGTGGTGTACCAAATCGTCGTGCCATCCTCGGCCGAAAGCTCCAGCTTCGTTCCCTTGGGCACCGTAATGTAGTTCTCCTTGGGCGACCATGCACCAAACGTCGTCGCACCAATCGTCGCCACCGGTCGCGCCGGTCGCACGGCCTCGGCAGACACGCGAACGTCGACCTGCTTGGACAGCGCCGTGCCGTCCACCGCCGCCGTCAACGTCGTCAAACCGGGCAGAGCACCATGCAGCACAAACGTCGCCGCGCCGTCCTCGCCCGTCACGGCCTGGGTGGCATCGACAGAGCAGATAGCCGAGGACTCCAGCCCAACACTAACCTTGGCGCCCGCAAACGGCTTGCCCGCCTTATCGGTCACGTGCGCCACCAGCTCAAAGTCACTGCCATCAAGCATGGTCACGGCCTGCTCCACGTTGAGCTTGAGCTTGTCGGCACGAACGCCCACGACAAGCTCGCCACTTGCCCAGCGCGCCATGGCCGTGCCGGCGTAGTTGCGAGCACCGTCGAGCTCAAACGCCACCGTCGAGCCCGCCTCACGCGCATCGGCATAGCGAATACGCAGCACGCGCGATAGCGGCTTGCCATTGGGATCGTCCTGTTTGTCGAGCCACGTATACGTCACGTCGCCCAAGCCCTGCGCGCGCAATGCGACCAGGGCATCGTCGCTCGCATCCATATACTGCGCAAACTCAACCTCGATGCAATCGGTATAGGCATGGGCCGAGGCCACCTCGGGCGCCGCCGTCGACACCAAGCCAATGTTCACCTCAGTCTGAATCGGCGGCACGCGCAGCCAAGCCGAACGCGCCTCCTCATACCCGTCCTTGGTCACGCGCACCTGATACCAGCCGGTCGGCGTATTCCAGTTGTACGCACCGTCCGCACCCGTCGCAAGCGGATTGTCCTGCTCATACTCCTCGGCATCCCAACGCACTGCATTGGTACCGGTCGCATCGTCGGCGCTCCACAGCTCAACCGTCGCGCCTTCAACCGTATTGGACAGCAGGCCCTCGTACACCACGCCCGCAGGGTCGGGTGCAGCCTTGGCAGCCACATTGCGATAACGCGCCTCGAAGATCGACTGCATCTTCTCGTCCGAGATCAAGCCGTCCTTGTTGGCCTTGTAGACCTCGGCATCAGTCAGCTCGCCCCAGTTGACCGTAATACGATTCTGGCACGCGCGCTCCACCTGCTCGCAGGCAACATCGTAGGCGCATTCGGCATTGGTCAGCTTAATCGCGCGCTCCGAACCTACGCTGGTCGAAGCCGCGTCATAGGCAGCGCCCACCACGGTACCCGCCGAACCGGCCGTCAGCACGCCGGCGATTGTCATAATGGAGCCCACTGCCACATCGGTGCTGTCGTGACAGAGCTGGCGATACAGCAGATCCTCAAACGCACGCGCCTTCTCCATGGCGTCACGCAGCGCGTAAATGCACTTCCAATCGTCCTCGGTCTTCTCGGGCTTGGCAAGCAAGCGCGTATGCTGAAGCTCATAGCCCTCGCGCTCGCCCTTCACCTTCTGCATACGGACGTTCACGTTCTCCCAGTTCTTGCTGGCATCGTTCACGCCGTAAATGCCGGTAAAGATGCCAATGCCCTGGGTCGCCGCGGGAAACGCCTGGCCGGCCGCCTTCCACACATCGGTCTTAAAGACCTGTCCGAACATCTCGCACTCGATCTTATAGCTCTTGAGTGAGCGAATCGTGCGGATGAGCTTCATATGGGCGCTCACGTCGCCGTTGCGCTTCCAGGCCATGAGCCATCCGCGCACCTTGGAGTTGTTGAGGCTATGGACCACATTCCAGTTGTCGTACAGGTTGTCCAGAATGTCGCACTGCATGGCGATCGAGTTAAACAGAAGCGCCTGGTTCTTGTTGTTATTGGAGTTCTCGATAAACTCCGACTCGATATAGGCCGTCTGCTCGCCATCGGGCGCGGCGACCTTAAAGCCCTTGACGGTATCGTCGTCAGCCGCCTTGTAGCTCAGTGAGCTGCCGAGCGCCTGGCCCAAATCGTTAAACCCGCTCGTCGACTGGCCGTTGTACTCGCTGGCCTTAATGCCCGCACACTTGTTGAGTGCCGCAGCGGTTGCGTCATTCCAGCTTCCATATTGGTTGAGCTGGCCGATACCCATCGACTGGCCCACCAGATCCTCGGCCTGCTGGGCAATAAACTCCGCTCGCGATGCATGGTCGACGAGCTCCTTGATGGCGGCCGCATCCGCAGCGTTCGCGCCCTTGGCCGCCGCGAGTTCCCGATACCAATCCTCGCTGGTGCCGTAAGCATCCTCAAAGATCATCTTGTCCACATTGACGCCATAGCTGTCGCCCTGCTGGGTCAGCAGCGCCGCCGACCCGCCGACCGCGGCATTGAGCTCGGCCGCAAACTGCGCGGCCTCGTCGTTGCCAGCATCATCACCCTCGCCGTCGCTGGCGGCAGGGGCGCGACGAGCCTTACGGGCAGCTCCACCTTGGGCTTCGTCCTCTTTACCGTCCTTGTCCTCCTCGGCAAACGCATCGGCGACCATCTGGTCAATCGCGTCGTTAAAGGCCTCGTCGACATCATTAAACGAGTTATCCATCATATACTCGTGCCACTGCTGCACGGCATTCGAGAACTCCTGCTGGCGCTCCTCGGCCGCGGCGGAATGCTTTTTGGCCGAAGCGTTGGCGTCAAAACTCAGCATGGTCATAAGCTGAGCATTGGAGATGCGGTAGGTCTGCGGCATAAAGATTTGCTCAAAGTTGCCGCAGTTCACATAGGTTGAATCATTCGCCTTGTTAAACTCGTCGAGCAGCTTAAGGTAACCCTCGTCCACATACTCCGCCACATAGCGCACGCGGGTGCCTTCGCGCGACTTTTGGGTCAGAGGAATCGTCACCGTCTTGCCATCCACGCAGTCCACGTACAGGTCGAGCGTGTCGGCGGCCTCTTCGTTTCCCACCTCGAGCGTGATGTCAAAGGTCCAGTAGGCGTTCTTCTTTTGTGGCAGATGATGGAAGGTCCACAGGCTCTTGCCGGTGTCCTTGCCGTCCTTGACCAAGTTTTGCGTACCGCCACGATACGTCACATCAAAGTTCCAGACCGAAGCACCCGGAACATAGCGCACATAATTGCGAGCCGTCACCTCTGCGGCAGCGGCGGCGACATCGGTCGAGCCCACGCGCGCCTCGAGCGTCACACGCTCGGCGGCAAGCGTATCCTGCGGCAGTTCGTATTCAATCTTGGCACGGCCGAGTTTATTGGTCTTGCCGGTGTACTTTGCAGCCGACGAGCCCGTCCCCACGGTGAGCTGCACGCTCTTGCCCGGCGCTGCATAAACGTAGGCCACATTGCCCAGCAGGCTGTGAACGTCGGTGTTGTCGACCTCGATGCGCGATCCGCTAACCTCGAGTGTGGTGCTTCCCAGCGGCAATGTCACCTCGCCCAGCGTAATAAGCGGCGAGACGGCATAGATGCCCGCGGCCTTAGGCTTAAAGCGCACAAACACATCGGCGCCCGCACTCTTCTTCATATCGAGAACGAGGTTGTCGCCCTCCCAAGTTGTGGCAGCCCACATGGCATCGGAGCTGGCGCCGGCTTCGCGAGCGCCTGCGGACACATCCTCGACGGCATCCTTGGCCAGAGGAATCTCAATCTTGGCAGCCTGGCTGTCCTTGAGCTCGTAATGAATGCGCAGCTCGGTCTCCGCGCCAACGACCGCGGACGAATCAGCGATAACCGAGCCCGCCGTCAGCCCGCGCTCGGCACGATACGTCTCCACGTCAAACGTGGGGACGTCGAGCGTCACGTCGAGCTGTTTGCCGTCCTCAATCTTCACCTGCTTTTGCGCGATATGCTTACCCACGGTCAGCCCTAGGCGGCTAAACGTGGAATAGCTCGTCGCTTGGATGTCGTAGCTCGTCTTGTTAAAGGCGACGATGGTGTACGAACCGGCCTTAAGGCGCGGCGTCTCGGCCTTCATGATAGGCGTGGTGCCATCGTCTTCGTAACCCATCAAATAGGTGACGCCGTCGGCGACTAGCTTGCCGTCGGACGTACGGAACACCAGCACGCGGTTGGCGCCCTGGTAGTCGCCCTTGGTCGTGACCGTCGCCGTGCCCCAGGGTTTCAAGTCGATATCGACCTTGCCGGCCGAAGGCTTCACCGTCGCCGTCGCCCCACCCAGCTTGAGGCTGTCTCTGGGCTCGAGCGTTATCTCCAGATCCTGGTCTGCATCGGCAATGGCCTGCGACACCACGAGCGCTGTACCCTGGACACGGTAGTCGTTTTCCTTGTCGCCCTTGGCAGGCTTAAGCGTCTTGCCGCCGCTCTTCACCGTCAGATCGATGTTATCGAGACTATCGAGCTCAATGCGTTCGGTCTTATCCTGGCCTGCGACCGGTTCGAGATAGGCCACATTAAGTTCAATCGCGCGCGAAGCCGGAATCTTGGTAAAGTCCTCAGCCTTAATCTCTCCGATATTCCATGTGCCCGTCATCTGGTCGCCCGGGCGCGCCAGCACCATGTCATAGTAACCGCTGAGCGAAATGCGCAGGGTGGCTGCTGTCTTGGAGAGAGCGTCCGCTGTAAAGCTGCCGTCATCGCCAACCGCCAGCGGCGTGGACTGCCCCGCCTGCACGAGTGTAGCCGTCGCGCTCTGGGGAAGTTTGCCCGTCACCTGGGCCGCCTCACCCATCCACTCAAACGTGTAGGCAGGCTTCGAGGAATCGACGGAGTCCTTGCGATCGGCCACGGCATCGGCAAGCTTTTTGACCATCGAGGGGTTGCCAGCCGAATCGGTCGCATAGGCATAGATGGTCTGGCCTTCACCAAAGGGAATCGCATACGTTACGCCATCGATTGTCACGCGCTCATTATAGTCGCCCGGATAGCCCGCCTCACCAAACTGAAGATCGGGGTTCATCACGCGCAGGGCAACGGCATTATGGTTCGTCTCGTTTCCGTATCTCGTGTTCTCAAAAGCTCCCCACTCTATCATTTCCACGCTTTTGGGTAGCACAATCTCTTTGCCGGCAATCGCAGGATCAAGAGAGGCGAACGCGAGTGCCCCGATAGATTTGACACCATCGCCAATCGTCACCGACGACACAAAGGAGCACCCACAAAATGCATAGTGCCCGATCCGCTCCACCGTGCCCGGCACGTTGATCTGCGTAAAGGTGAGTACCGTTGTGTCCGAGACATAGAGCTGCGGTACGCCGCAATTGGCGAAGGCGCGATAGTCGATAGTCTTAACCGAAGGCGGCAGCGTTGCCACCACATTGTCGTCAAGTTGTTCGCAGCCCTCAAAGGCCTGCTCGGGAATCGTGGTAAAGGCCGTGTTGTTGGGCCAGGTCACCGTGTGAAGTGTCTTGCTTCCGGTAAACGCATTCCAGCCCAGTTCCTCAACCGAATCGGGCAGTGCGATTTCCTTGATGCTGCTGCCGCCCAAACCGCCCACAGAGCGGATATGCGAATCGGGGGCAAACGTAATTGATGTGAGCGCAGCGTTTCCCATGCCCTTAAGACTCACGACATTTTTGCCGTCGATGGTCGAGGGCACCTCCAACGTGGTAATGCCCGCGTCGCCATACTCGATAGAAATTTCGTTGGTGAGGCTATCGATCGAGAAGTAGTACTGCGCGGGGGTCTGCTCGCCGGCCACGTAGCCATCATCGTATTCGCCTTTTACGCCCGTGGCGCCCTTCGAGGTTGCCCAGAGTTCAAGTTCCTCGTTCCAGGTTGCTTCGGCTTCGGCGGTCTCCTCCTGCTTCTGCTGTTCGGCGAGCTCCTTCCCCTCGACAAGATCGGTGGCAAGCGTGGCCACGGGCGTGCTCTCGGTCTGCCCAGCGCCCGTCAGGCCTGCCGCCGATGCAATCTCGGAGTCCGGGGGCGTAGGGGTGTCACCGGTATCGAGCACTGTGGGGTCGGCAGCGCCGGCATCGGGCGCGGCGTCGGCGGCATCGGGCGCGGGGTCGGCGGCGTCGGCATCGGCTGCTTGGTCGTTATCCGTCTGCACAAAAGTGCCGTCGGTGGTGAGGGTCTCGGCAAACGCGCCCGCGGGCAACGAACCCGTCACCATGGTGAGGGTCACCGCGGCAACGGTCAGGCGGCGGCAAAGCGCTCGAACAGTAGTCCACCTCATGGTCGTTCCTTTCCTGCAAACCAAAAGTCATCCAGCGTAATCGTTGTCCAAAAACAAAGCGAACGGTAGGTTCATATATACGAACCTACCGTTCTACCTGCGCAAACCGCCACAAAGGGAATAGGTACCTTTGTGGCGGTTCTGAACTTGGCCAGCCAGTTTGTCTCAATCTGTAACAGTTAGAGGTCAAATTCCCCGCCTGGTGTTACAGATCGAGACGTTAGGTTGTCGGCCGAACAGTTCATCTCAATCTGTAACATCTAGAGCCGTTTTGGGCAGTTTGGTGTTACAGATTGAGATTTTACTGAGGCCGAGAATGAGAGCCGTCACCCAGCTCTAACGCTTGCGGCGCTTGGTCGCGGCGAGGCCGGCGGCGGCTACGGTTGCGCCGGCGATGCCTAGGACGGCGACCGTCATCGCGGTGGTATCCCCCGTGATAGCCAGGACAGCATCGCCCTTCTTGGCCTGCGTGGTTTTCTCAACCGTCTTGCTCACCGTGGTGGTCGTAGCCGGCTTGGCCGAGGGTTTGGTCTCGGGCTTCACCCCAGGCTGCGGCGTCGGCTTGGGATCCGGCGTAGGCTGCGGATCGGGAGTCGGCGTGGCTTCAGGCGTAAAGGTCAGATCGGTGTTGAGCCACAGGGTGTAGATCCAACCGCTGTCCTCATCGGATACGCTGTCCGCGACCTGGTAGCCGCACTCCTGGCCGTTGATCACCAGCTTGGTGTTGGGCGTAAAGTAGAAGCCGCGCGCGGACTTGAGGTAGATACCGTAACGATAGGTCACGCCGGGCTTAAAGGCGTCGATGTGGTTCGTAATGTTCTGATCCCAGAACTCCTGAGAGTTCACTTCGCTGCCATCGCTGCCCGTCCAGAACTCACACTGAGGAAGGGAGTTGGAGCCCGTCGGAACATTCGCCGTAAAGACCGGCTTATCGCCCGCCTTGAAGGTGGTCGTGGCGCCGTTGATCTCGATAACGTCGATGGCCCGCCATTCGTCGATCGGCTGCTCGCACAGCATATTGTCAGCGTTTGGCGCGAAGACGCCGTTGACGGTCTTGATGTGGTGCGCCCAATGACCGTTGACGTACATCATGCAGTCATCGGCCACGGTATTGTCGCCCTTGAGCCTCAGCTCAACGGAGTACATGTAGAACTTGCCCTCTTCGAAGTGTTCGATCCTCCTCGCGCCCGTCGGATACTTGGCAGGGTCGGAATACCAGAAGGCAACGGGCGTGAGCTCCGCAGGGTCGCTGCCATCCATTTCCTCCCAGCACTCGTAGGCGATCTCGTACTTGTCGGCGTCAGCAGCGGGAATCGTCGCGGTCGCGCGGGGCGCCTCGCCGGGCGCGTAGTTGGTCTTCACGTCGTTGACGTTCAGGTTATGGAGGGCTTCGTTTTCTGACGCAACGAGCGTAATTTCGCTATTGATGGCGTAGCGGAGGTAATAATCGTACCTGGTTTCGTTGAGGATAGTCGAGCTGCCTTCATAGTCAGTTCCGGTATACTCCAGTGCCGTGCCAATATAGAGAGCCTCATTGCGCGTGAGTCGATACGAGCCGCCTGCCGCGCCACCCGTAAAGGTCAGCGTCAGCCTCATGTGATTGCCAACGGGTTCGAAGCGAGCCGTCACGTCGGACATGGACGCATCCTGAACTTCGACCAGAATGCCCGAAGCGGCATCGGCCCTGTAGTACTTAACCTCGACGACTTCGCTCGCAAGCGTTTCTGGAATGCCACCCTCTACATCGAGAAAATCGTGGGTATACGGCTGGCCCTTTTTGAGTGTGACCTTGCTCGGAAGCGCGCAGTCCGTATAGTGGGGGACCACGGTCGTGTTGACCCTAACGTCGCTGCCGCCTGTCACATCGGTCACACCGCAGGGCATGATGGCGTTGTTTGCCGACGAGCTGTCGGTGCCACCAAGAGAGCCATCTTGGTTGACAGCAACCGTATCGTTCACCGTTGCCGCCGGTGCGTCCTGCTGATCTTGCTGAGCTTCTGCCGTGGACGGTGCCGCCGGAGCCGCGTCAGTCATCGGCGCAGCCGGAGCCACCGGTACCGGCGCCGGAGCCGCCGTATCCTCCGCAACCGTCGGCGTCACCGGAGCCGCGGCAACCTCATCCGTCCCAGCGGCGGGATCGGCGCATTCCGTCGCCAGCGCCACGCTCGGCAGCAGCAACTGACCGACCATAAGCGCACACGCGCCGGCGCAAGCTATTTTGGCACCCACACAACGCCAGGTACCGTGAACCAGCGAGCAGGTGGACTCACGTTGAGCTTGCTTGTCAAAGTGGCTTACGTTCATAACGGCCTCCTTGGTCGTAGGGACATACCACCACAAAGGTGCCTGTCCCCTTTGCGGTGGTTCTGTACCACCAAGATGTGCCAAATGACTCCGTATGCCTAGGTTCGTAGATGTGAACCTAGGCCTCTACCTGCGGTTTAATTCAATATGATTTCGCCATCGCCACACTCGTCCCGGGAACGCTACAATCGAGGACACGATTATTCGTCCACCCAAAGGACCGTCCTTGAACCTGAGCAGGTCTAAAATCAACGCGCTTCTGGCACTCGCGCTCTTCACCTTCGCCTTCCTTGCCGCCGAGTTTCGCTTCGACGTCAACGTCGGGCTGCTCGCCGGTGCCGAACGCGTTGTGCTTGCGCAGGGCTTTATCCTTGGCGCCAGCGTCATCGGCTTTATCGGATATGCACCACTGCTCGGTCTCGCCCAACGCAAAGGCCAGCCCCAGGCAGTTGTCAGCGCCGCCGTTCCCATCGCCATCCTGGGATTGACCCAGATCCAGTCCCCCACGGGTTCGCTTGCCCTCGAGATTCTGGGCTGCCTCGCATTCCTCGGACTCGGCCTGTTGGGCGCCGCTACGCACTACGCCTTTTCACTGGCGTTTCAAGACGATCCCAAGCTCGCCACCGGCGCGGGAGCGGCCTATGCCGCGGGCATCCTGATGCAGTTCGCCATCAACCTGCTCAATTGCGGCGGCATCGCAGAGCTCATCGTCCTTGGCACAGTGACTATCGCCATCTCCGCCCTCAGCGCCGTTCCCCTAAAGGCTGCCGAGAGTCCCAATCCCACCGTCAACCCCTTTGCCGAGCCCTCACACGCCCTCGCCAAGCAGGCATGTTGGAGCATCGCGCTCGTCATGATTCTTGCCTGCTTGTTCTCGACCCTCGACAACGTGGTCACGCTCTCCAACGCTCATGGCACCATTGCCGTGCAGACCTGGCCGCGCCTCTTTTTGGCTGCAAGCGGCCTTGCCGCCGGTCTTATCTTTGATCTTGCCGAACGTCGCTACATGGGTCTCATCATGCTCGGCGTCACGGCACTTTCCACCATCTCGATCTTGGCCGTGGAAGCCGGCGCCGACCCCAACTTGGGCCTTGTCGTCTTTTACCTGAGCTCGGGCTTTTTTGTCACGTTCTTTACCGCCACGTTTACGCAGCTGGCGCCGCGCATGCATACGCCCGCACTGTGGGCTGGCATGGGCCGCGCAGCCAACAACGTATGTGCGTTCACCACGTCGGGCATCTCGCTGGCACTTGTGACCTCGGGCAATGTCGCCCTCATCATGATCGGCGCGCTCATGCTGCTTGTGGCGGCGAGTGTGGCGTTTGTAGCCGCGGGCCTGTTCCGCCTACCCCAAACCGAGCAGGAGCGCGAACACCAGCAACGAGCCGAGAAAGCACTCGCCGCCCCCACCATCGAGGAGCAACGCCAGGCCTTCATCGCCAACCACGCTCTCACCCCGCGCGAAGTCGACGTGCTCATAGCCGTGACCCAGGATGAACGCCCGCTCAAGCAGGTTGCCGAGGAACTCGGTATCTCGATGCGCATGGTGCAGCGCCACCTGAGCTCTATCTACCAAAAGACCGACACGCAAACGCGCGCCGGTCTCACCAAAGCCTTCCCCTCGGCCTAAAACAAAAACCATCACAAAGGTGCCTGTCCCCTTTGTGGTGGTTATTGATCGGCTAGCCTTCGAGCTGCGCTACCTTGTAGCGGTAGGCAGCGGCGATGACATCTTTGCAGCCCTCGCGGCCCAGCTTGGCGCGGTTGACGACGATGTCCTTGCCGCTCGTCATCTTCCACTTTCCGGCGCTGTAGCGCTTATAGAACGCCTCGCGCGCCTTCTGCTGCTGCTTGACCAGCTTGGCGCCCTTCTTTTTGTTAAGGCCGCGCTTCTTGCGCACGATCTCGACGCGGTCCTCAAAGGGTGCGGTCACCAACACGGCAATGTGGTTGGGGTTGTTGCGCAGCAGATAATCGGACAGACGGCCTTCGATAATGCAGCTCTCGGTCTCGCCCAGATCCAAAATCACCTGGCTCATCTTTTGGAACAACTTGTCCGAGTACGAACGCGCATCGTAGCGGTCGGGCAGAAACGCCATATTCTCCACGGCCAGGCGCTCGTCGTAGGCAGCCATCTTGTCGAGTGACTCGCCCGCGCGCAGCGACGCACGCACCAGCAGCTCGTTATCGTACAGCGGAATCCCCAGCTCATCGGCAAGGATACGGCCAATCTCGTGGCCCTCGGCACCAAAGTCGCGCGCGATAGTAATGACCACAGGACTCTTCTTGTTCTCCAGATCGCTCATCGCGATTCCTTTCTCTATGTGACAAAGGGGCTGTCCCTTTGCCACATTCTACGCTGCCACCATTCGCCTCTGATACGCCCTCACCAGCAGCGAGATACCAAAGTTGAGCACAAAGTACATCGCAAACACCAGGCCGTAGAGCATAAGCACCTGCGACAGGTCGATCGCATGGGCCATCACGACATTTGCCGTGTACATGAGCTCGGCCACGTTAATGCCCGAAAGATACGAGCTGTCCTTAATGACGGTCGTGCACTGGCTAAACAGCGCCGGAATGATCGTCTTAAACGTCTGCGGCAGAATGATGTAGCGCATGGTGGCAAAGAAGCCGAAGCCCTGGCTCTGCGCTGCCTCAAACTGGCCGCGCGGAATCGAGTTGAGGCCGCCGCGCACAATCTCTGCCATAACAGCGCTGGTAAACAGCGTAAAGGCGATGGTCGAAATCACAATGTCCAAACCCTGCACCGTAAAGTAGATAAACAGGATCCACAGCAGGTTTGGCGTGCAACGGAACAGCTCGATATAGGCGCTCACCAAAATACGGAACGGACGGGGCGCATAGCTTTTAACGAGCGCCAGCACCGTGCCAAAGATGAGCGAGAAAAAGATCGACAGCGCCGAGATCTCGATTGTCTTAACAAAGCCGCCCCAAATGTAGAGCAGGTTGGTCGCGTTGAAGATTTCCATGCGCTAGGCCTCCTCTACGTTATCGAGCCCCAGCTCGGCCAGGCTCACGCCGCGCGGACGCTCCTTGGAGCGGCGCTCGAGCCACTGCACCAGCATGGCGAGCGGAAAGCAGATGATGAAGTACATAAGGCAGCAGACGATGTATCCCTGCAGGTAACCGTACAGACTCACAAAGTTGTCGGAACGGTACATAAGGTCGCCGCCGGCCACAAGTGCCAGCACCGACGTGTTCTTGACCAGGTTGAGCGCCTGGTTACACAGCGGCGGCAGAATGATCTTGAACGTCTGGGGCAGCACGATGTACCAGTACGCCTGCGCACGGGTGAAGCCCTGGCTCTGTGCCGCCTCCATCTGGCCGCGCGGAACCGCCTCGATACCGGTGCGGATGACCTCCGAAATGTAGGCCGCGTGATACAGGCCCACACCCAAGAAGCCCAGCACGAACGGCGCGATGCGCACCGGCTGGTCGGCACCGGTTATGGCCTGCAAAAACTGCGGACCGGCCATGTACATAAAGAGCACCTGCACGGGCAACGGGGTGTTCTGGTAAAACTCCACGTACACGCGGCTTATGGCGCGCAGCACGCGCGAGCGAGTGGTAGAGAACACGCCCAGCAGCGTGCCCAGCACCAGAGACAACAGCAGACCGGCAACGACCACCTGCAGCGTCACGCCAAAGCCCTCCCAGAAGGGCCCCATGTTTTGAAATGTCGTCGACCAACGGTCGGCGTCAAATAATCCTTCGAGCATTTGATTCCTTCCTTGGACGATGCGCCTATACAAGACCCCAGGTCTTGACCTCTTGTTCGAGCCAGCCGTCGGCCAGGCGATCGCAAATCACCTGATCGACCACGGCCGAAAGGTCGCAGCCCTTCTTGGTCGCCACGCCGTAGCCCTGCTCGCCAAACTTGACCTCGGGCTGCAGCAACTCAACGGTCTCGTTCATGTAACCGGCCAGCGTGGAGCGGTCCATGGCAAAGACGTCGATATTGCCGGCGTCGAGCGAACTCTTGATGATGGGGTAGCCGCTAAAGGCCCTAAACTCGGGCTTGCAGCTAAAGCCGTTGTCCTTGATCATCTGCTCGATCAGGCCCTGCGTGGTAGCACCCTGGCTCACGCCGATGACCTTGCCGTCCAGGTCCTCAATCGAGGTAAAGCCCGAACGCTTCTTGACCATGAGTCCCACGTAGTCGGTGCGATACGGCGTCGAGAAATCCCAGCTCTTTTTGCGCTCGTCGGTGATGGTGTAGGTCGCCGCGACTACATCGAGTTGGCCGTTATCGATCAGCGGGCCGCGCGTCTTGGGCGTTACGTCAGTAAACTCGACAAGCTCCTGGGCGCGAGCATCCTTGTAGCTCACACCAAAGACGGCAGCGGCGATCTGGTAGCACAAATCGACTTCCATGCCCTCAAAGCGGCCCTTAGCGGTGTCGTAATAGCCATAGCCGGGAACGTCTTTCTTAACGCCGGCGTTCAGATGGCCACGCGACTTGATGGCCGCAAGCTTGGATCCCGTGTCGGAGCCCTCGCCGCTGGTGGAGTTGCCACAACCGGTAAGCGCAGCCCCCGTCAGCGCGAGCATGCCGGCGCCCGCCAGCTGCAAAAAGTGACGGCGCGACACGGCCGCCCTCGTCATATCCGTCATGTCCATCACCGCGCCTAGTGCAGAATCTTGGACAGGAACTCGCGGCAGCGCGGGTTCTCGGGATTATCAAAGAAGTGCTCGGGCGTGCCCTCCTCCAGGATGCGGCCGTCCTCCATAAAGATGACGCGGTCGGCCACCTGGCGCGCAAAGCCCATCTCGTGCGTCACGCAGATCATGGTGATATCCTCCTGCGCGAGCTCAATCATAACGTCCAGAACCTCCTGGACCATCTCCGGGTCGAGCGCCGAGGTCGGCTCGTCAAACAGGATGATGGGCTGTTTGGTGCACAGGGCACGGGCGATGGCGATGCGCTGCTGCTGACCGCCCGAGAGGTTCTGCGGATACTCGCCTGCCTTATGCGCCATGCCGACGCGTTTGAGCGCGGCGATGGCAATCTCGGTCGCCTCCTCCTTGCTCTTCTTTTGCAGCTTGATGGGCGCGAGCGTCAGGTTGCCGAGCACCGTCATGTTGGGATACAGGTTGAACTGCTGAAACACCATGGAACTATACTTGCGAGCCATCTCCAGGTGATTCTTTTTGGTGAGCGGCGTACCGTCGATGACGACCTCGCCCGACGTGGGCTCCTCCAGATAATCGACGCAACGGATGAGCGTCGACTTACCCGAGCCGGAAGGCCCGATCATTACGAGCTTCTCGCCGCGCTTGACGGTGAGGTTGATATCTTTGAGCACATGCAGGTCGCCAAAGTACTTGTTGAGATGCTTGATCTCGATCATGTCTGCCATGAATGTCCCTTCCCTGCGTTTACACGAATTGCTCTATTTTACGGAAAGAACCACGTTTCCGCAGCCCACGCTACATTCCCGTAAAGAACCCGCAACCTTCCACCCACTCATTGGGGACAGACTTAAATGAGTACCCGCTCGGAGACAGTCCTTGGCACCCACCAAAAAGGAGCGCGACCATGACGGTCACGCCCCTCAAGACCCGAAAATAATACAACCGCCCTTGTTGAGCATAAGTCAGCGAAAACCCGTACACGCGAGCAAGGTGACGTGAAATGAAAGGGCGCAGACCTTATGGTCGCGCCCTTGAAATTGAACGTCAGATTGCCGCGTGTACGGGTTTGCAGCGTCGAGCCGTTACGCGGTTTGGTAAAACCGCGTAACAAATTACGCAAGTTTGGCGCCGACAATCTTTGCCGCAGCCGGCTTATCGAAGTTGCCGCCGGTGGCCTTGCCGAGTGCTCCCATAACCTGGCCCATCTGCTTCTTGGACGTAGCGCCCAGCTCGGCGATGACCTGCTCGATCAGAGCCTCGAGCTCCTCGCCCGAAACCTGCGCGGGCAGCAGGCTCTCCAGAATCTTGACCTGCTCGGTCAGATTGTCGGTACGCTCCTGGTCGGTACCGGCCTTAATGGACATCTCCAGCGTCTCGCTCGTCTGCTTAATCAGACGCTTGATCATGCTGTTGACGTCTTCCTCGGTCACGTCGCGGCGCTCGTTAACCTCGATATTCTTCACCTCGGCCTTGACCTGGCGAATGATAGACAGGCGAACCTTGTCCTTGGCCTTCATGGCCGCAATCATTTCCTTCTGCAGCTCTTCGTTGGTCATCTGCAAATCCTCCTCAATAGCGTGGGCGGCACTCACGCGGGCACCGCCCCATGATTACTTAGTCGTCGACGAATTGTCGGTCGAGCTCTTGGTGACGCCCTTCAGGCTCACGTTATAGGGTACGTCCTTGGGCATGGGGTTGACGGTAATGTCGGCGTCCTTCTTGTACTGCTCCAGCCACTCGCTGTATGCAGTGCTGGCCGCCTGCGTCTTCACCACGTTAGAGACATACTTCTTAATGTCCTTGGGTACCTGCTTGATGTCATCGACCTGGTTATCGACATGGAAGTAGTCGGTGCACTTGATGACGTGGTAACCGTACGTCGACTCGATCACGTCGCTCACATCGCCCTTGTTGAGCCCCTCGAGCGCCGTCTGGTAGCTGTCGACGAAGGTGGTGAGCTTATCCCAACCCACATCGCCCCTCTTCTCCTTGGAGCCGGTATCGTCGGAATACTGCTTCACGGCGTCCTCAAAGCTCAGCTCACCGGAGTTGATCTTGTCCAGGCACTCCTGTGCCTTGGCCTTGGCGGCGGCCTTGTCCTCGTCGGATGCGTCGGAATCAACCTTGATCAGGATATTCGACGAGCGGCGGGCATCGTTGTAGTTAGACAGGTTCTCGTTGATGTAATCGACGATCTCGCTGTCCTTGGGCTTGCTGGTGGGCGCCACGGCATCCTTGAGCTTTTGTTGTGCCAGGCTCTCCTTGAGCGAGTCCTTGTAGGTGTCCTCGGTATAGCCGTAGGTCTTAAGGGTCTTCTTAAAGGTCTTGGCACCGCCCGCGCTCTTGCACGCGTCCTTCCATGCCTTCTCGACCTCCTCGTCCGACACCGTCACGCCGTTTTCCTTCTGCGCCTGCTGAAGCAGAATCTGCTGCGTGTAGGAGTCGATGAGCTGCTTGCGGTACTTTTTGGGCGTAAGGTCGTTGTCGACCAGATACTGCGCCCAGTCCTTGTCCTTGGTGTAGCCGTAGGACGTGCGCATGCTCATGATCTGCTTGGTCACGGTGTCCTCGGTGAGGTTGGTGCCGTTGATGGTAGCGGCGACACCGCCGGTAAGCTTGTAGCCCGAGGTATCCTCTGCCTGCGACATGAGACCGGAGCACGCCATGGCCGAGACGGAAAGCAGCATTGCCAGCACGCCGATAACCACCAGGACGATCTTGACCGTCTTAGACACGTACGTCTTGCGCTGCTTCTTACGAGAGCTGGAGGCAGCGCGAGCCTGCTGCTCGGGCGTCGGCACGGCCTCGGAGTTCTTTTTCTTGTTTGCCATAGTTGGCCTTTCGCATCACGAATCGAACAAACGCCATTGTGTCACAACGCGGACCCCGCGACACACCTGGCACATGGGGGACAAGTTAATCTGCACCATTTTGGTGCAAAGGGGGCAGCTCTGGCAGCTGGCAGTTAGGGACGTTCCTTTTCTGCCGGCAGTTAGGGACAGTCCCCAAGTGCCGGCCCTAAAAGTGGCGGCGAATGGCGTCGACCATGCCCTGCGACGTGGTTTGGCCGAGCACATCGGCTGCGGCGTCGGCATCCATAAAGATATTCATGAGCGCTTGCAGGGCCTCGACTTGGCCGCCCGGCTCGGCGATGCCCAGATTGATGATGATCTGCGCCGGCACGGGGGCACCCATGCCGGCCATAGCACTGAACGTCACGGGCGCCACGGGCTTCACCACCGCGATATAGGGCTTAGCCACAAACCCCGGATCGGTATGCGGGATGGCGATGTTGGCCGCCGGCATGGCAAGGCCCGTGGGATAGGCATCTTCACGCGTGCGGACGGCGTCGAGCCAACCCGGCACAATGTAGCCGCGAGGTGCAAGCTCGTCCTCGAGCCGCGCAAATACCTCATCCGGCGTCGCGCACTCCCAATCAAAAAACACCAGCTCAGGCGTAAACAGTGCTTCGCTATCCGCCATGCGCTCACCTCTCTCACCTAGTCACCTGCAACGTTCTTAAACGACCAGTCATTCAAGAACGTCGCAGGTGACTACCAAAAAACAAAAGGTGGTCACACGCACCTTGGCGCCAATGACCACCCTGACCACTCAACTAAATTGTACTGTGCACCGCTAGCCGCGAGGTGCATCAATTGCCACTTTGCCGCTCTCCAGCACGTGGACGCGGCCGTCGGCGAGCATCTGAACAACCTCGGGATACAGCACATGCTCAATCGCGTGGATGTGCTCCTCGAGCGTGTCGACATCCCAACCTTCCTCGACAGCCAGCGCGCGCTGGGCGATGATGGGGCCGTTGTCGTAAATCTCGTTGGCAAAATGTACGGTCACACCGGTCACCTTGACGCCGCGCGCAAAGGCATCGTCGATCGCATGCGCGCCGGTAAAGCTCGGCAGCAGGGCCGGATGCAAGTTGACCACGCGGTTGGGAAACGCCGCCAGCAGCGGCGTGTGCACCATGCGCATGTAACCGGCCATGACCACATATTCGCAGCCGCGCTCGAGCAGCTCGTGCGCGATGATCTCGTCGGCGGCAATGGGGTCGGCATAGACATCCTTGGACAGCGTAAGCGTCTGGATACCCGCACGCTCGGCACGCTGCAGACCCTTGGCCGAAGGACGGCTCGACACCACAAGCTCAATTGAGGCATTGAGCTTATCCGCGGCGATTAGGTCGATCAGCGCCTGCAGGTTGGTACCCGAACCGCTGATGAGTACGCCGATCTTGAGCGGCTCGGCCGTATCGGTACCGGTCGGACGGGTATAGGGCACAAAGTCCAGGCCCTCAGCGGCAGCCATCTGCTCGTTAGCGCTCATCGGAGTACACGACCTTACCGGAACCCTCGACGCACTCGCCCACGCGGAACGGCTTCTCGCCCAGCGCAACCAGAGCCTCGGTCACCGCGGCCTCGTCCTCGGGGGCGACGATCAGGCACATGCCGACGCCCATGTTGAAGGTCTTGCATGCCTCGTTGGGCGCGAGCTCGGCCTGACGCGACACGTAGGTGATGACGGGCGGAACATCCCAGCCCATCTCGGCGCCGTTGCGGGTGACCACAGCGTCGACGTCGTCGGCAAGCGCGCGGTTGAGGTTCTCGGTAATACCGCCGCCGGTGATGTGGGCAATGGCATGAACGTTGGCGCCATTGCGCAGCAGCTCCAGAATCGGCTTGACGTAGATGCGCGTGGGGGCCAGCAGGGCGTCGGCCAGCGAAGCACCGCCGAGCTCCTCGAGCGGACGGCTCAGCTCCTCGGCCTTAGCGGCGGCCTCGGGCGTGCCCGGCTTGATGCCGTCAACACCGATGACCTTACGCACGAGCGAGTAGCCGTTGGAATGCACGCCGGTGGAGGGCAGGCCCAGGATGACATCGCCGGGGCGGACGTTCGCGGGGTCGAGCATCTTGGGACGGTCGACGACGCCCACGGTAAATCCGGCAAGGTCGTAGTCGGCAGGAGCCATGACGCCGGGATGCTCGGCCATCTCGCCGCCCACGAGCGCGCAGCCCGCGAGCTTGCAGCCATCGGCCACGCCCTTGATGATCTTTGCCATGTGCTCGGCCTCAATGTGGCCGATGGCAACGTAGTCCAGGAAGAACAGCGGCTCGGCGCCCGAAGCCAAAATGTCGTTAACGCACATGGCGACCAGGTCCTGGCCCACCGTCTCGTGACGGTCCATGATCTGGGCGAGCACGAGCTTGGTGCCCACACCGTCGGTACCGCTGATCAGGATCGGGTCTTCCATATCCTTAAGCGCGGCGGCCGAGAACAGGCCACCAAAGCCACCGATACCGCCGATGACCTCGGGGCGGTTGGTGTCCTTAACCATTTGCTTAATCGCGTCGACGGCGCGGCCGCCCTCGGCGGTATCGACGCCGGCATCCTCATACGTCACATGCTTGCTGTCGCTCATCTGAGCCTTCCTCTCCCACTACCGTGGCGCCGCGCGGGCGCCAAACGGTGCTCATAGTTGCGTTCATTTCGGCGCGCGCCATAACAGCACGCGCCGCCATATCAACAAAACAGCAGGTAAAACCTACCAAAATAAGCCTGTCCCCAAATGGCAGGTTTTAGGCCTCGCCGTGCTTCTCTTCCCAGCTGCGGTCGTCGTATTTCTCGACCACGGCGTCGTCGTCAAAGTGCAGCGGCTTATCCAGGTTACGGGGCTTAAAGCCCTCCATAAACTTGTCGCGGCCAAAGCTCTCGGGAATCGCCACGGGATAACGGCCGGTAAAGCATGCATCGCAGTAGCCGCCCTTGGGCATGACCTTCAGCAGGCCCTCAACCGAAAGGAAGGCCAGCGAATCGGCGCCGATATACTCGCAGATCTCCTCGACCGTCTTGTTGGCGCTGATGAGCTGCGACTGCACGTCGGTATCGATACCGTAGAAGCACGGCCAGATGACCTCGGGCGAGTTGATGCGGATGTGAATCTCCTTGGCGCCGGCATTGCGCAGCATCTTGACGAGCTGCACCATGGTGGTGCCGCGTACGATGGAGTCGTCGATCACGACAAGGCGCTTGCCCTCGATGTTGTCGCGCAGCGGGTTGAGCTTCATGCGCACGCCCATGGCGCGCAGCTCCTGCGTGGGCTCGATAAACGTACGGCCCACATAGCGATTCTTGATGAGGCCCTCGCCAAAGGGAATGCCGCTCTCGTGCGAATAGCCCTCCGCGGGCGGCAGGCCGGAGTCGGGCACGCCGATGACCAGGTCGGCCTCGACGGGCTCCTCGTGTGCCAACTGACGACCCATGTCGTAGCGGCAGGCGTAGACGCTCTTGCCGTTCATGATGGAGTCGGGGCGGGCAAAGTAGACCTGCTCAAAGATGCAGTTAGCGGACTCTTCGGCTGCGGGCACACCCTGCTCGGACACCAGACCCTCGGCGCTGATGCGCAAAATCTCGCCGGGGCGGACATCACGGACATACTCGGCGCCCACGATATCGAGCGCGCACGTCTCGGAAGCAACGACCCAGCCGCCGGCGCGCGTGACATGGACGGCGGAGTCGACCGTCGAGGCACCGTCTTGCGAGGGCAGCTGCGAAACAGAAGCGGCGTCGGCCTGGTCCAGGCCCTCGTCCACGAGCTTGCCCAGCACCAGCGGGCGAATGCCGTGCGGATCGCGGAATGCATAGAGCGCCTGCTCGTTGATGAGCGTCATGGCGTAGCCGCCGCGCACGAGCTCCATGGTCTTGCGAATGCCCTCGCGCAGGTGGCCCGTACGCTGAGTAAAGTAGCCGATGAGTTTGGTCGCGACCTCGGAATCCGAGTTGGAGAGGAACGGCACGCCCAGCTCGATCAGCTGGCGGCGCAGCTCGTCGGTGTTGACGAGGGTGCCGTTGTGCGCGAGCGCGATAATGACGCTATTGATGGTAGAGAGGTGCGGCTGAGAGGCTTCCCAGCTCTTGGCGCCGGCGGTGCCGTAGCGCACATGGCCCACGGCCAGCTGACCGGAGAGCGTCGACAAGTCGGCATTGGAGAACACGCGGTCGAGCAGGCCCAGGTCCTTGCGGACCATAACCGTGCCGCCATCACCCACGGCGATTCCCGCCGATTCCTGGCCGCGATGCTGCAGCGCGCGCAGACCAAAGTACGTCAGTCGAGCCACATCGCGATCGGGTGCCCACACACCAAAAATGCCGCATTCCTCATGCAGCTGGTCGGAGTCCGGATCATACGTCGACATGGTCTTCACCTGTCCCGCGGCGCGCTCGGCCGCGCGGATGGTTTCTTGAGACATGGCATCCCCTCAGAGCCTCGTTATTTGGCGTTACCTGCCCTATTATACGCACGGCAAGACAAGCACTCCCGCGCATGAACAGCGCTTTTTAAAAGCCCACCGAGCTTATAATCCGTTTTGCAGCCAAACATTTTATTGGGCAACCTCCTCGGGGTCGACGATCCCGCATGCTTCCGTCGCGACGCGTCTCGTCCGCCGTTGGGGCTTGCATTGTTGCAATTGGGACGTTCGTCCTGTCTTTTGGCAGGTCGGCGGCGTATCCTTGTACCTACAGCAAAACGAGAAAGGTTATGTATGGATCGAAACGAACTCGACCCCAGCGTCCCCAGCGCCACGGAGGTCAAGAAGATCCCCCTCATCATTAAGGTGTACGCCGTCCTATGCATCCTGTCCGGCGTGGGCACGCTCCCTTCGGTCGGCGCCTTTATGTGGCAGGTCATCACCGCGCTCATCAACGGCAACGCCGCCGCCAAGCTCGGCGACAACACGCTCGTCGCGGTCGGCCTTATCGTCGCCGGCATCATGCTCTCTGCGGCAAGCGCCGTCATCCTGATCATCTTTGGCCTGGACCTCATCAAGAACCAGCGCCGCAATGCCGCCCGTCTGTCCTATATCCTTATCGCATTGACCGTCGTCGAGCTTTTGGTTGACGTGATGCTCCAGGGCATCGGGCCTTTCTTGCTGCGCCCTGCCATCCAGCTCGGCATCCTTGTCGCGCTTTCGGCCACCGTCGACCCCACGCTGCGCCAGGAGCGCGAGCTGCAGCGCCGCCTGCAAGAGATGCTCGATCGCGACGCCGCCGCCGAGGGTATGCTCGGGCGCGATGAAACCGGCGAAGGCTACATCAAGCTCAACTACTTCAACCTGTTCTGGGTGTTCTTTGTCTGCTGCGTGCTCGGCCTGATCCTGGAGGATATCTGGCATATGACCGTCAACGATCCGGGTGTCTACCAGGACCGCGCCGGTATGCTGTTTGGCCCCTTCAGCCCCATCTACGGCTTTGGTGCCGTGCTCATGACCATGGTGCTCAACCGCTTCTATAAAAAGAACCCCATCATCATTTTCCTGGTGAGCGCCCTGCTCGGCGCCAGCTTTGAGGTGTTCGTGGGCTGGTTTATGCAGACCGCGTTTGGCGTGGTCTCGTGGAGCTACTCGCACATAACGCTGTTCGGTATGCCCGACCCGCTCGTGGTCCTCACGGGCGGGCGCACCTGCACGGGCTTCGCCTGTCTGTGGGGCCTGGGCGGCCTCATCTGGATCAAGCTGCTGCTGCCGAGGCTGCTCAAGCTCATCAACATGATTCCGTGGAAGAGCCGCTACTCGGCTACCGTCATCTTCACCATCATTATGCTGGTCGATGGCGTTATGACGCTGCAGTCGCTCGATTATTGGTATCAGCGCGTCAACGGCACGGAACCGGATATTCCCGTTGCGCAGTTCTACGGCAAGTATTTCGATAATGACTTTATGGAGAATCGCTTCCAGAGCATGACCATGAGCCCCAAGGATGCAACGCGCGTGTAGCGCTCACCGCGCCCAAAACGCAAAATGCCCGCCGGTATCACACGTACCGGCGGGCATTTTTATAAACGAGCCCTCTATCGACGCAAACCTCTACGCCTCGCGCTCGACCTCACTCACACACTCATTTTTGATGGTGCCAACGAGCGCCTGCAGCGCATCGGCCACGTGCGGGCGAATGTCCCCGCCAATGAGCACGAGCATGATGTCGTCACCTACGGCAAGCTCGCCGCTTGCCAGCCACACGCGCACATAGCCGATACCCGGCATCGCGCGCGTGGCCTCGATAGCAGCCTGCACCTTCTGAGCATCGAAGCCGAACACCATGCCGCCCACCTTGTGGCCCGGCGCCACGCCATCGGTCTCGACACCGCGCGCCTCGGCCTTGGGCGTCGCGCGCACCACACCGTTATGTGTCAGATACATACCGCACGCAGGTGCCGACGAATCGGCCTTGGCCTCGCGCAGCCAAGCATCAACCGAAGGCATCGTTTTGCCATTCTCGAGCATCATTTCTCCCTTACCGTCGTCGAGTAGCCAATTTGGAACGGGGCTTTTTAGCTACTCTCGAACAACTTATTCCTCGACCGGCGTGAGCACCATGACAGCACGCGTGTTGCTCAGCGATAACGAACGACAGGTCACAAGCGTCACGACCTTGGTTGCCGAAGCGGCACGATCGGTGGCATCGCTCGCCACGGCAGAGGCACCGTCGAGCATCTCGGACAGGTAGTTCTTGAGCCCGTCATCGCCCTCAAAATTGGGCGTGCGCGCCTTGGCATACGTGTCCTCGACAACTTTGGTCGCCAGTGGTCGCAGTTTATAGGTGGCGTCGCGCGTGATGTAATACACGTACTCTATGCTGTCGAACGTCGCCTGATCGGCCGTGTCCGAGATCACATTGAACATCGATCCGTCGTTCATGTGGTGGCCATAGATCGTAGTCTGCTGGTCAACCATTCCTGGCGCGGTATCGTCGCTGTCCAAGAAGATCGCACCCGATGCATTGGACGTACCGTCAAACAGCGTGTTGAGGTATTTGGAGTTGTTATTGGTCTGCACCACGGGATAGTTGATGTTGGTTCCCGGCGCGTAAATCCAACCCACAACCTCGGGATTTGTCTGGGCAAGTGCATCGAAGTCGATAATCGGCACGCCGCTGGCGTCCTTATCGCTTACATATTGCTTCTCGATTTTCTGATACGAATCGCTCGCCTGCTTATAGCCAATCTGAGCATTAATAAAGATAGCGGCGGCGGCGACAATCAGACCGATGCCGATGATGATGAGCAGAATGGGAATAATGGAGCGGCGCTTTTTGCGCGGCGGCTCGGTGTAATCCGACGGCGCGGCATGCGATGAAGACCGGAGCGGCTTCTTAGCGTTGCTATAAGATGAAGGCCGATATGCGGCTGGCGCGTCCTGTCGACGATGCGTCGCCGGTGTCACGGGGCGCAGCGCGCGCGGCTGCTGAGGAGAGGATGCCCGACCCTGCTGCGCCGCATGGGCAGCACCCGGCTTCGATGGATCGGGAATCTGAGAAGCCTTGAATCGTTTTCCCTGATAGTCGGACATGGCTCTCCTTATACTGCGGTGAAACGGCAGAACGCCTAGGCGTCGGCCATCTCCTGCTTCATCTTCTCGATAACCTTGCGGTACTCGGGGTCGCAAGCGCCTAGAATCTGCGTGGCGTAGATGGCGGCGTTCTTGGCGCCGTTGATGGCAACGCAGGCCACGGGCACGCCCGAAGGCATCTGCACCATCGACAGCAGCGAATCCATGCCGCCCAAGTCACTCGTCTTCATAGGCACACCGATAACCGGCAGCGGCGTAAAGGCAGCCACGACACCACCCAGGTGAGCGGCCTTGCCAGCGGCGGCGATAATCACCTTGATACCGCGATCGGCAGCAGTCGAAGCCCACTCGTGGACCTTCGCCGGCGTGCGGTGTGCGCTCGCAATGACGAGCTCATAGGGCACGCCGAGCGCCTCGAGCTCGGCGGTGCAACCTTCCATAACGCCCAGATCGGACTTGGAGCCCATGATGATCCCGACAACCGGCTTTTGATCTGCCATAAACAAAGACCTCCCATTGAGAGCGGTGACGCGGCGGATCCGCGACCCTTAACTACTGAGAGTAGTATAGCTGCTCCCGTCCCTGCGGTCTTTGTGGCGCTTCGCGGGCGGGCCAGGCTTTATCTTCACTCCGCTTGCTTCGCAAAGTCGTTCAGATAAAGCCTGGCCCGCCCGCGAAGCGCCCTGCGACCTACCGGGAATTGCTATGACGTACGTTGGCTGAAATATTAACGTGGGATCCGCCGTTCGAACGAACGGCGGATCCCACACTCACTTTTTATTCAGCCCTAGTCATCGCGCAAAGCCCCTTCCGCAGCACACGGTGCAGCCAAGTCACCGCAGGCCGGGGCGGGAGGGGCCGAGTTTCCTCCTGAGCGACTCTGCTTGCAGCCGGAGCGAAAGGGGGAAACTCGGCCCCTCCCGCCCCGGCCGGACAGGTCACACTACACCGTGTGCTGCGGCAGGTCCTGCAGGGCGATGACGTCCATGCCCATGTCGTTGGCGCTGCCGTGACCCTGCTGGTCCTCGCGCACGGCCTCGATGGCACTCACGTACGTGTTGGCCGCAGACATCGCCGTCACGCAGGTCACGCCACGACGGACGGCCTCGGTGCGTAGCAGGTAGCCATCGCCACGCGAGCCCGGGCCGTACGGCGTATTGATGATTACCGCAATCTTGCCATCGGCGATGAGGTCACCAATGTTGGGACGCTCGCCGTCGTGCGGGCCGCTGATCTTCTCCACGACCTCGCACGTCACGTTGCCGCCGCGCAGCACGCGCGCCGTACCCTCGGTGGAGCAGATATCAAAGCCCAGGTAGCGCAGGATACGAGCGACCGAAAGGATATGACGCTTGTCGCGGTCGCACACGCTGATGAACACCTTGCCGGCGCTCGGGTCGGGCAGCTTGTAGTCAATCGCCAGTTGCGTCTTGGCGTATGCCTCGGGATAGCTCTTGGCGATACCCATGACCTCGCCCGTCGACTTCATCTCGGGCCCCAGGATAACGTCAGCGCCCGGGAAACGGCCCCAGGGCATAACGGCTTCCTTCATACAGAACCAATCGAGCTGACGCTCGTCGCTCGGCAGACCCAGGCTGGCGATAGAATCGCCCGCCATGATACGCGCCGCGCACTTGGCCAGCGGCACGCCGGTTGCCTTGGAGATGAACGGCACGGTGCGGCTCGCGCGCGGGTTTGCCTCGATCACGTAGACGGTCTCGCCCTTGATGGCGTACTGCACGTTGACCAGGCCGCGTACGCCCAGCGCCATCGCGATGCGGCGCGTGGTCTCGCGAAGCTTTGCCTGCAGGCTCTCGCTAAAGCTGAACGGCGGGATGCAGGTCGCGGAGTCGCCAGAGTGGATACCGGCCTCCTCGATATGCTCCAGAATGCCGCCAATGTAGACCTCTTCGCCATCGCACAGGGCGTCGACATCAGACTCGATCGCACCCTCCAGGAAGCGGTCCAGGTACACCGGGTAGTCGGGGCTAATGCGCGCGGCCTCGGCCATGTAATCGCGCAGGTGCTCGGCATCGTAGGCGATCATCATGCCGCGGCCGCCCAGCACGTAGCTCGGACGTACCAGCAGCGGGTAGCCAATGTGCGCGGCCACGGCCTCGGCCTCCTCAAACGAGGTGGCCTGGCCCGCCGGCGGATACATAATGCCCAGTTTGTCGAGCAGGGCGGCAAAACGCTCGCGATCCTCGGCAAAGTCGATGGCATCGGGCTTGGTACCCATGATGTTCACGCCGCTCTCCTCGAGCATGCGCGCCAGCTTAAGCGGGGTCTGGCCGCCGAGCGTCACCACGACGCCGTCGGGGCGCTCAACATCGATGACGTCCATGACATCCTCGTAGGTGAGCGGCTCAAAGTAAAGGCGGTCGGACGTGTCGTAGTCGGTCGAGACGGTCTCGGGATTGCAGTTGACCATGATGGTCTCAAAGCCGCGGGCCGCCAGCGCGTAGCTCGCGTGCACGCAGCAGTAATCGAACTCGATACCCTGGCCAATACGGTTGGGGCCGGCACCCAGAATCATCGCCTTGGGCTTATCTGCCGGCATGGTCTCGTCGGGGGCCACGCACTTTTTGGCGACTGGGCTCGTGCGGTAGATGTTCTCGTAGGTCTTGTAATGGTACTCCGTGGCGCTCGAGAACTCCGCAGCGCAGGTATCGACCGTCTTCATGCTGGGAACCACGCCCAGGCCCTTGCGATAGGCGCGCACAAAGCGCTCGTCCGAGCTGGTCAGCGCGGCGATCTCGGCGTCGCTCGTGCCGTACTGCTTGAGCAGGCGCATCGCGTCGGCGTCGATATCCTCCACACGCAGGCCACGGATGCTCTCCTGGACCTGCACCATGTCGTTGATACGGTTGAGGTACCACGGATCGATACCGCAGATGGCATGGATGCGGGCAATGCCCCAGCCACGGCGCAGGGCCTCGACCACAAAGAAGATGCGATGCTCGGTCGGGGTTGCCACGGCCTGAGCAAGCTCGTCGTCGCTCATCTTATCGGCACCCTCTTTGCCACCGGCGCAAATGCCCTGGTGGCCATCCTCCAGCGAGCGCATAGCCTTGCCAAAGGCCTCCTCAAAGGTGCGACCGATCGCCATAATCTCGCCCACGGCCTTCATGCGCGTGGTGAGTGTGGGGTCGGTACCCTTGAACTTCTCGAAGGCAAAGCGCGGCACCTTGACCACACAGTAGTCGATTGTGGGCTCAAAGCAGGCGGGCGTAGCCTTGGTGATGTCGTTGACGATCTCGTCGAGCGTGTAGCCCACAGCCAGGCGCGCGGCGGCCTTGGCGATGGGGAAACCCGTGGCCTTGGAAGCGAGGGCGGACGAGCGGCTCACGCGCGGGTTCATCTCGATGACGATCAGGCGGCCGGTGTTGGGGTTCACGGCAAACTGCACGTTGGAGCCACCGGTCTCGACGCCGATCTTCTCCAGAATGGCGAGCGAGGCCACGCGCATGCGCTGATACTCAAGGTCGGAGAGCGTCTGCGCCGGCGCCACGGTGATGGAGTCGCCGGTATGCACGCCCATGGGGTCGAGGTTCTCGATGGAGCACACGATGATGCCGTTGCCGGCGTGATCACGCATGACCTCCATCTCATACTCTTTCCAGCCCTCGATGGACTCCTCGACCAGCACCTCGTGGGCAGGCGAGAGCTCCAAGCCCTGGCTCACGATGGAGACGAGCTCCTCGTGGGTGTGAGCGATGCCGCCGCCGGCGCCGCCGAGGGTAAAGCTCGGGCGCAGTACGCAGGGATAACCCACGCGCTCGGCGATAGCCTCGGCGTCGGCCACGCTGTAGGCATAGCCCGAGCGCGCGACCTCCAGGCCAATCTCGGCCATGGCCTCGTTAAAGAGCTTGCGGTCCTCGCCGCGCTCGATAGCGGCCAGGTCGCAGCCGATCATCTCGACGCCGTACTTGTCGAGCGTACCGTCCTTTGCCAGCTCGACGGCGGCGTTCAGACCGGTCTGGCCGCCCAGCGTGGGCAGCAGCGCGTCCGGGCGCTCTTTCTTGATTACGCGCTCGATAAATTCGGCGGTGATGGGCTCGACATAGGTGCGGTCGGCAAGACCCGGGTCGGTCATGATGGTCGCCGGGTTGGAGTTGACCAGGATGACCTCAAAGCCATCCTCCTTGAGCACCTTGCAGGCCTGGGCGCCGGAGTAGTCAAACTCACAGGCCTGGCCAATGACAATGGGGCCCGAGCCAATGACGAGGATGCGCTTGATGTCAGTACGTTTAGGCATATTAGTTCTCCTCGGTCTCAGCGGTCTCGGACTCAGCAAAGTTCCAGCCGGCAAGGCGGTCCTTCGCGGTGTCGATGTCCAGGTAGTTCTCCTCGCCGTCCATGAGTCGCGTAAAGGCGGTAAAGAGATAGTGGGCATCGGTGGGGCCAGGCGAGGCCTCGGGGTGGTACTGGACCGAGAAGCACGGTGCGTCGAGCAGCTGGATGCCCTCGGCGGTGCCGTCGTTGAGGTTCACATGTGTCAGGCGAATGCGACCAAAGCGCTCGTTCATCACGACCGGCGCGATTCCGCGGCGCACCCAGACGCGCAGATCTCCATCGGCCGCATGCTCGGTCTCGCCGCCGGAAAGCTCGGGGACAAGCTTGCCCAAGCTGGGGAACAGCAGGCCAAAGCCATGGTTTTGCGCGGTGATCTCCACACGGCGGCTTACCAGGTTCATAACCGGCTGGTTGCCACCGCGGTGACCGAACTTAAGCTTTTCCATCTGGGCGCCGCAGGCCAGGCTGATCATCTGGTGACCAAGACAAATACCAAAGACCGGCACCTTGCCGATCAGCTGCTGCACCTGCTCGTAGGTCTCCACCACGGCGTCGGGGTCGCCGGGGCCATTGGACAAAAAGACGCCGTCGGGATTCATGTCGAGCACCTCACTCGCGGGCGTGTCCCACGGCACGACGGTAAGGTCGCAGCCGGCGCGGACCAGCCCCTCCAGAATGCCGCGCTTCACACCGCAGTCGTAGGCGACCACTTTGTGACGGGCAGGAGCGGCAGCCGAAAGCGCAAAGTCATGCGTGGCAGGCAGGTCGGCAGCCACAAACTCATGAGGCGCGGGGCAACTTACGGTCTTGACCAGGTTCTCGCCTACCAGCGTGGGCGCTGCGGCCAGACGCTCGGCAAGCTCGTCGACGTCGAAGATCTCGGTCGAGATAATGCCCATCTTGGAACCATTGTCGCGCAGGTGGCGTACCAGAGCGCGGGTGTCGACGCCCTCGATAGCGACGATGCCGTGGGCGCGCAGATACTCCGGCACGCTGACGGCCGAGCGCCAGTTAGAAGGCGTGGCGCACATGTCGCGAACGATCATGCCGCGCATGGCCGGAGTGCTCGCAGGGCGCACGGCGTCGCCGGGGAAGGCCGACTGGACGTCGGTCTCGTCGATACCGTAGTTGCCGATCTGCGGATAGGTCATGGTTACGATTTGGCCGGCATAACTCGGGTCGGTCATGACCTCAAAGTAGCCCTCGAGCGAGGTATTGAAGCAGACTTCGCCGGTCGCGGTGCCCTCAGCGCCGCATGCACGTCCATAAAAAATGGTCCCATCCTCAAGATACAGGATGCAGGGACCGCAGGTGCCCTTGCTGGTTTTGGCCAGCATACGCTGGCAAAGCTCGCTGGGCGCGAAGGTGCGGGCGGCAGCGCCCGCGGTATGGTTGTTCGCCATAATTCTCCTTCCCGGTCTCACAGGACCGGCTTAAAGGTGTGTAGTTAGGCCTCGCGGTATTGTAACCGCAAGCATGCCTCATGGCGTTAATTTCATCGAAATGTTTACGAAATGATAATTATGACTTTCTATGCATAATGTTTTTTAATCCCCGTCCCAAAAAAATCATCCCGCGGGGTTTGTGGCTCACGCGGGATGATGGCGTCTTACTTTTTCTTGTCCTGTTCCAGCAGTTCGGACGGTGTGCGATCGGGCTTGCCACCGCGGAAAATCTCGCGGCCATGCAGACGATGCTCCAGGTCACGCTCGGCCTTTTCCTCGTCAATCTTGGTCTGGCTCACCACCGGATCCTCAATCAACGACGACACCGAGTTCACCTGCTTCTGAATGCGCTCGGCGATGGTGTCATCCATACTCACGATGCGCATCTTCCAGTCGATACTCGTGGCGTTGGATGAGCTCTTGGTCCACACGAACGTCAAAATGGCGCTCTGGTGGCCCCGCGCGGGGAACATGCCAAAGAAGGAATCGTGCTGAATGTTGCTATCCTCGTCGATATAGGCGTGAACGTTATACACCACGCGGTCGATCTTATCGTTGAGCAGCGCGTTGGTCGCAAGCGCCGCGGCCTGGATCTGCCCGTTGGACAGCAGCTCGAGCTCGTTGGCAGACGATGTGTCCAACACCGTCACCTCGACCGTGCCCGTACGCTCATCGGCTTCATCGACGGTAAAGTCGAGCGGGAACTGCGTAAAGCCGTTGCCCCACTCAAGGCCGCCCTTCAGCGCCGTCGAAACGGTATCGACCGAAACGCTCTCGGACAGGTTGGCGGTGTTCAGACGACGCATCACGCCGTAGCCAATCTGCATGCCCACGATCAGCACCAAAATACCGATGACCACGGCCATCGCGGTCTTCGTAATGGTATGGCTCACCTGCGAGCCCGAAGGATCGTCCTCGGACAGCGGGTCGATATGTTTTGCCTGGCTCGCGCGGTCCTCGCTGCGCAGCTGCGCTAGCGCCGCTTTGTCACCGCGCTTGGCCGCAGCCTCCTTCTCACGCATGCGCTCGGTACGCTTTTTGGCAAGCGTCGGATCCAAGACGCCGGATGCATCGATTTCGGAGAATAACTCCGTCACTTCTTCCGGAGTCAAAGGGTTCTTGTCAGCCATAAACTTCCTGTCATATCAATCAGTCGAGCTCGTGCGCACGCGCACCTTCGAACTGCATTCGATAGTAACGGGCATAGGTGCCGCCACGGGCGAGAAGCTCCTCGTGCGTGCCACGCTCCACAACGCGACCATGCTCAACGGTCGCAATCTCATCGGCATGCTTAATGGTAGAAAGGCGGTGGGCGATGATAATCGTGGTGCGGCCGCGTGCCAGCTCTTCGAGCGACGCCTGCACCGCCTCCTCGCTCTCGTTATCCAAAGCACTCGTCGCCTCGTCCAAAATCAGGATCTTGGGGTTCTTGAGAAACACGCGCGCGATGGCAACGCGCTGCTTCTGTCCGCCCGAAAGACGGCTGCCGCGCTCGCCCACGACCGTGTCATAGCCCTGTGGAAGCGACTCGATAAAGGCATCGATGTTGGCGCGACGGGCCGCCTCGGCGATCTCTTCCGCCGTAGCGCCCGGCTTGCCGTAGGCGATGTTCTCGCCAATCGTACCGTCAAACAGATAGACATCCTGCTGCACCAGGCCGATGGCGCGACGCAGGCTCTGCTGCGTCACATCACGCACGTCCTGGCCGTCGATGCTAATGGATCCGGCAGCCACGTCATAAAAGCGCGGCAACAGCGAACAGGTCGTGGACTTGCCACCGCCCGAAGGGCCAACCAAAGCGATGGTCTGCCCGGGCTTGATGGACAGATCCATATGGTCGATAACGGGACGCTCGTCGGCATCGCCCTCGCCCAGCTCAACGTCCTCGTAGTTAAAGCACACGTCGTGATACTCCACGGCGCCGGCAGTCACCTGCAGATCCGTGGCGCCCGGCTTGTCCTGGATATCCGGCGCGGTCGAGAGCACCTCGTCCATACGCTTAAAGCCGGCGATAGCCTTCTGATACGTTTCGGCCGAATTGACGAGCGTCTCAAGCGGCGTGCAGAACAGCGAAATATAGAGTGCAAAGGTCGCCATATCGACCGCCTGCAGCTGTCCCTGGGCGACCAGCCAGCCGCCCAGCAGCACCACGATCACATAGAGCACACCCGAGAGCAGGCCATACGTCGCGGTATAGACGCCCATGGCGTGATACATGTTCTCCTTGGACGAAAGATAGCGATTGTTTGAGGCGCGGAACTTGAAGCGTTCGGTCTCCTCATTGGCAAAGCTCTTGACCACACGCATGCCCGCCAGCGAATCCTGCAGCTGCGCATTGATGCCGCTGATTTTTTTGCGGTTGTCGCTAAAGACCTCGCGCATGCGCATGTTCTGCCAAAACATGATGACCGCAAACGCCGCCGTCACCACGGCCATGGCGAGCGCCAGCACCGGGGCAATGGTAAAGAGGATCACAAATGAGCCGATGATCTCGATGCCGCAGATGATGATCCACTCGGGCACGTGGTGCGCCGCCTCGCAGATATCGAACAGGTCGTTGACCACGCGGCTCATCATGTCGCCCGAGCTGTTGCGGTCGAAGTATGCAAAGCTAAAGCGCTCATACTGGTCGAACAGGTCCTCGCGCATTTTGGACTCCATACGCGCGCCCATCACGTGACCCCAATAGCTCACAAAATAGCGGCAGGCGCAGCGGACGGCATACATCAGCACCAAGCCCACCGCGATCATGCCGAGCGCCTGCATAATGGCAGCCTGACCCTGAGTAAATAGCCCACCGGTCAAATTGCGCAGAATAATGGGGAACGCCAGGTCAATGGCGGCAAGCACCAGAGCACAAACAGTATCAGCAACAAAAAGCCCCATCTGGGGCTTGTAATAAGACAAAAACCTCTTCAGCATAATCACCTTACGCGGTTTTACCAAACCGCGTTTCGTCTCGACGCTGCAAGTGCTCCATTTGGACAATCTGGCCTTCAATCGTCGGTCGCGTATATCCATACGCTTCCCTCCTCTTTTAGGCCACCTTGTCTCAAATGGAGCACTTTCGCTGACTTACACAAACCTGCGGGATCATCCCCGCTCGTTAAAGCTCGGCCCCGCCTAGTCGGTGCGCGATGCTGTCGCAGGCAAGCGCGCCTACGACGGTCTTGGCGTCTTCGATCTTGCCGTCGAGCACGGCGTCGATCAGCTCGTGCAGCGGCACCAGGTCCACGTTGACAAACTCGTCATCATCGGGGTTGGGCGCATCAAACTCGAGCTTGGTAGCCAAGTAGATGTGGATGATCTCATCGCAAAAACCGCAGGACGTGACAATCGACGTCAAAAAGCGAATACGACCAGCCTTAAAGCCCGTCTCCTCATGCAGTTCGCGCTTGGCGCAATCGAGCGGGTCCTCGCCCGGGTCGAGCTTGCCGGCAGGAATCTCGACCGTCACGCGGTCGATGGCGGTGCGGTACTGACGCACCAGTACGATCTTGCCGCTCTCGGTCAGTGCCACAACGGCCGCCGCACCCGGATGGCGAACGATATCGCGGGCGCTGCGGTGACCGTTGGGCAGCTCAACCTCAAGACGGTGGACGTCGAGAATCTTGCCCTTCCAGGCGCACTCCTCCGAAAGAATCTTCTCGTGCAGCTCGGCATCGTGCGGGTCGTCGTCGCCCAGCACCAGTGCCGGCTCGTCAGCGACCTCGCCACCAGGCTCGCCCTCGGCGTGCCCATACATGCGGCTGTCCTCTTCGACGATCTGCGCGTCCACGAGCTCTTCGTTCTTCTCGTCCATCCGTCTCATTCCTCTCGGATTTTAGGCATCCCAGGCGTCGCGGCCGCGCAGCGCGCGCAGGCCGATGTCGTGACGCAGGGTCTTGCCCTCAAAATCAATCTTCTCGCAGGCCTCGTAGGCAAGGTTGCGAGCGTTCTCGAACGTGTCGCCCAGAGCGGTCACGGCAAGCACGCGGCCACCATTGGTCACGAGCTGGCCGTCCACCACGGCAGTGCCCGCGTGGTACACGGTCACGTTCTCCATGGCCTCGGCATCCTCAATACCGGTGATGACCTTACCTTTCTCGTAGCTGCCGGGATAGCCCGCGCTCGTCAGGACAACGGCCACGGCCCACTCGTCACGCCAGTCGAGCTCAATCTGATCGAGCTCGCAGTTGGCACAAGCCAGCATGACCTCGACCAGGTCGTTCTTAAGGCGCGGCAGCACGACCTGCGTCTCGGGGTCGCCAAAGCGGGCATTGAACTCCAGCACCTTGGGGCCGGCAGGCGTGAGCATAAAGCCGCCGTACAGGCAGCCGCGGTAGTCGATACCCTCGACAGCGAGCTCGGCCACGGTCTGCTCCATGACCTTCACCATCGTGGCGTGCTCCTCGTCAGTCACGATGGGCACCGGGCTGTAGACGCCCATGCCACCGGTGTTGGGGCCCTTGTCGCCCTCGAGCGCGCGCTTGTGGTCCTGCGAGGTGGCCATGGGGCGAACGGTCTTGCCGTCGGTAAAGGCCAGCAGCGAGCACTCGGGGCCAACGAGCATCTCCTCGATAACCACGGTGTTGCCGGCATCGCCAAAGGTGCCGCCAAAACACTCGCGCACGGCCTCCTCGGCCTGCGCAAGCTCGGTTGCCACGATAACGCCCTTGCCCGCGGCAAGGCCGTCGGCCTTGACGACCAGCGGGGCGCCCTGCTCGCGCACGTAGGCAAGAGCCGAAGCCTCGTCGGTAAACGAGCCGTAGGCCGCCGTAGGGATACCGGCGCGCTCCATGAGCTGCTTGGAGAACAGCTTGGAGCCCTCCATCTGGGCGCCCTCGGCACCCGGGCCAAAGCAGGGAATACCCGCCGCGCGCACGGCGTCGGCCACGCCCGCCACGAGCGGAGCCTCGGGGCCAATTACCACAAGTCCGCATCCGTGGCTCTGCGCAAACGCCGCCACGGCCGCAGGATCGCAGTCGTCGAGAACAACGTTCTCGCCGCAGCTCGCGGTGCCGCCGTTGCCCGGCGCAATGTAGAGCTTGCCGGCGCGCGGTGATGCTGCAAGCTTGGCTGCCAAAGCATGCTCACGGCCGCCGCTGCCCAACAACAGGATGTCGATGGTTTGAGTGTCCGCCTTCAAGGGTGCCTCCTCTATGGATGAACGGCCCGCTCCGCGCGAGCCCTTTGCAAGCAAATATACCCCTCGGCCGCCCGTCCGGGCTGCAAAGGGGTATATCGCAATAACCAAATAGTCCCGATTACTTCCAGAATCGGTTGATGATCTGCTCGCGACCAGCGCCAACGCCAATGAACGTCACGCGGGTGTGTGCCAGATCCTCGATAAACGCCACGTAGTCCTGAGCCTCCTGCGGCAGCTCCTCAAAGCTGCGGCAACCGGTGATATCGCACTTCCAGCCAGGGAGCTCCTCGTAGATGGGCTTGGCATGCTCAAAGCGCACCTGGTGTTCGGGCACGCTCGTGTAACGCTCGCCATCGACGTCGTAGGCAACGCACACCTTGATGGTGTCGAAAGCCGAAAGCACGTCGAGCTTGGTCACGGCGATGTCGGTGAGGCCGTTGACGCGCGAGGCATAGTTGGCGATAGGGCCGTCAAACCAGCCGCAACGACGACGGCGACCGGTGGTCACGCCGTACTCATAGCCCTCCTCGGTCAGCGTGTGGCCGGCCTCGGACTCATAGGAAAGCTCGGTGGGCATGGGGCCCGAACCGACGCGGGTGATATAGGCCTTCATGACGCCCAGCACGCGGTCGACGTTCTTCATGCCCACGCCAGAGCCGGTGATGGCACCGCCGGCGGTGCAGTTGGAAGACGTCACGTACGGATAGGTGCCGTGGTCGATGTCGAGCAGCGTCGCCTGGGCGCCCTCAAACAGCAGGTTCTTGCCCTCATCGATCATGTTGTTGAGCAGCAGGCTCGTCTCGGTGATGTAGGGACGCAGGCGCTCGGCCATCGGCAGGTACTCGTCGCAAATCTGGTCCACGGTGTAGGTGGGCAGGTTGTAGATGAGCTCGAGCTCGGGGTTCACGCGGGCGAGAGCGGTCTCCAGCTTGTCGCGGAACAGTGCCTCGTCCAGCATGTCCTGCATGCGCAGGCCAATGCGCGCCATCTTGTCCTGATAGCACGGACCGATGCCGCGCTTGGTGGTACCGATGTTCTTCTTGCCGAGCTTCTGCTCAAAGGCGCCATCCAGATCGATGTGGTACGGCATGATGACATGCGCGTTGCCGCTAATCTTGAGGTTCTTGGTGGTGATGCCGTCGGCCTCGAACATATCGATCTCCTCAAGGACAACCTTGGGGTTGACGACGCAGCCGTTACCGATCACCGACACGTGATCGGAATACATGATGCCGGAGGGCACCTGGTGCAGGCCGTACTTCTTGCCGTTGACGACGATGGTGTGGCCGGCGTTGTTGCCTCCCGAGTAGCGCACGACGGCATCGAAGTCGCCGGCGACCAGGTCGCAAATCTTACCTTTGCCCTCATCGCCCCACTGGGCACCGACCAAAACGGTTGACGGCATGTTTACTCCTTACATTCATGGACTGTCTACGCGCCACGCCGGCACGCAGAAGCACAAAACATTCCCAGTATACCCGTGCAACGGGCGCCTGTCCTACTCCTCGGCATGTGCCCCATCAAGCTCATAGAACTTGGTGGATGCCGGCAGGAACATCAGATCGACGTCGCCGATCGGGCCCGAACGGTTCTTGGCCACGACGATACGCGTAACGCCCTCGTCGGGTCGATCGTCGCGCGAGGCCTCGGCCTCGTCGGCGGAGCGGTCCAAGAACATAACGATATCGGCGTCCTGCTCGATGGAGCCCGATTCACGAAGGTCGGAAAGCTGCGGGCGCTTGCCGGTACGGGATTCGACCTGACGCGAGAGCTGCGACAGCGCGATGAGCGGGATCTTGAGCTCCTTGGCCATGATCTTCAGACCACGCGACATCTCCGAAACCTCGACGGTACGGCTCTCGGAGCGGCGTCCCTGCGGAGGACTCACCAGCTGCAGGTAGTCCAGGATGATGATTGCCTTCTCCTTGTTATGGAGCATGCGGCGGCTCTTGGCGCGAATCTCGGTCACTGTGGTGCCGGGCGTATCGTCAATCAGAATATCGAGCTTGGACAAGGTCTGCGTGGCCTCGTTGATATTGGCCCACTGCTCGGGGCTAATGCGGCCCATGCGGAAGTCACTGATCGAGATCATGGCGTAGGCGCAAATCAGACGCTGGGCAATTTCTTTGCCCGACATCTCCAGCGAGAAGAAGCCGACGGTATAACCGGCAGCGGCAGCGTTGAGCGCCAGATTCAGGGCGAACGACGTCTTACCCACAGCAGGGCGGGCGCCGATAATGATGAGCTGGCCCTCGCGGAAGCCCATGAGCATGCGGTCGAGTGACGGGAAGCCCGTGGGCACGCCCGCAGCCTGACCACCGGCCTGACACACTTCCTCGGCCTCGTTATAGGCCTCAACCATAAACTCGGTCAGCGTCTTGTAGCTCGACTTGACCTCGCGTGCCGTGACCTTGAGCAGCTTGCTCTCGGCTAGCTCCACGACCTCTTTGGTGTCGGTGGGGGCGTTATATGCCAGCGCGTTGATCTCGTTGGTGGCGCCGATCAGCTCGCGCAGCATCGAATCGCGACGAACGATGGCGGCATGGTGCTGCCAGTTCACGAGCGACAGAGTCTGACCCATCAGCTCCAAAATGTAGGCCTCGCCGCCCACGGCATCGAGCTTGTTGATGCTTCGCAGGTAATCGATCAGCGAGATGGAGTCGATGGGAATGCGGCTGTTGTACATATCGACCATCGCGGTGTAGATGGTCTTATGAATGGGCCGGTAGAAATCATCGGGCTGCAGCTCGACCTGGGCCTCTTCGACCACCTCGGGCGATAGCAGCATAGCGGCCAGTACATTGGCCTCTGCATCTTGGTTTTGGGGAAGACCCAACTTTGAGCCGCGGTCCTCGACCGTCAGCCCCGTCTCCCTATCGTCATATGCCATGAGCATCCTCATTCATATCGCTTGCGAGCATCCATAGTATCAGCCACGGTCCCAAAACGCGCCGCGCGCCGCCAATCATCACCGAACCAAACGGATGAACGGTCCTGTATATAGGACTTCGACGCAACGTTCACCATGACACTCACTCAGCGCAAAAAACAAAAGGGCGCCCTGGTTTCCCAGAGCGCCCTTCTTAGAACAAGATTGTTGCGTTGCAGCAAATGCTACTCGGCAGCAGCCTCAGTCTCGACCTCGGCGGTCTCGGCCTCGGCGACCTCAGCGGCCTCCTCGACCTCAGCCTCGGCAGCGAGCTCCTCGGCGGTAACGCCGACGAGAACGACAACCTCGGCCTTGATCTCGCGGTACAGCGAGATGGCAACGGTGTGGGCACCGGCAACCTTGATGGGCTTACCGAGCTCGACGCGCTTGCGGTCGATGTCCATACCGAGCTGAGCCTTGATGGCGTCAGCGACCATAGCGGCGGTAACGGAGCCAAAGAGGATGCCCTCGTCGCCGACCTTGACGTCAACGGTGACCGTCTTGCCCTCGAAGGCAGCCTTGGTCTCGTTGGCGGTAGCCAGACGGACGGCCTCGCGCTTGGCGATGTTGTTGCGACGCTCGTCAAGCTGCTTGAGGTTGCCCTTGGTGGCGGCAACAGCGAGCTTCTTGGGGAACAGGAAGTTCTCAGCGTAACCCTGAGCGACCTCTACGACGTCACCCTCGCCGCCCTTGCCTTTGATCTCATCGAGAAGAATAACCTTCATGATGCGTCTCCCTTCTTAGCCGCGATCGCGGTTGCCACGAGAGGAAACCACGGGGACGGTGTACGGCAGGAGAGCCATCTCGCGGGCGCGCTTGATGGCGTTGGCGATGTCATGCTGATGCTGCGTGCAAGCGCCAGTGACGCGACGGGGCTTGATCTTGCCACGGTCGGTCATGTACTTACGGAGAAGCTGAGTGTCCTTATAGTCGATGAACTCAGTGTTCTCCTTGCAGAACTGGCAGTACTTACGACGCGGCTGACGTGCAGAAAAATCATTAGCCATGTCAAAATACCTTTCATTTGGCAACTTCGGCGAACCGAAGCCGCCTCTCACTCAAAAATAGGTGAACAACCCTTAGAACGGGATGTCCTCATCGTAGACGTCGACCGCGGGCGGCGTAGCCACCGGCGCGGCAGGACGTGCTGCGGGCGCGGGAGCTGCGGGGGCGTAACCGCCCTGGTCGTAGCCACCCTGGCCACCACGGGAGCTCATAAACTCGATCTCATCGACGATGACCTCAAGTTTGCTCCGACGCTGGCCGTCGCGCTCCCAAGAGCTGTAGCGCAGCTTGCCCTCGATCGCGACCTTGTTTCCCTTTGCCAGGAAACGGCTCACGGCCTCGGCGCGGGTGCCGAACATGGTGCAGTCGACAAAGTTGGGATAGTCCTCCCACTCGCCAGTCTGCGCGTTGCGGCGACGATCGTTCACGGCGACGCCAAAGGACAGAACCTGGGTTCCGCCGGCTGTGGCGCGCAGCTCGGGATCGCGGGTGAGGTTACCGGTGATGTTCACTCGATTGATGCTCATAACTCACTACTTCCTCTTGGGGCACAAGCCCAGTCCAAAACGACAGTCTTACTCCTGGTCGTCGCGACGGACGATCATGTGGCGGACCACAGCGTCGGTGATGCGCAGGACGCGATCAAGCTCGGCGATCTGGGTAGGATCTGCGTGGAAGTTGATGAGGGTGTAGTCACCATCGGTGAGGTCGTTGATCTCGTAGGCGAGCTTGCGCTTGCCCCACTCGTCAACGGAGTCGACCTTGCCAGCGCCCTCAGCGATCGTGGTATCGATACGCTTCATAACAGCGAGACGAGTCTCGGGGTCGAGCGACGGGTCAACAAAGAACAGCAGTTCATAAGCCTTCATATTGTCACCTCCTCTGGGCAAATGTGGCTTCAGGTCGTGAAGGTGCGCCTGAAGCAGGAAAAGACTTGGTAATAATATCTTTCAACCTCCTAGGCTGCAAGAATATGCAGCTACAACCTCATGACCTCCACATATGTCCATACTCGCACGACGTTTCATGCGCATTCCAACCAAATGCTGACCAAAAGCTTGACGAATCTGTGGACAAGATACGGTGCCGCGGGGACAAGCTGAGCCAAGCCACAGGTCAACGGACACAAGGCTGTGGTCGCAAAATGCATACCAGTGGTCCACAGCACCACCCAAAGATTTTTAAATTCATTGCCAAGTCGCCTATGAATACCCCTTTTAAACAATTGAGTTGATCAACCACGCTGGTCGGAAGCCGTTTTTTGGCACCTCAAACCCCACTGCAACGCCAAGCGCGGCCAAGCGTTTTAAAAAATGCCAACTTTTCTGTTTGCACTTTGCGATTCCTCGTGTATACTGACTTTCGCATTTAACGGAGAGTTGTCCGAGTGGCCGAAGGAGCACGATTGGAAATCGTGTAGGCGTCAAAAGCGTCTCCAGGGTTCAAATCCCTGACTCTCCGCCAGTTAATTCCAAAGCAGGCCTTCGAGCCTGCTTTGTTTTTACCCCACGCGGAGGGGTGGCAGAGTGGTTGAATGCGGCGGTCTCGAAAACCGTTTGGCCTGTATAAGGTCACGAGGGTTCGAATCCCTCCTCCTCCGCCATTTTGGTTGAGAAAGCTCCCGAGAATGGGAGCTTTTTTGTTTTGAGTCCCTTACAAACAAACACGGCGAAGGAGGAGGGATTCGAGCCCACCCCTCACCAAAAACATGTACGTCACCCTCCAAAACCGACAATTTTCGACATCTTTGGAGGCTGACGTACACGTTTGGATCGGGCTCGTGGGAGCGACGCTACTCGATAAGCGTCTCTTCGCCTTGTACGCTCTTCCAGTTGCGGATAAGTGCCTTGCGCAGTTCATTTTGCTTTCGTTGGTACTCGGTATCGGTGCATCGAGGCATGCCGAGTGCTTCGCGAATGTTGTTCATGGCACGGTGAAAGGCAAGCTGGCTGCCGAACTGAGCCGAAGTGAGCGTAACGATTCGATATCCCATTTGGGCGAGAACGGCCTCTCGTTCCGCATCTGCTCCCTTGCGCTCGAACTCATCGTGAAAGCCGCCCTTATATTCAATACCGAGCTCCCTGCGCTTATAGGTAACGAGCGTGTCGATTTTGAGCGTTCGAGCTTTGGCGCAGTGCCAAAGACGTTGAGGGATTTCAAGCGGTTTGTTGAGCTCGATGCCTCGAATGCCAACACCGCCTTCGCTTGTTGGGAGCGAGAGGGCGATTGCCGAAGCGGTCTCCATAGGCGAGGCAGAATGGTCGTAGATATGTCTGAGTGCGAGTCGCGCGCGTGTGGCACCGGGTTTGCCGGGGTGCATATCGAGCAGCTCGGTAATTTGTTCCTTGGACGCGGTGGCTGGTTGCTCGGTATAAGGGTCGGCGGGATTGAGCCCCATGCGATAATCGCCGCAAACTTCATAGCCGTATTCGAGGTATTCGATCCTATCCATCCACTCGGCAGCGAGCACGAAGGTGAAGGCTTCGTCGGTGATGAAGATTCCGGGCGTCAACTCGTCAATATGCTCGTAGGGAAGATTTTGTCCAAGAATGTGGCAGATGACGCCTTTGGTTCGAATTCGCTCGAATTCGAATACAACCGCGATATCGATAGTCTTGAGCATATCGGGCGGAATGCCGCAGTCGGTAAGGGCCTGTCGTATGCGCGCAACGCGTTGCTGGGTGGAGATGCCTCGTGCGCCTATCTGGTAGTCGCGTTGTGCGAGAGGCTGCACCAAATTCTGAGGTGCATGATGAACGAGCCGTGCGGTTTTATGCGAAATGAGAACAGGGGTATCCATTGATGACCTCTCGCTTTGAGCCGATACCCAACTCTTATGTCCGTTGAAGTGGGGAAATATACTGGATGTGAGTAAATCGACTCATGCATGCCGCGCATGATATGCAAACGCGTACGTCACCCTCAAAAGATGCCGAAAAATGTCGTTTTTGGAGGCTGACGTACACGTTTTGGACCCCCGGCATTCCAACAACGCCACGCCCGCATCCAGTCCCGACCGTTTGCCGAGCAATAGGGTCGCAATCGGCGCCGAACATGTACTATGTACGGGCATTGTCAAAATCCGTAACCCAAAGGACCCCATCTTGCCCGTCGTCGCCGCTATGACCGTTACCCCACATGCCTCTGATGCCATGGTCGCTATCCCCTTTTGGCTCGAGATGTTCGCTGTTGTCGCTGCATCGATCTCGGGTGTACTGGTTGCGCGCGAGCACAAGCTCGACCTGGTGGGCGCGGTCGCGCTCGCGGTGGTCTGCGGCCTGGGCGGCGGCCTTTTGCGCGATATGACGCTGCAGGTGGGCAACGTCTACATCCTCAACCAGCCGATGGCGCTGCCGCTTTCCATTGCCACGGCAGCCATCATCTATATTTTCCCGGCAATCGTCGACAAGCCCGAAAAACTCATCCCCCTGCTCGACATCATCTCGGTCGGCATCTATGCCGCCACCGGAGCGGACAAGGCGCTTGTCTACGGCTTTGCGCCGGCGGTGTGCATCATGATGGGCTTTTTTACCGCGGTGGGCGGCGGCATGTTGCGCGACGGCTTTATGGGCGTGGTTCCGGGCATTTTCCAACGTACTAACTTTTATGCCATCGCCGCCATCGCCGGATCGACAAGCTATGTGTGTCTCGTTATGAGCGGCATCATGAGCAATGTCGCCGCGCTGGTCGTATGCGTTGTCGTGACCATGGGCCTGCGCTGGCTCTCGCTGCGCTTTGACATCAAAAGCCCCACCGAAGAAGACATCGCGCGCTTTTTGCACCGTAAAAAGTAGGCAGCACGACACAACCCCTCGAAATGCAACCGAGAGGTTCTTTTAGAGCGCCCACGCGTTGGGTACCCTGTTAGATGCATATCGAGCATCTAACGAAGGATTCACTATGCCCTGTAATCAATTCCCGTTGACCCAGCGCCGTAAAGCATGGGGCCGCATCACCATCCTGTTCGCGCTCATCGCGCTCGCGCTCACCGCACTTCCCACGGCGTCGTTCGCCGGCACGGACACCGCAGGCAACGTACTTGCGACCGACAATGACGCCAATCCGTCCGGCGTCGATGGTGACCTGTACTGGGCCGGCCAGGCCCTCAACTTGGACGATGCCTCCATCGGCCGCGATATTATCGCGGCGGGCGAGAGCCTATCGATTCGCGACTGCACCGTAGGCGGCGCTATTCGCCTGGCGGCGCGCACCATCGACATCGCCAAGACCACGGTTGATGGCAGCGTCACGGTGGCCGGCCAGCACGTTGTGCTCAACACCGGTAGCACCGCCAACTGTTTCTATGCGATAGGCGAGACGGTTGCCCTGCGCGGCTCTACCAAGTCGGCAGCGCTTGCGGGCAACACGGTGACCATCGATGGCACCGTCGAGGGCGATGTCGAGGTTTGGGCCGACAAGCTCATCCTGGGCAAGAACGCCCACATCACCGGCACCGTGAACGCGCACGTCTCCGAGGACCCCGAGCGCGCCGCGGGAGCCGAGGTCGGCGCACTCAAGATCGACCGCACCGAGAACGAGGATACTTCCACCGTTAACGATGTCATCGGCGGTATCGTCGCCGCGGCACTCTCGACCTGCTTTGTCGCTCTGCTGCTCGAGCTCGTCTTTCCGCGTGCGACTGCCAGCGCCGCCGGTATGCTCCACCAGCGCCCCATGCCCCTGTGGGTGAGCGGTCTTCTGGGCACGATTGCTATCGTCCCCGCCGTCCTGCTGCTAATTATCTCTATCGCTGGTCTGTCGCTTGCCGGAGCCCTCATGTGCGGTGTTATTGGCATCGCGCTGGTGTCGAGTGCCTTTGCGGGGTGTGCGATCGCCCGCATGGTCGGACACAGCCAAAACCGCTACGCCATGGCAGCCATCGGCGGCGTGATCGCCGGCGCCCTCACGGGGCTTCCCCTCGTAGGCGACTTCATCAGCGGCGTGGCCTTCGTCTTTGCACTCGGCTACATCATCCAAATCATCTGGCGCAACGCCCACCTCAAACCGCAGCAGTCGGCTAACACGCCAGAACTCCCCACCGCTTAGCCGCCAACCGCCACAAAGGGGCCAAGCACCTTTGTGGCAATGCAGACCAGCTAAATCCCCTTGCACCAAAAAGGGCGCCGACCATTACGGTCGGCGCCCTTTCTTGTTAGACGTTATAAAGCCCAGCGCTTATTTGTTGACCTGACCGGCGCGGACGGCGGCCTTCTTGCGGTCGGTGGCATTGAGCAGACGCTTGCGCAGGCGGATGTTCTTGGGAGTAATCTCGACCAGCTCGTCGTCGGCGATGTACTCCAGCGCCTCCTCCAGCGAGAAGGTGCGGGGCGGCACCAGCTGGACGGAGATATCGGAGGTCGAGGAACGCTGGTTGCCCAGGTTCTTGGTACGGGCGATGTTGACGACCATGTCGCCAGCCTTGCTGCGCTCGCCCACAATCATGCCCTCGTAGCACTCGGTGCCCGGCTCAACAAAAAGCTGGCCGCGCTCCTGCAGCGTACCCAGGGCATAGGCAACGGCCTTCTCGGTGGTCATGGAGATCATTGCGCCGTTCTGACGGTTACCGATCTCGCCGGCGTAGGGACCGTACTCCAGGAAGGTGTGGTAGAACACGCCCTCGCCGTGGGTGACGTTCATGATGCGATTCTTAAGGCCCATGATGCCGCGGGTCGGGATCTTAAACTCGAGGTGCGTCACGATGCCCGAGGTGTCCATGCTCGTCATGATGCCACCGGAGGTACCGAAGACCTCAACGACCTTGCCCGAGTACTCGTCCGGGCACTCGACGACGGCCTGCTCGACAGGCTCCATCTTGTTGCCGTTCTCGTCCTTCTTAAACAGAACGCGGGGACGGCCGACCTGGAACTCAAAGCCCTCGCGGCGCATGGACTCCATCAGGACGGACAGGTGCAGAATACCGCGGCCCGAAACCTCGACGCCACTCTTGTCCTCGAGTTCCTCGATCTTCATGGTCACGTTGTTCTCAGCCTCGTTGAACAGGCGCTCCTTGAGCTGACGGGCGCCCACGATGTCGCCGTCGCGACCGACGAGCGGGGAGGTCGAAGCCTCAAAGACGATGGACAGGGTCGGCGGGTCGATCTCAATGGGCTCGAGCTCGACGGGGTTCTCGGGGTCGGTGTAGACATCGCCGATATCGGTGCGGTCAATGCCCACGACGGCAGCGATGTCGCCGGCGCCGACTTCCTGGCACTCGGTACGGCCCAGATAGTCGAAGGTAAAGAGCTGCTTGACGGTAGCGGTGGCGCTGGAGCCGTCGTTCTTCACAACCAGAATCTGATCGCCCTGATGGATGGTACCGGAGTACACGCGACCGATGCCGATACGGCCAACGAAGTTGGAGTGGTCGATGGTCACGCACTGCATGGCCAGCGGGGCGTTCTCGTCAACCTCGGGCGCGGGCATGTCGTCGATGATCATATCGAGCAGCGGATACATGTCCATGTTGCCGTCGTTGGGATCAAGGCGGGCAAAGCCATTCATGGCGCTGGCGTAGACCACGTGCTCCATGGCGAACTCAAGCTGGTCGTCGGTGGCGCCCAGGTCGGCCATGAGGTCCAGGCAGTCGTTATAGGCCTTCTCGGGGTTGGCGCCCGGACGGTCGATCTTGTTGATGACGATCATGATCTTAAGGCCGGTGTCGATAGCGTGGCGCAGCACGAAGCGGGTCTGGGGCATGGGGCCCTCAAAGGCGTCGACCAGCAGCAGGGCGCCGTCGGCCATACGCAGCACGCGCTCGACCTCGCCGCCAAAGTCGGCGTGGCCCGGAGTGTCGATGACGTTGATCTTAACGTCCTTGTACTCGATAGAGATGTTCTTGGCGAGAATCGTGATGCCGCGCTCGCGCTCCTGGTCGTTGGAATCCAGAACGCGGTCCTCGACCTGCTGGTTGGCACGGAAGGCGTCCGTGGCACGCAGGAGCTTGTCGACCATCGTCGTCTTGCCGTGGTCGACGTGGGCGATGATGGCGATGTTCCTCAGATTGTCTACGCGCATGTAGTTCCCCTATCTTCTATCCATATACAAACGGCACGCGTATGCGGCCCGCCCAGCGATACAACGCTCAGCGGGAATATTGAGCCTTTTACCGAAAACTCGTTTATTTTAGCGATTTTAGATGAGAGGGGTTTCCTCACCTGCAGGTTCAGGGTCGCTCCACATAAAACCATCGCCGGCGCCCATGCCCTCATACAGCACATATGCCGAAAAACCACTCTCGAGCGTCGTCTCAAAGAAGCTCACGAGCAGGGCGTCATGGTAGCCGCCATCGATCTCAACGCAGCCGGTATAGCCGATGGCATAGCGGGCGATACGGCCCAAGCCCTCGTCTTTAAGACCCATCTTGTGCTCGGAGATAAAGTTGGTGGCCGCCTCGAGGCACGCCTCTTCGCCATCCTCATCGAGCGCCGCCAGATAACGGTTGGAAGCGGCGTCCTCAATTGCCACGACCACGCCGGGGTTTTCGCCGGCGGCAAGGTCGTCCAAGAACGCGCCGATCAGATCGCACACCATGGCGTCGAGCTCGGCGGAGACGTTACCGGCATCCTGCATATCCTGTGCCATCTTTAGACCTTCCCATCGAGTCTGGCGTCGTTACAGTTCTTGCGCCTCGGCGGCGATCTTAGCAGCGGCATCGCGGGCGCGCATCATGTCCGCCGCGCGTTTGTCGAGCACCTTGATCTGGCTAGTCAGCATGACCGCATCGACCACGCCCCAGATCACCAGGCCCGTAGAGATCGAAAACCCAAGCGCACCAACTGTACCACGAAGGCGCGAACAGATTGCCGCGACAAGGGCGGAGATAACAACCATCTTGATAAACGAGCCGCGGCGCTCGCGAAGCGTGCGAGCCTGCGTCACATAGGCAATGCGAGCCGCCTCAGAAGCCTCCGAGCGCATCTGGGCCTCGCGCGCAATGGCCGCCGCCTCAGCCGACATACCGCTAGCCATCAGCGAACGCTCCGCAACCTGGACACTCCGCATTTAGAAATCATCGGGGGAGAGCGTATGGACGAACTCGTCGAACTTCTCGAACTCCTGCTCGTCGTCGACTTCCTCGGCGTGGGTAGAAACAGTGCCCAGGCGATTCATGATGTCATCCTCCACAAACATGGGAGCATTGCTGCGCACGGCAAGGGCAATGGCATCACTGGGGCGGGCGTCGATCTTGCGCTCGTCGCCATCGACCAGCACGACGATCGTCGCATAGAACACCGGCGGCTCGGCGCGAACGATCTCGATGCGCTCGAGCTTGGCACCCAGGGCGTCGACGGTGTCGAGCAGCAGGTCGTGCGTGATGGGACGATCGGCGCGGCCGCTGTCGATGCCGCGGCTGATTGCCGCAGCCTCAAACGAGCCAGTCTGGATGGAGAGGGAGCGCAGCGGCGCGGGGGAATCCGACTTGCTGCAGCGCTCGCGAAGCACGATAAGCGATGGCACGGGACCGGCGGCCATGACGATGGTCTCTATGTCGACACGAACCATGGAACACCTCCGGTACGTAGCGGTTAACACGCGGCAAGGTCGCCGCATTGAATAGCTATACTACCCAATCTTTCGCACAGCACACAAAACCAAAATGAGATTTATCGCAGACAAGAAAAAAGCCCCGAGGCAACGCCCCAGGGCTCTTCACAGTTTTGATGGTGGACCTGACAAGATTCGAACTTGTGACCTCCCGGTTATCAGCCGGACGCTCTAACCAACTGAGCTACAGGTCCATCATGGTGGAGGTTAGGGGGATCGAACCCCTGACCTCAGGCTTGCAAAGCCCGCGCTCTCCCAGCTGAGCTAAACCCCCACGGAGACAGTAATAAACACCCCAGCGGCGACTCGGCTCTCGCTGGGGTGTTTATTGCGAAAGAAAAGTGGTGGACCTGACAAGATTCGAACTTGTGACCTCCCGGTTATCAGCCGGACGCTCTAACCAACTGAGCTACAGGTCCATCGCGCAAGAGATATATTAGACGAGTCGTTACGCGCGCGTCAACATCTTTTTTGAAAATCTTTGGAGGGGTTCGCCCCGGCCGCCCGGCGGCATATGAAGTCGCCTGCTCGGACAGTCCTGACTCGCACGGAGAGCACATTAAGTGCTCTCCGGCTCGTGCGGAACTCGCGATCGACTTCATATGCCGC